>DAIUKG010000046.1:0-27733 GCA_036848375.1 Spirochaetota bacterium
GTCAGTTATAACGTCAATGGCCCGCACGGAGGAAACTTCCTTCCATCCACTGACCGCGACCATGGAGTCCCTGGCGTCAATACCGGCCACGAGGTACGGGGCGTATTCATCAACTATTGCCGAAAATTCGGGCGCCAGCACCGCGGTCCCGAGGATGATGCGCTTAACTCCCGCTGACCGATAGAACTCGATGGTCTCCCGGCTGCGTATGCCCCCGCCGATTTCGATCGGGATGTCAACCGCACGGGCCACCGCGGCGACGGTTTCACGGTTGACCGCTGTCCCTGAAAACGCGCCGTCGAGGTCAACAACGTGGATCAGTTCGGCTCCGTCTTCCTGAAATCGGAGGGCCTGTTTCACCGGATCGTTTGAATAAACGGTTTCCCGGTCAGGATCGCCCTGAAGAAGGCGAACGCAATTCCCTCCGCGGATATCAATGGCGGGTATGATTATCATCACTGCTCCTGCAGGTGCGCACGAAATTTTCCACTATTTTCAGCCCGGCGCTGTGGCTTTTCTCCGGATGAAACTGGGTCGCGATCAGGTTCCCTCTTCCCACGATGCAGGGAAAATTGACGCCATAGGCAACCTCGCCGATGATCCAGTCGCGGTCGACCTCTTCGGGAAAATAGGAATGAATGAAATAAAAATAATTCCCGTTTTCGATTCCGGTCAGGAAAGCTGAGCTGTGGTGAAATTCAACATCGTTCCATCCCATGTGCGGGACCTTGAGCTCGCCGTGCGGAAAACGCACCACCCTTCCGGGGACGATACCGAGGCCGGCATGCTCGCCGAACTCTTCGCTGCTTGAAAAAAGAAGCTGGAAACCCAGGCATATGCCGAGGAAATAACCGCCACCGGCGATATACTCTTTCAGCGGCTGTATCCATCCCAGCTTGTCGAGATGCTCCATCGCCATGCCGAAAGCGCCGTCGCCGGGCATGATCATTGCTTGTGAAGTTTGAATCGTGGCCGGATCATCAGAAACCCTTACGTCAGGGGTATAAAGCTCGACCGCCTTGACAACCGAGCGTATGTTTCCCATGCCGTAATCGATAACGGTGATCATGAAATTGTACCCTTTTCAGAAGGGATTGCCCCGTCAAGGGACCGGTCTATGCTCATCGCCTGATACAGGGCCCGGGAAACAGCCTTAAACAGCGCTTCATGGATGTGGTGCCTGTTCGTGCCGTTGAGAAGATTCAGGTGCAGGTTCAGGCCGGCGTTATCGGCAAACGACCTGAAAAATTCAAGGGTCAACTCCTCGCTGTAGCGCGCGATATAGCCGCGAAGCTGTTCCCCGGTATAGCTGAAATAAGACCGCCCGGATAGGTCCACTGCAGCCATCGCGAGAGCGTCATCCATGGGGACAAGAGCGTTTCCGAAACGGGTAATCCCGGCCCGGTTTCCGAGCGCGGCCTTAACGGCCTGGCCCATTGATATGCCGATGTCCTCTACCGTGTGGTGATCGTCAACATGAGTGTCGCCGAGGCAGGAAACATTGAGGCAAAACCTGCCATGACGCGCCATGGTAAGAAGCATGTGATCAAAGAACGGCACACCCGTGTCAATTTTCGATTCAGCCATCGAATCAAGGGTCACGGTTATTACAATATCGGTTTCCCTTGTTTTTCGGTTAAAATCCCCTTGTCGCGACATCCAGGTCTCCTGTGAACTGCAAAATAACAATAACCGCCGTAAACGGCACGTCGAGCACTTAACTGTTTATCATAAATTTCCTTTTTCGTTATATCGGCATTGAGAAAGGAAAATCACCGTTTTTTCATAATTTTCGTCGCTTAAATCATCGAAATGACCGTATATAATCGATACCGAACAACATCCCGGACAGGATCTTTTTGAAGGATAACTCATTAAAGAAAAAGACCGCACATAACGGGCATCCCCCGATCCGGCCCTTTTGTTCTGTTGACTTTTAATATCACAATGAGCAAAGTCAAGTGTTAAAATGAAAAATATTCGTAATATTTCGCACTATAAGAAGCACCAATCAATGCTTAGGCCCTCCTGAGAGCGAGCACCGCCCCCTGAGCGGATCAAAAAAATGAATGCCGCCATCTGTTGCCAGGGGAAAAAAAGAATCAATTGCCGCGGGAAGAACAACTGATGTTTTCATGCGCGTATCATATTTCATCAAAACTGATTTTGTTTCTGTTTTTGACACGAAGATAACGTCATCGCCATTGGGGGAAACACAGGGGTGGATGTCACTGCCCCCGCTGTAATACAGAGGTCGCGGTTCCCCGCCCTTGAGGTCAACCCGGTACAGGCTGTACGCCGCGTCAGATTCATTGCGCGATCTGCGGCGGGAATAAACGATGCTGTCCCCTGAAGGCGTAAACGCCGGATAACGCTCGAGTGCGTCATCGGCGGTCAGACGCCGCAGATCCGGTTTCTTCCACGAAAAAGAATACAGGTCGCCGGCACGCGCGGTGAACCCGGAAAATACCACCATGTCTCCTGCCGGGTTCAGGGCAAGGTCGTATACCGCCCTGAAGGGCATGGTCCTCTCCGCCAGCACATCACCGCCGGGAAGCGCGGTAACCACGATCCTTTCCCCATTGGCAGTTGTCCTGACATAGGCCATGACCGTGCCGTCGCGGGACACGGCAGCGCACCGGTTGATTTCGGACGCTGATGCGTACAGCTCTGCGGTTTTGAAGGATGCGATCACCCGCGTGTTCCCGTCCGCGCCCGGCAGCGACCGGGCCTCAGTGATAGCACAGGATGAAACCCCCCGTTCAAGGCAGATACTTCCGCGGCCGGTTTCATTTACATACAGCGGCACCGACACCGAGGAATCATCCGGGCACGCGGCGCATGCGCGGGCATCTCCCCTGCCGGGCGCGGGCCCGACATCCCCCCGCTTTTTCTCATAGAAGGCAACCAGGCAGCGGTTGAACTCATCGAACGATATCCCGCAGGCGGCCTCGATCGATCCGGCAAACCCTTTCCCCTGCCTCATCTGCCCGAAGAACCGGGACACGGCGCCTGCCTCAAACGACGAGTCCAGATAATGAAGGAATGCCCGGGCGAGGCAGGCGCGCACTAACGGGCCCGGTTCCCGGCCAATGCCGGCAACGCCATTCCATCTCCCGTGTACCATACGGGAATAGAGAAACGAGAGCGCCTCGCGGTCCATGCCGAAGGCGGCATAGCGGGCCACTCCCTCGCGCAGCCATTCCGGAACAGACGCCGTCACGGGCCCCTGGCTTAAAAAATCACTGAGCATCGCCTGTGACATCCCGTACAGGCAGACACTGCTTAACCGTTCATCGCTGGAGCAGAAGGGGATACGGACGTCATTACCGGTTTCACCGTAGTATTCCGAAGGCAGCGGATATCCCGCAGGGATGCGGCGCGACGGTCCCGGACAGACAATGATCCTGATCACGCGTGAACTTTTATGCCGGAGAAGGTTTGAGCAGCGGGCGTAGGAACGAGACAGGGTTCCCATGATCCCGCTGATGTTTCGCTGAAACTCAGCCGGGTACAGAACGTCAAAGACGGGGGTCTTCCTGATCCGCCACGCTTCATTAAGCCTGGTGTCAGGGTATTCATTATCGGATGAGAAGGCCTGCAGCATAAAAAGCATTACGGCGAAAGGCACGGCAAGATATCTGTTCAGCGACGCATTCGTTTTCATTGCAGTACAAAAATCAGAGGGATATATCGTCCTTCCCGAGAAAATACAGCGACTTGATCTCCTCAGCCGATATTCTTCCTTCATTAAGGATCTCCAGGCTGCCGCCGCTGATATCGACGATTGAAGGTTCGTTGTGATCCTTGCAGAACTCGTTGATTATAACCAGATAGTCACATTTGTCCTTAAACCTCTTGATGACATCGTTTTTTTTATAAACATGCCCGCCGCCCGGCGTGAAATACAGTGGCGTTTCAATAACATTGATCAGGTCCTCAACATATTTGCTCTTCGGCATTCTGACCGCAACGGTCTGTGTTCTGTTCGCGTGCTTCTCAAGGCGGACGACAATTTCACCGGGCCAGATGCGGTGCAGAAAATCAAATTCGAGCTTGTCAATTTCGGCGATCAGATCAAGCATTTTAAACGAAGAAACAAGGCGTTCAATATGATGGTTTTCCTGGCCGGTCACTTTGCAGATTGTGTCAAGGGAATCATCATCGTAAGAGGCAGCCATACCGTAAATTCCGTCAACAGGGATTGCCACGAACTGCCCTTTCTTGAGCGCGCCTGACAAGATACGAAAGACCCTTGAATCGAGCGACCCGTCTTTTTTAAGTTTCTTCAGTTCAATTATTTCAGATTTTTTATGAGCGGTTCTCACAGAGCACCTCGTTGCATGATATCGTTCCATTGAGCAGATGGTAAACAATCTTCCCGGCAACATTTTTTTCGCACACTCTGTAATGGGCGTAGTGAAGGTGCAGGCATTTCAGATGGTCAATATTTTTTATACCCCCGATCCCGGTATTCATAAAATTTATGTACTTGAAAAAAACATCGTCCCCTTTCTCGATAAATTTTCTGCACAGATTTTTTCGAAGGTAATGATAATCGGCGTGGGCCTCCTTCATCAGAAAAACAAGATTGGTGTCACCGCTGATAAAGGATGATATCCTGTTGATATAGCCCTGCGATTCGAGGTCATGGATCTTTTTGTTCAGATAGGGGCAGGTCAGCCACAAAAGGTTCGTAATGCGCTTAAAGCACTGTTCCCTAGCCTCTTCCCTCTGTTCATGCCTGCCCCCCAGGGGGTGCAGCATGATGATCGAAGGGTAACCATAAGGGCAGCGTTCGACGATTCCGGCAGGGTTGATGTTATCAATGCCAAGCTGTTTTTTGAGGGCATGCTTGTCCCTGTCGGTCACGGAAATTATTTCATGCATTGCGGAAACCGTCCTCCTTGTGAGGTCTTCTGCTGTAATGGAAAAAAAATATCAACAGTGAAAGAACAACCCAGAGAATTCTATAGTGGATCATTTCGAAAGTAAAAGAAGCTTCATCTTTTTTTTCTTTTGCCGCGGTACCCGTGCCCGGAACGGCATTGCGAAGAAAGACAACCTGATCCCCGCTGCGGATAAATCCCGCGCTCAGAACATCCTCGCCTGTCTTTCCTCCCTTCTCATAGTCACGAAGAGTCGATTCAAGCCTTTTCTTTTCCTCGTTCAGGGACCTGATCCCGCTGAGCAGGCCGTCATTTTTACGCTGCAAATTGATTCTCTCCAGCACCCCGCCCTCGCTGAACACGAAGAGATAAATGCCGGAGAGAACACACAAAAGAACTATCGAAGAAAACCTGTTCCTTCTTTCATCCAATGTTGTAAAATACCTCTTTACCTTTAAAAATAGCTGCAGAGCCGAGCTCTTCTTCAATTCTCATAAGCTGGTTGTATTTTACTATCCTGTCTGTACGGGAGGCTGATCCGGTCTTGATCTGGCCGGTATTCATGGCCACCACGAGATCGGCAATCGTTGAGTCCTCGGTTTCACCGGAGCGGTGTGAAACAACAGCGGTATACCCGGCCCTTTTCGCCATTTCGATGGCCTGGATCGTTTCAGTAAGCGTCCCGATCTGGTTCAATTTGATAAGGATTGAATTGGCGACTCCCATTTCAATGCCCTTTTCAAGTCTCCTGGTGTTGGTGACAAAAAGGTCGTCGCCCACGATCTGGATCTTTTTGCCGAGACGTTCTTTCATCAGTTTGAATCCGTCCCAGTCGTCCTCGGCGAGACCGTCCTCAATGGAAATTATGGGATACTGGTTCACCAGGCCTTCCCAGAAATCCACCATGCCCGCGTTGTCCCTTTCGCTTCCGTCACTTTTGGAAAAAACGTATTTCTTCTTTGCCTTATCATAGAACTCGCTGGCAGCGGGGTCAAGTGCGATCATGATGTCCTTGCCGGGCTTGAATCCCGCATTTTCAATGGCCTGTATGATCAGGTCCAGGGGCTCCTGGTTCGACTTCAGCGACGGAGCGAAACCGCCTTCGTCACCGACACTGGTCGCATAGCCTTTTCCCTTGAGAACGCTCTTCAGCGCATGGAACGTTTCAGCGCCCATCCTCAGGGCCTCCTTGAAATTGGACGCTCCGACCGGCATTACCATGAACTCCTGGAGGTCAACGTTGGAATCGGCATGAGAACCGCCGTTAAGGATGTTCATCATCGGAACCGGCAGTTCGCAGGCGTTCACTCCGCCTATGTAGCGGTACAGGGGGATGTCAAGAGTACTGGCAACGGCCCTGGCGCAGGCCAGCGATACCCCGAGGATCGCGTTCGCGCCGAGTTTTTCCTTGTTCGGGGTCCCGTCCAGGTCGATCAGAACATTGTCAATTTCGACCTGGTTCAGGGCGTCCATTTCCATAATAGCCCCGGATATTATATCATTGACATTGGAAACGGCCTTCTGCACACCCTTTCCCAGATAACGCTTCTTGTCTCCGTCACGAAGCTCAACTGCCTCATGCTCACCGGTTGACGCTCCGGATGGCACCGCGGCCCTGCCGATAACTCCGCTGGCGAGTTCAACGTCAACTTCAACCGTGGGGTTACCCCGTGAATCCAGTATTTCCCGTGCATGTACATCAATTATTATAGTCATAACGCACTCCTACGATATCAAAACATTATTCTAACGCTTTACAGTTAATGAGTCAAGGGGGAATTAATCAAGCATAATTTCCGGGGTTGACAGGATGAAAAAAATACTTGCTATTTTACACTTAAAGAGCGGTTAATATGCGAATTACCTGCAGGAGCAGAAAAAAATGAATACAAAACGGCTCGTATATGCGGTTTTTTTGATCATGCTCCCGTTGATGTTATGGTCAAAACCTGAAATACACTTTGATCAGATAAAGCATGATTTCGGAACTGTTCAGCCAAATTCCGAGTTGCTCTATGTGTTTGAATTTGCAAACACGGGCAAGGACACGCTCCACATCAAAGACATCAAGGCCGGGTGAGGCTGCACCGGAACGCTCCTTTCAAAGAAGGAGATCCCTGCCGGAGGCAGCGGAGAAATTGAGATCACGCTCCAAACCGGGGCGTACAACAGGGCGATCAGCAAAACGATATACGTGTACACTGATGACCCGGACCACCAGGTGATTGTGATCACCGTAACGGCCAGGATTACCGGCGGCAAAGAACCGGGCAAAGACAGGCCCGAAAGAAATGAAGTGATCAATGAATTTGAAAAACTGTATCATGTCGCGGATTGAGGATAATGAAACCTGACCCGATCGTCACAGCGCCCGGAACCCCCCTTCCTCTGGGAGCCTATCTGCATGGCGATGGCGCCCGGTTCTCCATATTCAGCAGGAACGCCGAAGCCGTGATTCTGGTCCTCTTCGAAGGAGAAGACCCGCGTTCGGAAAAATTCGAGATAAAACTTGATCCGGTATTAAACAAGACCGGTGACATCTGGCATATATGGATACAGGGGATCAGCGAAGGCCAGCATTACGGGTACCGCATTCACGGCCCGTATAATCCCGAACGCGGGCACCGGTTCAATCCGAACCTGCTGCTCATCGACCCCTACGCGAGGGCAATCTCCAAAAAATTCAGATGGGACCTTCTCCAGTCACGCGGGTTCGACCCTGATTCACCCGAGCTTGACCTGCGCATGTCATCCGGAGATAACACGCCGTATGCGCCCAGAAGCATCGTCATTGCGGAAAACGAACTGGTTTACCAGGGCCAGCTCAACATCCCCATGGAAGACTCGATCATTTACGAGGTCCACCTCAGGGGATATACGCAGCACCAATCATCCGCGGTTTCCACGCCCGGCACTTATAAAGGCATCATTGAAAAAATCCCGTACATGAAGGAACTGGGCGTCACGGCAGTGGAGCTTATGCCGGTACAGGAATTCGACGCCTTTGAAAACATCAATACAAACCCGGTCACCGGCAGGCGCCTCACGAACTACTGGGGATACAGCACCATCGCCTTTTTCGCGCCCAAGGGGATGTATTCGACATCAGACAAGGCATGCGGCCAGGTCCCGGAGTTCAGGGACATGGTCAAGGCCTTCCACGACGCGGGCATAGAAGTGATCCTGGACATCGTGTTCAATCACACCGGCGAGGGGAACCATCTCGGCCCGACCATATCGTTCAGGGGCATCGACAATTCCCTGTACTACATCCTTGAGGAAAACAGGCGGTTTTATAAAAACTATTCGGGGTGCGGCAACACCTTTAACTGCAACCACCCCATTGTGCGCGACTTCATCCTTGACGTGCTCAGGTACTGGGTCATCGAAATGGGAATCGACGGGTTCAGGTTCGACCTCGCATCGATTCTGGGCCGCGACCAGGAGGGCAACATCCAGAGCAACCCGCCCCTGATCGAACGCATAGAAGAAGACCCCATTCTGCGCAACACCAAAATAATCGCCGAAGCGTGGGACGCGGCCGGAGCATACCAGGTCGGTGAATTTCCCGGCAGGTGGGCCGAGTGGAACGGCAAATACCGTGACGACGTTCGCCGCTTCTGGCGGGGCGAGGGCGATTCAGCCGGGGCTTTTGCCACTAGGCTCACCGGAAGCTCAGACCTGTACGGAAGAGAGGAACAGGGCCCGCTGCAAAGTATCAACTTCATCACCTGCCATGACGGTTTTACGCTGAACGACCTGGTGACGTATAAAGAAAAGCACAACATTGAAAACGGTGAAGACAACAGGGACGGCGAAAACTATAACCTGAGCCAGAACTTCGGCATTGAAGGCCCGACCGTGATCTCACATATCGAACACCGGCGAACGCGGATGATCAAGAATTTCATCGCAACGCTTTTTCTCTCACAGGGGATACCCATGCTGCTTGCCGGGGATGAATTCAGAAGAACGCAGGGAGGCAACAACAACTCCTATTGCCAGGACAATGAGATTTCCTGGATTGACTGGTCATACGCTGAAGCCCACCGGGAAATTCTGCGCTTCACTAAAATGATGATACGCTTCAGAAAAGAACACCCCGGCCTGAGAAGAAAAACATTTTTTACCGGCAACACAGAGCAGGGAATGTCAGGGCCCGACATATCATGGCACGGGGTCAAAGCTGGTGAGCCTGACTGGGAAAAGGAAAGCCATTTTGTGGCGCTCGTGATAAACGGCGAATACACGCAGCTCGGCAACGGGAAACAGGATGATGACCTTTTTATGATTTTCAATGCTTCAGGCTTGAGCAGACTGATTGAAATTCCCGCGCCTCCCTCGCCGGGGAAATGGAGGATCGCCATAGATACCGGCCGGAATTCCCCTGAGGATATATTTGAGCCGGGAAGCGAACCGCTGCTTGAAAAAAAAGTATACAACTGCATCAAAGGATCAGTTGTGGTGTTGATCTCACGCAGGGAATAAGTGAAGCGGGAGCTGACCCGGAATTGCCTTTATTAACTATTAAAAAACAAACCGGGATCAGCTCACGAACGCATCAGGCGGAATGGTTGATCTCATCAACGATTTTACTGACTACGGCCTGATCATGGCCATGCGCCATAACACCCTGCTCCAGTGTTTCAGAAACAGCGATATGGCAGCCGATACAGTGCAGCCCGTAGCGCATCAAAATCTGGGCGGCCCCGGGCTTCATTTGCAGAATTTCACCGAACGTCATGTCCTTGTTAATAGAAGATTGTGACATATATTCCCCCTCTTTAAGTTGCAATTAAAAGCGCTATTTTGGACGAACTATCCCGGCCCTGGGTCGAGACAGCACGAATTGAAATAAATAAACCCTTTTCAGACTGTCTATAACTTTTTCTTGTTTCCTCAAGTCTTTTTCATGATATATACTGTTTATGTGACGACAATAATACTGGTACCGGTTTACCGCCTGTTAATCTCATGGCCATTTGCCCGAAAACACAGAATATTAGTATATTAACAGGGAGCATTAATTATAGAGTAAAAGAGGAGAACTCTCGGTACGCATAAAAGTTACGATATAATTTAAGGCTAAAAAAAAATTACAGATCACTATATGAATATCTTTTTAACTATAATTCTTGTCTTCATGGTCATGATCCTCATCTGGGCGTTCCTCGGCAGCGCCAGTGAAGAAAAAACCACTGAGGTTAAAGAAACAAACGAAGGCAAACCGGAAAAAATTTTCAGAAGAAGGGCCACTGACAGGGAGATCGAAGAAGAATTTCCGGATGACACCCCCCGAAGAAGAAGGAAATCTGATTATACTCCTGAAGAGGCCCCGCAGGAACCTGACCAGGCCTTTGAACTGCCCTACCTCGCTGATGAAATCATCTCTGATACGTCACGCTTCAGGATCTATAAAAGGACCCTGAAAAACTCCGAAATCTATGCCATGAAAGGCGATTTTTCCACAGCCATATCATTATACGCCGGCGTGCATGACCGGGTCAATGACCTGGAGACCAGGTATAAAATAGAAAGCAATATTGAATATCTCAGGTCTTACCGCAGCAGGAAAAAGGAAATCGCCCACAAAAAGAAACAGGAACTGGGGAAAAAGCCCGGTGAAGTGAAATTCACGGTTGACGGGCACATGCCTGAACGGATAAGCATCGGCGTTATCGATCAGGGAAAAATAATCAATACGGACGATATCGCTGAAAAAGTGATCAACCAGCTCAAACAGGACCTGAAATCAGATGACCGGATATCCCGTGAGCTTGACGAAATCAAGTCTCTCAAAGACGAGATCGGCGTTGTTTCAAAACTTAAGGACGATATCAGCAAGCTGAACAATAAAATCGAAGACCTGACCCAGAACATTATTCCTGAAAGCGAAAAAAGACCGTCGGCGACCGAGGCGAAATTCGAACAGCCCCCCCCTCTGACGATTGACCCGAAACCGATCCTTGACATTCTTCAGAAGCTTCCCGGCGGGCTGAAACCGAAAGAAGAGGCACCAGTTTCTTCAAAGAAAGAAGAAACAGAAAAAAAAGTCGAGAAGCAGATTGAAAAAAAGGTTGAAGAGGACGACTCAGATTTCGAACTGATCAGCGAATACGGAAAAGACAAAAGCGGGGATGAACTCAGCGATGAAGAGATCTTTGAAAAAATTCTTCAGGACACCAGGGACGAAGCGGGAACGTCCTCTTTTGAAATCATCGGAGACAGAAAAGAAGACCAGGAATTCGACATCCTTGATAAAGACCATGAAACAAGGATGAAGGAAGAAGAAAACTTCTACCGCAACCTCATAAAAACCGACAAACGCAAAAAAAAGGAACTTCCTATCCTAAAAGTGAGTTATGATTTTACGCGGCTTCCCGATGAGTTCAGCCTGTCCCGCGAACAAAACATCCTGGAATACTCGTTTTATAAATTCAAACCCATGCTTGAAAAAGCCAACGAGTTCATCAAACAGCGGAAAGTGCGCGACGCGATCAACTATTACAAGGTCGTGCAAAGCCAGAACATCCCCCCTGAATTCAAAGCGATGATACGCAGAAACATCAGGGACCTCACCGAATACCTTGAGAAATACCTGACCACGGACTGATTGGCAAACTCACCGAGCCCGCTTAATCATGTCTTCCGCGGCCTGAATGATAAGGTCAGGATCGTTGAATTGAAGGTCTTTGACCGCCTTGCCGGAATAGAGGAGCCTGCCCGAAGATGAGTGGCTCACCACGGCGCGGTCCATCCGGTCATACAGCTTTTCGATCATCCCGGCTTCATCATATGAAAGAGACAGTGACATCAGTTCCTTCGTATACCGCTCGGGAGAGTGGTGCACCACGGTTACGGGCCTGCGCGTAAAACTCCCTGCCTTAATGACTGAAGCGATGTTCTTTTTAAGCCCCGCCGCGTACTCGTCAAGCATCGCGTTAAACGATTTTTCAAGTGAATACTGTTCCACGACAAAAGGCCTGACTTCCGGGGGGACGTTCAGATAGGGGACCGCTTTAAAAAACCTGATCACGCCGAGTCCGGCGAGAAAAGAGGTGATCTTCAGGCCCGGCGTGCGATCGAGCAGATTCTTATAGATGACCGGGCTCAGTTCCTTTTTGAGACGGGGATAATCAACCGTAACCGGGGAAACGAGCACCAGGCCGGATGTTTTACCGGGGTTTTTCAGCGCGTAATACTGAACATACAGCGCACCAAGGCCCTGCCCTATGAAGACACAGGGCCCCTTCAGGCCCAGAGCGGACAACAGGGACACCATATCTCCGGTAATATCATCAAGCGAACGGGGAAGCGGCGCGCTCCCGCTCCATCCGTAACCGGCCCGGTCGTAGGTCACGACCGTTGCCCTGCCGGAAAGGCGTTCCTGTATCTGCCACCATTCCGGGGAGGTTGACCCGAGGTCTGCCTCGATAATGACCGCAGGGCGGCCGGTCCCGCGCACCGTGCAGTAAAGAGAACGTCCGCCGATATCAACCAGCGAACCGGGGCGGGCGGGACGCGAAAGCCACTCCCGGGAAGCGGCGGCGTTGTGCAGAGATAATACAGTGAAGAAAACTGCGGGCACAACAATAACAACAGTAACGATAATTGCCGCGACTATGATCCTTCGTCTTTTTTTGGGGCCTTTATTGTTCATCGTGCGGAAGACTCCCTTCTAAAGATGGTGATCCTTTCAGGGGAAATTCTGGCATAGGAGACTTCCCTGTACCATGGTTCCCAGCGATAAAAGCTTTTGCATCTGCGGTAATGCGGCAGCGTGTTGGTGAACAGTTGCTGATAAAATTCGGGAAAATCGCTCTGCCTGCGCCTGATGTTTTTCGAGGAATTAATAATACGGCCTGCGACAACCACATAGTCAGTAGTGCCCTGGTAACGGCCGTAATAATGGGACGTGATAACAATATAATCCGGTTTTCTCTTTTCAATGTCTGACACGTCTTTTTTCACCCGGTATGACCTGGTCCCGTCCGGGAACCGCGGCAGATAATGGAGATACGCGTAATATTCAATCACCGAATTTTCGGGGATGTTCTGTTTCATCCAGTCTTCAACGCTATATCGAAGATCGGTCAACATTTCCACATTAACGGATAAGGTGTTATACAGGGAATACACAACTGCCAGCGCGGCAAGACATGCCATAACGGGTTTCCATCTGCCCCGCAACGAGTCAATTGCCCGGTCAACAAAAAAACCGCCGTATACCGCGAGAAAAACGCTCTGCGGCAATACAAAACGCGCCGTGCTCTGAAGTATTATCAGCATGAAACAAATGAAATACGAGAGTGACGCGAGCAGAAAAATCAACTGCACCGCGTATTCCCTTCCTCTGTTACGCCGGGCTATGACAAAATATGCGGTACCGCCAAGGACTGTGAGCGCCATGGGAGGGCCCAGAGCTGAATAAATAAATGAATATAAATTCCCCCCCAGCATGGCTGCCAGCCCGATCAGGGAAAACTCGTAATGCATCCCGCCTTCCCGCGACGATCCGATCAGCAGCGAGAAGCGGTAAAGAAACCCTTCCCAGTTTAATACTATGTTCTGGGCAATCAGTGAAAAACCGATAAAAGAGACAATGAAAACAAGGGTATTTTTATTGAACATGGATGAAAGAACAGGGCGCCCCCTTTCCCTGGTGATCACCGGATAGATAAAGAGATAAACAATGAACGGTATGACAAAAATTGAATACGCCTGGTCCTTTGTGCCATAAGACAGGCATGAAAATAACGCGACGTAGACGAAATCCCGTGTCTTTGAATATTTTACCGCGTGAATCAGTTTATACAACGCGAGCACCGCCCAGAACATATAGGGGACTTCAACCTTTGCAACATGCGAAAAAAAGTTAAAAACAGCATTGAACGACAGGATCCCCGCGGTAATCAGGCCGGCCCGTTCGTTAAAAAGCTCCTTTGCTGAACGGTACAGGTAATACACAATGCCCAGGCCCATGAAAACCGAAACCAGGCGGTCAATAAGTATAAGAAAGGTCGCGTAATCAGGGCTTCGGATGAGGGTGACAAACTTTAAAAACTGCAGGCCTTCGAGGGGGTGGCTGTTAACAATGGCAACGATAAGAACCGGCAGGTTTAATACAGCCAGAATAAACTGATGGACGAGAGGATATTTATTAAGATACCCGAATGAAAATCCCTGGCTCAACCCGAGCAACGGATGATACGGGGCCATTGAGTCAGAGAGCCATGTTTCATTATTGGGGAGCCCCCAGGTTATACCCACCAGAAAAACAGCAGCATTAAAAACAAGTACAGCGGTAATAGGTTTCAATAAATTTTTCATTTTATAATTGTAAAGCATGAGGCAATAATCGTTAAAATCTGAAAAACAATTATCATGAAGTCAATAATAACTTTCAAGAATTTTTTACTGGCGGCCGGGGTTGGCCAGGCGGTATTTTTAAGATAGGCTCTAGGCGGTTTCCTTTGTCCTGTCCCGTGTGGTCACAGGAAAGTCTATACGGTATTTCAGCCCGTTTTCACTCCACATTTTAAATTCACCTTTAAGCTGATTAATGGCCAGAATCCGGATCAGTTCCATTCCCAGTGTAAATTCATTCTGAGGATTATCATCGGGAATCCCGATTCCGTCGTCGCCGATAGTGAGAACATAGTTATTATTTATTTGATTCATTTCGATACGGATGTTTCCTTCCTGCCTGCCGGTGAAAGCGTGCTTGTATGCATTGGTCACGATTTCATTGATCAATATTCCGCATGGCACAGCCTGGGTAACGTCAAGGATGACCTTGTCAACCAGAATCGTCTCCGTGATTGTTTTTTCATTATCAACATAAAGGCTGTGGAGCTGTTTGACCATCTGTATTATATAGGATTTAAAGTCTATATGCGAAAGATCTTCCATCCGGTATAACAATTCATGGATCAGGGATATCGCGAAAATCCGGTTTTTCGTCACGTACAGAGAATTCCTTGCCGAATCGTTCTTTTCGTTTTCGGCCTGCAATCCGAGCAGGGACACGATCACATTGAGGTTATTTTTTACCCGGTGATGTATCTCTTTAAGCAGTACTTCTTTTTCATTAAGGGACGCGAGCAGGGCCTTCTCGGCTGTTTTGCTGTCGGTGATATCCCGGATCGATTCAATCGCACCGGCTATCTCCCCGAGTGAGTTCCTCAATTTCGATGCGGTACCGGAGAGATACGCGCCTTTTCCACAGTATACTTCAGGAACAAAAACCTCTCCCCATATCTTGTCTCCCTGCCGGCTATATGAATCGTAAGAACTGAAGCTGTTATCATCATTCTGCAGGGCTATATCAATCAATATCCGCCTGCGGTCTCCATAAAAGGGAATGGAATATTCATGGTCTCCTTTGCCGAGGATATCTTCTTTGGCGATACCGGTCATCTCTTCC
This sequence comes from Spirochaetota bacterium, assembly GCA_036848375.1. Taxonomy (GTDB): domain Bacteria; phylum Spirochaetota; class UBA4802; order UBA4802; family UBA5550; genus JAKLIV01. The sequence goes on from DAIUKG010000046.1 coordinate 15,316, forward strand.
ATGGCCCTGTTCCACGCCATTACCCTTCCCATTGTATCAATGACAAAAGTCGGATCAGGAAGGAATTCTATTATCTCATTCAGCCGTCTATGGGCTTCATGAATATGCATCTCGGCGTTTTTCACTGTCGTAATATCCTCCAGTGTTTCTATTGACCCCACTATTGACTCGTTGATATCCTTTATTGCTGCCGCGGTAAACCGGAACCATTTACCCTCATCACCAATATCAGGAAAAAAATCAACCGCTTCATACGCTCCCTTGACCAGGGATGAGGGCGCGTATTTTCCCTGGTACAGTTCCGGTATCCGGTCAATTCTGTCGTCTACAAGAAGGTCCGCCATGCATGGCCGCTTGTTGTTATAAAATGCCTTCCAGTGGTCCTGCGTGCCGATGATCTCCCCCGGAGAAATTCCGGTCACCTGATGAATCGCCCGGTTCCAGTGAATGACCCGGTGATCTCGGTCAAGCACGAAAATCGGGATCGGCAGGCCCTCGATGATGCTTGAAAGCCGCGCTTCACTGTTCCTCAGCGATTCAAGTGCAAATTTATAATCCGTGATGTCCCGTGCTATACCAATGTATTCAAGCACGTTCCCGGCATCATCAATAAGACGGCTCGCAATTGTCATATGCCAGCGCCAGGTCCCGTTTGCGTGACGCACCCGGTACTGAACTCCCTGCTGTGACTGTTTCCCGGCAAGCACCTGGGCAAGGTAATCAATGCATCGGTGCACATCGTCAGGATGCACGAACGGCTGAAAAAGATGACCGGTCACATCATTAATATCATGTCCCAGGAGCTTGTTCCATGCGGGCGAGACATAGGTAAAAACCCCCTCCTCGTTGAGGGTGTAGATGATGTCATCGCTGTTTTTCATGATGAGGCGGTACCGCTCCTGGGACTGGCGCAACGCGGCTTCAATACTCTGCCGCTCAACGACCTCCTTCAGTGACTGGTCGTAGAGCTGCTGGATCTGCATTGCCAGGCTGTAGGTCTCATCCCTTCGTGAACACGCTTCAGCCAGTGAAGCCTGGAACCTGTTTATGAGAAAATGAAGCAGGGCCGAGATGCAAACTATGGTCGCGGTGACTATGACCATACGGTTTATAATCATTATTTTATGCGAACGCTCAGCAGTTATTATGCCGTAATAATCGGCAACGGCAATGACACAATATGAAAGCAGGCTTAAAAAAACAAACGTCCACTGAGGCTTCCTGCCTAAAAGCATGGATGCCATTACAACCGCCAGAACGTACACAAGAATGAGTGGAGACCCGATACCCCCGATATAATTCCCGTATACCGCCCCGATAAATATCGTGACGACCGGCACCCAGCTCGTGAAACGCCATAAACCTTTTCTGACTGAAATAACGATTGAAAGGATGTAAAGACTGTTCATTATAAAAAGAGCAATGACTGTATCAAAGGGAATCATTCCCATGATCAAGCCAGCAAGAGACAATAAAAACAGCGAAACCGTCACCACTGAAAGAACAAGAATGACCACTCTGGTCATGTATTCCCTGCGGGCAATATCAGAATCAATACAGAGAGCTAATTCATTTTGGGGCCACAGTGCTTTAAAAAAATTCATAGTAGTCGTCTATTCCAGTGAGGAATTAATAAATAATAATCGAAATAGTATGGCATAAAATTCACCGACTGTCAAGGAAGGCGCGGAATTGAAAAAACAAATGAATTCTATTAAAGAGCTTATTCTATCTTTTAACGTAAATAGCGATAATTGGTATTTATATGTATAGAATTGATACAATTAACATAGTGCAGTACAACGAATAATAATTTTTAAAAAAGTGCTGGCAAAAGATATACCAATACCGCACCGTGTCCCCGCATTATTAACTATGGACAGACACGGCACACAGAACAAGAAAAAACCTATACGTCGAAGCAATTCCGCGCCTAAAGGGACCACCAGGGTTTTGTAAAAGCACCTTCCCAACTCAATGACGAACAGGCACCTTCTTTCAGGAGATGGAACATGAAGAAAATTAAAAATATCGCGATAATAGCCCATGTTGACCACGGGAAAACGACCCTGGTCGATGCCATGCTCAGGCAGACCGGGCTTTTCAGGGAAAACCAGCACGTCGAGGAACGGATCATGGACTCGCACGACCTCGAACGGGAGCGGGGCATCACTATCTTTTCCAAAAACGCCTCACTGCACTATAAGGAATTCAAAATCAATATTGTCGACACCCCGGGCCACGCCGATTTCGGCGGCGAGGTCCAGCGTATCATGAAAATGGTCGATTCGGTACTCCTGCTCGTTGACGCTTTTGAAGGCCCCATGCCCCAGACCAAATACGTGCTGAAAAAATCCCTTGAAATCGGGCTGAAACCCATTGTAGTCATCAACAAGATCGACCGGCCGAACTGCCGCCCTCTGCAGGTGCTGAACATGGTCTTTGACCTGTTCGTGCAGCTGCAGGCGGGAGAAGAACAGCTTGATTTTCCCGTCGTGTTCGCTTCAGCGCGGGACGGGTACGCGACCCTTGACCTGAAAGAAAAAAGCACCGGCATCCTTCCCCTTCTCGAAACCATCATTCAGAACGTGGATGACACCGCGGGCGACCCGGACAAACCGTTCCAGTTCCTGGCCTCTGCCATTGAATACGACAACTACGTGGGCAGGCTCGGAACCGGTAAAATATACAACGGGAAAGTCAGCCGCAACGACGATGTCCTTTTATTGAAAAAGGACGGGACGTCGGAGCAGTACCGGATAACAAAAATCTTCACCTACGAAGGCCTCAAAAAAACCGAAGTGGCCAGCGCTTCAGCCGGAGACATCGTTTCCCTTGCCGGGATCGAAACCATCGACATCGGCGAGACCGTCGCGGACCGGAACGACCCGCAGGCCCTTCCCGTGATCAGCATTGACGAGCCGACACTGGCCATGACCTTCCTTCCCAACAACTCGCCCTTTCTGGGTAAAGAGGGCAAATACGTCACCTCGACCGCGCTGTGGGAGAGGCTGCTCAGGGAAAAGCAGAACAACGTGAGCCTGGTCATAGAAAAATCGCCCAACGCCGATTCGTTCATGGTCAAAGGCAGGGGCGAACTGCAGCTTGCCATCCTCATCGAAAACATGCGCCGTGAAGGCTATGAATTCCAGGTATCGAAGCCCGAGGTGATCTACCGCTCGATCGACGGCGAGAAAAACGAGCCGGTGGAGCTCGCCATGATCGATGTCGCCGACGAGTTCGTGGGCGTCGTGATCGAGATGCTCGGAAAACGGAAAGGCGAAATGACCGGCATGACGCAGGGGAATGACGGGTACACGCGCCTTGAATTCACCGTGCCCTCGCGCGGCCTTATCGGGTTCAGAAACGAATTCATGACCGAAACGCGGGGGACCGGCATACTCAACCAGATATTTTACGAATACCAGCCCTACAAGGGAGAGATCCCCGGAAGGAACCGGGGCGCGCTGGTGCAGATGGAGAAAGGGGCCGCGGTCGCGTATGCGCTGGAAAACCTGCAGGAACGCGGCGACCTTTTCATCGGGCCCGGCACTGAAGTCTACACGGGGATGATTATCGGCGCGAACAGCAGGGAAAGCGATATGGACGTGAACGCGTGCAAGACCAAAAAGCTCACCAACATCCGGGCAGCGGGTTCTGACGAAGCGATAAAGCTCATCCCCCCCAGGGAGTTCAGCCTTGAGCAGGCGCTGGAATATATCGCCGACGACGAGCTGCTTGAGATAACGCCGAAAAACATCCGCATGCGCAAGAAGATCCTGGACAAGATCGAGCGAAAGCGTTCAGCAAGGGCGGGATGATTACCGGCTGAGTATCAGCGGTTAATATCCAGGACAATAAGGGTCACGTCGTCCCTGAAGGAATCAGACTGGGCCCAGGACTTGAGTTTTTCAATGACGGAATCCGCGAATTCATCGATCTCCAGGCCCCTGTTGTTTTTGATGTATTCATGGAAGTTTTCGGTCCAGAACATCTCGCCTGAAGTGTTTTTCAGTTCAATGATCCCGTCAGTGTAGAAAACAAGCCTGTCGCCGCTCTTCAGCTCAAGTGATTCGGTCACGTAGTTTGATTCATCGGTCCAGCCGAAGGGTATGCCCTTGCTCAACACAAAGCGGACATCCCCGCCGTCTCTTTGGCTGAACAGAAGAGGCCAGTGGCCGGCGCTTGACTGGTAAACCATTTTTTTCTCAAGATCAATCAGCGCATAGAAAGCGGTCACATACTGGTCTCCGGTGAGGTTTGCCATCGATGAATTGACCCTGGCGAGCAGGAGGCTCGGTTCATGTTCCTGCTCAAGATGAAAGGTATAGGTGACCTTGAGCATGGCGCAGATAAATGCGGCCGGGATGCCGTGGCCCGAAACGTCCGCGATGAGCACAGCCAGAAGATTATCGTCAATCTTGTATATATTGTAAAAATCCCCTCCGAGCTGCTCCATGGGGATATACCTGACCGCAATATCAACGCCGTCGACTTGCGGGTTCTCTTTCAGCATCACGGTCTGCTGTATCTCATGCGCGATCTGCAGGTCGTGCTGGATAAGGCCCAGCTCGGAGGCGAGCCGCGCCGAGTTGCGCAGGGAGATCAGGCTCTGGACCCGGGCGTGAAGCTCCCGCCGCTCCAGCGGCTTGGCGAGGTAATCGTTGGCCCCGGCCTCGAGCCCGGTGACCATATCGCCGGGCTTGCCCTTGGCCGTGAGCATGAGCACCGGAAGCTCATGAGGGGCGTAGATCTCGCGAATGGACCGGCACACTTCATACCCGGACATGCGCGGGAGCATCACGTCAAGGATCACCAGGTCAGGGTACACGCCCTCGCGTAAGAGCACAAGGGCCTCGTCCCCGCGGCCCATGGTTATCACGCCGTATCCCCAGAGCTCGAGGCTGCTCCTGAGGACCTGCTGTATCACCGGCTCGTCATCCACGACCAGAACAAGGCCCGCGCCTTCGCCGGCGGCGGGAAGTTCGCCGGGTCCGGCTCCCGTGGCAACCGCTCCTTCACCTTCAGCTGTTTCAACGAACGCCCCCTCATTCACAGCGGCTTTTACGGGCGCCCGCGATTTTTTCACATCATCCCCGCCCGCGATTTTAAGAGTAAAAACAAAACGCGCGCCCCTTGGCTCATTCGGAACAGCGTGGATGGTGCCCCCGTGAAGCTCAACAAGATGCCTGGTAATGGCAAGGCCAAGGCCTGATCCGGCATAGGAACGCTCCTGCTTCGCATTCGCCTGCACGTAGAGACCGAAGATGTCCTGTTCCCCGCCTTCCGAGAGCCCGATTCCGGTGTCGGCAACGGTAATCTCAAGAAGCCGTTCCTGTTCACGTTCGCTGGCAGCGGCAGTTATGGTGATAACGCCCTCATCGGTGAATTTAACCGCGTTGCCCAGAAGGTTCAGCATGATCTGCTGGATCCTGTCTGTATCACCCTTTGCGTAAATCGTTTCTCCCTGAATCCGGTTCTCAACCCTGATGCCTTTTTTCAGTATCATCGGCCGCATGATCGAGATGACCACTTCAGTAACCGAAAACATGTCAACGATGTCGTCCCTGAGCTCTATGTCGCCATGCCTGAGCCGTGAATAATCAAGAATATTATTGATCAGGTGTGAAAGGCGCCGGGCGCTTACGGTTATCAGGCTCAGGTTCTCCATGGTGCTGTCTTCACTGCCCCTGCCGATTCCCTCGAGAAGGGACTCGGTTATGCCGATTATGCCGTAAAGCGGCGTCCGCAGCTCATGGGAAACCGAAGCGAGAAATTCATCCTTCAATTCATCGAGCCGCAGCAGTTCCCTGTTGGCCCGCTGCAGTTCATGGATCTGGAGCTTGATCACTTTCACGAAATGATTGATGGTATTGGCGAGCATTGAGAATTCGTCCTTTGACGTCAGGGGCAGAACATAATCCATGTCGCCGCCGCCCACGCGCTCCACCCCGTAAATGAGCTGTTCAACGGAACGCGTGAGAAAGCTCCCGAAAAAGAACCCGATACCGCATACTACCAGCAGGGTAAGCCCAATTGCCCAGTAGATGATCGTGCGGACCCTGACCAGGGGCGCGAGCACGCGGTCGCGTGAAAACACCAGCCGGCCCATGCACAGGGGCGGGCGACCCGGGAGTGCGTCAATCGCGCTAAATTCGTAACAGGTCCCTTCTTTCGGATAAAGAATGGTCCTCATGCCCGGCTGCTTCGCCCGGGCATCGACTTCAGCCTGCGGCAGTTTCGCCCGCGCGCCGCTGCCCGGTTTGCCGTCAAGGCTCGCGAGGATAAGCCCGTGGTAATCCGGCCGGGATGAAAGAAGGATGATATCGGCCTGGACCAGCCCGTCCTGTTTCAGCGGTGAGACCATGGTGATCATCTCGGCAAGGTCAAGCCGGGCATTGGCGATATCGCCCCCGTTGATCAGCAGCACATTGAGCGCGGTCCGGACAAACATTCTGCATTCGGTCTCGCTCCTTTTGATCAACGAGGAGATCCTGTCCTGCTCCTGGTGTTTTATTATGAAAATCGAAAGGGGGATGACGGAGATGAGGATGATCACCGTGAAAAGAATGATCTGTTTGAACTTCAGTTTCATGTTTTATTATTTAAGCTTCTGGTATGCTTCATGACGTTTACGCGCCCTGGGCAGATAAAGCCTGGCCTTCGTGTTTTCGGGATCGATGATAAGAATATTCTGAAACGTCTCGACAGCCTCCCTGTAGTTCTTGTTATTATACTGCTCGATCCCCTTTTGTTCAAGAAGTAAAACCTGGCCTGAAAGTTCACCGGCGATCTTCTCCTGTTCAGCACGGGCAGAAGACATGGGCGGCTCTATTTCACGCAGAAGTTTCAATGCCTGCAGCAGGTCGCCGTTCTTTTTGTATTCCATTGCCCGGTCATAGCGGGCCTTTGCCGTTTCGATCGCGGTCACAGAGTCTCCCACGCCCGGATAATCAGGTTCAAGTTCCAGGACCCTGCGGAACAGGGGCAGCGCCCTGTCCAGGTCGCCGGCGTTATAACGGCCCATGGCCTGTTTATACAGCTCAACCGCCGGTGATTCAGATTCCGGCTTCTGCAATTGCCGGGCCCCTGAAGGGCTGAACGCATACGCGGCACCGGCAAAGACATCATGGCTCATGAACAGGTTGCGCGTGAGGTCGTTCTCTGAAAAAACATAGCCAAGGCGCAGCTCTATCCCTTTTGCCACGGAAAACATCAGCCCCGCGCTGAGGGAAAACCCGAACTTCAGGGAAACGTCCTCTTTCCCGGTCTCGGCCGCTTTCACGTGAAAGAGCATGCCTTTGACAAGGGTTCCCAGGTACACGGAAACACGCTCATGCGCCGGGTAATAGAAAAAGGGGCCGACGCCCAGGGAATAGGCCATGAGGGACGACGAGGAGGACCCTTTGAGGGGATAATACGCAAACCCGCTGTCGCATTCGACCATCAGGTATTTCCAGATATAGGGGATGATATACACGCCGGCGGAGGCCCCGCCCCGCAGTTTGTTCTCATAATAGCCGGTGATGTGGGAATAACCGATCCGCGCTCCAAGGCGGGGGTTCCTTTCAGCTGAAAGGCCGGGACGCGGCAAAAAAAATGCGCCGCATAAAACACACAGAAGAAAAACCGTGCCTCTGTAATCGATATATTTCATCCATGAATTCCCTAAGATGCATCCACTTCATGCGCGTGAAAAGAAACCAGGGGGTTGCCGGGTCTCTACAGGTCCAGGGCATGAAAATGATTGAGGGCCTCTCCTTCCGTGCTGAATATTTTTATGAAATCCTGCAGGGAGACCACCTTGAAAATCGCCATTATATTCGAGGACGCGGCGGACATGATAACATCCCCGCCATTTTTTCTCATCATTTTCGCTGCCGAGACAAGGGTCCCTATGCCTGAACTGTCAATGTAATCGAGGTCATGCAGATCAATCATGATCTTGAGGGCCCCTCCTTCGGCAAGTGTTTTAAACAGGATAAAAAACATTCGCGAATTTTCGAGGTCAACCCTGCGGGGGATGTTCACTTTAAAAATAATCCGGTTATAATCAATCTTGTCAGTATTGATCTGGGCAATTTTTATGATTTCAACATTGATATTCATCCAGTCACCCTGCTGCCATAATACTCTTTAAATAAACTTCAAGTGATGCAACGCCTCACTTTCGGTCTCAAAAACCTGGAGCATGCGGGAGAGATTTAACGTATCAAAAATTTTTGAAACCCTTCCCGTCACATTTATTAATACGAGATCACCCTTTGTGGCCCTGAGATGCTTCGCTGAGTTTATAATAATACCTATTCCCCTGCTGTCAATAAATTCAACGTTTTTAAAATCAAGAAGTACTTTAATAGCCCCACCTTTCACCACAGTGACAATAGCGGTAGATAAATCCAGGTTATTGTCACTTTTATCGATTTTGCAGGGACATATCTTAAATATAATGGAATTATAGTTCATTTTTTCACCGGTAAGGGCTGATTTATCGATTATGGTAATTTCCATGAATTGTTATAACTCTGCCGGTTGCAAGCAGAAGCTCCCCTTAATCATACATATTATTATATTTAATACAATTCCCGAAAGAGTAAAGGGTAATAACTGTATAAAATTTCTATTTGTCTATTTTTTTAATCACATGATACTGCAACCGGAAAAAGATTCCTATAAAGAATTTTTTTTCACATCAATCTGCTCAAGAAGAGCCTCAATACGGGAAAAAACAGCTTCCTCACTGTAGCGGGTCACATCAGCATGGTCCACATCGACCATCACCACCGGGACGCCCAGCCGCTCCCTGACCATCCGCGAAAGGTCAAGCTGCATGACCGAATAGACCTTGCAGCTTCTGTTGCTGGCAAAAACAACACCGTCAATGGAATACCGCCGTATCAGCTCTTCCATGACGCGGTAGCGCAGATTCAGGCCATACGGGCACACGGATGAATTCTGAATGCGCGCCAGATAGCGCAGCGGGTCTCCCCCGTCGTATTCGTACAGGTCAACGCCCCCCTCAAGGGTCCCCATGCACGAGGTGTACGTCGCGGCAACGATGTTCGCTTTCAGGCCAGCGAGCCGTGCCGACATTTTTCTCAGCTGGTGCCAGGGGGCGATGTTGTCCCACAGAAGCCGATAGCGCTCTTCCTTAACGGGAAAGGCCCCGCGCGCCACGAGCTCTTCGGTATCGTCAGCAAGAAGGCGGTACTGCTCGACAAGCTCTTCGGTTCCCCTGAGCGTTATGTATGAGGCCATGTGGACAAACGTATCAAACGCGGTTATGCCTGAAGGCACGGAAAGCGCCGCCCTGGCGAACCGCTTCCATTCTTTCAGGGCAATGGCCGTGTTCTGTACCGCCCTGCGTACTTTTTCATAATCACAGGTCTGGCCGGTCATGGTTTCAATAGTTTTGATAAGATCGTGATACTGGTCCACGATGTAGTTCAGGTCAGGCTCCTTCTGGTCTTCATAGCAGAAGGGGACGTCGAGAATAAAATGCGGGGCCCGGTATTCACGGTGATACACGTCGAACCATTTCACCAGGAGTGAACAGTTGTTGGTGTCCGAGATCAGCAGGTCCGGCCTGGGCAGCGGGGCGAAGGGGGCCCCGGGAAGCGGATAAAGGTTATTGCCGAAATCAATCCTGGCGTACGAGCAGAGGTCCCGCGAAAAGCCGAGTTCATGGGCGCGATCGCACCTGCCCGGGCCGGCGCCTTTGGCCGCGGTCATGGCTGAATAGTTTTCCGGAATGGCGACAATCATGTCAAAGCCGCGGAGAAGCTCAACCGGGACAATGATCGCGATCCAGGCGCAGAACTTCCCCGCAGCCGCGTCCCGGAGCTGGCCGAGATAAAACTCCTTCATGATCATCGACAGGTGCTCGCCCGCCCTTGTTTTCTGCGCAGTATTCATTGCCTCGCCCGCGTCCTGTTTGCGTTCATGCCCAGCAGCATTTCACCGAAAGCGGCTATCCTGTTGCGCGCCCCGGCGTCGTCCTTCATGTCCGCGCTCTGTTCAACATCAAGAAACATGATTCCCCACTGATCGAGAAGCGACCTGATATGGGGGATCTCGAAATATTCATATTCACAGAACTTTTCACCGATAAAGATCATCCCCGCCGCCCCGCTTTCATCGAAAAGCCTTTTCAGGGCCGCGACACGCGGACCGGAACTGTGAAGGATCGTGCTGCACGGATAATGGTTCTGATAAAAATCGCAATAGTACTCGCCGGGGTCGGAAGTCGTGTCAGGAGTATGGTTCAGCGTGCGCGTCAGCGGGGCTATATCGTTGCCCGCGACATACATCCCGGAGTCCTCGATCGCATTGATTATTTCAGGGTGCGGAGGCTGGATTCCGCTGAGAACGACCCTGGCCCTGTTTGCAGTGTTAAAATCGACTTCTTTTTTTTCTTTGAGATAATCGATATAGCGCTTCAGAAGGTCGATCTGGTCTTCGACCACCATGTAATTGCCTTTTAAGATTATATCGATGTATTCCCTGAAACTCAATTTGCCCTGGCTCACATACGCAAGCAGCTGACGGGCCAGGCTCCGCATGGCCCGGTAAAGCTCGATACTCTGGACGAAGCGTTTCCCTGAAAAAGAGACATCGTAATGGCGTGAAAGCCGGTCAATCAGCGTGTTTATTGTCTGTTTAAGGTATTCCTTGCTTTTCATGCTCTGCTCAAAAGAAACAGCCGGAATGTGGCTTTTAAACAGCGGCACGGGAATATTCTTTTCCTTAAAAGCGAATTCGATTATTTCAGGAAGATTGCGCAGGGTATCGCAGGCGTTGCTGCTCCACAGCCCGTCAAGGCATTCGCCGTGAGCAAGCAGGAACTGGACGAGGTTCCCGGCAACCGAGCAGGTAAAGGGCTGAAGGCGGGCACGGGCTTCGTCATGGTCCTCAAGAGAATTTCCAAACCCCCAGAGAACAACCGGCGCGAAGCCCATTGAATGAAACAGCTCTAGCGGAGGATAAAGGGGATAACATCCCATGATCTTTTTCCCGGATTTTTTCAACCGCAGGACCGTTCTATAGATGCTCATGAGTTCCCCCGAAACCGGTCATAGAAACAAAAGGCTGCATAAAGTCCACGACATGAGATTAAACATCAGCGGGGCAAGAGCCCTCTCTGCGATAGGGTTGCAAATTATAACAGCCCAGTCAAGAAAATTCTTGAATATAGGCCGATCGGGATTCACGGAGAGAAATCATCCCCTTCCCCGCCGCTTTGCAGGAATTCTTTTCTGAAGCCGGCCAGGGGCAGCATGACAAATGCGGCGATGACACCGAAGAGGAACCCGATGCCATGCGCGAGATAGCTTGTTGAAGGATTATACACGGTGGGCATAAGAACAATCAGTGCAAAACCAGTGGCCCTGATTATTCTTAGCGGAAGGGAACGGTCGTAATCATGCCTGATATAGAAGACCAGCCAGAGTGCGGCCATGGCATAGACCATCCCTGACGCTCCCATGAGCCTGGTCCCCGGTTCATAAAACCACACCGTCGCGGCTGAAGCGCACGCGCCTGATATAAGAGCGGCCAGGGGAAAGAGGAGCGCGCCGAAATAAGCGTTGAGCAGCCAGCCGAAAATAATGAAAAAGAGCGTATTCGAGAGCAGATGTATCGCGTCCGCGTGAACGGCAAGCGAGGTAAAAGCGCGCCAGTACTGGTGATCGTGAAAAAAGGTCTTGCCGCTGATCCACAGGTAATCCCCCCAGGAGCTCTGCCAGTAAAGAAGGCTCGCGCAGATAAAAACTGCATATAAAAGAAGAGCCGGCCGCGCGTGATCCCATGACGGGAGCTTGCTTAACGGGCCGGGGGGACGTTCTTCCTCGTTGCATGGCTCCTGAAAACCGTCTTCGGCGTTAAAATCATCATATTTCACGAATTCCCTCTCGCACCCGCCCGGTTTGTTTCCGGGCCATAATCTCCCACTTACTGATGAATCAGGAAATGATTAGCTCCGGTCCGCAGGGTCGGATATACTCCGCACCATCAATTAACTAACTAGTGTAAAGGTCTCGAAAAAAAGTTGCCCGAATGTATATTTAATGTACAATCAAAATGAATAATCAATTCAGGGAAGAATCATAGCTATAATACATATCACGGTCAAGTTTTTTCCGGATTCCATTTACCGTATAGTTTTAGTATAAAACCCCTGGAGGTAATTTATGAAACGCCTGTATTTTTTAGCCGTAGCGCTTCTTCTCGTCAGCACCGCTGCAGTGCACGTTTTTGCCGGTGGTGTTGAAGAAAACACCAACCAGAGCGCTGAATGGGTGAAATCCCTGAACCGGAACGCTTCACTGGATGCTGACGCTGCCTATTTCAACCCCGCCGGTACCGCGATGATGGAAAAGGGCCTGTACCTGTATGTCAGTTACCAGTGCATTCTGCAGCC
>DAIUKG010000047.1:0-24577 GCA_036848375.1 Spirochaetota bacterium
TGCAAAACCGGAATGACAAAACTACGTTACCCTCAAAATTATACTGCTACCGATTGTCTTTTTATGAATAAGCACTGATAAAGAATTACGGTGATCGACTGATGCCTCACGCATAAGATTTAAAAGTCGGGATGATGTATATATCCGGTATTTTTACTTGATTAATTTGTATAAAGGGCTATATTGTTGGTTTACTGTCCTGAAAAATGGAGCTCATTCCGGAATGTTGGGATGAAATGGCAAAAGCACGGTGAAAAAGATGGCCACAGAGCCGCAGAGTACACAGAGAAACATGCAGGGTTTTAATACAGGCCCGAGGTGAATTTTTTTGAAGTATAAATACGGGTAAAACGGGATGGGGCATAGATACGTTTACTATTTACTTTGTCATTTCGAATCGCGCAGCAATGAGAAATCTTAATCTGTACAATAGAGTTCTCCCCGGTTGAAATGAAATTTCTATACCTCTGAGCTCTCTGTGTCTCCGTGGCGCTCTTTCTCAAAAATTTGGAAAGAGTGAAAAATCATTATTGCACGGGCTCATTATGAAAAAAAAATACCGGCCCATGTCAGGCGCGTCCCGCGTGTGGGTCTCTGCGGGAAACCTGTGGCCCCCTTTCTCAAACCAGATGGTTGTTGAAGGCAGGGGTACACTGGACATCGAAAGGATGAAACAGGCTGTTGAAACAGCTTCTGAAGCGAATCCCGGCGCGCGGCTCGTGTGCAGGGGCAGCCTGGGGCGCAGCAGGTGGATCGATTCGGGCATATGCCCGGGCGTGCGTGAGGTTGACGGCGCGCGCTGGTCAGGCCGCGGAAGGCAAGGGGCCGGCTTTCTTCTTGACCCGTTTGACTTGCACAGAGGTCCCACCTGCGAAGTGCTCGTGGTCCGCGGTTCGCCGTCCCGGTGTGTTTTTAAAACTCATCACGCGGTCATGGACGGACGGGGAACGCAAACCTGGGCGGAGGATATTTTCAGGGTGCTCAGGGGAGAGGCCCCAGTGGGATCGGATTACCTCGCGATAGAGGATGATTTCCTCAATGTTTCTGCGCGCACGGAAAAGGCGTTACCCGGGACCTATATCTCGCCGCTCGATACCCCTTCCGGCAGAAGTTCCGGCTTTGTGTGGCGAAGGCTCACCCTGAAGGGAAAGTTTTCGCTTTTACTGCCGAAAGTGATGTGCCTGATCGCGCGCGAGGCATGGAAAAAGCGGGGAGGAAGGGTGCGCATCGGCGTCCCGGTTGATTTAAGGTCACGCCTCGAGGAGTTTCGCTCGACGAGCAACCTTACCAACGCGATATTTTTTGAAATTGAAAAGGACACGACCCCGGAAAGCCTTTCGCATGACATTAAAATAAGGCTCGAAGAAAAAAAAGACGGGGTGCTGACCTGGGAGGACAGGATCGTGCGCTACGTGCCGCTGCGGCTTCTTGAAAGGGTGCTGAAGAACGAAAGCGTTGTGTCAGCCAGAACCGGGCGGCACCGCTATTCGGCGTTTGTTTCAAATCTGGGCCGCATCCCTGTCGCGCCTTTTTCCACGAACGAGTTCAGCGCTGAAGCGGTTTTTTTCATCCCCCCCGGCAATGAGCTGGCGCCGTTTTTTATGGTGCTCTCGGGGAGCCCCGCCGGCCTTGAGATCATGCTCACCGTGCCGGCATCATATTGCGATGACGAAAATATTGATGAAATCATGGAACGGATCGCATCCGGCTTAAAGGAATAGCAATGCCCGAACAAAAAAAATACACGCGTAAACTGACGTACAACGAGCGGCTTTTTATTGTCGCTGATGAAATATGCCCGCCACTGCTCAACCAGCTTTTTTTTGACGGGGAAGGGTCTTTTGACGCTGAGATGTGGAGCCGAGCGGTCGAGGCCGCGTCAGAAGCGAATCCCGGGAGCAGGCTCGTGCTCAGGGGCAGCCTGGGTATGAGCAGGTGGGAAGATTCAGGCTCCGCGCCACGGGTGATTGAGGTTGACGGCTCCGTCTGGGACGGCATGGGCCCTGACGGTGCGCCGTTTTTGCAGAAGAGGCTCATGCCGCGGCAGGGCCCCACCTGCGAAGTGCTCCTGATAAAGGGCGATCCCCTGCGCGTGTGTTTCAGGACGCACCATGCAGTGATGGACGGGCGGGGCACGCTCACCTGGGCCGAGGACATATTCCGCGCCCTGAGGGGCGAGCCCCTGATCGGTTCGCGTTCGACGCTCAGCGACCTTGAGCTCGCCAGGAGCGTGCAGCCCGAGTGGCGCACACCGTTTCCCAGGGACAATATCGCTCCCACGGGGAAAACATCCGGCAGTGAAAGGGGCGTGACCTGGAAGCGCATGTTCATCCCCGGGAGCTATAACAATTTTCTGGGCCAGGTCGCGGTGCTTGCCGCGCGCGAAGCCTGGAAACACCAGCAGGGCCCGGTGCGCTTCGGCGTCCCGGTGGATATCCGCTTCAGGCGGAAAGGCCTGCGCTCAACGGGCAACCTCTCCATAGCGATATACATTGAAGTGAGGCCGGATTCCACTCCTGAAGAAATCGCGCAGGATGTGAAAAAACAGATCGACGAAAAACGCGACTGCATGATCGACCGGTGGGACCCGATGATACGGTTTCTTCCCCTTGGTTTTCTATATAAAAAAGGGCAGGAGATGATCCTGAACAACGCCGCGAAAAACAGGTACGGCCTTTCGGGCATTCTCACCAATATGGGAAAGATTCCCATGGAAATATTCAGCGGCGGCGGCTTTCGGGCCAGGGCCTTCTGGGGCATACCGCCGAGCCTTGAAAACACCCCGTTTTTTCTGGGTATGGCTTCACATGATCATACTTCGGAGTTAATAGTCACCATGCCGAAAAACCTTGCAGGCGGGAACCGTATTGACACGGTGCTGGACGCTATCCGCAGCGGCCTTGTCGCCGTATAAGTTCCCGGTTGGGCAGAAGAGGTCCCATGTATAAAAGAAAACTTTCGTTCAACGAGCGCTTTTTCCTGGTCACTGACAGGATCACCTCCCCCTTCTGCAACCAGATGATCTATGAGGGAAGCGGTGAATTTGACCTGCCGCGGTGGGAGAAGGCCCTTGAGGAAGCTTCCGCGGCTAACCCCGGGACCCGGGTCGTGCTTAAGGGGCTTCTTTCATGCGCGCGCTGGGTCGACTCCGGAAAGACCCCGCGGCTTCGCGTTGTCGACGGCTCCTCTTGGTCGGGCATGGGCGATGAAGGCGCGCCTTTCCTGCAGGAGCACCTGGACCCCTTTAAGGGCCCGTCGTGCGAAGTGGTTTTAATTAAAGGCAGGACTCTTCGGGTCGCGTTCAGGACGCACCACGCCGTGATGGACGGCAGGGGGACGATTTTCTGGGCGGAGGAAATTTTCCGCTGCCTCAGGGGGGAGACGCCTGCAGGGTCTGATTCGACACTGGCCGATTATGAGCTCGCGTGGATGTATCAGAAGAAGGGTCGCACCCCGCCGCCGCATGAATTTATCGCCCCTACGGGAAAGGCGGCCGGAAATGCGAGCGGGGTCACGTGGCAGCGGCGGCGCCTTCAGGGCAAGTTCAGAAATTTTCTCGGGCAGGTCTCTGTTCTGGTCGGCCGTGAAGCCCGGGCCAGCGGGAACGGCAAGGTGCGCCTGACCATACCGGTTGACCTGAGGCAGCGCAGTGAGGGGCTTCTGTCAACGGGCAATCTCACGAACACGATTTATATCCTGGTCACGCCTGAATCAACCGCTGATTCGGTCGCGCAGGACGTCGCGTTACAGCTTGAAAATTTCGGCGACTGCATGATCTATCACCGCGAAAAGATCATGAGCCACGTTCCGCTGTGGTTCATGACCCGTGAACTGAAAAAAATCATCAGGGAGAAGCACGCCGCCGGCATGTATCACAATTCGGGAATTATCTCCAATCTGGGAAGGTTTGACCTGGAAAAGTTTTCCGGGGGCGGTTTCAGCGCGTCCTCATGGTTTGCCGTGCCGCCGTGCCAGGAGATCGTGCCGTTTTTTATGGTGCTCGCCGGTTCGGGCGGATGGGTCGACCTGATGATCGGCATGCCTCGCGTGCTCGCAAGCGGAGGAAGGCTCGGCGCCTTCATGGAGCACGTCATTGCGGGCCTTGAAGCCGAATGATGTCAGTTTTCGTCGTCATCCACAAGCAGATAGTGAAGCCTCGCAAGGCGGAACAGCTTCCAGTCTTTGATCCTGTGCACGTAAACGCCGAAGGTCAGAACTATGCTCGGCAGTATGACCAGGTCAGCGAGAGTTGAGGCGATCATGACCCCGGTGACCAGAAGGCCGCTTTCAAGTATCGGCATAAAATGAGAAAACATCAGGACCGAAAAGCCGAAGACAATCGCCACTGACGTATAAACAATCGCGAGCCCCGCTTCGTGATGGGTTTCCCTGACCGCGCTTCTGAGGTCAAGGCCGTGCCTGAGGTGTTTGCGCATCGTATTCATGAAGTGGATCGTGTCGTCGATTCCTATACCGATCGCTATTGTTGATATGAGCGACTGCGCCATGCCCAGGGGAATACCGGAAAAACCCATAAAGCCGAATACCCAGAATATGGTGCACGATATGGGAATGATCGAGACGATTCCCGCGTGCGGGCTCCTGAAGAGAAGAAACATGAGTATGCCGATGATCAGGATGCTCAGAAAAATGGACTGGATCTGGCCTTTGACGATATACTGTGACACAATGATGAAATTGGTGGGGCCGCCGGTGATGAGATAGGTATACCCGTTCGGGTTGCTTTTCCTGTCCAGGTATTCTTTTATATGGGCGATGGTCTGCCCTGATTTTTTCGTGGTCATCAATTCCCCGCCCAGGGTGCCGATGCGCACCATCAGGTTCGTTTTGTCAAAGCCCGGGCTTATGGTCGTTTCAAACATGTCAGGCATGCCGTTATAGTTTTCATCGTCTCCCGAAAAGAGCTCCATGTAATCAATAACGCTCATGGTGTCGGGTATGGTGTAGAAGGCCGGGTCTTCGTTGTTCATGGCCATGTTCATTCTTTTAATGAAATCGCCGAAGCCGGAGTTGTACAGTATGCGGTAGTCTTTGTCCTGGCCGGGCTGGTCAAGCCACTGGCGCACGTCTTCGATGTACTGTAAAAAGTCATGGTCAAGGATGCTCTTTCCCTCGCCGGGTGAAAAAACGACATTCAGAATATAGGTCCCCCGGAACAGCTCATTCGTGCGGTCAAGGGAGCGGCGGATGTAGGAGTCCTTTTTAAAGTAACTGGTCGCCGAGGTTTCGGTCGTCATCAGAGTGATGCCGATGGTCCCGATGATTATGCTGATTGCCGTCACAACGATGATGGCCCGGTGATGACCGAGGACCGCGCGCGAGAGAAACGATACGATCGCCATGACAACGCGGTTCGGCTCCCTTTTTCTGCCTCCTTTTTTTTCGAGATGGACCGGGAGCAGTTTCAGCAGATACAGCGAGGAAATGATCAGGATCGAGGAGACCGCCACCGAAGCCGCTGTCCCGAAAGCCGCGTACAGGCCCAGGTCTTTCAGCGCCGGAATTTTATTCACCACCATGGTCAGGAAGCTGATAAAGGTCGTGAGGCCCGTGAGAAAGACCGTGTTTGAAATATGAAACATCGCCCTCTTGAGGCCGGTTTTCTTTTCCTGGCCGTGAATGTTTTCCAGGTCAAGCAGGTACTGGTTGAAGATGTGGATCGAATAGGAACTGCCTATGGCGATCAGCAGGGGCGGGAGTATCGTTGACACAATGGTGAGCTTCACGCCCAGGAAGCCCATGAACCCCATGGTTATGATCGTGGCGAATACCACGGTCAGTGTCGGAAGAATGACCCCCCGTATTGTCCTGAAGTTCAGGTAAAACGTCATGATCACCACAAGCAGGACCAGGGGGATGTACCGCTGCAGGTCGCGCTGGTTGTAATCGTTGATGAATTTGTCAAAGACGAGGCTGCCCTGAAGGTACAGGTGCACCGGGTCATGGTCGTACTTGTTGATCATGGCCCACAGGTAGTTCGTGAACTGTTCGTAGTCCTTCTGCCTGCGCAGCAGCATGGACGCGGCCAGGGCCTTTATTTCGCCATTATCATCCGGCGAGTAGTAGTTGTATTTAAACACCGGGTTCCAGAAGAGCTTCTGGGTGTAGGCCCTGAAGTCTCGCTCCGTTACGGGCAGCAGCCTTTTCCCGGTTTTGTCCTTTTCGATCAGTTTAACGGTCCGCAGGGTGTCGTTGGTCCCCAGTATGTCCGAGAGCTCAACGGGATTGCTGAACACTTCCACGATTTCAACTGACTTGTACAGGTAGAGGTCTTCCCAGGCCTCGACTATTTTTTTATACACGCGCGGGGGGATCTTTTCATCGTCCGGGCCGGTCTCGATTTCCCGGGCCTTTATGATCGTCAGTAATTCGTCACGGGCCAGGGGGTCGAGCGCTGAAAACAGGGCCTCCCACGAAACAGGCCGGTACGCGGCGTAATCGTAGATGTTGCGCTCGCGGCATGGCCGGGGATAGTCGCTTTTTTTTGCCGGGCCGGCGTCATCATCCCCCTGAGCTTCTTCGCTGTTTTTTTTCGGGGGGATGATTGAGATATTGCCTTTTTCAAGAATTGTTTTAAGCCTTGAGTCTTCGCGCTCTTTATTAAAGGTTTTGTACTCGTTGATTTCATCAACCATTTTGTTTATATGGACGAACACTTCGTGTGAAAGGATGTGCCGGTTTTTTGCCGGCTCAATGGAAACAAGCAGATAGGTCTCGGTGTCTTTAAAGAGCTTTTTAGTCTCTTCACCCAGGAGATAGGTCGGGTCTCCCTGGGGCATGCCGGTTTCGTACGAGTTTTCGAACTCAAGGGAAAATATTCCGAAAACGGATATAAGCGTGACCGTGACAAGGGCCACGAGCATCGCCCTGGGATGGCCCAGGATAAGTTCAATTAGTTTTTGCATATAATTGGTCTTTTGTGGTTCAGGATAGTTCACGCTTTCTCCTGGCGGGATATTTTTTAATGGTGACTCATATAATCAGTGGCTGCTGCGGATAAATTAGGCTTGACATTAGACAAATATTGTTTATTTTTTCAACTGTTTTTTAAATCTCGCTTTTAATTTATTTTTAGGATCGTTGCCCGGACATCCCTGGAGAATACCATGGTGCGCTATATTTTTTACGGTCTGTATGCTTCAATACTCGTGCATATAAACCAGTTCCTTTCAGCTGAAACACTAAAAAAAAGGGCGGAAAAAAAAGTGATCCGCCAGGTTCACCGCGCTTATCATATGGTCCCTTATTACAAAAAAAAATATGATGAAGCAGGCGTAAACATCAATGATATTAAGACACTCGCAGATATAAAAAAACTTCCTTTCATCACGAAAGACGAGATCAGGGAAAATTTTCCTGATTCGATCCTCGCCCGGGGAACTGATATAAAAAGGTGCCACTACTCGGCAACAACGGGTTCCACCGGCAGGTCGCTGCCCTTCGTGTTCAGCCGCAATACCTATATCTTCTACAACACGACCAACTTCCGCGTGTACACCATGTTCGGGTACCGGCCCTGGCATAAGTCAGTGTATGTGAAGTATACCAATTCCAATGTGAGGAGCCTCGGACCCCTGTTCAGGACCGCGCATATCTCGTCAATTCTGCCGGTACAGGAGCAGATCGAAGCCATAAAAAAAGAGAAGCCGGACATGCTGGTCGGGTACGCGTCCATAATTCTTGAGATCGCGCGTACGGTCTCGCCTGAAGACCTGAAAAAGATCAGGCCGAAATTCATCTCGGTGAATTCGGAGCTCTCCACAAAGGACCAGCGCGATTACATATCGCACGTGTTCAACTGCCCGGTGTATGATGAATATTCCACTGAAGAGACGTGGATGATCGCTTCACAGTGCAAGGAGCACAACTATCATCTGTTCATCGACAATGTGTGGGTCGAGTTCATCAATGAAAACGGCGAGGACGCCGGGCCCGGCGAGGTCGGGGAGATCGTTCTCACCACCATGATGAGCCCGGTCATGCCGTTTATCAGGTACCGCATCGGCGACCTGGGCAGGCCGTCCGACCGCACGTGCTCCTGCGGGAGGGGCATGCCCCTGCTCGAGGCTTTCGACGGCAGGCGTGACGATTCGTTCATCCTCCCCAGCGGGAGGTTCGTTTCATCGCTGAAGATATTGAACACCTTCACCATGTACATCAAAAAGTACCTTCACCTGATGGAGGAATTCAAGGTCATCCAGAAGGAGAAGGACCTTGTCGTCATCCATCTCGTTCCCGGAAAAGAATATCGCGAAGACCGGTTCAATGAACTGATCGCGCAGCTCAACCGCATTTTCGGAGAGCCGGTGAACATCAGGGTCGAGATGGTTGAAGGCATTCCGAACCCGGGGACCGTAAAGAGAAAGGCCATCGAATCGCTGGTCAATAAAAGGGAGATCCCCGACCTGTACAGGCAGAATTGATCATCCGGTCATTGTTTTTTCATCCGCCCCGTTTTTCTTCTTTCGCGGATACCTGAGATACGGGATCACGTCGTCGTTCTTTGAGCCGCTGGTCCCGTCATATTCGATGGTCACCACCGGGATGCCGGTGAGCTCCTCGATCCTGTCCGCCATTGCTTCGGTCACCAGGGACGGGCAGCAGTAGGCCGGGTTCGTCTGCACAAACAGCGAAAGGTCCGGGTACTTGTTCACCAGGTAGAACGTCTTCAGTATGTTTTCCATTGACTCGCCCGTGTGCATGAGCTTCAGCCCGAACTTGGCGAACACTTCATCCGGGTTCACACAGAAATCGCGGTAGTCGCCGTTGTTGACCAGGACCCTGCTGAAGTAGCGGTAGTATTTTTTTTCGATCATCCGCGCCACTTTTTGCAAAACCTTGAGCAGCGCCACATTCGCGATATCCCCCTGCCTGAACCATTTTTTCAGGTAGGGCTCCGAAACGATCTGCATGTATTCGCTGTAGGGCGTGGTGACCACTTCGCCTCCGTTCTCTTCGATCATTCTGATCAGGTTCTGGTTCATGACATCATTGTCCCTGACATACAGGTCGCCGAAAATGGCGACTTTCGGCCGTTCGGTGCGGGTAACGGGAATCTTCTCGAAGCTGCTTATTATTTTTTCAAGCACCTTTTCCTTGGAGCTGTCGTTGAGAAAGGTTTCGTAGAGCATCGATATGGCGGTGTCTATGACCCGGTCAGTGTCCCCCCTGTTGTTTTCATAGGGCCTGATTGAACAGGCGATCCGGTTGAGGTAGCCTGAAAACATGTGGGCGAAGTATGAGTTGACCACGGCCCTGATTGAAATGTCGGTAAAGGTCATCTCCCCGGTATAGATCTCGACTTTTTCCATGCCGCGCCCGTATGACTCGAAGAGCTTGCGCGTGTAGTAGGGGAACATGCCTATATTGCACGAGAGCTGCGAATTCGGGTTCCAGATCGCGGTCTTTTCCGGGTCAAGGCCGTTGTCGTTGATGTAATCGATGAAGTTCTGCACCATGACTGTCAGAGGGATGCACTGGCCCGAATTCATGCTCATGCTGCGGTGGATTGACTCGCTGCTTTCCCTGACCAGGCGCGCGTCAAATCCCTCGCGCTTGAGCACGGCCTCAAGAAGCAGGCATGAGACCTTGTCCCAGTTGGGGAACAGAAGCGTTTTGCCCTCCAGGTCCTTTTTTCCCCTGAGCCAGGCCTTTTTCCCGGTTTCGCGGGGAAGTCCCGGCGCGCGGTGGAGCGATCCGAAGTGGTTCCTGAATGACCGTATTCCGGCTTCAATACGCGTTTCGTACCCGACGCTTGAATCGTGTTCGTCAAGCTGGAGGATGAGATACGGTTTGTCATGGCGTTCCATGATACGTTTAACAAGCTCGATCGCATAGGAGTCGGGCGTGCATTTGAATGACGTGACAAAGACCGGGTACGCGCCTTTGAGGGTGCCGATATAGTCCGCGGACTCAAATATCCTCGACGCGTATTTCCAGTGGACCGTTTTGAGCAGCTCGGCAAGATGATCCGAGGGTTCCGCATCAGGGAGCATGTCCTGAAAAAAGGTTTTAATTCCTTTTTTGGCAAAGATGTCCGGGATGCCGTTGTTCATCAGGGGGGACATTATCGTGTAAGGCCTTCCGAGAAACACCACGGAGATGTCATCATGGTCCCTGTTTTCATCGATAAAGATTTTTTTAAGCGCGGCCTGGCACCCGGTGCTGTATTCAAGGGCCGCGTCGTACGCGTTCGAGACCTGGAAGTAATTGACCTTGATGCCGTCAATTGCATTCAGCGCCCGGTACAGGTTTACTTTCGTGGTGAAGATGGTTTCAATGGACTTGACCAGCGGATTGATGATTTTTTTCCTGTCTTCGGGGTCTGTTACCGCGGTGACCACCTGCGCCGAGTAATGGGTGTAGTAGCAGTAGTTGCGTTTAATGCTTCGGTCGTTCTGGGGGATTTCAAGGTAATCCGGCAGAAAAACGTAGTCGGCCTTTGACAAAAGATGTTTCACGTGGCCGTGAAGGGCCGACATGGGCGCGCAGAATTCGGCGCCTGCCATGCCCTTGCCTTCCTTTACGGCGTTCTTGTAATTTTCACTGGTAACGGTTTTTATTTTAAGCAGGTCGAAAAATTTTGTCCACAGGGGGATGTCTTCAAAAATATGAAGGGCCGCGGGGATGCCTAGGGTCACGCCTCCGGGGGACGAAATTTTTTCCCGGGAATACACTTTTTTTCTGGCCGCGATGAGGTTGAACCCTCCGTCCGGCTTCACATATTTTTCGGTCGCGTAGTCCCTGCCGCAGAGAAACCCGAACGCGACGGTCTCGCCGTTTACGGTCGCGATCCTGAGCTTGCAGTGGTTGGTGCACAGTTCGCATACCTCACTTTTTACCGGGATCGGGTTTTTATGGATCGCGATTCCCTTGAAGGATGTTCGCTCCGCCATTTCATCCTGCAGGTGGAGGGCCACGCCAAGGGCGCCGGTGAGGTGGCAGAACTTTGACACGATGATTCCTTTTCCCAGCCGCTGTTCAAATGCCGCGACCAGGGCCCGGTTCTTCGCGGTCGCCCCCTGGAACAGGACCCTGTTGCCGATGGATTTTTCCACCGCGACCTTGGTCAGGTAGTTCTCCCTCACCGAGTGGAGCACGGACGCGAGTATTTCATCAACTGAATATCCTTCCGAAATGTAATAGTTCAGGTCGCGTTCCATGAACACGGTGCAGCGGTCGCTTGAAAGCGGCGCGGGAGAATGCTCGGCCCTCGCGGAATACTCCTCAAGAGGACAGCCGAGTTTTTTCGCCTGTTCTTCAATAAAACTGCCGGTTCCCGCGGCGCAGACATTGTTCATGATTGAAAACGTCACCATGCCGTTTTTCATTGTGGTGAATTTCGCGTCCTGGCCGCCGATTTCAATGATCGTGTCAACGTCCCGGTCGAGCTCGTATGCGGCGCGGGCATGCGCGGTGATCTCGTCAAGCGCGACGTCGGCGCCGATGATCTCGCCTATGAATTTTCTTCCCGAACCGGTCGTTCCCGCGCTGATGATGTTAAACGCGACGTTTTTCTTTCCGGCGAGGTCATCCATGTCTTCAAGAATCGTCTGCACCGCTTCAACCGGCCTCCCGGATGTCCGCGTGTAGAAACCGGCAAGGACCTTTCGCTCTCTGTCCATGAGCACGGCCTTGGTGCTTGTTGAGCCAATGTCAATTCCCAGGTATACGTCAACCGTGCCGCTTATTTCTTCGTAGATATCGGTCTCAACGTCGGTTGCCCTGGGGTAGAGCGTCGAGGTGAAATTGTAGCTCTCTCTGCTTGAAAAATCGGGGTATTCAGAGAGTTTCAGCTCAAGCGGATCGTAGTGATGCTTTTTTTCTTTTTTTGATTTGAAAATCAGCTCCGACGCCTTTTTGCCTTCAAGGTTTGAGTCGGTTTTCCCTTCAGAGATCAGGTTGAGCGCCGCGCCCGCGGCCCCGTACAGGTGTGAGTATTCGTCAGTGATGACCTTCATCCCCGCCATTGATTCAATATGTTTGACCACGGCCCTGTTCCGTGACACGCCGCCGGTGAAAATAAGCGGCGGGTTGAAGTTCGCGTTGCCGAAAAGCGTGTCGGCGACATTCCGCGCAAGCCCGCATGACAGGCCGTCACAGATCTCCTCGAGTGAAAACCCCTCCTGCTGCGCATGGATGAGGTCTGTTTTGGCGAAGACCGAACAGCGGGATGCTATCTTCGGTACCTCGCCCTTGTTGCCGAAAGAGATCGCGCTGAATTCTTCGATTCCCTGAAGGTTCAGGCGTTTTGCCTGCTGGTCAAGGAAGCTTCCGGTTCCCGCGGCGCAGGAAGTGTTTGAACGGTAATTCAGGTATTCGCCCTTTTCGTCAAACCTGACCAGCCCGAATTTTTCGCCGCCGACAATGAGGATTGACCCGACTTTTTCGTTGAAATGTTTTGCCGCGGTGATGTAGCAGATTCGTGAATCATATCTTCCTGTTTCGTGCAGCACTCCCGGTGTTGACGCGGTGACCGCGATACCCTGTAATGATTCAGTCCCCATATCGGAAATAATCGCTTCGAGGGTTTCCTCAATGCGGCCGTTATGGAAACGGTAGTCGTCCTTTTCAATTTCCCTGTTCTCATTCATAATTACGGCCCCGATTGTGATAGAGCCGACGTCAATTCCTAAAAACCGATCAGTCTTCATAAAGTCCTCGTCTCTCAATTAATGTATAATGGAAAATAACACTGTTATGTTGCGGTTAATAACGTATCATTCCATTGTTTTTAATAGTGTAGGATGCTGATGCGAAACCTGTTAATGCACGCGATCAGAATCTCCCACCGGTTTACCTGTTTCCTTGCGGATGCTGTAAGTTCCAACCCGTTTTTCGGATGTGCGGGCATTGATATCAGAAATATATTGCGTGATCTGTGCGCGGAGTGCTTCACCTTTTTTCCTGTCAAGCATTGATATCTCTTTATTCTTTTTGCCGTGGTCCTGCTCTCGCAGAACTTTCATGTCACAGAGTATTGTCAGGGCGTTTTCGTAATTTGAAAGCGAAAGGGATTCGGAGAGCGTTACCTCGCCGCGATGATACATGCGTATCCCGGCTTTTCTAATTTCGTTAATCAAGTCTTTGCGGAGCGTTGATTTGATATTGCTTTTCATGACATGGTCAAGAACAATCAAATATGATTCAAAGAAGTCCTGGAGCGCGCGCGCGAAGAAACGCAGGACCTTTTCACCGGATTCAGTGAATTGAATTTTATTTCCTGATATCGATAGAACTCCGGAACCGCTGAAGTACCCGAGCCCCTGTTCGATAAAGCCATCCACGTCTTCCATGATACCTGAATAAAGGAATTCCCTGGTGAAAAGCCTATGAAGGAAAAGGCATCCTTCTTTGAGTTTTTCACGGCTAATTTTTCTTTCTTTTGACTGGTACAGCGTTGAGATCGCAATGAACGCTGCTGGAAGCAGGTAATGAAGGGTCGTGTTTTTGTAAAAACTGATCCTGGGGCGTTCGTCGTCACTGAGCACATAGAGAATTTCATTTTCGTCGGCGCTTTCCCGGCTTATGCCGTCAAGATTGAGTTCAGTGATTATCGAATCTTCACGGTATGATTCGAGAACATAGGTCACGATATCGTTTATTCCTTTTTCGGATGACATTACTTCCGAAAGATCCATCCCCATAAACTTGAAATAATCATAGAGAAGGGACACCCGGTCAATCAGGTAGTCGCGGGAAAATCCCCTGCCGCTTGAATACAGCATCGCTGATGTCACCAGTGAGAAAGGCGTTACCTTGATTATCATGTTTACTTTTTTCAGAATGTGGTAAGCGATGTCCCTGGTCAGGTTATCCGAGTTGGGATACAGGGCTTTAAGCTCCTGGTAGCTTACCGGGTCATTAATATTGAAATACACGCTGCCATGTTTTCTTCTGAGGAAACGCCTGCTCTTGAGGAATGCCGACGTATTTTCTTTTTCTTTCTTTTTGCCTTTTAATTCTTTGTGATAGGAATTCTCTTCAACAATACGGTCGTAGTTGATCGCAACCGGGATGAAAACCATGTCGGTATTATAACCTTCCTCAATGGTATCAATGAGATATTTCAGAAAGCCCATCTGGGGATGTCCTATCCGCCCGGTGCGGGAGCGGCCGCCCTCGATGAAAAACTCGATGCCGTATCCTTCCTTGATCAGCGTTTTGACATATTGTTTGAAGATGGACGCATACAGGTCGAGCCCCCTGAATGAGCGCCGCATGAAAAAGGCACCTGATTTTCTGAAGATGAAGCCCATGGGGAAGAATATCAAATTTGATCCTGCAAGAATCTGCGGCGGAATGAGCATGTTCTGGTAAAAAAGACTGGAAAGAATCAGATAGTCAAGATGGCTTTTATGGCACGGCATAAAAATGACCGGCCCTTTCTGGGAAGCTTCACGGATTTTTTTGAGATCATCAAGGTTGTAATAGATTCCGCTGAACAGCTTTTTAAAAATATATCCTTCAAGAATCGTGGAGAAATATTTAATCATTACGATGGAAAAATCAGCGGCGATTTCGCGGTAATATTTATAGGCTTTTTTCCTGAGTTTTTTTTCAGATCCGGTACGCTGGGATGCTTCTTTGCTTATTTCATCCAGCACATTCTTATGGGAAAGAACTTCATCCATCATTTCCTGCTGGGTCTTGATCACCGGGCCGAGCACCGTGCGTTTTTCATTGTCATATATTTCCATGAATTTTGTTCGAATCAATCGCGCTCTTTCTTCATTTTGCTTCAAAGGCTCATCAGCGAGCACATCCTTAAGATTGAGAGGCGAAGACACCCTCATGAACGGCGGCGTGATGCTTTTCTTGATGGTAAAGAACGCGGAAAACAGGCTGCGGTCGCCGGTCGCTTTTGAGGTCACAATTGTTTTTGATTTTTCAGGGTTCCTGTTCCAGAATGTGATTTGCGGCAGTAAATATATGGGGTCAGAGGATTTTTCCTGGATATTCAGAAGCCATTGTATTACGTCTGTTCCCCGGTCAACGTATCGGCGCGTAAAAAGGTCCCGTGAATAAAATGAAAAAGCGATGCTTTCACCTGATGCGAGCAGGTCATGAATAAAATCCTGATCGGAAACCGCCTGGTTGTTTCTGTTTTTGGATACATTGAATGCCTGGGGTATTTTTTTAAAAAAATCGGTTATTTTTTGAATCAGGTATGATTTGAATCCAAGGCCGAGGAAGGGGACCGCTAAGCCGTGTTTTTTTAAAAGATAATTCAGTATTAATAATGACGTGTTGCTGTTATGATAAGAAGCATAAACGGGAATTCCTTTTGTTGAAATATCCTTAAGGGTGGTAAGGCTTTCACTGTCAAAATCGACTTTTCTGAAAAGCCACCCTATAATAGCGCTCATAAATCGGTTCAACCCTTTATCAACCAGTGAATTGGACATGGCCGTTGAACAGGATTTTATATCGTTTTGCATGGCGTCATTCCTCTTTATCAGGGGTAGGGTTCAATCGATGAAAAGATATATAGCCTTCATATTAATAGCAATGATTTTTTTCTTGAAAGCGTTTCTCTAATTTCAGGAGTAATCGTCAACAGTTTTCTGAATTACTCTTCGCGTGCGCTCCATCAGGTCGCCAATATGCTCTTCATCATATTCCCTGATATCTATCGGCTTATGGATTATCATTGTGGCTTTGCCGGGAAACAGGGCAAGAGTGTTGTTCGGGAGGATATATTTTGTCCCAATTATGGTTACCGGGAGAACGGGAAGTCCCATATCAAGAGCGAATTTAAAGGCGCCTTTTTTAAATGGCAGAAGCTTTGCTTCAGGACTTCTTGTTCCTTCAGGAAAAAAGAGAATTGAGGTGCCGCCGGATATCCGTGACTTTGCCTCATTGATCGACTGCAGCGCAGCTTCGGTGTTCGATCGGTCTATGTATACATGGCCGGCTTTTTCACAAAAGTATCCGATTACCGGGGCCTTTCGAAGTTCTTTTTTCATCACCCATCTGAAATCTCCGGGAAACCACCCGTAAACAACAAATATGTCGTACTGGCTTTGATGATTTGCCACAATTATATATGACTGGTCATTTTTCACGTTTTCTTCACCGATGACCTCAACCGACATCGGAGTCACAAGACTGTTTAATCGTGCCCACATGATAGGCCAGAAATGGTTTATTTTTGACCGTGTCACAAAGGCAATAGTAAGAGATATAGAGGTCAGTACGGTTGTGATAATTCCCAAGAATGGAAGGAAAACGAGATATTTGTACACCTGGTAAGGATAGTATAATAGTTTATATTCGCGCAGTTTTCCTCTCTGGAAAAATTGGGAAAATGAATCAAGATTCAATAGCGGTACATGAAAATTTTTTATGGAAACGGGAAAACTGAATTTTAATTTCATTTATAAATCCTGAACATGTTATTTATTAATATAT
This sequence comes from Spirochaetota bacterium, assembly GCA_036848375.1. Classification (GTDB taxonomy): domain Bacteria; phylum Spirochaetota; class UBA4802; order UBA4802; family UBA5550; genus JAKLIV01. The sequence goes on from DAIUKG010000047.1 coordinate 16,435, forward strand.
TATACAATTATATGCGGACTGACCAGTCAGTCCATATGACTTGTTTTATCGCTTTTGTCAAATAAAAAACCAAAAATCCGTGGTTTAAAAAGAAATTGACATTTTGTAAAGAATTCTTTTTTTTTATACATTTATTCGGGATGGTAATAATCGTTACATGAGCTCGCTGAAATCTCCCCTTGAAAGAAATAGTGAATTTAGAGGAAAGTTATATGCTGAAGTGGGCAAATACTTTACTCCCAAAGGCAAATTTAATGAAAAGGCTTTTCGTGAATCGCTGCATCAATCCCTGGTAGCCATAACGGAGAACCAGAACAGAAAAGGCGGTTTAACTGAAATAGTCAGCAACTGGCTTACATCCTATCTTTCGGACGTTATAAATTACCTTAATGAAAAAAAGATGCCGGAGGCATCGCTGAAACTGCTGGTTGCCGCAATTGACGAATCAGCAAACTTTGGAATAAAAAATGTTTTGATTTCAGCCGAGGACCTTCGCCGTCTTCTCAGCCTCGCTTCATCCGGCGCGGTTTCCATGCAGACTGATGATAAAGCCCACCCTGTTGATGAAAAAAGGAAAAAAATTTTTGACGCCGCCATTGAAGTTTTCGGCAAAAAAGGGTATCACAAGGCTACCATTGATGAGATCGCCTCAAAATCAAAGGTTGGGAAGGGTTCGGTTTACCGTTATTTTAAGAGCAAGGAAGACCTGCTTGACCAGCTTCTCAGGGAAAAATACGATCAGATAATTGAGCGGGTAAGCCGTATTCTCTCCTCTGACAGTGATATTCTCCTGCAGATTCAGGAGATGATAGAGTTCTGGATCGGTTTTATCGAAGATAACCCGGTTCTGTACAAGCTTATCCAGACTGAAGAGGCGAAAGCCAGGGGAAGGGAAGGTAAGATTTTTTATGATTATATAATCGAACATCTTCCCATGTTCAAGGAAAGAATACTCGCGCTGAACAGGGAAAAAAGGGTAAAAACGACCAATTTTTATACGGTATTTTACGGAATAATGGGATTCATTGACGGCGTTGTGCAAAAATGGTTCCGCCGCGGCATGAATTATCCCCTGAGAGACGAGATTCCGGTAATACTGGAAGTACTGTTTAACGGTTTTGTTGGTGAAACAAAAACGAACAGGAGCTTTATTTCACTGCTGAAAAAAACAGTGGGGAGTATTACCAGTCTCGACCATACCTGAAAGGATTTCCATGAAGAAAATAATTTTGTTCTATAACTCAAAGCTTTCACTCTGGGTAATTATATGTGCGGTAATAGCATACCTGCATCCCGGAATATTCATTATTTTTAAAGAGTACATCAATCTTTTTTTTGCAATCACCATGTTCGGGATCGGCCTTGTTATTACTGACGATGATTACCGGAATATTATTAATTCTCCCCGTGAAATTCTTTTCGGCAATCTGTGCCAGTTTACGATCATGCCTTTGCTCGGGCTGGTTACCGCCTGGATATTTTCACTGCCAAAAGAAATAACCGTGGGCCTGGTTCTGACCGGGGCAGCGCCGGGGGCGATGACCAGCAATGTAATATCCTATCTCTCAGACGGGGATGTCGCCTATTCTGTTTCCCTTACCGCGGTCGCGACACTTCTTTCTCCGCTGCTGACACCGATGATAACGCTTCTTCTTGCCGGCACCATGATCCATATTCCTTTTTTTTCAATGTTTTTAACGATTATTTATACGGTTGTGCTCCCTCTTCTTCTGGGATTTGTCGTGAGGAAGTTTTTTACTGAGACCATTGAAAAATTCGATTTTTTTCCTCCGGCTCTGTCTGTTACGGCAATAGTGGTAATAACATCCTATGTGGTTGCCGCGAACAGGGACAATCTCGGGAAAGCGACCATGATTATTTTTGCGGCGGTAGTTTTTCATAACATTATGGGGATGCTTCTCGGATATGCGTCAGGATCAGCCGCGAAATACAGTTTTAAGCGGAAAAAAACCCTTTCAATAGAGATCGGAATGCAAAATGCCGGCCTGGGTGTAATTCTTGCTTTGAAACATTTTTCTCAGGATGTGGCCATTCCCGCAGCCATTTTTACGATATGGTGTATCATTTCTGCCTCATTTCTGGTGAATTTCTGGACGTTTTTCGATCCGGAAAAAAACCGTTAAAAAACATTTTTTTTTCTATAATAAAATTTTAAAAAATTGTCGATTATATGAGCGTAAAGCGTTAAGGATTCAGTTTCATCCAAGGAAGGAGGTAATTGAAATGGAAGTCGGAACTATCAATCTCAACTCTCAAACTGCCATCCACAGCGCAGGAGCTCCTTTTTCAGCAAAGAGCGCCAACCAGGAAGTTGTAATTCCCTTTGCTAAGGAAAAACCTGTTTTTGATGAGAAAGTCATGATGGATCTTCAGGATGTACAGCATTTTCTTTACATGCTGATAGGTTCAGAAATAAAGGTGGAATCTGACAACAATTCAATCGGCAATGCAGTTAATGCTGTTGCATAATGGAGTTATATGAGAAAACATAACCCTCTGGTAGATTAATCCTCTCCATGTGATCATGGAGGGGATATCGCCATTTTAAGGATTATGGTGCCGCAGATTTCCGGAATCAACTCTTAAACAACCCCCCCCCCCCGCACACAACGTATCGATTATTTTTCAAAATACACAAATAGTATTAAAAAAACTGAATAATTTAGAAAAATTGTTGACCTCTGAGGATAAATTTTTTTATTTTATACACATATTAGCCCGAATTGTTTCATATTAAATTGTATAGTCATATCTTAAATTTCGATAAATTTATGACTATATTAATTATCATTTGACTTTAAGTTCTTTAGTGTAACAATAGAAACAATCGATAAGGTTATTATAGAAACCTTACCTTCGCGAGTATTGATATGAGTAAAGAACTGAGAGACAAAGCTGATGTTATTATCAGGGAGTTAAAGGACGCTCTGATCCCTCTTAAAGAGGAAATACAGAGTCAGAAGCAGTTGGGGAAAGAATAGCCGGTTAAACGCATGATGAGGTATTTCTATGCCACCTAAAGGAGAACGAAGGAAGCTGCAGATTATTGATACGGCCAAAGAGATGTTCATTAAAGAAGGTTTTCAGAGCACTCATATCGGACAGGTTTGCGAAAAGTTGAATATTGCCCGGGGAACCGTTTACCAGTACTTCAGCAATAAAAAAGAAATTCTCTATGCCATACTTGATGGTGTAATTGAAGAAATTGAAGATATCCTTGATCCGGATGATTTAACTGAATTCCTGGGATCAAACACTGATCGTGAAAAAATAAAAAAATTTATTCATAGAAGAATTGCCGGCACTCTTTCTGTACTTGTCAATGAGCCAATCGTAATCAAATTAATATTTAAAGATATCGTCGGTATTGATGCTGACGTTGCGGAACGGGTCAATGTGTCAATTATGAACCTTGCCCGGATCATCTCATCCGAGATCAGTGAGCTTAAAAGCAAAAAAATATATAAACAGACCGTTGATCCCCAGATTACCGCATCCATGCTTATCGGCGGGGTAATGATGATCGTATATGAATATGAGAAGAAAAATAAAGACGTTCAGAATAATCTTTTGATTGATTCTATAACAGACAATTATCTCAATGGGGTTGTTGAATAGAACATATCGATATCGTTATCCATCGGGTAATTTTTATTACACCATACATTTTCATTATAACCTGGATACATTACAGGTGAGACAGCTCTTCATGAGTAAAAACTTTTATCCGGGACCCTCCCATGATTTCAACATCTCAATGGCTTCATAACAATAAGAGATTACAGAATTTCTGCAAACTGTCAATCGTCACGGCATGTATCATCATCCTTTCTGCAGTGAACGAGCTCTGTGCTGCTGCGCCGGGCCCTGCGACTCTCATAAGGACTTTAAAGGATGATGACACTGCCAAAAAAAACATTGCCCTGGAATATATTAAAAAAAATCATCCGCCTGAACTTTTACCTCATCTCGCCTATGCCGCGCTGAAAAGCTGGAAAGAGAAAGACCGGGAGATGGCACTCGCGGTTATAAAACTGTATCCGCCTGATTTGTCTGTTGTCGCGCTTGTTGAAATTCTTAAAAAAACCAGATCTCCGGAAATGAAAATACAGGTCATTGAATACCTGTCGGGTTTTAACGACAGGAGGGTTTCTCTCCCGGTAGCCGCGGAATTGAAAAACCCGAAGATCGAGGTCCGCGAAGCGGCTGCAAAGGCGTTAACGCATGCTGATGACCGCATTTATCCTGTTGTGCTTGAAATGGCCGAGAGCGACAATCCTGCATTGAAGTTATATGCGCTCCAGGCTTTTAATCATATCTATGACCGAAGATTTTACCAGATCGTGCTCGATTTTCTCGCGGACCGGAACAAATCGGTAAGGATATATGCGCTTATATGCATCAGAACAAATGGATTGAACCAGGCGATAACAAAGATACGGTCCGCTGCATTAAACGATGACAATGACGAAGTACGTATTGAAGCCATTAAAACCATCGGGGCCTTTACGGATAAAAACTCGCTTTATGTTCTTTATGAGACACTTAATGATAAAAACAGGGACATAAGGCTTGAATCGGTCATCGCGATTGAATCAATTAAAGAGAAAAGATCTTCGTACCCTCTTTCCGATCGCCTTTTAAAAGAAAATGATGATGAGATTAAAAAGCAGATAATCGGGACCCTGGTTGTTTTTAATAAGGCCGGTAACATCCGTGGCTTGAAAAAAGTATTGCTCGAAGACGGCAGCGCGCAGCTCAGAATTGAAGCCGCCTATGCCATCGGAAGCATAAGAGACAACAATGGAATTCCCGTCCTGGTTGACGCTCTGAAAGACGGCGATTACCGCGTAAGGGCTGAAGCCTCGGCTTCTCTGGGTAATTTTAAAAATAAAAGAACGGCTTCTGATCTGCTTGATGTGGTCGTTAACGATAAAGACCGCTATGTGCGTTCAGCCGCACTCTACGCGTTGAAAAAAATTAATGACAGAAAGACGGTGTTGCCTCTTTATGATCTCTACGCCCTTGAACAGGACCCCGTATTTAAAGAACAGCTGAGAGGCGTAATACGGTTTTTTATTGAAAGGTTTATTTAAGGATGTGGCCATGCCGCTCACGGAAAAAGAAATCCAGCAGCTCGTTGTCAAACTCAGGGGGAAATACCAGGAGTACGCGAAAAAGCATAACCCCCGCTGGTTTGATGTTGCGCCCTTTGAAGAGCGCCTTCGCATGGCAGTAAACAATAAAATGAACCTTGAAGGGTTTATTCTGGCTGAAATATCGAACTTTGAAAAAACCCGTGAACGGTTTGAAAAAAAGAAACAGGAAAAGGAGAATTCTTTTTCAAAGGAAGTAGACAGGATCATTGAAGAGCAGAACGCCCGTATCAAGAAGTACTCGCCCGTTTATTTTCATCCCGGGGCCGAGTTTGAAATCGCTCATTTTTACGGTGCGGTAAGTGAATTTACCCTGTTTTTCTTCCCGGTGCTGTGGATTGTAATATCTGAGCCTGCGATAAAAAATATTCTCATCGGGATCGAAGAATCGCTTAATAATCTGAGTTTGCCCAGGGGCAAAGCCCCGGCGAAAAGAATTGAAGACCATGCCCTGATCCTGTCGCGTCCCCAGACCAGCGACCTTGACATCGAAAGGGACAAGAACAACTACCTCAAAGAGACCGCCTTTGTGCTGCATAAAATTGTTGATCTGTGCGACGGCCTGCTTGAAAGAAGGGACCCTGAGTGGGAACTTCCCCTGTCCCTGAACCGGCTCTATGTTGAGGATTCGCGGAAGAAAAAAATTCTTTCACTCTTTTCCGGCCATTCCGGGTACGGGGCGATAATGAAAGTGCGTGATCATTGTCTTCAGATACTGGATGATTTCAGGCTTAAAGCATTTAGGAAAAAGGAAGATAATGAGCATATTTGAAATAATCATGCTGATCTGTTTTGGCGCCGCGTGGCCTTTTTCCATCCGCAGATCGCTCACATCCCGTTCGGTTCAAGGGAAAAGCCTGGCTTTTCTTATCATCCTTCTTTTCGGCTACAGTGCGGGAATCATCCACAAGCTCTGCTACAGCTACGACAAAGTAGTCATCCTTTATGTCCTTAATTTTATAATGGTGGGCATCGATACCCTGTTATACCTCAGAAACACCAATGCCATGAAAACATTACCTGAAGAAAAAATACATGAAATGAACCGGGGAACAGCGGAATGACGCGAAAATTTGATTACAGCGATAAATGCATCACCCCTGAAGAATTCATAGAAAAAATCAGGCCGGGGCAGAGGATTTTTTTCAGCAGCGGCCCTGCAACGCCGGCGAGGTCGGTGCAGGCGATTATTGAAGGCGATTCAAAAACGCTGCTCGACCTCGAGCTCATCCAGCTCATTACCATGAACGACCGGCTCTCTCAGGGTAGTGTCGATACCCGCTACCGGCTGAAAACATTCAGTGTCGGAGAAAGCATCAGCAAACGCATTCAGCAGGGAGAAGTTGATTTCATCCCTGCCAACCTTATCGAGATTCCTTATCTTTTTTCAACCGGCGCAGTGGGAGTCGACATCGCGGTGATCACAACATCCCCGCCCGATGAGCGGGGATATCTGAACCTCGGCATCGCAGTTGACGTCGCCAATATCGTGATCAGGCAGGCCAGCCTGGTCGTGGCCGAAATCAATCCGTTTATGCCGGTAACGTACGGCGAGACGTCGATCCACATCAACCAGGTTGACTGTGTCATTGAAAGCGACATCCCCCTTCCCGAACGCCCCAGAAAACAATTCGACAAAATACAGGAAAAGATCGGCTGGCATATATCGAACCTCATTGATGACGGCTCGACAATAGCCCTTCACGCGGGCCGCGCTTTCGACGCCATCGCCTCGAACCTGACCGGCAAAAGGAACCTGGGTGTTTTTACGAATGTCATCTCCGACTGGGTCATTGAGCTCATTGAGTCCGGCGCTGTTTCATTTGAAAGGACGCGGTACCGCGGCGGCCAGGTCACGACCAGTTACTGTTACGGAAGCAGGGAGCTCTATGATTATGTCGACCGCAACCCCATGATCGAGTTCCATTCAATATCGAGGCTCGCGAACCCTTTTCACATAAGCAGGATTTCAAATCTCACCGGAATCATGAACGTGAAAAGAATCGATATCTCCGGTGAGAATGTCATCTTTCACTCGGGGGACAACCTGCTTACCGGTTATGAGAGCAAGTTCAACTTCGCCTTCGGCGCGGCCTTTTCACGAAACGGGAAATCGATCATTTCCCTGAAATCAACTGACCCGGACGGCAACAGCAACATCGTGATCATGCATGAAGAGGAGCACGACAAGGCCCGCGCCACCCTTGGTGTTGCCCGGTATGTGGTCACTGAATACGGCGTGGCGGACCTTCTGGGAAAATCGATCAGGGAACGGGTCCTGGCAATGATCGATATAGCGCATCCTGACCACAGAAAAAACCTTCTCGCCGAGGCAAAGGAGAGGGGATACGTATACAGGGACCAGATTTATCTTTTTGAATCAGCGAAGAATTACCCGGTCAACTACGAAACAGTCAAGTCGTTCGGCGACCTCACTGCGAAATTCAGGCCGGTCAAGCCCTCGGACGAAGAGATGATGCGGCGGTTCATATACGGCTTTTCGGATGAAGACCGGTATCTCAGATATTTCATCCGCATTCCTTCAATGCCCCACAAGGACATGCAGGAATACGTCAATATCGATTACGATTCGGCGATATCACTTATCGGGCTTGTCCAGAAAGACCGGATAGAGAAAATCATCGCCGAGGCCCGCTATACCTTTGTGAAAAAAACAAAGTCCTACGAAGTTGCCATTGCCGTTGAAGAGGAATACCGCAACAGGGGCATCGGGACCTTCCTTATCAATTGCCTGATCGCTATCGCTTCAAGCAAGGGGCTTCCCGAGCTCAGGGCGACCGTGCTTAAGGAGAACAAGAGGATGCTCCGGGTTTTCCAGAAGACTTCGGTTGAGCCGAAGGTCAAAGTGGAGAGAGATCAGATATCCATCATCTATCCGCTGAAGAAGCTTAGGTAGCAGTATAATTTTGAGGGTAACGTAGTTTTGTCATTCCGGTTTTGCATCT
>DAIUKG010000048.1:0-21166 GCA_036848375.1 Spirochaetota bacterium
ATAAAAAATTTTTATATTTTTCCACTAAATCATTTCTATTATTTTTTAACGGCTGCGTTAAAACTTCTGAAAGAGTAATAACGGAAGTAAATAATTGGTTTCCGTCTTTTTTGCCATATTCAAATATACCTTGAATTACTGATAAATATTTTTCCGATTCCTCGATAAAATAAATAATCGGAGATGTGTCTATCATCAATCTTTTATGCTTCTTTAAAATACTTTTTAATCCCATGAAGCCCGCTCGATATTAACATAATACTGCGCATCGATATCATCCCAGATTTCCTTTCCCAGGCCTTTTATACCCATGATACTGTATTGTTCTTCTTTCTGAGACGACAGTTTAATCTCATTGATTAACTTGGATAAAATGATTTTTTTCTCTTTATTGTTGAGATTTGATATTTCTCTATAAATATTTTCTAATTTATTTTTCTGCATTGTACTTACCTTGAAAAATATATTTTATCAATTTCTTATTCTTCTTTTTATTTCTTAATCTCTTATCTCCCTCATATGCCACTAAAAAATTATAATCTTCTACTTTTAAAATATTCCCTTAAAAAATCTGCCGGTACAACAATCCGGTTGTCATTTAAGACATTAAAATGCCTTATATTTCCTGTAACAAGATAAGATGCGCCGGATGCGATCATTACTTCATAAAACATAGCGTCATCAGGGTCATTCAGCTTAATATCCAGTGGAGAAGGATCTACTCGTTCACCTGAATGTTTAAAATAAGAAATGACTGAATTTACATCAGATATGTTAAAACCAAAAATATAACGCGAAAGCACCTCTTTATACTCATTCATGATCCGGTCATCAAAACATATAACAGCCTCATCGTTTATAATTAAATTAAGAACATCAGCAGGCCTGCCCCGGGGATTAAGAAAAGCGGAGACCAGAACATTAGTATCCAGCACTATTTTCACTTACCGGCCCGGTACTTTTTAATCTCCCGGTCAATTTGGTCCATGGACATATCAGATGTTCCCTTTCGGACAGCATCCTCCCGCATGGCTCTTAGTGCTTCAGAAGCCCGGGCCTTTCTAACAGCGTCAAGAGATTCTTCAAGGGTGTCTTCAGCAAGGGGAGTTAAAAGGGCAATTGGCTTACCATTGTTGGTGATAATTAGTTCCTGTTCTTTTTTCAAATCGCCCCATACAGATGATGGTTTAGTGCGAAGATCCCTGACAGTAATGAATTTCATTATTTCCTCCGATGATAAAAAAGTACTAAATCATCACCCAATTGTCAACAAAATATGTCTCCATGTCTCCCCTTCATCCCCTTATCCCCTGACTCTTACTCTTATCTTCTCTTGAAAAAAACGGAGATTGCCTCAATAGTTAACATATACTATTTCTCTTCAGCGATGCTCAAGAGGTAATCGCCGTAACTTGTCTTGTATTCCTCGGCGATCTTGATGAGGTCCTTGCGTGAAATAAAACCCATGCGGTAAGCGACTTCCTCAATCGAACCCACCTTGAGCCCCTGGCGGTCCTCGATGGTCTTGATAAACATCCCCGCCTCGATCAGCGTGTCATAGGTCCCGGTGTCCAGCCAGGCATAGCCCCTTCCAAGCCGGTACACGTGAAGCTCGTTCATCCTGAGATAGGCGTTATTCACGTCAGTGATCTCGATCTCACCGCGATGGGACGGTTTGACGTTTTTGGCGATGTCGACAACCCGGTTATCGTAAAAATAAAGACCGGTCACGGCCCAGTGTGAGCGCGGCTTTTTCGGTTTTTCCTCTATAGAGACCGCTTTATTATTCTGGTCAAACTCAACGACACCGTAGCGTTCCGGGTCCTTGACATAGTAGCCGAAAACAGAGGCCCCTGACTGGCGCGAGGCCGCGTCCTTGAGCATCGAGCTCAGGTTCTGCCCGTAAAAAAGATTGTCTCCCAGCACCAGGCACACGCTGTCGGCATTGATAAATTTCTCGCCGATTATAAAAGCGTCCGCAAGGCCGCGCGGCACCGACTGCTCAGCGTACTCGATCTTCATGCCGAGCTGCGCGCCGCTGCCCAGAAGGTCTTTAAAACAGGGAAGGGCCTCAGGCGTTGAAATGATCAGCACCTCTTTGATCCCTGCGAGCATCAATACTGAAAGGGGATAGTAGATCATGGGCTTGTCGTAAACGGGAAGGAGCTGTTTGCTCACTGCTCTGGTTATGGGGTACAGGCGCGTCGCCTTCCCCCCGGCGAGAATGATTCCTTTCATTACAAAACCTCAAATATTTTAATGTTATAAAAAAAATGCCACAGAGACACGGAGAGCACAGAGTAAATAGAATAATTAATTATAAAAAGTTAAAAAACATGGTTAATCAAAACAGGTAATAAATACTTATATCTTATTAAATTCCCTTCTATCTCTATCTTATATAATTATTTTTCTCCTCTGTGTCCTCTGTGCCTCGGTGGCTAATCCTCCATTTAAGACAGCCACAGAGACACGGAGAGCACAGAGTAAATAGAATAATTAATTATAAAAAGTTAAAAAACATGGTTAATCAAAACAGGTAATAAATACTTATATCTTATTAAATTCCCTTCTATCTCTATCTTATATAATTATTTTTCTCCTCTGTGTCCTCTGTGCCTCGGTGGCTAATCCTCCATTTAAGACAGCCACAGAGACACGGAGCACACAGAGATTTATAAAATTATTCTTTTTATCCCATTTTTTAAAACCGTTGAATTAAAATTAATCAACAAACCAAGTCTTTTACTGGTTATTTTCAGATATGTTAATAACTGGGCTTCAAACAACGGTTCAATTCGATCAACAGCTTTTAATTCAACAATTACTTCTCCATCAACAAGAAGGTCAAGACGGCATTTACCAATTTCATTATCTTTATAGATTATCGGCACCACAACCTGCTTTTCAAAATTAACACCAGATTCACGTAATTCACAACAGAGCGCTTCTTCATAAATCGATTCCAATAATCCCGGGCCAAGTTGTTTATGGACCTCTATGGCGCAACCAATTATCTTTTCAGTAATTGTGTTGATCGCTTCAATATTTTCACCCATATACTTTCTTTATACCATTACAAAGTCTTTACTCTGTGTCCTCTGTGCCTCGGTGGCTAATCCTTTCTCTAAAAGAGCCACAGAGACACGGAGAGCACAGAGTAAATAGAATAATTAATTATAAAAAGTTAAAAAACATGGTTAATCAAAACAGGTAATAAATACTTATATCTTATTAAATTCCCTTCTATCTCTATCTTATATAATTATTTTTCTCCTCTGTGTCCTCTGTGCCTCGGTGGCTAATCCTTTCTTTAAAAAAATCCTTCCGAAACAACAATGATATCACCGGGTTCGATGAGAATGTCCGCCTTGGCGTCACCGTCAATCACGGCCTTGAGGTCGACCTTGATTTCGCGGTAGCCGGGCCGGTCCTTGCGGGGACGGAGTATCTTCACCCTGCTCTTTGACCCGAACCGGGTAAAGCCGCCCGCGACCGCGATCGCCTTGAGCACCGTGGTGTTTTCCTGGAGCTGGTAGTTTCCGGGCGTGTTGACCTCGCCGGAAATCGTATAGTTTCTGCTGCGGGACTCGATAAGGGACACGGTGACAACCGGGTATTTCAGGTAGCCCTGGGCGAGCCGGTACTGGATCGTGCGCTGCACCTCCGTAATGGTTTTCCCTTTGACCTGCACCGTTCCCAGAAAGGGCACGGAGATCTCTCCTCCGGGGGTCACGGTAACGCTATTGGTTATGTGATCAGGCTGGAGTATGCTCACTTCAAGAATGTCGCCGATACCCACCGTGTACTCCTCGGAATAGACAACAGGACCCAACATGATAAAAAATATAACCGATATAATTATTTTTTTCACACTACATACTCCTTGTTGAAATCATAACTCCGCCCTGAAAAACAGCCTGACCTGGTCCCTGTAATAATCCTCATCTATCACTTCCCGTCCTGTTGTAGACCCGTACGTAAAGGTGTAACCCGTACCCACCGAAATGTGCTCGGTCAGCAAATACGCGAAATCCAGGGAACACCCGCCAAGCTCATTTCTGGTTCCGCTTTCCTGGTACTCACCCTGGCCGTAAAAGGCCGAAACAGCAAAATTAAAACGCTCAAGCACCTGGCGCGTAAAAACAGCCGAGACCTGCCAGTTTTCAAAAATTTCGCTCGTGTACCTGCTTATAGCATGGCTCATGGAAAATGTCAAGGAAATCGTGTTGTTTTCATCGATGTCATCGGTCAGCGCGGCCAGAACATTGGGTGAATAATCAACTTCATTGCCGGTAAGCGCGCACCCCAGCCCGGCCTGGAGGGTCATGCTCAACTGGGGCGTAAAAAAATGGATATAACCGATGCCCGGAGTATGGGTCTGGATAATGTCGCCGTTATCGTATTCGGTGTGCAGATAATCATAAATCAGGTACAGGGTATTGGCCGAGTCAATGAAAAAATTAAGGTTTGCCCCGGCTCCGTTTCCGTACGAATCCTCCATCAGGTCGGTCATGCTGAAAGTTACCTGGTTCAGGTACCTGAGCGTAAACCCGAAATGGCGGGACACCATTCCGTCAAGCGCGGTGTCAAAATCATTGGTATAGTAGCCCCTGCGCACCGACACCCTTCCGAACTCGTCCGCGAATTCCCTGGGCTCGGTCAGGTGGGCGAACGAGTCGTTCAGGGCGAATGAAACATTCGGGGAAAGCTCCGCGGTATAGGCGAGCTCTAAGTCCTGGGACGTGTTGCTCTCGTCGAAATGGCGGATATAGATGTCCTGGTAAATGTGCCCGAGCAGGGAAAAAGTCTGGCGTTTTCCTTCATGCTCGACCCCCAGGCCAAGGGCCACGGTGGTAAGAAAGTCCCATTCCCGTTCGTCATCCATAAAAATATTGTCGTCGAATTCTTCGGTTACGGCGCCGGTAATAATGGGTTCCCACGCGAAGATCACGGTTGACGCGGCAGCGGCCAGCAGGGCCGACAAAATGAATGTTAACTTCTGTTTCCTTTTCATTCTGATATACCAGATGAATCCATTGTAATAGGCCAGAGCAATTTTTAACTACGTTCCAAGATCATTTAAAGATAGCCACTGAGACACAGAGAACACAGAGGTAAAAATGTGTAAAAAACGGTGATAGGGATATATGGAGGAGATCGGGGGGATAAAGATATGGTTATCTCTCTTTAACCCTCATTGCTCTTCATCTCCCTATCACCTCTTTATCCCCATATCCCCTGTTCTTACACCTGTATTAACTCTAATCGAAATACTCTCTCTCCCCGTCATTGCGAGGCCTTCGACAGGGCCTTCGACAAGCTCAGGACGGCGCTCAGCAACCGGGCCGGGGGATTTATAACCCCCTCCGGGGGTGGCGAGCGTCAGCGAGCCGGGGGCCGGCTCAGTACAAAAAGACGAGCGATAGCAAGACAAGGGCTGGCCGGTAAAAAGCCCTCCTTCTAACTCCGCGACCTCCGCATCTCCACGCAAAATATTTTTTCCCATAACATGTTTTCGTAAAAAAAATATAATCAACCCGGATAATTTTGTAAGTCAAGTAATAATATACCACAGCCCTTGCATAACAAACACTATATTTTCATCTTTTTTTATTGTACAGAAAAACAGCTTGCTTTTATAATATGATAAGAATGATAATGCCCGATTGTCTCTGATCCAAGGATTAAGCCAGTCCCTCCGGGAGGAACCCGAAAAACCTGAAAAAGGAGAGGGCCATGAAAATAAAAACCGTGAATAAAATAATCCCCTTCGTATGTGCTCTGCTGACTTTTATCCCCTGCATGCTTTCAGCCCAGACCCTTGATTCCCCCCTGTCATTTGAGGGAGGGGCCGACGCGCATCTGTATAAAAACGACACGGTCATGCTCGAAAACGCGGTCCTTGATTCAGGATGGAAGACCGGCGAAGCGGATTCCGTTGCCACGGGGTTTCACATGATGTACTCGCCGTATCTTTCTATCCTGTACCTGCCGTTCATATACGCGCCGGTTTCATGGTTTGAAGTGGACGTCACCCTTCCCTTCCTGTACAAGCTGATGATCAACGATTCAAGCGAACGGGAAAAAACCGGCTTCGGAGACATCAAGCTCGGCCTGAACTTCTGCCTTGCCCCCTTAAATAAAGCCATAATCAATTTCAGGGCCAAGCTGACCTTCCCCACCGGCGACGCGTGCGCCCGGGACAGCGACCTCATGATACCCATGGGCTACGGGACCTTTACCCTGTCAGGATTGTGGTCACTTTCGAGCATGTATCTGGGAGTAAAAAAATTCGGCCTCCGGTTTTTCGGAAACTTCGGGGTTGTCGGCTACTTCAACGCCCAGCTCGAACCGGACAATACCGAACGGCACTACATCGACTACTCATACGCTATAAGCACACTTGCCGGCCTAGAGATGAAAATCATCAACAGGCTCTACATTCAGGGCAAGGCCTCTTACATCTACCTGCCCGAGCGCCGGTACAAAACCGAAGACATGATAACAAACACGACTTCGGCCTGGACCGACCTCAACGACTCAATGCACGCCCTGGACGCCATCGTTGCGCTGAAGTTCGACTTTATACCCGATTTCAGCGGCACGATCATGACCGTGATACCCGTGTACGAAGAACAGGACGACGACATAGACAAACCCAAAGAACGCCGATGGAAAATATATTTCAGCATTGAAAAAAGGTTCAGGCTCAGCGGGAAGAAAACGACATCAGACCAATATGATACCTATGGAAGCTCGACTGAAAAATCAACCCCCAAAAAAACTAAAAAAAGAAAGAAAAAGAGCAAGCTTCAGTACTGAAAAAATTAAAAAATCCTACCATCCCTCTGTGTCCGCTGGGCCTCTGTGGCAACTCTTTATCAATTCACCCGGCCCTCTATAAAAATCATCCTCTCCCCGATCAGCAGTATTTTTCGGATATGCCGTAAAACAGGCCAAAAGAGGCGGGGCCCTCACGCAATATTGAAACGCTTGACAGAAAACGGATAATTTCTTACTTTCAGTAAGGAATTATCCGAGAGGAGAAACACCATGGCCCACTCAATTTTGACAAGCAAGGGGCAGATCACCATCCCCAAAACCGTCAGAAATAAATTAAACCTCAAAACAGGGGATAAAATTATTTTTACAGTCCGCAACGGTGAAGTCACCTTAAAGCCTGCTTCAAAAACCGTAAAAGAAGTCTTTGGGCTGCTCTCGGGAAAACAGGATAAATCGTATACTCTTGAACAGATCAATGAAAAGCTGACAAAAGCCATAAGTGATAAAAATAAATGAAGTCAGTAGATACCAATATAATTATCAGGTTTCTCGTCAATGATGATAAAAAGCAGGGACAGCTCGTTAAAAAACTTTTCGAAGACACGGAAAAGAGAGGAGGTTCTTTATTAATATCCGTCCCGGTCCTGCTGGAAGTTCTGTATGTCCTTAAATCTGTATATGGTTTTAAAAGAGAAGATATTCTCATGGCCCTTGAATCGCTGATAACGCTACCGATACTTATATTTGAAAAAACAGATGTGGTACAAAATTTTATCTCAGCAGGGAAAGACATCCATCTTGAACTTGACGACCTGTTTATAGCCATGATCTCCCGTGATTCCGGGTGTGAGACAACAATAACTTTTGATAAAAAGGCCGCCAGATCGTCATTATTTGAACTGCTTCAATGATCAAAAATAAACTTTCTGTTACTATATGATAAACGTTAATTATTATAAATCCTCATCTCTTCATGGGAAAGCGAAAGTGCTTCTCCACTATCTTTGCATTGTCATAATACTCTTTCTGTTCTCTTCATGCAGCGGCAGGTACGTGGGCGAGCAGATTAACGGCCGTCCCCACGGCAGGGGGACCAACATCTATTTCAACGGCAACATGTACATGGGTGAATGGAAAAACGGCAAACGCCACGGCAAGGGGATATTCGTGCTGGGGAAAAAATCCCCCTGGGCAGGGAACCGTTACAGCGGCGAGTGGGAAAACGACATGAGGGAAGGGAACGGCGTGTACCTCTACGCGGACGGCAGCCGCTACGAAGGCCAGTGGCACGCGAACCTTCAGCACGGACAGGGGACCATGACCTATTTTGACGGCTCGGTCTTTAAAGGGACCTGGGCCATGGGCTGGAAAAGCGAGGGGACGTTCACTCAGGGTGCGAAATCAATGTGGGCGGGCGGCGTGTATACCGGCCAGTTCAGCAACGATAAAAGAAACGGGACCGGGACCTACAAATACTCGAACGGCAACACCTACACCGGCCAGTGGAAGGACGACAAGATGCACGGCGAGGGAACCATGAAGTTCGCGAACGGCGATTTCTATTCGGGGCAGTGGGCCAACGACCGCATTGAAGGCGAAGGCACCTACAAATACGCCCGCAGGGACACCTACTCCGGGCACTGGCTCAATGACAGCAAGCACGGTTTGGGCACCATGAAGTTCGCCGACGGCCGCGAATACACGGGCCAGTGGGACGACGACGCCATGCACGGCGAAGGCGAGATGCGTTACCGAAACGGAAAGATCGACAAAGGACTCTGGTCGCACGGCACCTATTACGGAGAAATCGTCGCGGCCGAGCCCGATGCCGGGGCCTGGAAATCGGGCTATCATGAATACACCTTTGATTCCGGAGACCGCTACGCCGGGACCTGGAAAAAAGGGGAACCCCACGGCCAGGGGGCCATGTTTTACGCGAACAGCGACACCTACACCGGACACTGGCAGAACGGGAAGAAGCACGGCCAGGGGACCTACGAAATCGGGAAAAAATCACGCTGGGCGGGCAGCAAATACACCGGCGAATGGAAGGACGACAAAATGCACGGCCGGGGAACGTATTACTATTCCAACGGCAATGTGTACACCGGCCAGTGGGAAAACGACAATATGCACGGAACCGGGACCATGCGCTACCGCAACGGCGATTCCTATTCGGGAGAATGGGGCTCGGGGATGATGAACGGCAAAGGCGTGTACACCTATGCCGGCGGCAAGACCTTTGAGGGAGAATGGTCCAGGGGCGAACGTATCGTGGCAAGCGAAAAGATATCGGACACCGCGCCGAAACAATGGGACGAGGGTGTCCATGAATTCACCTTCGACAACGGCGACCGGTACCGGGGCGAATGGAAAAACGGCAAGCCGCACGGCCAGGGGACCATGCAATACGCGAACAGCGACACCTACACCGGCCAGTGGGAAAACGGAAAGAAGAGCGGCAATGGCACCTATGTGCTGGGGAAAAAATCACGGTGGCCCGGAAACAAATACGAGGGAGAATGGGATGACGACAAGATGGAGGGCGTCGGCACATACTATTTCTCAAACGGCAACCGGTACACCGGGCAGTGGAAGGACGACAACATGAACGGCAAAGGGACCATGCTGTATTCAAACAATGACCGGTACGAGGGAGAATGGCGAAAGGGAGACCGCCACGGCAAAGGCTCTTATCATTATTATATTTCCGGTGAAGTTGAAAAAGGGAAATGGAAGTACGACGAGTTCCAGGGGAACTAGGCCCCGACCATTTTTTTACACCCCACGCGGTCGACCTTGCCGCTCGCCTTTTTGGGAAGCGACCGCGTGAAGATCACCTCAGACGGCACCTTATATTTCGGCAGCACGCCCACGCAGTGTTTGAGGATATCATCCGCGGTGCATGACTGCTCAACCGCGACCGACACCGCGACAAGCCTGTTGCCTAAAAGATGATCAGGCACGCCCACGACCGCTGTCTCAACGACCAGGCCGCTCGTCATTATCGCGTCCTCGATCTCCTGGGGATTGATCCGGTGGCCGCTGACTTTAAGCAGGTTGTCCCTGCGGCCGACAAGGTAGAGATATCCTTCCTCGTCTTTATACCCCAGGTCGCCGGTGTGATAGCCGTTGTGGTCAAGAACCTTCCGCGACAGCTCCTCGTCCTTCCAGTAGCCCTGCATGATATTCGGGCCCGAGCCCGTGAGCTCGCCGACCTGGCCCGCGGAAAGTTCGCTTCCGTCCTCGCCAACAACGCGCATGGTCACCCCGGGGATTGCCCTGCCGATTGAATCGATTTTTCCGGCAAACTTTTCAGGTTCCAGGTATGTCAGCCGCGCCGAAGCCTCGGTCGCCCCGTACATAATGAAGATGTCAGTGTGGGGAGGCAGGGCCTTCCTTAAATCTTCCTTGATCTGGCGCGACATATGGCCCCCTGCCTGGGAACAGTAGCGCAGGCGGGGCAGCCTGTCGCGGTATTTGAGCAGCGGCGAGCGGTGCAGAAGGTAGGCGTATGTTGAAGGCACGCCAGAAAAACCGGTCACCTCAAGCTCGGCCATTTCCTTCAGGACCGCGGCGGTAAAGGCGAAGCGGTTGTTGATCACCACCGTCCCCCCGACTGCGAAATGGGTGTTGAGCAATGACTTTCCCATGACGTAGAAAAACGGGAGTACCGCCATCTGGATGTCTTTGTCCGTGAGTTTGAGATAGGTGCATATTGACGCCACGTTGGAAACGATATTGGCGTGGGTGAGCATCACCCCCTTGGGCGTTCCCGTTGACCCCGAGGTGTATATAATCCCGGCAAGGTCGTTATCGCTCACGTCAACTTTAACCGGTGAAGCTTCTCCACCCACGGTCACGACATCGTCCCATGAATCGACCGCCGGGCCGGCGGGCCACTGTTTGTCAGGGTCTTTGACCAGCACGCTCCGAACCCCTGCCCCGGCAAGGTCACACCCGACGAACACGTCCTCAAACCGCTTTGAGGTAACGCACACCGCTGCCTCAAGCTCGGCCAGGATCGGCCTGAGTCCCTCTTCCGTGGTCCCGGTGCTCAACGAAACCGGGATCGCCCCTGCCTTCATGGCGCCGTAATAGCTGACAACGTACTCCGCGCCGTTAAAAAGAAGGATGAGGACCCGGTCGCCCTTTTGCACACCGCGTCCTGCGAGCCAGGCCGCGAACCGGTCTGCCATCCTGTTTATCTCTTCATAGGTGTATGAAGCGCCGTCATGAACAATTGCCGGTTTGCCGGGAAACGACCGGGCGCCTGCTTCAAGAAAGTGGTGCACAAGGCTGTGTCGATGATCTGTCATGGGATTCCTCTTCAGTTCATTTAATGGTGTTAATTGCCGGTCAGCTCATCAATCAGTGCTTTCTCAACAAACTTGTTAAGTGATAGTTTATTCTTATGGGCAGCAATGGCAATCTCTTTATGCAGTTCAGGCGAAATTCTTAAATTAAATTTACCTGAATACGGTTTTTCAGGATCAACCCCATCCTGCAAACACCATTCTAAATAATCATCAATTGATTTATAAAAAGCTTCTTCAATTTCCTTTACCGTCGTACCCTGAAATGTTATTACATCCCGGGTATTGATAACCTCACCATGAAATATTTTTGCCTTTTCATCAAAAACCACATTGCCAATATATCCTTTATATTCCATCGGGTTTTACTCCTGCATTGTTTAAAAATCTACACATCGAGGAAACAGAACCCTTATCGGCTTCCTTTTCAGGATGCGGACGGTGAAAAACCGCTCTCACCTCATTTAACTGTATACGGATCCTTGAACCGCTACCCTCACTTATATGAGCTCCCAATGAAAGCAGAAGACTTTCAATATCCTTCCATTCAATATTTGACGGTGTTGGTTTTTTAAAAATCGCCTCAAGGGTCTTTCTGTGCTTTGCTTTCACGGTAAAATAGTACTAATATTTAGTACCGTTGTCAAGTAAAATTACTGGTTAAAAAACCAGTCTGGTACTTCCGGCTGTGGCGTCATCAGAAAGGCTGAAGGAATATTCAGGAATGATCTTGCGGATTTCTTCGCGAAGAGAACGAGGGTCAAGTTCCGTTATTGAGGGAAGTCCGCCGCTTCCCTGAACGCGGTCGATGAAAGAAACAAGGGCCGGGCCGTCAAGCGCGGCGTTTTCATGTTTGAGCACATGTATCTTTTTGTTTCCGGTTTCTGCAAGGTCATCAGATGAATAAAAAAGCTCTTCATGAAGTTTTTCGCCAGGCCGCAGCCCGGTGTACTCGATCATGATCTCCCTGCCCGGCTCAAGCCCGTGCATGCGGATGAGCTTTTCGGCCATGCGGGCTATATTGTAGGGGGCCCCCATGTCAAGCACGAAGGTCTCGCCTCCTGACGACAGCGCCGCGGCGTTGATCACCAGCAGCGCCGCCTCGGGTATGCTCATGAAAAACCTGGTCATGTCCGGATGGGTCACGGTCACCGGGCCGCCATGACTGATCTGGTCAAGAAAAAGCGGGACCACGGACCCGCGGCTTCCCAGAACATTGCCGAAGCGCACAACAGCGGTATGGACATTGTGTTCCCGGTGATACAGCGAGGCAGTAAGCTCAGCGACCCTTTTTGACGCGCCCATAATGCTCCCCGGATTCACGGCCTTGTCGGTCGAAACAAGGACAAACTTCCCGACCGCATGCGAAACACAGAGATCAAGAAGCGTCCGCGTTCCGCATACATTGTTGCGCAGCGCCTCGCTTTCATTGTATTCCATAAGGGGAACGTGCTTGTGCGCTGCCGCGTGGAACACGATATCTGGTTTCTCTTCTGAAAATATTTTGTTCATCATGGCCCGGTCGCGCACGTCAGCAACGCGGAACACGAGCTCAGCCTGTTCACCGAAAAACCCGGCGTACTCGTTAAGCGAGCGGACCAGGGTATAGATTGAATGCTCTCCCTTACCAACCGCGACCAGCTTCTTTATCCCGAACTTCAGCGCCTGTTTGCACAGCTCCGAACCGATGCTTCCGCCCGCGCCGGTGATGAGGATACATTTTCCGGCGAAGACCTCCTGTATGGAAGCGAGATCAAGCTCGAATTCCTCTCTCTCCAGGAGTGATGAAAGAGAGCTGTCCATCAGGTCAGGAATAAGGGGAAGGTTGTCAAAAATCCTGGTTATGGGGGGAAGTGTTTTCACCGTCATGTCTGGATGATTTTTTTTTATTTTCCCGATGATCTCGCTGGTCCTGGCCGCGGCAACTGAAGGCATGGCCACGATAATTTCATTGACCACGTAGTCACGAACCAGTTCGGGAAGCCGGTCAAGGGGGCCGAGCACGATCTTCCCGTTGATTATCTTGCCGATCTTTTTGCTGTCATCGTCAGCGAAAGCGGCAACCGCCGGCCCGAGTTTTCGGTTATAGAACTCGGAAACGATGAGCCGTCCCGCCTCGCCAGCCCCGACTACCAGAATTTTACGCGATGAAGCCGCTGCCCCTGGCGCACCCCCGCGGTCGCGTTCGAGTAAACGATAAAATGACACGAGAATGAAAACCAGCAGGAATGAGAGAATATACTCGGCAGGCCCGCCAGAGCTTCCCGCGAACAACGATACAGATGAAAATATTATACAGCCAAAAATTGAAGCGTTCACGATCCTTGCGAAGTCCCTGCTGTGGGAATAGCGCCAGAGCACGCGGTATACCTGAAACAAATACAGGCAGCACAGATATATCGCCAGCATGAAAACAAGGAAGGGCCATTCAAAAACGATACGGTTAAGCAGGCCGCCCGAACGGGGCGAAAGCAGAATCGCCAGGGCCCATGATGTAGCAATGAGCGCTGAGTCGATAAGGATATAAAATAATTTCCCCGGCGATATTTTATAAAATAGGGGCATACATCAGAGCTTTTTCTCCCATTCCCAGGCTGTTCTTATTATAAGTTCAAGATCGTCATATTGGGGTGACCAGTTGAGCTTCTTTTTGACCTTCGAACTGTCAGCTATGATGACCGGAGGGTCCCCTTCCCTTCTTCCTGACTCACGCACCGTGAAATCAATGCCCGTGACCTTTTTGGTGATATCAATGACCTCGCGGACCGAGAACCCTCTTCCGTAACCAAGGTTAAACACATCGGACCCGCCATTGTCGAGCAGGTATTTCAACGCGATAATATGAGCTGACGCCAGGTCATTCACGTGAATATAGTCCCTGATACACGTGCCGTCCGGGGTATCATAGTCGGTGCCGAACAATTCAAGATGCGGAAACTCACCCTTGGCTGTCTTCAGTGCTCTGGTGATCAAATGAGTCGACGCTTCATACTTCTGTCCGAGCTCACCTTCAGGATCGGCACCTGCCGCGTTGAAATAACGCAGGGCTACATAGTTAAAATTCTCCGCGTGTGAAATGTCCGCGAGGATGCCTTCAACAAACCTTTTTGACATTCCATAAGGGTTTATCGGCGCGAGCGGCGTTTCCTCGGTCACCGGGACCTTCTCAGGCATGCCGAAGACAGCCGCGGTTGAAGAAAAAATGAACTTTCCCACATTGTTGTTCAGTAAAACCTCGAGAAAATTCAGCGTGTTCGCCGTGTTGTTCTGGTAATACTTAACCGGCTTCTGCACCGATTCTCCTACCTGGATAAACGCCGCGAAGTGCATGACCGCATCCGGGCGAAACTCTTTGATCACGCTGCCGGTGAACGTTTTATCGCCCATGTTGCCTTCATAAAGCCTGACGCCAAGCAGGGCCTCCCGGTGGCCGGATGAAAGGTCGTCGATTACCGCTATGTCATAACCCTCTCTTCCCAGAAGTTTGACCACATGCGAGCCGATGTATCCGGCCCCTCCCGTTACCAGTACGCGTTCCATAAATAATTCCTCGCTTATAATATTTTCAAAACAAAAGCCCCCGCATCGGGGGGGCTTCCCGTTTCAAGGATGACGCCAGCAGGGCACGGTCAAGGCAATCGAAAAACAGACCGTTAGATGGCGATATCGAGCCTCTTTGCGGCGTACTCAACCATATGCATCGCCTCTTCCTCGGTGGTCTTGTCAATCCCTTCCTCGCGCTTGAGCCCGCCGGCGCGCACGATTCCCGCGATCTCCCAGGCATAGGGATGAAAATGGAAGCGCTGCCGGTGCAGGTAGTTGGCCAGGGCGTTGAGCGTGCAGTTGCTCGAATTGGGGTCGGTGTCCGAGGGCTTTTCCCATCCAAGCGACTGGATCTTTTTCAGCACGTCCTCCTCGCTGTAATCCATAAAGGCAAGGGGGTGGATGTTTATCGGCCACCGCTCAGCCGGCATGTTCATGTCTTCATCGTTGAGGAAATACGAAGAAAGGTCGACCGGTGAATTCTTCACTATCGGGTCGCGCACCGTGCTGTTGGAAAAACGCTGAAGCCGTGCGCCGGTCTGCATGATGGACGAGGTAATGGGCGCCTGGCCCGGCGACCACCCGTATGCCGCGAGGGGGATGTCAAGGCGCAGCGCGTTTTTCAACACCATGGACTTCACGAACCCGATACAGGTCGTGCAGATCGAGCTCGCCCGGTCAAGGGTCTTGGTATTGTAAAGGTCTCGGGTCGCGGCAACTTTAAAGATCTCTTTCATCTTGCCAAAGGGCGGCCTCACGATCATGGAGGTGGCGCCGCACAGGTCGGTCATTCTGGTTATGTTTTCCAGGGCCTTTTCGGAAATAAAGCCGTTGTCAAAAGAAAAAGACAATATCTTGAGCCCGTAGTCGTGCGCCAGTGAATACATCGTATAGGTCGAGTCCTTGCCCCCGCTGTACGCCATGATCACGTCATAGGCGTGTTTGCCTTTCACGCTGCCGATCAGGTCCTCAAACTTCTTTTTGTATTCCTCTTTTTTTTCAGCATCGGGCATGAGCGAATTTTTGCAGTAATTGCATACGCCCTTTTCATCGAATTCTATGCCGGGAAACGTGTCAGGAAGAACGCAGGATGAACAGAATTTCATGGTTAACTCCTTTCGGTTGTGCAGCTGTCACAAAAGCCGCGCGGACATGACACGCCGCAGGTCAGGCCGCCACTCCCTTCTTCTTTAAAAAAGCCACGAGGTTGTTAATGGTGTCAAGATTTTCGGG
Source organism: Spirochaetota bacterium (assembly GCA_036848375.1). Classification (GTDB taxonomy): domain Bacteria; phylum Spirochaetota; class UBA4802; order UBA4802; family UBA5550; genus JAKLIV01. Next base: position 15,879 of record DAIUKG010000048.1, read on the forward strand.
AACCAGTTCCTCGTCATCAATCTGGATGCTGAAACGCTCCTCAAGAAACATGACCAGCTCCAGCACGCCGGTGGAATCCATGACGCCGCTTTCGATCAGCGATTTATCCGGGTCAAGGGTGATGTTTTTCCGCCCCATGACAAAATTTTCTTCTATGAATTTTTCAATTTCCTGTTTTATGTCAGCCATATCTTCCTCGTTTATATACTGTAACATGCCCGATGATCCCGGCCAACCATGACAGAAATCAACGATTGTCCAGATAAACCGGTTTTTCCGGGACCGGGGAATAAGAGATAATAGAAAAAACAGCGGGGATGTCAAGATAAAAAATCAGTTGTCCACAACGCCTGTTGCGGAACGATACTGGTTCCCGCCATAAGACTGGACCAGCACCCTGGTGGACACATAGGCGCAAACCGCCATTTCATCAACCGAGCTCACCCGGTCAGGCGAATTGCGCGCTTTCTGGATGAGTTTCCCGGTCTTTACCGGGTCAAAGACCGCGTCCACGGGATGGGCTTCCTGATCAGGGGCGCACTCCTCCATCCGGGAAAGGCTGCGGTATACGGGCGAACGGTACGGCTGCTTGTCGCGCGTTATGATCGACTGAGGAAGCAGGTCGTCGAAGGCCCTTTTCAATATATACTTCTCGTTAAGACCGCGCAGTTTGTACAGGGGAGGGATGCCCGCGGCAAACTCGATGAGCCGGTGGTCGAGGAAGGGAAACCGCCCTTCAACTGAATGCGACATCATCATCCGGTCACCCTGGGAGCTGAGCAGGTACCCGGGCAGGAACAGGAGCATCTCCAGGTACTGGGCGCGGCACAGCGGGTGCCATAAATTCATCCCTGGGTCGGTGTACGCCCGCAGCTCGTCAAAGACGTCACCTTCTGACACCGCAGTGCGGACATCGTCCGCGAGCAGGTCTTTTATGCGGCCGGTATTGGCCCAGCGGATCGCATGGGAATACCACGGATTGTCGACATCCATCATGCCCCTCTTGAAAAAGCTCTGCCAGAACCGCCCTGCCCTGTTGTCCCGCCTGACATAGGGATAAAGGCGGCCGAGCAGCAGGGGCCTTTTGTTCGATTCGGGCCTGCGCGCCCAGAAGCGGCGGATCGCGTCTTCCTTGAATATGTTGTACCCCCCGAAAATTTCATCCGCGCCTTCGCCGGTGAGTACGACCTTGATATTGTTTCTCCTCACCAGCCCTGACAGATGATACAGCGGGGAAGGTGCCGTACGCAGCAGGGGGACCTCGGCATGGCGCACCACGTCCGCGAACGCGCCGCCGATGTCACGGTAATCGACCGCGACTGACCGGTGGTCAAGTCCCATCATGCGCACGAGCTCTTCCTGGAACAGGCTCTCGTCAAATGAAGCGTCCTCGAAGGTAACGGAAAAAGTGGTCAGGCTGCTCTGAAAATACCGGTGCGTGAGCGAAGCGATCACGGACGAATCGAGGCCGCCCGAGAGGTACGCGGCGACCGGCACGTCCGCGCGCAGGCGCAGGCGGATCGCGTCAGAAAGGATCTCGCGCACGCCGCTGATGTAATGCCGCAGCGGTTTTTCTCCATACGACCCCTTTTCGGGAAACGAAATGTTCCAGTAGCGGTAAAGGGCCATGCTCCCTTCCGAAACTTCCAGGACATGGGCCGGAGGCAGCTCATGGACGTTTCTAAAACAGGTACGCGGAGGCACGGTCACCCAGAGGGTGAGCACCTGGTGAAGGCCCATAACGTCAATCGCGGGCGCGACAAGGCCGCTGGCAAAAAAAGACTTTATCTCTGAGGCGAACAGAAAATCGTTGTCAGGATCAACCGCGTAATAGAGGGGGCAGATGCCGACGCGGTCCCTGGCAAGGGTGAGCAGCTTCTTTCTTTCATCCCATATGGCCAGGGCGAACTGGCCGTTCATGTGGCTGACGAAGTCACGGCCGTATTCCTCATAGAGGTGGACGATCACTTCAGTGTCGCTTCGGGTCGAGAAGCGGTGCCCGCGCGACAGAAGGACCCGGCGCAATTCGATGTAATTATATATCTCGCCGTTGAATACAATGTGCACATCGCCGGTTTCGTTGGCCATGGGCTGCGCGCCGGTTTCAAGGTCAATGATGCTCAGGCGGGAGTGCCCCAGGGAAACCGTTTCGTTTAAATAGGACCCGGTCGCGTCAGGGCCGCGGTGCCCCAGGGCAGAAACCATTCTTTCCACTGCCGAAGCATCAGCAGGTTTTCCTGATGAGCGATTAAACAAACCGGCAACGCCGCACATCCCATGACTCCTTTTCGGGTAATGGGTGATGATAAATCCCGCGGCGCGTCATGCCAAGTATATTGCTGAAAGGGGATGTTTCGTGCAGGTAAAATTATCTGCCGCTGTAAAAGCCGAATTTCCAGGTTCCTTTCTTCGAGACCGCTCCTGAACGAAGGTAGAGGGTGCCTTTCCCGTGCTGTTTGTCATTGGACCACTCACCGGTATATTTCATGCCGTTTCTGTAGCGGAACGTGCCGGTGCCCTGCCTCATCCCGTCAGCCCACTGACCCTTGTAGCGCGAGCCGCCTCTGTATATCATCTCTCCTGTTCCATTGAAAAGGTCGTCATGCCACTGGCCGGAGTACTTTCTGCCATCCTTGTACGTCATGGTCCCGGCCCCTTCTTTCTTTCCGTCAACCCATTCCCCGGCGTACACGTCGCCATTGGCGTAATAATAGGTACCGCGGCCGTCCTGCTCGCCCTTGTCGAACTCTCCCTCATACCGGTCTCCGCCGGTGTAGCGGTACACGCCCTTTCCGCTGATCACGTCATTCTTCCATTCACCCTCATAACGGTTGTTATACCAGTTCGACTTGATGTCCATGGTAAGCACACCCCTGCCATGGCGCATGCCGTTCTGCCACTGGCCCGTGTACTGCTCCCCGGTCGCGTAAATACAGGTTCCATATCCGTTCCGCCGGTCATTGCGCCAGTTGCCTTTGTAATAATCGCCGTTCGAGTAGTAGCACACCCCCCTACCCTGCCGCAGTCCGTTATACCAATCACCTTCGTAAACATCACCGTTCGGATACGTACAGGTTCCTTTCCCGTGGGGCTTTTCATTAAGGTATTCACCAACGTATTTGCTGCTGCACTGGGGAAGAAAAAAAAGAACAATGAGAAGAATTCTTATAATCATTAAAGGGCCTCATACCGGACTGTGCGGTATTTCGCGCAGGTGGGCAGTCGCCCTGTTTTTCAAAGCGAAATCCTTATAGGCCCGGGCAACTGCCTCTTCAGTCAGTTCAAGGGCCGGCGCGACATCCTTCTCGGGGATATCGTTTTCCCATGCATAGAGAAGATGGTCCAGCTTGTCAAACGGGATGCGGAAGAAAAACTCCTGGTCGCTCACCGGAAGGCTGAACGTGTCAGGGCTCGGCGTGCGTTCGATTATTTCCTTTATCACGCCCAGCTCCTCCGCGACCTGGTACACCTGGTTTTTGTACAGGCCCGCGAGCGGCTCCATGTCCGTGCCGCCGTCCCCGTATTTGCAGAAGTCACCAAGCACCATCTCCGTGCGGTTGGTCGTGCCGGCGACCACAAGGTTGCGGTGCTCCGCCTCCCAGTACAGGTGTATCATGCGCGCCCTGATCTTGATGCTCGCGAACGCCGTGATGGTCCTGAACGCGTCAAAGCCGAGCCTTTTTTTCTTCACCGTTCCGTCAGGGAGCTCGACCCTGAGCACGTAAAAATTAAACGCGTCGCGCTCAAGAAGGTCAGTGGGCAGGCTGATGTTGTACCTGCACCCGGATGAATATTCAGGAACCAGTGACCGGATGTAATTGTCCCTCCACTCGTACGGGCACACGCTGTTCACGGTCCCGGTTATGTCAACCTCCCTGAACTCAATCCCCATGTTTCGCGCGTGCTGTGCCGCGAAAGAGGCGCTCACCGGGTTCGATTCCCCTTCAGGCAGAATAAGGCCCACGACATTTTCTTTGCCAACCGCTTCAACAGCAAGTGCGGCCATGACCGCTGAATCAATGCCGCCGCTCAGGCCAACAACCACACCGGAGCGGTGGTAAACGTCATTGACTTCTTTTCGCACGTAATCGGCGAGTTCATGTATGGTTTTTCTCACGTCGATTTTCAGCACATCACGGTTGAATTTCATATGCATCTCCTTATAACAATGAAACAGCCACAGAGGCACGAAGTACACAGAGGTAAATAATTGTTATACAGTCTTAAACCTTATAAAGTTCTTCATACCCTTTCGATATTCTCTGTGCCCTCAGTGTCTCTGTGGCTCATCCCATTACACAGGTTTCTCTTAATTATTTTTTCAGACCCCTGTTAAAAAATTAATATTTATAATACAAAACCAATCCCTGATTAGAAACATACTTCAGGGCTGCTTTATTTCAAGACTTTTTTATGCAATTTGTTCAGTCATAACGCATTAATATAAAAAACTCCGCTTTGCAGCGGAGTTGAAATAGTTACGCACAGAAGTTATCTGCGATGACCGGCTCTTATTATTCGCCGCTCCATCCCGCAATACGGGCGAACAGCCACCAGGCTGCCTGGCCTTTGAGTACGCAGTTAAGGGTTGATTCTCGATTCTCTCCAGATTCAGGGGAATGAGCGCAACTGGTACAGCCATTAAAAGACCCGCCGTTACCCATGGTCAATATTTCGAGTAAATCATCACTATCATGGTTCGCGATATAACTAACAGCCCAGTTTCCCCCGCTGTAAGAGAGATCATCATTGACATTCAAATGTCCATAATAATTGTCTTCAGGGTCATAACACTCAAGGTCATAGTAATCGATCAGCCAGCGGTTATTGGTCACACAGTGTGTGCGTATCTGTTCCGCTGCCTGCGCGACAAACCCTTCTTCTCCGCCACCCTCACTGTGGCCGGTCATGAACACAAACTCAACCGGATATAGCACGGCCCTGGAATTGCTCCCGCCGAGTCCATATTCAGCGATAAGGTTTTCCATGTTCGCGATATACCGGTCAATATTATGGCCGCTGATACTGCACCATGACCACATGATAACATTGATATGGTAATTCGCACTATCGTTGAGAAAACTACGGGTGGCATTCGCCCAGGGAGTATTCCCTCCTCCGGCATCGAAATCTTCGGTGCTCAGGTCGTGGTATCCGCTCATGATCGGGTCGTAGTGATCACAGTCAAGGCCCTCCGACCCGTCATCGCTCCACTGGTACGTGGTCCCGAAAACCGGATACGATTCCAGTGTTTCCATACCGGAAATAATCTGGCTCCCGTGAGAGGT
>DAIUKG010000049.1:0-19196 GCA_036848375.1 Spirochaetota bacterium
CTGTGACCCTCTGCTTGTAAGGCAGATGCTCTCCCAGCTGAGCTAAGCGCCCTTTGGTTCGAGTTCGCGTTCCGTTGACTTGCTTGGCTTGAACGCCATGGTCGTCTTTGCCGGAACGGCGATCTCTTTTTCCGCTATGGGCGAGTAAATTTTTCTCGCCTTTTTGTCGGCGGGGTGGAAGGTGCCGAAGCCCCGAATCTCTACCTTTTCGCCGTTATCTATACTTTCCTTGATCTTGTCGAGAAAGTTGTCAATAATATAGAGAACCTCTTTGCGCTTCATCCCGCTCTGGCGGGTGATACGCTCCACTATCTCCGATTTGGTCAAGGGGTGGATCTCCTATGCTTGCTGCTTTACTTGAGCGTTGACTTTTTTAGCCAGCCTGGATTTTTTTCTTGCAGCGGTTTTCGGGTGAATCACGCCTTTCTGTGACGCGGTATCAATCGTTTTAATATAATTTTTCTGGAGCTGCAGCAGTTCTTCTGCGCTTTTTGTTTCTTTCGCTTCAAGCGCTTTTGTTATTTTTTTTGCGGAGGTTCTTACCGCTGATTTGGTCTGTACGTTTTTGACCCTTCTTTTTTCGTTCTGCCTGATTCTTTTTTCCTGTTGTTTTATATTCGCCACTATAACACCTTCGCAGTGAATTATTATGCATATTCGCTTTAATATGGTTGGCAAATATGTAATTACTTGCTGAAACTGTCAAGAATATTTAGCAAAAAAAAGATTTTTTAATCTTCCATTATAAGCATTCTGAAAAGCTTGCTGGTGTAGTAATACACTTTGCATTTCGCCGACCCGTCGGGGTGTTTGAGCATGTAGAACAGGACATTGGTGGTCTTGCTTTTGAACGCGTTGATGTAAAAGTTGTCTTCCTTCTGTATTGACGGCTCTCCATAGAGCTGCTTGAGCTGGGTCATGACGCTGTTTTGCCGGTCTTCGGGGATCACGTCCCAGTCGTCGACCTTGCTGCAGAGCTTGCCCCTGACAAACAGGTATTCCCGCATGGGGGCGCCCTTCTGGCGGAGGATGATGATTTCATTCTTGAATTTTTCGTCAATTGCGGTGATAAAGGTCATTATCTTGTTTTTGTATTCCGGATTGTCTCTGGGCGAGAATTCCTGGAACTGGCCGGCGGGGTTGTTCTTTTTGAAATCAGACAGGGAAACTCCCCAGGGTATCTCCTGGTTCTCGGGACCGGCAGGCAGGGCCGCCGACAATACCGCGAGGGACAGACAGACCGCGAATACCGTTATTTTCCTGGGCAGATAATCACTAATCATTAAAGGTTCCTGTGATCGATTACTGTTCCATGGCCGGGCATGAAAAGAATTGATTCTATAATGATCATTGCCGAATTACAATATTTGTCAAATCATTTTGGTTATTATGCCCGCCCGGCGCGAATATCATATTTTTTATATTTGAAAAAAAAATAGCGGTATACTATTTTGATATTGGGAAGTTTCTCTTGTCCTGTTGTGAATATTTAATGATGCTGAAGGGGGGGATGACATGATAATCGCGAGGGTTCTTCTGGTCATGGTTCTTTCTATTCCTCTTGCGGCGCCCGGTCGGGCCGAAAAGAAGGCGTCCTTCAAGGGCCGCGTGATTTACTGCGCTGCTGACGTTGTTGAGGTCAAAAAAGGGCCGGTTGAACAGCTCTTTCGGATCACGCCCGAAACACGGGTCGTTTCAACGGCTGCGGGGGCGGATGTCAGAGCCCTGGGCCTGTGCCAGATGGTTTCCGTTGACTACGAGGTCCGCGATAAACAGAAGGTCGCGGTAAGGATCGAGATCGTTAAGAAAGGTGACTGCGTCGCGAATGGGAACTAAAGACGTCTATTTCATCGGGATCTGCGGCATTGCCATGGGCTCCCTCGCGGGGATGTTCAAAGAGGCCGGTTTTTCCGTACGGGGTTCAGACAGCAATGTGTACCCTCCCATGAGCGACATACTCGCCGGGGCAGGCATACCCGTGTACAGCGGCTTTTCCGAAGAGCAGGTGGGCTCGCCGGGCCTGGTGGTGATCGGCAACGCGATCAGCAGGGGAAACCCGGAGGTCGAATATGTGCTCAACGCCTCGCTCCCCTATACCTCAATGGCAGGAGCCCTGTATTCCCACTTCCTTCATGACCGCGAGGTCATTGCCGTGGCCGGCACGCACGGCAAAAGCACCACCTCGGCCCTGCTCGCGCACATTCTCCAGAGCGCGGGCCTTGACCCGTCCTATTTCGTGGGCGGCGTGCTCAGAAACTACGATTCAAACTACCGCCTTGGCAAAGGCGGATATTTCGTCATCGAGGGGGACGAATATGATTCCGCGTTTTTCGAGAAGGTCCCCAAGTTCATTTTTTACCGGCCGCGGCACTGCGTGCTCACCTCGCTTGAGTTCGACCACGCGGACATATACCGCGACCTGGCCGAGATCGAGCTCTGGTTCAGGCGTCTGGTGAACACGGTGCCGTCACAGGGCCACATCGTGTATTCATCCGCGTATGAAACGCTCGCCCGCGCGCTTTCCGGGTCACGGTCAGCGCTCTCGTCGTACGGCGAAACGGGCGACTACTCCTGGTCGTTTTCCGGCTACGAGGGGGACGACGCCCTGGTCACGCTTACGTCGCCTTCGGGACGGCTCGCCCTGCGCACGCCGTTGTTCGGCTCCTTCAACTACGAGAACATCACCGCTGCCGCGGCCATGGCCCTTGAGCTGGGCGTGCCCCCTGAATCGGTGCAGAAAGGGATCGCCTCGTTCCTCGGCGTGAAACGGCGCCAGGAGCTCATCTTTTCGCGCGAGAACCTCCGCGTGTACGAAGACTTCGCGCACCACCCGACCGCCATAAGCCTGGTGCTCGACACCATGAGGCACCGCTTCCCCGGCGCCGTTATCTGGGCGGTGTACGAGCCGCGGTCGGCCACGAGCAGGAGGAACGTGTTCCAGAACGAGCTTCCGCGCGCGCTGCTCAAAGCGGACCACGCGCTCATCAAGACCCCGTTTAACCTTGACGTGATACCCGCGCCTGACCGCATCGACGCCGCGCGCGTGCGCGATGACATCGCCGCCGGGGGAGGTGACGCCCGTCTGTGCGCTTCAGTTGACGAGATCATCGGCATTATCACGGGTAACATTTCACCAGACCGGAACAACATAATCGTCATCATGTCCAACGGCGGTTTCGACGGCATATACGCGAAACTCACCGGCTCCCTGGACCGGCTCTTTACCGTAAGGGGCGCCGGGCCGGGCAGTGACAAGCTGAATTGACTGTCATCAGAAACAGATTATTAAGGAGTCATCTTCCCATGAAAAAAACAGTGGCCATACTTCTCCTTGTCGCAGCATCATTCACGGCCCTTCACGCGGCACCGCCCGCGCACTACGGCGTGGTCAAGCTCGAGGGCACGGTCAATCCCATAATCGGCGAGTTTGTCGTTGATTCGATCAAAAAGGCCGGAGAAGAAAAGCTCGGCTTTATGGTCATACAGCTTGACACCCCGGGCGGCCTCATGGAGCCCATGCGCGATATCATCAAGGCAATTTTAACATCCGACATTCCCGTTATCGTGTACACGTACCCCAAGGGCGCGCAGGCCGCGTCAGCGGGAGGGTTTATCATGCTGTCGGCCCATATCGCGGCAATGGCGCCGGGAACCGAGATCGGGGCCATGCACCCGGTGAGCCCCATGCTCGATTTCATGAAAAAGGACGCGAAGGGCGACCCTGACGGCGTGATGGAGAAAAAGGTGCTGAATGACACGGTGGCCTATGCCCGCAGCCTTGCCCAGAAGCGGGGCCGCAACATCACCTGGACCGTCAACGCGGTGAAACAGGCGATCTCAAGCACTTACAGCGAGGCGCTGAGGCTCGGCGTTATTGACCTTGTCGCCGAGGACATGGACGATCTGCTCAAACAGCTCGACAACCGCGCGGTCATGATGAACGGGGTGAAAAAGGTCATCAAAACAAAAGGCCTGACCCCGAAAGAATTTCTGATGGACTGGAAGCAGCGCCTGCTCAACCGCGTTGCCGATCCCCAGATCGTGTTCATCCTGTTCATCCTCGCCGTGGTGGGGATCGGCATGGAGTTCAAGAACCCGGGCATGATCTTCCCCGGGGTGCTGGGCGCGATCGCGCTTTTCCTTTTCCTCATGGCGGTGCGTATCATCCCCATAAACGCGGTGGGCCTTATTCTTATCATCCTCGCGATCGTGATGTTTATCCTGGAATTGACCATAACCAGCTACGGGCTGCTCACCGTGGGCGGTATCATTTCGTTTATCATCGGCTCAATGATCCTTATCGATTCGCCGCTGCCGGGCGGGGGCATCCCCCTGTCAACGATCGCCGGCGCGGTGCTTTTCATTCTGGGCTTTGTCTTTATCGTTATCAGGGCAATTATCAATGTCCACCGGGAACAGGTCACCACCGGCACTGACGGCCTGGTCGGCGAGACCGGGCGGGCGCTCAGCGGCTTTACCGGCCAGGGCAAAATAATGGTGCACGGTGAGATCTGGAACGCCATATCCGGGGAAGAACTCGTCAAGGATGACGGGGTCGTGGTGACCGGGGTGAAGGGCATGTCCCTTCTGGTTAAAAAGCAGAACAAATAAAAATTTAAGGAGAAACACTATGGGTATATTCGATTTCGGCTCTCTTTTTTCAGTAATCATTCTGGGACTCTTGCTCCTGCTCTCCTCGATCAAGATCATCAAGGAGTACGAGCGCGCTGTCGTGTTCAGGCTGGGGCGCCTGATGAAAAAGGCAAAGGGCCCGGGAATCATTATCATCATCCCCTTTATTGACAAGTGGGAGCGGGTGAACCTCAGGCTCGTGGCAATGGACGTGCCGCCGCAGGACATCATCACCAAGGACAACGTGTCGGTCAAGGTGAACGCTGTCGTATATTTCAGGGTCATCGACCCCAACAAGGCGATAACCGAGGTCGATGACTACCTGTACGCCACGTCACAGCTCGCACAGACCACGCTGCGGAGCATCCTTGGCATGGTTGAAATGGACGACCTGCTCAGCAATCGCGAGCACATCAACATGGAACTGCAGAGCGTACTTGACACCCAGACCGACCCCTGGGGCATCAAGGTGTCGGCTGTTGAAGTCAAGCACGTTGACCTTCCCCAGGAAATGCAGCGGGCCATGGCGAAACAGGCCGAGGCCGAACGTGAGCGCCGCGCCAAGGTCATCAGCGCCGAGGGTGAGTTCCAGGCCGCCGCGAAAATGGTCGAGGCAGCGAGCCTCATGGAACAGCACCCCATTGCTTTGCAGCTGCGCTATCTGCAGACCCTGAAAGAGGTCGCCGCGGAAAACAATTCAACGACCCTGTTCCCGGTCCCCATTGACCTTTTCGATGTCTTCAAAGCGAAGAAGTAATTCGGGCGCGCCTGGCGCGCGCCGTGGCAGGGGCGACGCTCTCGGCGCTGCCTCTGCCGCTTCACCGGAACAGGCCGCACTGAAGCTCGCCCGCGCGGTCGCCATCCCAACGGTGTCGCACGCCGATTATTCCCTGATTGACCGCGCGGCCCACCGCAGGTTCCGCGCTTTTCTGCGCACGAGCTTTCCCCTGGTGCACCGGAACCTCTCCCTGCGCGCGATCGGCGATTTCGGCCTGGTTTATTACTGGCAGGGCGCTGACCCCGCGCTCAAACCGTTTCTGCTGGCCGCGCATTTCGACGTGGTCCCTGCAGACCAGGGCCCGGGCGGGCAGTGGACCCATCCCCCCTTCAGCGGGCACATCGACGATACGTACGTGTGGGGCAGGGGCGCCCTTGACATCAAGAACAGCCTGGTCGCGATACTCGAGGCGGCAGAGGCCCTGCTCGCCTCGGGGTATGAGCCGGCGCGCGGCATGTACTTCGCCTTCGGCGGCGACGAGGAGATCGACGGCAGGGAGGGGGCTGCAAAGATCGCCGCCTATCTTTCTGAAAGCGGCGTTGACCTGGAATACGTGCTTGACGAGGGAACGGTCATCGTCACCGGCATGTTCAGTTCGGGCGCGCCGTCAATGGCGCTGGTCAGCATCGCCGAGAAAGGCCACTGCAACCTTGACCTCACGGTTGCCGATACGGGCGGGCACTCGTCGCTTCCGGGCCGGCACACTGCCGTGGGCGTGCTGTGCGGGGCCGTTGCCCGGCTTGAAAAGAGGCCGTTCCCCGCGCGCCTGACGCCTGCCCTTGAACTGTTCCTTCGCGGGCTCGCGAAACAGGCGCCGCCCTGCCTGCGGCCCGTACTGGCAAGGCCCCGGATATTCTGGCCCGTGCTGAGATACGCGCTTTCACGCAACAGCAACAGCGACGCTCTGGTGCGCACCTCGCAGGCCGTGACCATGATCAGGGGCAGCGACAAGGAAAACGTCCTGCCGGGCAGCGCCCTGGCAACGGTCAATGTGCGTGTCCTGCCCGGCGAAACCGTGGAGAGCGTGACCTCCCGGATCGCCCGCGTCATCAATGACCCGCGGGTGAAGGTCACGCTGAACCCCCGGTGGCTGCCGAACAACCCGGTAAGCGCTTCCGCGACCGGCTCGTTCGGGTACCGGATGATATCGCGCACGGTCTCTGAGATCGCGCCCGGCACGCCCGTGCTTCCGTTTCTCATGGGCGGCTCGACCGATTCGAAGCACTACACCCTCCTCACTGACTGTATATACCGGTTCACGCCCGTTTTTCTTGACGAAGAGGAGCTCAAGAAGATCCACGGCGTTGATGAAAGGATATCGAAAGAAAACATCCGCCGCTGCCTTGACTTCTTTTACCGGCTGATCGTGAATTCGTCATCGTGACCGGGCAGCGCGCCTCATCATCCGGGGCCTGAAATCCCCCAGAATCCCCCTTTATCAAAGGGGGACAAAAGATAGCAATTGCAGGAATTTCTTTTACTTATTTAAGGGGCTGTCCCAAAAGTCGTCTCGATACTAATTTCGTAATGCTCATTGAGTGATTTTGATGGAGAAAACATCAAAATCGTATCGAAATGAGCGGGAATACTGTATCCACTTTCCGAAATTCACTCGACGAACTTTTTTGGGGACAGCCCCACGGTGAGCAATGCGAACCGGGGGGATTTCCTCCGCGGCGAAAATACTTCCCCGATCATGAAAAAGTATTAATCTCCGGCGCGCAAACCTTCCGACAAATAAATGAGAGCGTCCCTTCCATGGGATTGAATCAACCCATTACAATTCAGGAGTATAACCATGCGTGAGATAGTAAACGAAGCAATCATTCCCATGATCAACGACGGCCTCATGAGCATGAAGCGGGTAAGGGACCTTGTTCACCTCAAGGAGTTTATCGACCGCGTGAGCACCTGCCAGTACATTGAAGAAAAAGACGTGAAAACCCTTCATGACCGTTACGGGGTGACCCCCAGCGTGATCACGTGGGGAGATTATTTTCAGACTGACCTCGCCTCATCGCTGCTGGTCGTGACTGACGAGGAGTTCGAACAGGTGGTCAACACCGTGAAATTCGACATTATTTCAAGCTATGAGATCTTTTCCGGAAAGGACAAAGAGTTCTTTTCGTGGGTTGAAGACACCCATGTCAGGATCATGATCGAGCACCGTGAAACCTATTCTGAAGAGGAAGAGGAGATCATCCATCTTAAGATATTGATGGATTATTACCTGAATATGGGCCTGGTGGACCATTTCACCGATTCCGAAAAAGAATGGTATGCCTCGTACCGCGAGGCAATGGCAGTGTAGCTCGTATTGCTGCGGGAGCAGTGACCTGCTGATTGAGGCCTGATAACAGGTATACATTAGAGCCCCATTTGTCAAGAATGGGGCTTTTTTATGATGAATACTCCATATTTTCCCCGTGTTTAATACTGGACATAATGAACAACCGGCTAAATTCTGACTAAAAAAAGATTAATCAGATTTTGCAGAGATTAATTAGCTAACCTGTTGTTACCTTAATATAAATTAATCCGATTGGACGGGATTTTTTCTGCTGTACATGAAATTAACCCGGCAGGGGGGGGATGATGAAGAAATTGATGACTGCCAGAAAATATATTGTTCCGGTATTCCTGTTGTTTTTTTTCATCTGTTTTTCTTCCATGAACGGCTGTGACGACATCGACGCTGATGTTGTTAATGAAGCGATTGACAACACCTACCTTGATGAAGAAATTATCGCGCTGAACGCGTCATCAGAAAAGACCTCGACCGGAGATCTGTACCTGGTAGGCGCGGGGATCTATGACATCACCGGCCCTGCCGCGGAAATCGGGATGGGCGGCTTCGCGGACGACAGCCAGAAGTCCGCGGGCATAAGCATCCGCCTCAGGTCGCGGGCCTTCATCGTGGGCGACGGCACCAACCGGGCCGTGTTCGTGAGCGCCGACGTCTGGGCGATGAGCCAGATGGTGGTGCTGCGGGTCGCGAAAAAGATCGCCGAGAACCCGGTGCTGAGCAAGTTCTACAACATCAAGAACATGTGCATCAGCGCCACCCACACGCACAACTCTCTTGCCGGCTTTGACGGATATTTCCTCTACGACGTTCCCCCCAAGGGATTTATCCGGGACAGCTTCAACGCCGTGGTTGACGGTATCTACTCTTCAATCATGATCGCGCACAATAACCTCGAAGCGGGAAAGATCCTGGTCAACCAGGGCACGGTAGAGAAATGCGGATGGAACCGCTCGCCCGCGATGTATGAAAACAATCCCGCTGCGGAACGCGCCCTGTATGACGGCAATACCGACAAGACCATGACCCTGATGAAGTTCGTGTCAACGGACGGTGAAGACATCGGGATGATCAACTGGTTCGCGGTGCACCCTGATTCAATTGGGCCGGAAAACCTTCTGATCAGCGGCGACAACAAGGGCCATGCCTCGTATATGTTCGAAAAAGACATGGGCACCGACTACCAGGCCCTGAAGACGTTTGTGGGGGCTTTCGCGCAGACCAATTCGGGCGACATTACCCCGAATGTGCCGTTTACCGAACACTTCGGCACGCTCGAGAGCGCCATGGACGCGGCTGAAATCGACGAGGAAACAGCGGTTGAGCTCGGGCTGCCCTGGTACCAGGCGCTCGGTGAGGCCGACATCGAACAGAACATAGCGCTGAAAGTCATCGCCACCCGCCAGTACGCGAAAGCGCGGGAGCTGTACGATTCCGCGACGGTCGAGCTTTCAGGCTCGGTGGATTTCCGCCATGAATGGGTCGACATGAGGACCCTGTACGTGGACGAAGTCGAAACAACCACGTGCGCCGGCGGCATGGGCGCGTCCTATTCGTACGGCAGCCCTGCTGACAATCCCTCGCCGTATCCCCTGTTCGATGAAGGGGTCACCACCGACAGTATAGACTGGAGCGAGGATTTCGAGACCGCGTTCCTGAGCACATTCCTTCCCTGGGCGATCGGCCTGGTTTACCCGGCAACCTACACCAAGGCGTACCGCAGCTGCCATGAGCCGAAACCGGTCATTCTCGCGACCGGCCTGATGACGTTCAACCTGACGAAGAAGATACCGCTCACCCCGCAGATCGTTCCGCTCCAGGTGCTGAAGATCGGCGATGTCGCGATCGGCGCGATACCCACCGAGGTCACCACCATGGCGGGAAGGAGGATCAAGAAGACGCTCCTCGCCGGGCTTGAAGACGCCGGGGTGAAATACAGCGTAGTCGCCGGGCTGGCAAATACGTACGCCTCATACATGGCCACGAAAGAGGAATATGAGATGCAGGGTTATGAAGGCGGGGGGACGTTCTTCGGCCCCAACCAGCTTCTTTCTTTCCAGCAGGAGCTCGGCATGATGTGTGACGCGATCGTTGACGGCGCTGACATTGACGGCGGCACCGCGCCTGATGACATCACCGCCTATACCGTTGATTTCAACACCGGCGTGCTCTTCGACGACAAGCCCCTGCTGGTCAGTTTCGGGAGCGTGAGCAAACAGCCCGCTGAAACCTATACCAGAGGCGATATCGTGAGCGCCGTTTTCTGGGGCGGGCATCCGCGGAACAACCTGATGACCCAGAAAACCTACCTTGAAATAATCAGGGTCAATGATGACGGAAGCACCACAGTCGTTGCCCGTGACTGGGACCCTGAAACAAAATACCTGTGGAAGCGCAACAGCGTTGCCTATTCCAAAATAACCATTGAATGGAACACGAAAAACGCCGCGGCAGGGACCTACAGGATCAGGCATTACGGACACTGGAAATCGGGGTGGACCGGCAAGATCAAGGCCTACAGCGGCGAAACAGACACGTTTGTCCTTCAGTAGTTTTTTCCGCGGGTAAACTTCATAATTGTCCATCCTGACTGGCGGGCCTTCTCTTCGAGGGGCCCGTCGGGATTTACCGCAACCGGGTGCCCCACAAGGCTGAGCAGGGGGATGTCGTTGTGGCTGTCCGAGAAAAAGGCGCAGTTTTCCAGCGGTATGTTCCGCGAGCCCGCACACTTTTCCGCCCAGTAAATTTTGCCTTCCCTGAAACAGTAGGGCTCCACCGCGTCCGAAAAGCGGCCGCCGTTTACCGTGAACGCGTTGCCCAGGACCTCGTCCATGCCCAGGTCGCGCGCGAACCGGGAAGCGATGACCCTGTTCTGAGCGGTCAGCATCACGGTGGGCACCCCCCTGTCCCGGTAGCTGCTGATGATCTGGGCTGCTTCAGGGTAAATGTGCCGCTTTCCTTTTTCGTGAAAAAACCGCTCGGCGCGGACGTCATACTCCTGTGGTTCAAGGCCGCGAATCCTGAATTTCTGGTAGCGCATGTACCGCTCGCCGCTAAGCGTCCCCCGGTAATAATCGCGGTTCAGGGAAACGAGAGAAACGAGTTCCCGCAGGCCCATGAGCGGGTCTTTTCTGAGTCGCCACAGCGACCAGAGCATGTCCGTGTCGCAGTCGGTGACCGTTTCATCAAGGTCGAAAAAGGCGAGGTCGGCGTCCGGAGGATTTGTCATGGTTTTTACCGCTCGTGAAAGTAAGGGAGTGCCTGAAGAAGTTCAGGCACTCCCTGTGTGCTGAGGAATAGTTATGGTCAACTGACTTTTTTTGTCAAGGGTGATTCCCTGAGTATGAGGGAAATTGCCAGCGCCCCCAGGGAAAGAACGACCGAAGCGGTCATGAACGCCGCGATGCCGGCGCTGTTAACGATGAGGATGAATATGATGCCGGAAATCTGGCCGGTGAGAAGAATGAGGCCCTGCGTGATCGATTCCGGTGAAGGATACGATACTTCGGCCCCGTACTGGAACCCGACCGGGGCGCCCGCTCCGAGCAGGAAAAATCCCATTATCGCCGATGAGATGAGGACCGTGGTGTAGTCCGTGGCGTACGCAAGGCCCGCGACGCCGGGGATCATCAGAGCCATGGCGAGGATTATATAGGGCTTTCTTTTTCCCTGTTTGTCAGAAAGGGTGGGCAGGGTCAGGGCGCCCACGATGCCCGCGATGAACATGATGCCGCCGACCATGCCGGTCTGCTCGACCGTGAGGCCTTTTTGTTCGCAGAGCTGGTCAATGCAGGTGCTCAGCGCGTTGAATATGCCCAGGCCGATGAAGAACAATCCCAGGACCTTGATCGTGTCGGGTTTTTTCAGCAGTTTGCGCATTTCCTCAAAAAAGTGGAACGACTCTTCATGAGTAATGATGTCGGGCGGTGTGGGCGGATTTTCCTTCAGGAGAAGCAGCACCAGCACCGATACGACCGCTGCGGCCGCGCCGTATATTATGAGCATGTTCGAAAAGTTGTATTCACCCGGCGCCGCGCCTTTGATCAGGAACGGCGTGGCCATCATCACCAGGATGATCGCGACGAACTGTGCAAGGGTCGCGATGCCCACCGCGGTCGCTCGCTCGTTCACCGGGAACCAGCGCACCGCGACTTTCGTGGTCGCGTTCAGGATGAACGGCTGGGCGAGCGCCAGAAAAAACTGGCACGCCAGGATCATGGTGAAGTCATGGGCGAACACGCCTTTGAGCACGCTGAAGACCCCGGTCATGGCGGCACCAAGGCCGATGCCGATCCTGATGCCTTTTTTGTCGATGACGTACGAGGCGGGCACGCACATGACCAGGAAAACGGCCATGAAAAGAATCGAGAGCAGGTCGACCTGAAAGGCGCTGACCCCGTAAAACTCCCTGGCCTCACGCGCTACAGGCGCGAACGCGAGCCACTGGATTTCAATGACGACCGTAATTAAAAAGAATACTGCCAGGACGACCCAGCGGTACGGATACAGGATAATTTCTTTTGCGTTCATGGTAACTCCCGGTTATAGTGATGTTTGACGTTTTTCCGCAAGGGCCGCCCGGTTCATTCGGCGCTGTTCATCTCGTGAAAGAGCGCTTTGTTTTTTTCGTACAGCCGGGTGAACACGGAAAAATTCTTGTCATATATTTTTTTTCTGTCTTTGTCAGGATAAAAAACATTCTCAGCGGGGATGAATGATTTCGCCTCGCTGAAGTCGTGAAACAGGCCCAGGCCCACGGCGCAGGTTATAGTCGCGCCGATTGTTCCGGCGTTCTGGGTATTGCTTATGGTCTCGATTTTTCTTCCGGTAACGTCCGCCATGATCTGGCAGGCGACACTGGATTTTGCCCCTCCGCCGACGAACCTCAGTGTTTCCCGGTGCGGGACCCTTTTTTCAATCGCCTCGAGCATCCACCGCTTGTGAAAGGCCATGCCTTCCACGACAGACCTGATGAGCTGGCGTTTCCCGGTGTTCAGGCTGAGGTTGAAAAACATCCCGCGGGCGTACGGGTCTTCCCTGGGGGAGCGGTTGCCGTGCAGCCAGGGCGTGAAAATGACGCCGCCTGAGCCGGCCGGGGTCTCGTCGATGACGCTGCTGAGAAAATCATACAGGCTTTCGTATTCCTGGTTCTTTTCACAGATGTGCTGCGCTTCGAGGTACATGCCGATCTCATCAAGGGCCAGGTGGTCCCGGACCCACTGCAGGCACGCGCCCGAAGTTTCCTGCTCCGCGGTGTAATTGTATTTCCCGGGGATCGCGCCCAGGATCGAGGCGATAAAGTTGTCTACGTCGACCATGCGGCGGTCGACACAGGCCGCGACCCAGCCCGAGGTGCCGATATAGATGTGCGTGTCATTGAGGTCAAGGCAGCCTGAGCCAATGGAAATGAGGGAAACGTCCCCGCCGCCGCCGAATACCGGGATTCCTTGCGCAAGGCCCATTTCCGCAGCAGCGGACGCGGTCAGTTCGCCGACTATATCGGTTGAATCAACCACCGGGGGGAGGTGGCCCATGTTGACGTCGAAGAGTCTGCACAGGGCCCTGTTCCATCCGAGCTTGCCCTTGCGGGTATCGTACAGGAAGGTCACGTTCGCCGAGTCGCGGGTCATGCCGTAGTTTCCGGTGCAGCGGAAGATAAGATAGTCTTTGACATCCAGCCATTTATACGTTTTTTTAAAGATATCAGGCTCGTTGTCTTTGACCCAGTGGTATTTCCACAGGGGGTCCTTGGCCGTTCCCGCGAGGCCGCCGGTGTAGTACAGTGATTTAAGCGTGGTGGGGATGTGGAACTTTCCGCTGATGCGAACCGGGCCGCGGTACAGGTAGCGGGCTATCTGCTCGGTCGCCCTTCCGTCCATGTAGCTCATCGGGTTGCGCAGCGCGTTCCCTTCCTCGTCGACCATTATCGAGCCCTGCATCTGGGCGCAGAACGTCATCCCCGCGATTTCTTTTACCGGAATACCGGTGCGGGAAAGGATTTTTTTCGTTGAGGTGCATATCGCGTCCCACCATTCATCGGCCTTCTGTTCGACACCGCCGCCGGGGAAGGTGTAGACCGGGTATTCAACCAGGAACGAATCAACGAGCTCAATGGAATCGGTTATACGGTAGAGGCATGATTTGTTTCCCGTTGTTCCGACATCGTGGGCGAGAATGTAGGTCGTATCGCGCATTATGGTCTCATCTCCTTCAAATACCTTTTAGCCAGTCTTTAATAACTCTGTGTTAACGAGAGCCACAGAGACACGGAGCACACAGAGGTTTATATAGATATTTTTTTTCACTCTTTTGAGAATCCTTTCCCTTTGTGTCTTTGCGTGAGAATTTTATTTCTTTTCTTGTAAACCCTTTTTTATCCGTTTCCATCTGTGTTCATGCTTCAACCGGGTTCAGCACAGGTCTGTGGGAAATTTTTTTTTACATTTTGCTCTGTGTCCTCTGTGCCTTTGTGGCATTTCCTGTGTTAACGAGAGCCACAGAGACACGGAGCACACAGAGGTTTATATAGTATATTTTGTCGGCGCTGCTTTTTTCCTTTATGGCTGAGTTCCCTGTGCCTTTGTGGCAAATCACTTTTTAAAATATATTCATCAGTTATTCATGCAGTATAACCATAAACCGGGTTCCTGTCCTCTCAATGTCTGATGAATCAGATTATGACAGCAGGGCCGCGGTTGATCACAGCTTTCCGCTCTTTTCACGATGTTCGCTCGGCGTGATTTTCATGACTTTAAGAAATGCCCTGTTGAACGTGGTGAGGCTTTCGAATCCGACTTCAAAGGCAATGTCAATAATGCTTTTATCCGTATCGGCTATCCGGTCAGCGGCGTCCTGAATTCTGATGTCGTTGATGAATTCGTTGATCCGCTTTCCCGTGTACATCTTGAAAAACCGGCCGAGCGAGTCAGGATGCATGTTCAGGGAAGCGGCGAGGCCTTCACGCGATATGTTTGACGTATAGTTATCAGTGAGATACGCCATGGCCTGCTTGATCTTTTCTTCGATCGCGGGGGTTATGGACGGCCTTCTGGTGTATTCCTGGTCCGTTTTCATTTTTTTATACAGGAAGGAATTCTCAATGGCAATGGCGACCTGGTCCATGAAAGCGAGGATCAGGTTCGCGTCTTTCTCGGTGAATTTTTTCTGCGGGTCGTAGTTTTCAAGATGGCACACGCCGAGAATAATGTCCCGGTTCATGATCGGGATTGAAAGCACATGGTCGATAGTATCACCGCTCTCGCCTTTCCTTTCAGGGATCGCATCGCCGGGAACGACGTCGGTAATGATGAAATTGCCGTCTGAAAAGACCTGCTCCACGATCCTTTTTTTGCACAGGCTGATTGCCCGGGACGATATGACCTTCGAGGCCCGTATTTCCAGCTCTTTCGCCTCGTTTACGATAAATATATAACCTGACTGGGCCGTACTGATTTCCATCGCTTTGAGAAGCGACCTGCTGAGCAGCCCGTCGATATTGGCTATGATTGAAATGTCACTGCTGATCTTGTCAAGCGACGGCGCGGTTTTTTCTCCATTAATTTTTTTCAGTGATGCCGGTGTCTTCTTTCCCGGTTCGGTGCTTAAGTCTCTGCAGATGTCCGAATAGAGCTTGACCCCGATTTCGCTGAAGAACAGCTCCATGGTGCGCTCGTTGATTTTTTCTTCAAGCTGCACGTTAAGCTCCTCAACTTCGTGGTGGAGGTCAATGAATCTGCTCTGCAGAACATAGGCCATGGAGAAGATGATGAAAAGATACGCGTATTCAAGAAGGAAAATAAAGGAATACAGCGCCATTCCCACAAACGCGTCGTTGAATGCCGCTATGAAAAAAGTAGACATCGACAGCAGGAGAGGCCTGGCGTGTCGCTGCTCATCGTTGATATAGTAGTCGATCAGAATGACCATGATGAATACTGCTGCCAGGAGCATTGAGATGTACTGGACCCCGTAAATCAGGCCGGGGTCGACTTCATTGTAGGTGACACTGATGAGGTTGAAGAGCTCAACGTGTTTGGGCTTGGGATTGTTGAGCGACAGGGTCAAATCGTTGCGCACCGCGAGGCCGGCAATGAAGAGCAAGGCGTGCCACAGCGTGATTATAATGAGGGGAAGCCGGTAACGGAAATGCGTAAAAAAGAATACGAACCAGGACGTGCATACCGTGAACAGCGCCAGGCTGGCGAACTGCCAGCGCTGCCACATCATACCCTGTTCCGGTGAGGGAGAATTGTACAACCCGGCGCAGAACACGTCGTAGGCTGCTATGCTGAAACAGGACAGCGCGAAGAAGAGGTTCGCGTGGTCGAACCTCCTTCGCAGGTAGGTCCATAGGTAATAGAAGCCGACGTAAAAGCATATCCCTGCCATCACAACGGTGGGAAGCGAATAAAGGTTCATTCCTGTTTTCCTTTAAAAGCGTATACCGGCGCTGAACCCCAAAGGTGAAAGCGCGAAGAAAAATTCTCCTTCTTCTTCTGCCGCGGCGTCTTTATTGCCGTGGCCGAATTTTTTCAGGTATTCCTTTCTGTCGCGTACCGCGTTGGTCGGCTGGGTGAAGATGTCCAGCAGCGAAATGGCGTAACCGGTCGCGAACGTGGTCAGCCCGTCGGTCAGCGGACGGTCAAAGGCGAGCCAGACCACCATGCCCGCGGTGAAATTCACGCTGAAGTTCAGCAGGTGCGTGAGCCACGCCCACCCGTCATATTCTTCCTCGGCGCAGATGCGGAAAAGCCGTTCCGCTTCTTTGAGCTTTTCCCGTTTTTCCATTGAGGTCGCTTCGGGCATGAACCGTAATTTTGCCGGGGCGACCGCGGGTTCAAAGGAAAAAATAAGCTTGCCGCACAGGCCCACGAACGCGGTTATGCTTCCCACGATCATGTCCTCTTTCCAGTGGATGTCGTCGTCGGCAAAGGTGAGCCCTCCCTGCACGATTGAAAGGGAGCTGTACAGCCCTATCCATCCGTAACGCCATGCCTGGGCCCATTTTTCCGTTTTGTCCAGCCTGTTCTGGATAAAGGTGATTCTCTGTTGCAATTCGGCGTCAGTCAGACCGGCGTAAGGGTCAGGTCCTGTCTGGGCGTAAAGGTTCCCGGGCGCGAAAAAAAGCATCCCGCTTACCAGGGCAGCAATAATGAATAGGGCGCTCTGTCGTTTTCTCATATATCAGACCTCACGGTAAATTTACTTTTTAGGCTCTGTTCTTGTCCAGATTTCGGTCCTGCCGATCGGGGCCCATTTAAAACCGATGAAGCCTTTGACCTTCAGCTTTTTTTCGCCGTCCAGGCTGAGCATGCAGTTCCAGGTATTGCCGTCGTCCGGATCATAGATTTTTCCGTCTTCCCAGCGGCTTTTTTCCTGGTTGTAAACAAAACCCCAGAGCATATTCATCCCCACCAGCGGTGTTGACCGTTTGCTTTTATCGGGATTTTTTGAGTCAACATCGGGCTTTTCCATCCATGATATTTTACCGCAATACTGCTGCCCGCATTTTTCTATGGTGACGGTGGCGTCTCCCGCGGGAACCATCCAGGTCCCGATCACCCCGTCCGGGGCGGGTTTTGCCTTGTTCTCGTCGCCGGCCATAATTGCTGACGACATGAAGCCCGCAACAACCACTATTGATACAACTGACGCGATCTGTTTTAACATAGGGTTTCTCCTTGAAACGAATTTTTACAGGTCTATATTTTATGGTGATAAACCCCCTGTGGTTTCACTGAGGTTCAACCAGCTCCCCCTTATTCAGGGAGAGGACGGGAGGGGGATTGATATTCCAGAAAAATTATTCTACAGTGCCTGTCTTGTCCCCTTCTGAGCTTTTTTTAAGGATGTTTTCCAGCTCGTCGGAGATATGACTCACCTCCTGTGACGTGAGTTTAAGCTCACCGGTGCGGCCGGCCACCTCCTGGGTCGAGTTGTTGATGCTGGTCATTGATTTGAGAATTTCATCGGTAGCGGTTTTCTGTTCAAGCATGGCTGTTTTTATGTTTTCCGCCATGTCAAGCACCATGCCCGCGTTGTTTTTTATCACCATGTTCAGTTCAAGGTCTTCCCTCGAAAGCGAGCTTATGCGGTCGATTGACCCGCTCATCTGCATGATGTACGCGATCATGGTGTCGAGAACCTCGACAAATGATTTCAGCGCAGTGTAGAAACTGTTCAGTCCGCTTATGTTTCTTTTAATGGATGACGTGATGGTTTTCACGTTTTCAGCGGTCTGGTCCGCGAGCTTTGATATTTCATCAGCGACAACGGCAAAACCCCTTCCCGCGTCCCCGGCCCGTGCCGCTTCAATGGCCGCGTTCAGCGACAGGAGGTTGATTTTTTCCGAAATATCGTCGATCATGCTGACAATGTCCTCAATGCCCTTGAACTCGGCAGTCATCCCTTCCACATCGTTCACGATCACGTTTATGTCCGACTTGGTCGCTTCCGCTTCGCTGTTGAGCCTGTCCCGTATCCCGGTAATTTTCCGGGTCTCGTTTTCGCTTTCAGCGACGATGTCGTAGAGTTCCTGAAGCTTTCCGATCGCTTCATTGAGCGCGCTGTTCTGTGTCATGGTAAGGCTGAAGATGTTGTCGCTGTTGGATGTTATCTCCTCCATGGTCGCGGTGATCTCTTCGATTGACGACGCCTGCGTCTGCGTGCTGTCTGAAAAGATCGTCACGCTCAGTGACATGTCATACGCGGATGACGTGAGTTTCTGAGCCCCTTTCTCGACCGTGGCCAGGATGTCCGCCATGCGCCGGTTCTGCTCCTGCTGAACTGCGATCAGGTCAACATTTTTCCGGTTGGCTTTCTGGTTTATGCTGAAAATCAGGTAGGACATCACCGCGACAACCGTGAAGGCTACGAGGTTGTCCACGATGTATTCAGCCTTGTCAAAACCCGGGAAGTTGAGGTATGACTCGATGTAAAAGCTGTAAAAGACCAGGATCCCGGCGTTCATAGCATAGTAGAACAGAGTCGTGAGTTTATGGGTGACGATGATAAGCGGGACCATGGACAGGATCGCGGGGATGAAAACCACCGAGTCCAGGATTTCCACCGCGCTCGTGCTCCGTTCAAGGAACAGGGTGAGCCAGACCGTAAGCAGGAGCACGTTGAATATGGCATGGGCCGCCAGTGAAAAGCGGCCCCTCCTCAGCAACAGCAGCGCGGCAATGATAACCACGCACCCGATAAAGAGGGGCATCATGATTTCCGGTGCCGCGTTGTTCTGCGCGATCCCGGCAATAATCATGACCGTGATAAGCAGGACGCTGATAAAGGATATTGAAAGGAGTATTTTCGCCTTCTGCAGTATCAGGTAGTTGGTTGTTTCATACCGGGCCAGAAAAAATGTCGTGATTGATTTCAACATTATGGTAACAGGACCTCCTGATTATTTAACCTGCGGGGCAGGGCCCCGCAGGTGGAGGATTATAGTATCTTGTACTGAAGCCCGATTGCAATGTCATG
>DAIUKG010000050.1:0-19062 GCA_036848375.1 Spirochaetota bacterium
CGAGAAACCGGCATACCCGAGTCATTTACCACGACTTTTACCGAATCCACCTGGTGTTAACATTCACCCAAAATGACCCCGGGGTATTCAAGTAAAATGCCCCCCCCCTGCCGGTAGAAAAAACATACATCAACTTAAATCACCTGTCAAATTCACGAGCTGATTTTTTTTGGAAAATGAATCGAGCCGATAACTTTTCCCCTCAATGGTGACTTTAATCGCCCGGTGAACGAGCCGGTCAAGAGCGGCGCTGCCGATCAGCGGGTTGTCAAAGATCGCCTGCCATTCAGAGAAGTCCCTGTTCGATGTAATGATGGTAGCGCTGGATTCATACCGGGCGCATATGAGCTCATAGAGATCATTCTGTCTGACCGAATCAAGTTCATTCAGACCAAAATCATCGAGGATAAGGAGCGGGACTTCGGCCAGTGATTTCAATTTACGTTCAAAGGTGTCATCGGCGCGTCCAGAGCCGAGCCATTTGAGAAGCGCATACGTCCGCCTGAAGAGCACATCAATGCCCCTGCGGCACGCCTCATGGCCCAGGGCAGATGCCAGATGGGTTTTTCCCACGCCTGAAGGGCCCACGAGGAAAATGTTTTCGGCACGTTCGACAAATACGCAGGTGGCAATTTCCCTGACGAGCGGTTCATGGATGCGCAGATTGAAACGGAAATCAAAGGTCTCCATGGTCATGCGCGGGTCGAGGCCGCTTTTTTTGAGCCGGGCCGTGAGGACTTTAAAGTCGCGCCGTTCGATTTCGTCCTGAAACAGAGACAGAAGGAATTCCGAATAACCCTGATGGCTTTCTTCGGCCTGGGATATACGCATATCCAGCTGCTCCAATATCCCCGACATCTTCAAACGGCTCAGTTTTGGTTTGAGTTGGGCGATTTCGTTCATGGCTATCCCTCCTAATGGGTATTAAAATAACCGGGCTCTCTGGCGAAGGTCAGGTGTCCCTGTCCATGGGAATCCAGGGTGCTGTGTTCCGGCAGAGCGTCCAGCTTTTGTTCGAGAATTCTTTTTACGGTGTCGTATCGGGGAGCGTCGTAGGCAATGGCACGGGCGCATGCCGCGTTGACACGGAGCGGGCCATATTTTTGCGCAAGGGAGAGTATTCCCCACGCCGCCCTCTGGCGGCTGACAGCCCGGTCTTCAAGAAGCAGGCGCACCAGGTTTTCCACCTCAGGCCCCACGGCTTTCGCCCTATGCAGGAGTCCCTCCCGTGTATGCTCGATAAAGGCCAGTGCGCGATATGAAAGATGTTCTGGCTTGACAACATCCTGGTAAGGCCGCGATGCCCGCAGATGCTCGGCAACCAGGCAATGACGATGAAAAATGCGGATATTTCGTGAATTCGCGGCGATCAGCACCTCTTTGCCGGTAAGGATATCGGGGACCGTATACGTGGACCGGTCGAAGCCTATTCGTCCGTCTCGGCGCACCGTGCATTGTTTCCAGGTCACCGGGTCGAAACGCTCAGGCGGAAGCGGCCGCAGGACCGGCTGTTCCTGGATAAACAATTCATTCGGGGAGAGCCCCACGGAGCGGAGTATCCGTTTGTCGGCGATATCACGCTCCCATTCTCGCAACGCAGGCAGACACTCCCGGGCAAAGGGAGCATCCCGCCCTTTCTGCCGCTGCCGTTCCCGATAGCCTGCGTAGAAATTTCGCTTCACGTATTTGATGTCGTTTTCTACCCCTCCCTTATGCTGCGGTTTGTACGGCTGGCATGGATCGATGAGAAAGCCGTAATACTCGGCCAGATCGTGATATCCACGATTGACCACGGGGTCTGTGAAGGATGCTTTGACCACCGCGGCCTTCAGGTTGTCCGGGACGACCCGCTCGGGCACGCCGCCGAAGTACTCAAAGGCGCGGATATGACATTCCCAGAACGTCTCCTGTTTCTGATCGAAGACCACGGTGCGGAATGCCTTCGCCGAACAGCGCAGTCGTCCTGAAAAAATATAGGCCACCCGGTTCCGCTTTTCACTGTCGTCGTACATGGCCCCCAGGCGCCCGAAATCAACCTCCATGACACCCATTTCCCTCGGGCGCAGCACCACTGATTTCGGGATACTCGTCTCGATGCGGGACTGCATGTACCGCCGGACTGTGCTTGCGGAGCATGAAACCCGCGAGCGAATCAGCTGGTGGATAACCACATAGCTCAACTTATCTTCAGCATACTTTTTCAGTTCATCGCTCAGGGCGTCCAGCGCATGGGGCGACTTGCTTTGGTCTGTACCGTAATAGGCCGCATAGATATCTTCTTCGGCGGGCAGCTTCTCCGCTGATGAAGCAAGCCAGTTGTGCGCTCTGGCGATCTTTTTGAGTTTTCTAATGACTGTTTTATGAATGCCTATTTCCCGGTGTATTTGCTTGATGCTGTGTCCCAGCTTCAGCCTTGTTACGATTTCTTTTAATTCCATGGTCGATTTCTCCCGTGCCATAGTCTCCCTCCGGATTACTGTTATACTCCGGAGTATATCATGGCAGGAGGGGGTCGTTATACATGCATTTCTGGGGGGTCACTTTGAATGACTCCAGGGGGGTCACTTTGAATGCATTTAGGGGGTCAGAATTGGTGAATTTTTACAGCGAAAGCTCCTTTCCCGTTACAACGGTGGCAGCCGCACCGGCTGGTACGAGCTGAACGATCCGTCCATTCTCAATTCCCGACGCCTTTTTTTCGATTTCTGCGTCGGCACGCTCCTGGCAGGCAACAAATTCCGGGCCAACAAGAATATCGCCACCTATTGCAAGTGCTCCGTGAGGCGGATACAATTCGCCACCTCTCGGAATCATAAAGCGGACCGCTTTCATAAGCGGTACAATTTCATCGAGGACTACTCCGGCACCTGGGAGGACGTCCAGAAGATGCGTGCCATCTATCTCAATGTTCACGGCATCACGTCACCCCTGCCCGTCCCCTACAAGGACGAGTGGGTGATGCGGCTGAATGCTCCCAATACGTACAGTTCATTTGTGTTGAGCGGGGTCAAAGGGGACAGGGCTCAACCAACGATACGTCCGGTCCGTAAAAAGGAGCCATGCTGGTTCAAGCCCGTGAAGACGAGAAACAAACAGCTCAAGCTTTTCAATGAGTTCACCAGGCGATGGGTTTTCAATTCTCATGTCTATGATGCGGAACGCTATGTTCAGGACCATGGCGAGTTTCAATTATCCTAGGAGGATTTTCTTGTTAAATTTTAGTGTTTTCGTTCACCCTAAAGGGGTCGTTGGTTGGGCTAACCGGCCTCCCGCTTGCGTCGGGTAGCTCACCGGGCGTTTCTTAGTGCACCGTCGCCGGGATCTTGGCCTTTGGCCCTGCTATGACTTGATTTTGTTTGTGTTCTGGTTCTGTACAGGCCAGGGGATCAGTACCGGCTATCTTGTGGTGGGGGTAATCGCTAGGTAGGCACAGGGCCGCCGTGGGCGAGTTTTTCAAAGAAATCTATAATACATTAAACCCAATCTAATCTTTTATTTTGATTTCTTTGTCGACAAAATACATGGATGCAGCTATCTTTTTCCCGGAATTTGTCTTGAAATATTTATTTACAACACTTTCAATGCTGCTTCTTTTCATTTCATCTTCGAAAATATTGACAATAAAATCAGCTTCAACAAGAATTTGAAAATCAATATCGTCGATTTTTTGGTAGCTATGATGGTTCCCAATAAGATGACACACCTTGTCTATAATGTCTGGGGAAATGCCAAGATCTTCAAGAATATTTTTAGCAACGGCTTATTTATCGTTGGATAATTTTATAATTTACAAAAACCATAAATCAGTTTATTAGATCTGTAATTAAATGATTAAATTGAAAAAATAGACCTCTTATGATAATATCATCAAATACCATAATAATCTCTCCTTGGTTTATTTTATTTATAATATAAATGTATTTGCCATTTTCTGGTTACAATTTCCCAAAATACAATTCATTTTATATTATACGATGATAGTAACACATGCCTATCATTATTGTATTATTATGCTATTTGTTTTACTAAATTCTTATATCTTTCAAAAAGTCTCAATGCGGTAATTATTGAAATAATCAGAAGAGATTCACTGCTGGATTTCGAGAGGAAACCATAAGGAATAAAAGCTTCTATCCTTTTCACTGTTTCTAAATCAATATTATGCGATAAGAATAATATCGGAATTAACCGTTCTTCAGAAATTATTTCAGCAGCCTGGATCCCATTAATGCCTTCCCCAAGATTAATATCCATAAGAATCAACGATATATAATTATTGGAAAGCGCGATACGCACAGCGTCTTCTCCGGTGAATGCGCATTGTACGGAATATCCATGCTTTTGTAATACAAGCGAGTTGTATTCAGCAATGATTCTTTCGTCTTCTACAAGGAGGATATTTGTCTTGTCGCTAATCATAAATTATAATCCACTGGCCATTTTATATTCTATATCCGCCGCGGGCGGTTCGAATATCTTCCACCGTAAGGAAGTTGTCACACGCGTGGTGTGAGCATATATCAAGGAGTTCGTTCAAACGTCTTCTCGGTGTTATGATGCGCAAAAAATGCCTCTTTTCATCAATTCCCGATGCTTCAAGGATGGTCATACCGAAGCCTGATTTCTTTATTGCGTTTTTAAGCTCGATATCATCTGCCGGCGTTACAATATTTACAGCTGTCAATCCAAGCGCCAGTTTCTCTTCAATAAACATTCCGATAATAACACCGGCGCCGTATCCTCCCGCGTATGCAGTAATATTTGCAATAGTATCAAGCTGTGACATGACCTGATAGATGGCTATGACCCAAATAAGTTCTTCGATGAATCCGGCGATAGCCGCCATATACTTGATTCCCCGCACGACCATAAGTGCCCGGATAATCCCCAGGGGCACGCTCATCAGCCTTAAACCGAAGATCATCAAGGCTCCCCAAATGTTAATATTTGAGAATATCATAATAATACATTGTTATAATTATTAACAGTTTGCTTGGTCCGTTCGTATAGTTGGCCATAATCAACCAACAAAAAATATAACTTAAAGGGACTTTCTCAAAATCCTCCTAAATCCCCCGGAAGGGGGCTTTCTTTATCAGAACAATTACTTAAAGCCCTCCTCCGGGTTGTTTAGGGGTTATTCTAATTTGCGCCCCTTTAAGTTATAAAGTTGTAGTACATAGTCTTAAAATCTATTTTCCCTACTTTGTATTGGATTTGACGACTTCGACAATTGAGTTTCCCGTGACGCCCTTATACTCCGCGGCAATTCTGTATACACCGTAAAATTTACCAGTGAAAGATACCTTGCTGCCGTTTGTTTTGTTAAGCACGCCGGATTGAGTGGCGCTTTTTATTATGCGCCATTTTGGGTTCACTGCAACAGGGTTTCCTTTGTCGTCGTAGCCTTTTGCCGAGAGCTCAATCGATTGGCTGACAAAAACATGGCTTTTTTCGGGGGTTATTATGATCCTCGAAAGCGGTCCGGTTTTAACACTGGTTGAGCAAGCCGCTGCGAATAATAGCATCCCTATAACTGTACTGCAACCGGTTACTCTTTTAAACATGTGATCCTCCTGTTATTGTTATTTTATTAAGCAACTTTACTTTTCCTTTAGTTAACGTATGTATATTCCAGAAAAATTAAAAACCGGCACCGAGTGATAATCGGGTCATACATTATAGTTACCTGCCGCTTCCGGCTGATATATCATATTGATAATCACGAATTTCTTTAACCCTCCCGGGGTGGTCCAGTTGATCACATTGCCGACCCGGCACCCTATTACGGCTGTTCCTATCTGGGATAGTATCGAAACACGATCCTGTTCACTATTCGCCTCCTCAGGAAAAACCAAATTTAATATTCTCGATTCCAGTTCCTCCTTGTCTTTTATTTCAAATATCGAGTTCATTGTCACATAATCAGACGGGATATCCAGCGAGGAAACCTTATGCGCCCTGTGCAGCTCCTGTTTTAATGTAACGATGTTTTTCCTCTGTTCTTTTGTTAACACATCTTTTGAATGTTCGAGAATAATCATGATCCGCCCGTAATCATATCTGGTTATTAATAATTCGTTGTTTGAAAACATTGCTTCCCCTCCTCTTCTTTTTTACGGTCATCCATGAAAAACATGATATGCCCTAATAGTGCTTATTGCCCGATATAATTTATTAATTATTTACATATCATGAGTACTTTCTTATAAGATAATCAATATTACTTTTAATGTACTTGCTGGCGCATGCTTCCATAACGTATTCCTCGTATTCATTGAATTGTTCGCAAACCCTCTCCTGCTCCGTATCCGTTAGATAATGTTCTATTATAGGGAATAGGTTTTTATTTTCTTTTTCAATATGAGATTCCATTTGGTTGATATATCCCACGACGCACGTTATGAACCTTGGTGAGATCAATTCATAAGGATCTTCCGGGAAAAGATCCTGCAGGTTCTTGATGTAAGTCCTGCACAGCTTGTGTTCCGCCGACAGTGAATCTATCTCGCTCCTTATGATGCCGTTCCCTTTTTTTGCGAGTTTCTTGAAAAGGATCGTTTCTTCTTTTTCTTTATGGCACAGACCGGTAAAAATAGCGTTAAACCTGATGCACTCAGATAGGTCGATTTTATTGATTATTGCCGACCTTTCCGACTTCATGAATATCTTCTGTAATATTCCCAGGCTTTTCGTTATATGTTCATGGTCTTCCCTGATATGTTCAACAACCATCCCCATTGCAGGTTCCTCTTTGATATTTTCTCATTTTTGCCATCAATGATTTATATTTCTCATCGATGAAATATTCCTTTTATATTTTCAGAGGCGCGATACATGTTATACTCATCATGTTTCAACGGGAAATCCCAGCATCCCTGCCTGTGCAGCAAGCGCCCGCCGAAGCCGGTTTTGAATCTATACAGTCCATAGAGCGGATGCGCGGTATCGGCGACGGACGATATGCCGTTGAGATCATACTCGATGCATCCTCTTTGACGGGCGAAACGAATCGTCTCCCATTGCAGGGCATATGATGCCATATAGTTTCTTTTTGTATTTGATGAAGCTCCATACAAAAATGTAGCTCTATTATGACTAACAGAAATAATGTTTCCCGCGATTAATTCGCCGTCTACGATAGCTGCCAGAAGATGTATCGAAGCTGAATTGTGGTTTTCCTGGTTTGCTTCAAAAAGCGCGTTGAAATATTCATACCGGTGTCGTTTGAATCCTGCCCGATCGGCGGTTTGAAGATAGAGCCTGTACCAGGCATAGAGCCGTTCCAATCCGGATTCAATAATGGTGACCCCTTTTCTTTCAGCCAATCGGATATTGTATCTTGTTTTCGGTCTCATCCGGCCCAGTAACTTGTTCTCCGTTACAGATAAATCTATAATTACCGTATCAGGCGGCTGAATGTCAGTAATCGCCTTTCGTATGTTCCAGTCCCTTGTGCAAAAATTCATTCTTAATTCTCTCACATTCGGTTCCGGACATCCTCGCCATTGTCCATTGGCGTCATACCGGCTTTTATCGCGGGCATAGGGGGTTTCCCATGGCAGATCATAACGTATAAAAACGCAGTCCCCGGGAAGATGTCTGGCAAGGCCTTGTGAAAGCGATTCAAGAAATAATCCTTTCATCTCCTCTTTCGGCATCATTTCCGGCCCTTGCGGCACATATGCTATGCACCTTTCCTGGCTGATCCTATGGACCAAAACGAGAATGTCTCCATCCATGGTTTCTGATGTTATGTCAAAGGCATAAGGAATCCATCCGAGCCGTGACTTTATCGAGCTCCACAATGACGTTTGGTGAAGAATTATTGTCGGAATCAATGTTCCCGTTTCCTTGTTCTTCAGAGTTATATCCATGAATAGGTATCCTTAAACATTATGATGCTCCGCGAAATGATTAAAGACGCTTAATCGCTGTTATCGAAATATTATGTCAGCTTAGATAAACCTTAATACTATTAGAAACTATAGATGGTAATCACCGGCGGCTTCCGGCTGGTATAACATCCTGGTGATGATGAATTTTTTGATTCCTGCCGGGACTTTCCAATGAATCACGTTGCCAACGCGGTATCCCAGTACGGCGGTGCCCACAGGCGATAAAATGGACACCCGGTTCTCCTCGATGTTCGCTTTTTCGGGGAACACCAGCGCAAGCGTTCTCGTATCTGATTCATCCACTTCTTTTATCTCAAAGATCGAATTCATCGTTACGCAATCGCGGGGTATTGCCGATGAATCGACCTTCCGCGCCCTTTTCAACTCCATTACCAGCCTTTCGGCATTTTCCTTCTGCTCTTTCGAAAATGCATCTCTCATCTGGTCAATCATGCTCATGATCCGTCCATAATCGAAACCCGTTATCATAATTTCATTGGTGTTCATCGTGTTTACCTCGCTTGCTGATGTCTTTTCACCGCGGCAGTGGCAGAAATATTCATAGCGCCTGAGCCGCATTTTGTTCATTGTGACGCGTATTGAATTCTTTCTTCTTTTCATGCGTATTTTCTCATCAGGTAATCAATATTTGCCAGAATGTCTTTATTATCAAATTTATCCATGATATGATTCTCATACTTGTCAAACAGCTCGCACATCAGCTCCTGTTCCGCATTCGACAAGAAATGATCAATAATAGGAAGAAGTATCGTGTTTTCCTTGTTGATATGCGATTCTATATGATTGATATATCCCACCACGCCGGTAATAAATTCCGGCGAGAGAAGTTCGTACGGATTGTCAGTCAAAGAATCCTGTAACGTCATGATCAACTTGCTGCATATCCTGTGATCGGCGGCAAGCTTTCCAATCTCGCCATTAATGATATCAACACCTTTCCCCTCGAGGTTTCTGAAAAGAAGAACCTCCTCTTTCCCGTTATGGCACATCCCGGTAAAAATCGAATGGAACCTTATGCACTCAGCAAGGTCCTTCTTGTTGATGATCACTGTGGGCTCGGATTTCATGAATATGTGCTGCAGGATGTCCAGTCGCCGGGATATATATTCATGCTCCATCCGGATGTGTTCAGCCGCTTTTCCCATATCGGACTCCATTTATTATAGTGCTGTTGTCATATCGCGCGGGGCAATCAACGACATGTTCCGTTTTGCCATGTTCGTCAAAATAGGTTGCCATCTGCGCCTGGTACTTCCAGTAACCGCATATGACATATCCTATTCCGCGGGTAATGAAATAAACGCAATTCGCGCAACGTGAAACATCAACATTCGAATCCAACTGCGTGTTCCTCCGTATAGTGGTAGCCGTCATGCTCCTTGGGACATGCCACATTTTTCTTGTCATCTATCTCGATCCAGATATATAATTTCGGATATGTATTAAGACTGCATAGTGCCGAGCCATAAAACTCCGCAATATGATGTCTGCATCGTTTGCATTCTCTGATATTCATCATGAATCTTCCTGTTTTGTTGCTGATATCATGTCGGTTTCAGCGTAAATATTACCTTGCTTATAGCGTCATGAAATATCGGTGGCTGCGGCGTGTTGAGTAGACGATACAGCATGGAAATATACAGCTGTTTCTTTTTCAAAGAACCCTCTTCATCTGAATTTTTTAATGCTATTAAAATCTTACCTAAAGAATTAATGGCCATGACACGCGTATCAAGGCACATCTGGTAATTAGCTGCCGTTTTAAAAACCTCCTCGATCAATTTGGCGGATGGCTCCTTTATTTCGAGAACGCATTCAAGTGCCGCCTCCACAAGCTTCCAGTTTTTTTTATATCTAAGTATTCGCACGAGCTCTTCCTGAGCTGAATCAAGCCTACCCTCTTTCTTAATGATCTCAAGTTTATCAAGAACAATCCCCCAATCCAGCAAATTCCCAAGATAATATTCGTTCATATCATGCCTTTTTCATCTTTAGCTGTTCTTTATTATAGTCATACCTTGTGTAAAAATTCATTTTACTAGTCGCAATTTGGAATCCCCATATTCAGGTTCTTGAGATTTTTTAAATAGCTTTTTTTCATGACGGCTTGCCTTCCCTGCTGACAACAGGAGACCCCAAATTGCGAATACAAAACCAATGATCACTATTGTACCCATTATTATAAACATCTTCAGTTTCATGATATAAGCACCCACGACATATTAAAACTCATCATTGAGTTTGTATTAACCCTGTTTTCACTTCTATTGATTATATAATGCAAATAGCGTGCCATTTAAATGATATTAATGTTATTATTCACGATTTGAAGATTAATAAAATGGTTTAATTGATTATTAGATAGAACGAGTTGTTATTTTATGAAGTATATCTATGATTTATACACAACATGCAGAGATAAATAATTTAGGGTGGAAATAAATGGTGATGAATTGGATAAAAATATAGTTTATATGATGCATAATGCAACGTGTCGTTGCTTTATGCATCATTAATTTGCGATGGTTTTATTCAGTTATGCCAAGCCTCTGGATCATCCTCCAGAGCGAGGTCCGGTTTATCCCGAGTATCTCGGACGTCTTGACCTTGTTCCCGCCGGTCATTTCAAGTACCTTTTTTATATACGCGCGGCTCACCTCTTCAAGCGTCATCAGATCTTCGCCCGACATGGCCGATGCGTTTGAGTATGACATCATTCGTTCAGGAAAGGTTTCCGGCGTGAGGCGGTTTCCGGATTCAAATATCACCGCTTTGGAAATGGTATTTTCAAGTTCCCGAACGTTTCCTGGCCACTGGTATGATTCTAGAATTGATTTTGCTTCCGTCGTTATTTCATTTACGGCCTTGTTGTTTCCCTTCGAATATTTATTCATGAAGTACAGGGCAAGCGGAAGAATATCGTCTTTCCTGTCTCTCAGGGGGGGAATCTGTATGGTAATGACATTGAGCCGGTAAAACAGGTCTTCGCGGAATTTCCCTTCCTTCACGGCGGTTTCCAGGTCCTTGTTCGTAGCCGCCACGACGCGGACATCTACCTTTTTCCGTTCAGCCGAACCCACCGGCTGTATCTCGCCCCCTTCCAGAACTCGCAGTAGCGCCTGCTGGAAACTCGCGTCGGTGTCCCCTATTTCATCGAGAAATATTGTTCCTCCATCCGCTAGCTCGAAGAGTCCCGGTGTGTCCTTAAGGGCGCCGGTAAAGGCCCCCTTTGCGTAGCCAAAGAGCTGGCTTTCCAGCAGCGAGTCCGTCAGCGCACAGCAGTTGACCGGTATGAACGGTTTTTCCCGTCGCGTTCCATTATAATGAAGTGCCCGTGCAATCAGCTCCTTGCCGGTACCCGTTTCACCGGTAACCAGCACGGTGGCCTTTGTATCCTTTACTTTGTTTATCATTTTATAGACTTCAATCATTGGCTCACTGTTGCCAACAATATTATCAAAAGAATATTTTTCTTTCAACTGCTCGCGCAGGAGAGCATTGTCGATAAGTATTCCCCTCTTCTCCATTACCCGTTTGATAATGATGCGTATTTCGTCGAGACTGAAGGGTTTTACCAGATAATCTTCCGCGCCATTTTTCATGGCTTCAACAGCGTTATCAACGGACGCATAGGCGGTAATGATGATTATGCTCGTTTCCGGTGTAGCCGACCGTATTGACTGCAATACCTGCATTCCGCTTATTCCCGGTAATTTTAAATCTGAAATGACTAGCGCGAATTCATGTTCGCTTGCTTTTTCCAGCGCTTCTTCGCCGCTTTCCACTCCAGTAGGCTGATATCCTTCTTTCGCGGTTATCTGGCAGAGAGCGTCCCTGAGCCTCGCGTCATCTTCCACTATAAGTATGCTTTTATTCATATAACTTCTCCCTTGAGCTATCCTTCCTGTTTCACTACCGGCAACTCAATGGTAAAGGTCGTTCCCGTGTGTATGCCGCATTCATTGCCGTCTTCAGCGGCGCTGCTTATAACGCGTATATTCCCCCCGGCTTTTCTTATCATTTCATAGCTTATATAGAGGCCCAGGCCGGTCCTTTCTCCGCTGGGTTTTGTGGAAAAGAACGGATCAAATATCTTTCCGATTATTGATTTTTGTATGCCTATTCCGCTGTCCTGGATGTCGATTTTAACCAAATTTGTGATTGGGGTAAACCAGGTCTTGATTTTCAATATTCCTCCCTGTTTCATCGCTTCAACGGCATTGGTGAACATGTTCATTATGGCCTGGTGGATTATGCTTTCATTGCAAAGCGCTTTTGGCAGGTCTTCCTGAAAATTTATGGATACAGAAATACCATGTTCCCTGAAATATTTTTCGGTCATTTTCACCAGGCCCTTCAATGCGTTATTAATGTCTACTTCCTGCAGTTCAAGAGACGACCGCCGGGAAAAACTCATCAGGTTTTTTATTATAGCGCCGCACCGAGTGAGTTCTTCAACGGCAATATTCATTGATGAAAGATCGTCTGAGGGGTATTGTTCTTTTAATTTTTCGTATAATAGCTGCGTATAGATGAGCGCGTTCGCAAGGGGATTGTTCAACTCATGTGCAATGCCTGATGTTATTACCCCCATGGAGGTTAATTTTTCATTTTGCAAAATCATCATTTCCAGCTCTTTTTCATGGTCATATGATATTTGAAGCATTTTAATCAGCATGTTCGCGGCAAAATAGCCGATACAGCCCGCGACTATAAAGCACACCGCAATGAACAACAGCATGTACAGGCGCAGCGTATTCACTCTTGAAAGAATTTCATCGGTATTCTGCTTGACCGTGAGAAACCAGCCATAACGGTTAATGCTTTTTGTCGCTTGAAAATACCTGTTCCCATTTTCGTCAACATATTCGCCCGATATGAATTCACCATGTTTGAGTAATTTCACCTTGTCCGATAATTTCACCGCCTTGGGCCATGGTCTGCCAATCTTGTGATTTATGACAATGCCTTCCCTGTCAGTGAGGGTCAAATCTCCTGTTTTACCGAAACTTACATTATTTAAATAAGCATTTATCGCGTTGAAATCAATTATCCCGATCATCCTGAAGCGCAGTGCGTTCGACTTGTTGGCTATAGGCATGGAAAGCGCTATACAGTTATCTTCATATGATCTACTTGAGCAGGGTAAAATACATTCGTTATTCTTATGGTTAGCTGTTTTATTTACATCGAGCATTTTATTATCTGTAGAACCTTTTTTTGACTCTATTATGAACAGCAAATCTTCCCGGTTGTTGTATATTAATATAGCATGGTAAACGTCATATGCTTCCATAATACGTTGGAGCCTGCTATAAACGCTATTATAGTTATAATTGTCCTCAAGTACCACATTCCCCATCAGTCTCATGTCGGCTTCACGTTCACTTATAAAACGGTTTATCACCAGGGAATTGCCGTCTATGAGTGTTGTAAAATGGCTCGCGACATTCTCGCGAATTAATGTCTGGCCTTTAATATACATGATAATGCCAAGACATAGAAGTGGCACGGTTGAAATTGCGACAAAGGAAACTATTATGATCCATTTTAAGCGTTGCAGTTTCATAT
This sequence comes from Spirochaetota bacterium, assembly GCA_036848375.1. GTDB lineage: Bacteria > Spirochaetota > UBA4802 > UBA4802 > UBA5550 > JAKLIV01. The sequence continues at coordinate 13,491 of DAIUKG010000050.1, forward strand.
TATTAATTAAAACCAGTATATTTCTTTTATAGTTGTAACCAATTAAAATGTGGATGTCAAGGATTACAGTAGATTTTTCAAATATGAATCGAATTATTAATATATATGAATAAAAAAAGAGGCCTCCAACCCCTTTAAAGGTTAAAAATGCCCGTTGGCTTTAATCCCGTTACAAGTCTATGGTAATCTAGGCATTCATCAATCGCATACCGGCGGCTTCGCACGCTTTTTCCACCCCCTCCCCCTTGCCGCGCCCCCGCGCGCACCTCCGGCGCTCACCCCAAGCAAACCTTAACCCATGTCAAAGAGTACAGGGCCAACAATATGTCTAGTTAGTAAGATGGAGAGATGCTGGTTCAAGCCCATTAATACGAGGAATTGGCAAACCATGCTTTCAATTAATTATCAGATTATGAGTTTTCAATTTTGCGGTATTGCTATACGATAACACGTACCGGATTTATTTTGCACTGATAATTCGGCTTTTAGCTGTTGACACAAAGAATGAATTAGTTCAATACCCAAAGTATTGGCCTTGCCTGAAAGGACCTCATCGGGAATTCCTGGGCCATTATCCTGAATGATTAAAATATTAAAATTTTTTTCACAAACAAAAGAAAGCTTTAGGTTACTTTTCTCAGACGCAGGGCAACCATGTTTTATTGCATTGCTGAATATTTCATTTATTAGAAGACCGCAAGGTACTGCCTTTTCAAGAGATAATCTGCAATCCTGAATGTCAAGTGCAATACTGATCTGTTCTGGATTCACAGCATATGATATGACTATTTCCTCAACAATATCTTCCAGGTATCTTCTAAATTCGATTGAGGCCATATTTTCTGATTGATATATGTTTTCATGAATTTTCGCCATAGTATATATACGCTGAATACAGTTGACAAGTGCGGCGTGAGCTCCGGTATTCTCAAGGTTGTACGATTGAAGTCTTAACAAACTTATGATCAGCTGCATGTTGTTTTTTACGCGATGATGTACTTCTCGAAGCAGGGACGCCCGCTCCTTGTTTACCTTATGCAGTTTAAAAGCTATCTTGAGGGATGCTGCAAGCACTGGCATTCCGCATTTTTTTACAACATATCCATATGGGGTAATCTTTTCAGTTTTATTAACAATGTTCTTTTCAGTATGAGATGATAGAAACACTATCGGTATATCATAAATTTTTAAAATCTCCTGAGCCGTCTGAGTTCCATCAATACCATCTCCAAGATCAATGTTAATCAAGACAAGATCGATTTTGTTTTTATCAGATGCAATTAATTCGATTGCTTGCTCGCCAGTCTTAATGTGGATAACATTATATCCTTCTCCTTCTAAAGCTTTCGCCTCTGACATTCCCGTGAAAACGTCATTTTCAACCAGAAGAATAGTTTTCATTGTTTAAAATTTTATTGTTCATCTTTTGTTAAATATTTTCTGTCTATAAAATCTGCTAAATTGTAATAGGATAAGCTTATATTAGAAAAATGCAAAGATAAATCATTGAGATGTCTTACTGCTTCCGGGTTCCCATTCAAAGCATCGCTTATTAATTTACTAAGTGATTCAATAACTTCTTTGATATTCACCTTATCCAAACAGCATGCAAGGTAAAGAAGCCGTTCCTGCGCACTTGCTTTTCCATATTTCATTATATAGCATTGCCTCATGCACAATAGATTTAAAATTCTTCAAAACCTTCATGTTTCAATATTGTACTTATCTTGGTATCTTCTTTACCGTCCTGTGATGCAGATGAATTATTTTTACCATTTCCATCATTTTCATGTTTTTTTGACATCAACGCATTCTTTATATGCAGCTCCCTGTGTTTTTCTGAATTAACATCTTTTTTTATTTTATCGCTTATCTTGAATTGTCTGATCATTTCCAACAATTCCTGTGCCTGGTTGGCCATCTCCTCGCTGGCTGATGCTGTTTCTTCAACCAGTGAAGCATTCTGCTGCGTCATATTGTCCATCTCGGCAATTGCATTGTTAATCTGATTGATTCCCTGTTTTTGTTCCATACTGGCAGAAGCGATCTCGTTGATGAGTTGTGCGGTGTTTTTCGCCGATACCTCAATCTCCTTTAAAACGATCCCCGTTTTATTGACCAGTTCCGTGCTATTATCCACTTTGGATACTGTGTCCTTTATGAGATTTTCAATCTCCTTGGCCGCATTGCCGGACCTCTGTGCCAGGTTCCGCACCTCGCCGGACACGACGGCAAAACCCCGACCCTGATCCCCGGCCCTTGCCGCCTCCACTGCTGCGTTGAGTGCGAGCAGGTTTGTCTGGAATGCAATTTCGTTGATTACTGCTATGATGTCACTGATCTTCTTACTTGACTCATTCATTTCTATGATCGAGTTGACTGCTTCAACGGCTATTTTATTGCTTTCGGTGGATTTCTTTGCCCCATCTTCGGTCATTTCCCTGGCTTGGTTCGCATTCTCGGCGTTCTGGTTAATGGTTGCAGCCGCCTCTTCAATTGTGGACGCAATTTCCTCCAACGATGATGCCTGCTCGCTCGTCCTCTGCGACAGGTTCTGGTTCCCCGTTGCTATTTGCTCAACCGCCTGGGCAACGTTCTGTGAAGCAACGATAATACCGGATATTGTTTTTTCAAATTGATCCATTGCCTGGTTCAGGGACTGGACAATGTCCCCTATTTCATCCTGATTGTATTTTCCGGCATAGCGCACTGAAAGGTTGCCATTGGCCATTTCTTTAATGACATCCCGGCAGCCTTCAAGCGGAGATAGCCTGGATATAATGACAAAATAAACCACGGTACCGGCGATTATGATAGCCACCAGGCCCAAAATAATCATGGAAACCGCCATTCCCCGGGCTTCATCGGATATGTCTTTTTTACCCACGGTGATCCCGGTAATAAACCGATATTTTTCGTTTTTAATGGGTATTATTATTTTATCAACGCCATCGAACGTATAGCGTGTTAACATTCACCCAAAATGACCCCGGGGTATTCAAGTAAAATGCCCCCCCCCTGCCGGTAGAAAAAACATACATCAACTTAAATCACCTGTCAAATTCACGAGCTGATTTTTTTTGGAAAATGAATCGAGCCGATAACTTTTCCCCTCAATGGTGACTTTAATCGCCCGGTGAACGAGCCGGTCAAGAGCGGCGCTGCCGATCAGCGGGTTGTCAAAGATCGCCTGCCATTCAGAGAAGTCCCTGTTCGATGTAATGATGGTAGCGCTGGATTCATACCGGGCGCATATGAGCTCATAGAGATCATTCTGTCTGACCGAATCAAGTTCATTCAGACCAAAATCATCGAGGATAAGGAGCGGGACTTCGGCCAGTGATTTCAATTTACGTTCAAAGGTGTCATCGGCGCGTCCAGAGCCGAGCCATTTGAGAAGCGCATACGTCCGCCTGAAGAGCACATCAATGCCCCTGCGGCACGCCTCATGGCCCAGGGCAGATGCCAGATGGGTTTTTCCCACGCCTGAAGGGCCCACGAGGAAAATGTTTTCGGCACGTTCGACAAATACGCAGGTGGCAATTTCCCTGACGAGCGGTTCATGGATGCGCAGATTGAAACGGAAATCAAAGGTCTCCATGGTCATGCGCGGGTCGAGGCCGCTTTTTTTGAGCCGGGCCGTGAGGACTTTAAAGTCGCGCCGTTCGATTTCGTCCTGAAACAGAGACAGAAGGAATTCCGAATAACCCTGATGGCTTTCTTCGGCCTGGGATATACGCATATCCAGCTGCTCCAATATCCCCGACATCTTCAAACGGCTCAGTTTTGGTTTGAGTTGGGCGATTTCGTTCATGGCTATCCCTCCTAATGGGTATTAAAATAACCGGGCTCTCTGGCGAAGGTCAGGTGTCCCTGTCCATGGGAATCCAGGGTGCTGTGTTCCGGCAGAGCGTCCAGCTTTTGTTCGAGAATTCTTTTTACGGTGTCGTATCGGGGAGCGTCGTAGGCAATGGCACGGGCGCATGCCGCGTTGACACGGAGCGGGCCATATTTTTGCGCAAGGGAGAGTATTCCCCACGCCGCCCTCTGGCGGCTGACAGCCCGGTCTTCAAGAAGCAGGCGCACCAGGTTTTCCACCTCAGGCCCCACGGCTTTCGCCCTATGCAGGAGTCCCTCCCGTGTATGCTCGATAAAGGCCAGTGCGCGATATGAAAGATGTTCTGGCTTGACAACATCCTGGTAAGGCCGCGATGCCCGCAGATGCTCGGCAACCAGGCAATGACGATGAAAAATGCGGATATTTCGTGAATTCGCGGCGATCAGCACCTCTTTGCCGGTAAGGATATCGGGGACCGTATACGTGGACCGGTCGAAGCCTATTCGTCCGTCTCGGCGCACCGTGCATTGTTTCCAGGTCACCGGGTCGAAACGCTCAGGCGGAAGCGGCCGCAGGACCGGCTGTTCCTGGATAAACAATTCATTCGGGGAGAGCCCCACGGAGCGGAGTATCCGTTTGTCGGCGATATCACGCTCCCATTCTCGCAACGCAGGCAGACACTCCCGGGCAAAGGGAGCATCCCGCCCTTTCTGCCGCTGCCGTTCCCGATAGCCTGCGTAGAAATTTCGCTTCACGTATTTGATGTCGTTTTCTACCCCTCCCTTATGCTGCGGTTTGTACGGCTGGCATGGATCGATGAGAAAGCCGTAATACTCGGCCAGATCGTGATATCCACGATTGACCACGGGGTCTGTGAAGGATGCTTTGACCACCGCGGCCTTCAGGTTGTCCGGGACGACCCGCTCGGGCACGCCGCCGAAGTACTCAAAGGCGCGGATATGACATTCCCAGAACGTCTCCTGTTTCTGATCGAAGACCACGGTGCGGAATGCCTTCGCCGAACAGCGCAGTCGTCCTGAAAAAATATAGGCCACCCGGTTCCGCTTTTCACTGTCGTCGTACATGGCCCCCAGGCGCCCGAAATCAACCTCCATGACACCCATTTCCCTCGGGCGCAGCACCACTGATTTCGGGATACTCGTCTCGATGCGGGACTGCATGTACCGCCGGACTGTGCTTGCGGAGCATGAAACCCGCGAGCGAATCAGCTGGTGGATAACCACATAGCTCAACTTATCTTCAGCATACTTTTTCAGTTCATCGCTCAGGGCGTCCAGCGCATGGGGCGACTTGCTTTGGTCTGTACCGTAATAGGCCGCATAGATATCTTCTTCGGCGGGCAGCTTCTCCGCTGATGAAGCAAGCCAGTTGTGCGCTCTGGCGATCTTTTTGAGTTTTCTAATGACTGTTTTATGAATGCCTATTTCCCGGTGTATTTGCTTGATGCTGTGTCCCAGCTTCAGCCTTGTTACGATTTCTTTTAATTCCATGGTCGATTTCTCCCGTGCCATAGTCTCCCTCCGGATTACTGTTATACTCCGGAGTATATCATGGCAGGAGGGGGTCGTTATACATGCATTTCTGGGGGGTCACTTTGAATGACTCCAGGGGGGTCACTTTGAATGCATTTAGGGGGTCAGAATTGGTGAATTTTTACACATCTGTTTCGATCATTTTCATCTTGCGCAGTATTTTTCGAAGGCGATTGACAGG
>DAIUKG010000051.1:0-18810 GCA_036848375.1 Spirochaetota bacterium
TTATTTAAGAAGCGCCGGTTTTCCGGTAACTTTCTAAGTCCTGAAATAATCAGGGTTTTCTTTGGGCGCTACAGGGATCGAACCTGTGACCCTCTGCTTGTAAGCTTGGCCGGGTCACGGTTAACTCCTCGATCCGTCAGCACTTAACTTTTTTCACATGCGTTTTGCGACAGTGTTGCGACAGATTTTTGCTATTTCGGGACCCGGACCGTCACATCGATGATGTTCTTGATCCGGTTTACCTTCGCCACCCCATCGAACCCTCCCGCTTGCGCATAACGCATATGCGTAACGATCGGCGATGAGTGCCCGAGAAAAGCCTGCAGGTCGTCCAGGCTCACCCCCGCATCCCGCATGCTCTGCGCATAGATGTGGCGCAGGTCATGGAGCCGCAGCGTCTTCCCCGGAAGCCGGTCGATGAACGAAAGATTGTCGCGCAGCTCATCCATGTGCCGCTTGATCGTCGCCTCGGAAATCGTCACCTTGGCGGATGTGCGCGGCAGCTGCGTGAGGTACTCGTACAGCGGATCAGGTATCGGCACCGATCGGGCTTTCTTTCCCTTTGCCGTCTCGGGGCGGACGTCGATCCTCCTGGTCTCGAAATCGATGTCGGTCCACTTGAGACCGGTCATCTCCGATTTCCTGAGTCCCGCGAAGATCCCGATCATGACCACGGTGAGCAATCCCGGGTGACAGGACGCCTTATCGATGATCTCGGCTATCTCGCTCCCGGTCAGCCTGATGTGCCGGATGTTCTTTTCGTTTACCTTCAGCCCCTTGCACGGGTTGCTGCGGATATACAGTTCGTTCCGGATCGTCCAGTTCATGAAGCTGCTCAGGATGTTGATGTCCTTGTTGACCGTCGACCGCGTCGCCTTGCCGTTCTTGCCTTCGTTGTCGAAGCGCCAGGCGATGTAGCTTTCGATGTGGGACCGGCGAAGATCCCGTATCTTGATATTGTCAAAGAACCTGGTGAAGCGCTGTTCGTAAAAAGCGATCTCAGCGGCGTACTGCTTCTTGCTTTTCATTACCCTCGAGAAAACATCGAGGTACCGCTTGAAAAGAGTGAAGAGCAGGGGGTTCTCGGTGTCATTCTCCATGATGACTTCCTCCACCCACCGGCTGTAGCGCCGTTCTGCTTCACTCCTCGGGCAAATGACCCGCTTCCTGATGCGTTTGCCCTTGTATACCATGTCGAACATGTACTTCACGTATCCGCGGGGCACCCGGTTCTGGCATGGATCTTTCTTAATTGGCATGGTTTCCTCCTTTGATCTGAGGATACCAGCCGCCGATACCTCGTTGTATACCCGGAGAAGGGGTCCTGTCAATACTAATCCAGTATTTTTCTGTGCAGATATCGTAGCGGTTTGCTGTTTTACAGAAACCGCATTTCAAACGGGTGCCTGGAAGCATTATTCTGGCCATGGTGTACCTCGTGCGTTCAATTGATGCGGTCTTTGCTGATGATCTTGACGATCTCATCCGGCTTAAAGAGGTACCCTTTCCCCAGGACCTGGTATGCGGGAAACACGCCGTCGCGAACCAGTTTGCGGATCGTGTATTGGGGCATGCTGATGATCTGAGAAAGTTCTTTGGTGGTAACGAAAATGCGTGGCACGGTGACATGCTGGGTCATAGGAAAAAACCTCCCAAGTATTATCACCTATAACTATTTAAATTTACGGGCGTTTCATGTCAAGTAGATGCGGAGAAAAAAAGGAAATTTTGAGGATTTATTTATGCGAAGTAGATAATTTTTCGTAGAAGGCCTAATGATATGATATAGGATTTTATCAGTAAAATATCAATAGAGTTTTTTATTGTGTTTGACATTAATAATGGAATATACAATTATTAGCGTTATGTGAATTATGTAATACTGGTATTTGAAGCATTGTGTAAATATATGGCATCAATAATTTAGGAAGTTAATTCAGTTATATAATTAGAAATAAAACTAACAATTAATAAAGGGTTAGAATCATGTTCCATTTTTTAATTACATTATTTATTATTTATATAGCATCAAGATTCATTTCTGATTTGAGTGATTCAGTAAAACAGCAATTCCCAAATATCACAGGCAAGGCAAAACAATTTATTGATGAAATATTTTTAAATTCTGGATCGCGATTTTCATCATTTAATACTTCACCAAATTTTGAGTCACGATTAAGAATTATGGGAAATGAGCTAGAGGTTCTCTTTGGAAATAAACGCGTATTAGATGTAATTGCGGCTGTTGAGGTCTGTATCAGTTTACATATGGCTAAATCGGATGGATACATATCTGATGCCGAGATGAAAGGGATCAGGGATGATATCATCGAAAAATTTGGTGATGACGTAAATCATTCGTTAATAGCTGAGGGTGTAGGTGTTGTAAAAAAATACATTAAAGATTTTAACAATGATGAGCTTGTAATTTCGGCATATTTTATTATTGATATATGGGGAAAGATTTTACAAAATCATTTAGATCTAAGTGATGAGCAGTTTTTCAATTTTGTCGCTCAGTTGTTTTCAATAATTTATAGGACAGCTCTAACTGATGGAATGCTTAAACCTGCCGAGGAAACCTTTTTTAAAAAATTATGCAACATATTTAAACTAGATCAAGAGAGTCAGGATTATCTGATAAGAATGGCTATTTATCAGAATAATGCAAAAAAATATAAAAATGAAATGAAGAATGATGAGAATGATAGATTCAGAGAGTCTATTAAATTATTTAATCTAAAACCTGATTATTCAAGTATCGATCTTGAAAAAGCTTGGAAAGATTTTATTCGTTTTAATCATCCAGATAAATTTCACAACGTGGGAGAAGAGATATATAGGACGATAAACGCTGCTTTTGTTGATGGTAAAAATGCATATGAGTTCTTAAAGGGATTTATCGGTAAAGAAAGGCCATATATTAAAGAAGAGTCTAAACATAATCCAGGAGTGAATAGTCAATCATTTGAAAATATTCAGCAGGAAAAATATAGCACCAGAACTTCAGATGTAAAAGAACCAAAGAAAGATACTGATAGAACTTTCACGGATTATAAAAAACCTGATGTAACTCAAACGCCAGATAGTATTATTTTATTAAAAAAAATGTTTGATAGATTGTTACCTCTCTTGTTAGCAATCAAAAAACATTTTCTTGAATTAATAAAAATACTATATCCAAAGATTCAGATTTATTATTATCGAATCAAAGTTAAAATCAAAGATATTAAAAAGTTCGTAACAGTTGATAATTTAAAAAAATATATACTAGCATATAAAAAGAAAGCTATTCTAACATTTTCAATACTGATTTTTATCCTTGGCATAATGGTCACTGGTAAATATATACGAAATTTTTATTATTTTACGATGCTTGATAATAAAACTACTATTATAAGCGATAAGGGTATTCAATATTTCGTTAACAATGCTGATAAATTCAAACCGGATTTGATTGAAATTATTGATTCAAGTGAAAATGAAATTAAAAGGGTTAATGCGCTTATAGCGTTAATTAATATTGATAAAAATAATTTCATTTATAATCATTATATAAAGATGCTAATAAATTCCCATGATCATATAGTGAAAGAGCGCCTGATGTATGCAATTGGTATTTATCCTGTTATAGATGATGAAAATATTAATTCTGCTCTTGAAACGATAAGTACAGAAGATCAAACGATCTCGTTAACAGCTACAAACTCTTTAAGAAAAATTGGTGGGAATAGGATTCCAATCAACGAAATTAATTTTGGAATATTATACAAAGGAACTGATAATCAAAATCCCGATATTCGTTTGTTTTGCCTAGACGCAATACTCTATTATGAAAGTATTTATAAAAACATTATTATAAACCTTTTTGTCGAAAAGCTTGCAGATGAATCAAAAATTGTACAATTATTCGTTTCTTCTGGGTTGAATAATTTACTGCCTGGGAAAGGTGAGTTGTATAAATGGCTTCAAGAGAATAACAATCAGTCCTATATTGCTGCAATAAATACCGGCATAATGAAAACGAATGAGGATTTAAATCGAAATTTAATAGTGCTATTTAATAACAACCCTGAATTCTATTCGATTAAGGAAATAAATACAATGGATCTTTTGTTGTCAGTGAATGATGAAACATTAGCAAAAGATATCATCACAACAATTAAAGAAAATAATATTAAAAATTCTATCTTGTTCGACTTTGCATATAAATGTTTTGCAACGTTTGGAGCCGAGTTTAATTCAGAAATAATTGATTATTATAGAACCGATATTAATCTGTTTTGTAATTTTGTAAAAAACAAAATACGGGATAAATCGGAGAGTGATAAGAATAAGGTTATTAATCTTCTTTATAGCTGCAAGGATGAGAGATTAGAATATAAGACATTAGCTAAATATATTTTACAAGTTAATAATAATGATAAATTACAACGGGCAAAATTGAATGATATAATATTATCGAATTGATAATTAGTGATTTAAATCATAAAGGATTGATAAAATAAATATATTTTGAATTGCAAAAATATCAATTTTTAATTGGAGATTCTATTCGATGCATCATGAAATTAATTTATTTTGTAAGATAATGATTGGGACATTATTGGTATTTAATAGCTCATGTTTTTTTTTGGATGATGATAGTAAATCTGATAAGGAATCAGAGATTGTTTCAAATCATAACGAGTATGTAAAATCAAACCATGTTACATTAGTTTTTAAAGATCATATATGGGCTTTAGGTGGCACTGTTGTTGATGATGGTTATAATTCTCAACAGGCATATAATACAATCTATAAAAGTAATAATGGGTTAGAATGGGTTGTTGTGAAATATGAGGCAGAATGGGGAAGAAGAACAAGACACGGTGGTGTTGTATTCAATAATAAAATGTGGATCATGGGCGGGATGAATTGTAAATATGATGTCAGTTATGCATTTAGAGATATTTGGTCTTCTTCAGACGGTGAAAACTGGGAATGTGAAGGGCTGGCACCATGGGCAGAACGGTATGGCCATGCTGTTATTGTACATAATAATAAGATATTTGTAATAGGAGGTCAACAAACTCCTGAATTGTATTTTAATGATATATGGAGTTCAACTAATGGACTAGATTGGAATCTTGAAAAATCAGATGGATTGCCACTATCAAATGGTTCTAATACAATAAATATATCAAATACTGCAGCTGCATCATATGCAGGTAAAATATGGCTCGTCGGAGGGCAAAGTTTTATTGGAACAAACGATGGTAATTATGAAGGATTTTCTGAATTACAATACCTTGCTGAAGTGTGGTCTTCACCAGATGGGATAACTTGGTCAAATGAAACTAATGGTTCAGATCGAGTTTCTGAATTTGCTAGAGCGGAAGCACGATTAACGGTTTTTCAGGATAAACTATGGTTGAGCGGTGGTACATATGAAAATGACACTGACTATTCAGTTTATTGCATGGATACAAGCTCAGGATATACAAAACCCCCTTGGATAGAAACAAATTATCCACTTAATAAATTGTTTCAAACAAATGTCCAAAGTGATGAAATTTCAATGTGGGCTGATGGATATTTATATTACCAAGATGGAAGACCAATGAGTTTTTTAAATAATGGTATGTTCGGCATATCTCAACATAGCTTTATTGCTTATAAAAATCAGTTGCTTATTTTTTGGGGAAAGTGTGACGCGACATTTTATTATGCCCCTGATGAATATGGTTATACAAGCAATAAAAGATGGACTGGATTTTTTACGAATATGTATAGGTCTATTGATGGCTATAATTGGGAGATTTTGAATGATACTTTATCTCTCCACAATATGAGCACACCTGTATATGATTGGTGGGGTGTTGATGATGGTGATGTATATTGGTATAAATTAATACCATGAATAAGAATGGCTTCAATATATAGAATTTCGAGACTGTTGTTGATATATATCATTAGGTATAAAATCACTTCTTCTGAATTTTCTCAACCACAGTCTTCTCTATCCTTTTGATTTTACCTTCATGGAGAATGAATTTCACTCCTATTTCAGCAAACTGATACATAGCTGATTTTTCGGCAAGCCATTGTGCGATATCATTGATTGAATCCTTATTGTATTTTCCAGTAAAGTATTTGCTATAGGTTTGGTAACAATTTTCTCTACAGGAACTTTGGGCTCATCGAGCTTGATCTTCAGAAATTCCGCGATCTGGTTTTTATGAAAACGTACAGACCGCCCGATCTTGATGAACGGGATCTTGCGATCCATGACGTCATGCCTGACCTTGTCTTCGGATACCCGGAGGAAACGGGCCAGATCCTTGTACGTCCAGAGAATATCGGGGTCGATGTTTTGTTGATCCATGAAATCACCTTCCTGAAATAGAAATTAATATGAATAAATAGCGAGAGATGCTCACAGTTCTACAATACCGTTACCTTCATCGTCGTCATCTTTCTTTATCGGCTTTCGGGCAGTGCGTTCAATGGCTTCAGGCTCCTGAATTTCCTCGGTTGCATTCACGAGATCCTTAAACTTGCCTGCAGCAGGGAGAAGGCGGCTTTCAAGCGATCCGACCGCGTCGTTGTACGACTTAATCGCTCCGTCAAGAGCTTTTCCGGTCTTGAAGATGTGATCAAAGAACTTGAGGAGACGGGAATACAGCTCCTTGCCCTGGAGCGCGATGTTCCTGGCGTTCTCGGTGATATGGATCTGCGACCACCCGTAAGCAACAGTCTTGAGCAGACCGATAAGAGAAGTAGGCGTTGCAAGCAGGATCCTGGATTCCATGGCGTATTGGAGAAGGCCCGGGTCCTGCTCAAAGGCCGCATTCAGGCAGGCATCATTCGGGATGAACATCACCACGAATTCAAGCGAGCCCCCGAACTGCTGCCAGTAGCTCTTTTTCGCAAGCTCGGTGATCCGTGACTTGATGGCGCGGACATGGTCCGCAAGCTTGCGACTCCTGATTTCATCCGATGTCGCCTCGATCGCCTCGAGGTATGAATCAAGCGGCGCCTTCGCATCCACCGGGAGAATGCCTTCCTGGGGAAGATAGATAACCATGTCGGGCCTTCCTTCATCGGTTGCAGCCTGCTCGATGAAATCAACATGCTCGACCATCCCGGCCATTTCAACGATGCGGCGGAGCTGGACTTCTCCCCATTTGCCGCGCACCGTGTGGCTCTTGAGCGCCTGCGCAAGGGTCGATGTCGTTACCTGGAGCTCCGAATGGCTCCGCGTCAGTTGTACCAGCTGTTCAGACAGCGCTCCGTATGAGCTTTCACGCTTGTTTTCCAGCTCTCTCACGTGGGTCCCGAGCGTCTCAAGGGTCGTTTCAAGCGGGCTGACGAGATTTTTTATCTCGGCCTTGTGCGTCGACCAATCACTGCGCACCTGTGAGAGCATTGAATCGAGAGTTTCCCTGGCGCGCTTCATGAATTCGTCGGTGTTTCCGGCAAGTATCTGCCCTGAAAGCGCCTGGAACGTATCCCTCAGGTGTTCCTGTGCGCGGTCAAGCCACTCCAGCTTCTCGTTCGTCGATTCGCGCTCTTTCTTGTATGAGGCGATCGCTTCGCGCAGCTGGGCGTTCTCTTCGCGAATGATATCGAGTTCAGTTTCAATCCGCGGGATCCTCTGGGATTCACCTTCGAATTTCGCTTTCTGGGCAAGCAGATCATTGAATATGGCATCCTTGCAATTGATCTCAATGTTAAATTTTGAAATTTCAACTTCCATTGAGCCAATTCTGGTCTGCAGCACGACAATGCGCGATCTCCACCAGAGCCAGGAGATGATCCCTGTCAGGATGATTCCTGAAAAAAGTATGCCTATCGAATATACCGTTAGTTCCATCATATCCTCCAGTTGTCTTTGTGCCTGATAAACAGGTCAAAAAATGAGCACAAATAATAATGAAAAATCCGGCTAACGGCAACCTTGCGACATAAAATTTTCACGATATCTGTAATTTTTTACCCTTGTGGAATGCCTGTGGCAAGCTCATGCCTCATTCCCGCCATGAACATACGACTTTCTGGAATCGGCGAGATATCAGCAGTTGCTGATACACAAAAAACGATCCGGAGGAACGGATGAACAAAGAAATGGTTTATGGACTCGCGGTGACGCTCGCCGACCAGATGTACAATTCGCTGGCCGGCAATGAGCGACGGAGCTGGGTGATCAACTCGCCTGAATTCAGCATCTTGATCATCGGCGACCGGCCCAACAACTGTGTCGAGCTGGTGTTGTACGACGGGGATTGCCTGGCTGACAGATCATCGATCAGCATGTTGAAAGGGGAGGCACAATAGGATGAAGCGCAGGGCAAGAGGATACTGGAAGGATTGGCGGCATGTTGTTGCGGCACTGCTGCCGCTTGTTCAGAAGATGGGTCATATGCCAACACAGGAGGAACTGAGACAAAACGGCCTCTCCTCCGTTTCCCGCGCCCTGCGCAATTTTCATGGCGGCCACAAGGCCGCCGCGCAGAAGCTCGGGGTCCCGACAAAAAGGGAACACCGGGGCCTGGCGCTCAAAGACAAGATCAATTTCACGCGTGAGGTCTTCCCGTATACTGCAAAGGGATACTTCCCGAGCAAGAAGCAGCTTATATCCAGTGGCAGGGGGGATATCGTCACGGCGATTGTTAAACATCATGGCGGATTCATTAAGGCAGCACAGATGCTCAATCTGCCGACGTACAATGAATACAACCGGTTGCGTGATCCGAGGTACTGGTCAGAGGAACGGATCATTGATGAATATCTCACGTTCATTCTTAAATATGGATACACCCAGTGGCCGACACCCGGTGATATACGGGCCATGGGACACGGGCCCCTGGCCCGGGCAGTCCAGAAGATGAAATACAGCCGCGTCAGGGAAATCCTTGCCGAGAGCGGCCTTGATCTCGGGACGAAAAAGAGGAGCATTGCCCATCTCAGACCGTTTGAACGAGTATTTCCGGTAAACCAAACAGTCTTCGAGGAGAGCGAGCTCAAGTATTACTTCATCGGGGTGACTGCTGCAGACGGATGTCTGATTATTCGCAAGAACGAATATGCAGTCGAGATCGGGCTGAACAAGGTCGACGAGGATTTGCTCATCGATCTAAGAGACCGCATATCGCCGGGAAGACCGATACATCGGAAGCCGCACCGGATAAACAGTGAATGCGATGCGGTTCGTCTGAAAATAAACAGCCGTGAGCTCGTTGAAATGCTCGGACAGTATATGCCGCTGCACAGGAAAACATGGCTGATGACTTTCCCCGAATCTATCCCTGATGAGTTTTTCCCTCATTTCCTGCGCGGCGTGATCGATGGTGATGGAAGCATCGGCATCACCAGGAACAGCAGAGTATTTTTCGGCGAGCTTCGCTATTACCATGTCATACGGGTCAGGATACTGGGAACGCAGGCGTTCCTTGAAGGGCTGGTCGCCAGGATACAGAAGATCCTGGGCATCAAAGCGGTCAAGGTTTACAAGCGTACCGGGGAAAACGTCTTCGAAGTCCAGTTCTCGGGAAAGCATGCCCGACGGATACTCGATTATATCTATGACCATTGCACGATCTTCCTGGGAAGAAAGCTCCGGGTCTGGCAGCTTCTGAAAGACCTCAGCCAGGAAGAGCTAGCAAGGCGTTATAACACGCCCCAGGGAAGATACAATCATCTTATGAAACTGGAGCAGGGCGATCATGCATCAACGCCTAATTAAGGGATTCTTGTTGGATCACTTAGATGACTTCTTCAAGCCAGGGCGTTCATACAAGATCCTGGGCTGCTCATTTTTTCGTGGATTCAGGCGGTCAATATAGATTGTGCAATCTTGAATTTCCCAGCGATACTTCCGGTACCTGGTTATGAATTCAGGGTACTCGTCAGACGGCTTACCGATCGGAGTAAGCTTCAAGGCTTCTTCCTTGTTCGGAGCGCAGACAATGAAGACCGGGTTAACATGATCCGGGTGGAAATCGATATAGTTGAATGCATAATCCTTGAGCCGCCTGTATCTCGGATTTCCATCGTCATCGTAATACATATAAAGCCTCCTGATGTCATGCAAAAGATGAATATATTTTATCATCCGTCAGGTTCGGGCTACAACCTGCAGGATGGGGGATATCTGGAACCGGAGAGGAATATTTCCCCAAGTAACCTGTTAAGCAAGCGGGCGCCTCGAGAAGTAATGACCAAGAGACCCACAGCACAGAATCCCATTACGGTGTAAGGATGTTGCTATTCTGAAGTGTACCAACGTATGAATATTGATTCTTGCACAATGGCAGTTATGGCCGATTATGGGCGAATAGAGGAGGTTAGTATGAAATAATGAGCATGTGACCCCGGGCATAATAGGGTCGTAAGAGAAATTGAAACCGGCCTGCTACGTCCGAAAACGTAAACAGGCACTTTCTCTCTCGTGATACTCACGGCTATGCCCTGCATCGACATGAGCGTCATGTCGTCGAAGAGTGCGGTGATATCCACTCCTGAGAAAGTAGTGTAAGTCTTGACGAAACGTTCGGTGACGAGGCCACCGGCTACATTATTCTGACCCATTTTGTACCTCCATAAGTAGCTTGGGTAAGATGGTTATATTGAGGGAGGCTTAGGCCCGGTGACCTCTGGCAGATCCTTTGAATATGATTATATCTATCCCCTGGTCAGGGGCCCGAGATTGTCGGGATAGTCTTCAACCATCTACCTCTGATAGTCACTGGAATAAAGAATGATCATCCGATATATACCAGAAATGTAACACATATGGTTGACTTTAATACAAATATAGTCAAAAATATGGTTGACTTTGTGACAAGAATTGATGATATTTATGTATCTGAATAGGTTTAGATGTGTTTAAAAGATCAATACTGAATAAGCTGGGTGCCTGGAAAAGACAGAGCGACCGGAAGCCCCTGGTCCTGCGAGGGGCCAGGCAGGTGGGCAAGACCACTGCAGTAGAAATGTTCTCAGGCGAATTCGATAACTATATCTATCTTAACCTGGAACGGGGAGAGGATCGATCCATCTTTCGCGAGGACATGACGGTCCATGAGATCTTCAACGCGATCCTGATAATCAAGAACATCCAGCTCAGGGAAGGCAGTACGTTGCTCTTCATCGATGAAATACAGAATTCACCGGTAGCGGTGATGATGCTTCGGTATTTCCATGAAGAGAAAAAAGATATTCATGTAATCGCCGCTGGATCGCTCCTGGAAATCATGCTTGATGAGAACAGGATCAGCTTTCCTACCGGAAGGGTCCAGTTCCTGCACCTGTACCCGCTTTCTTTCGAGGAATTCCTCGATGTTAAGGGAGAGAGAAAGCTCCTCGATGCGTATTATACTGTTCCGGTTGAAGGCATTATCCATCAAAAGCTTTTGGCGCTTTTCCATGAATATACCCTTATTGGCGGGATGCCGGAGATTGTCAGAAAATACCTTGAAGGCACCACGGTTACGGGACTCAAAAGCACCTACGAAGCCTTGATGATATCGTATATCAATGACACCGAAAAATATGCGCGGAACCAGACCATGCGGCATGTCCTGCGGCACTGCCTGGAATCACTGCCATACGAGGCGGGCAACAGGATCAAGTTTCACGGATTTGGAAAGTCGCAATATGGTTCGAGGGAGGTGGGGGAATCGATGCGCCTTCTCGAGAAGGCGATGCTGATACACCTGATATATCCGACCACGAACACCGAGCCGCCGGCTGTTCCCGATATCCGCAAGTCGCCGCGCCTTCAGTTCCTCGATACTGGTCTCCTCAATTATTTTGCAGGCCTTCAGCAGCATGTAGTCAAGGCCGAAGATCTTCATTCGTTCTACCGGGGAATCATTGCCGAGCATGTTGTCCGCCAGGAGTTTATCGCCCTTGACATGGAAACCGATCGAAAACCGGTTTTCTGGGTCAGAGAAAAAAAACAGTCCAATTCCGAGGTTGACGTTCTTGTCCCGTTCAGGGAGTCGCTGATCCCGGTGGAGATCAAGGCAGGGAAGGCAGGCACTCTTCGTTCACTGCATCAGTTCATCGATGCTGCTCCGCATCAGTTCGCCGTGCGTTTATGGTCAGGAGAGGTGAGGGTGGATCCGCTTGTCACGAGCGATACAAAAAGATTCAGGCTGCTCAGTCTTCCGTATTATCTGGTGGGAATGTTGGATAGTTATATTGCGAAATACTATAATTAAACGTACTGTAGATATGGGGTATTTTAAAACACTATATAAACCGGATTCGTATTAGGAAAAATGACTGGTAAACGATAGAGTTTTCAGGATTATTTAAACGTTTATGGTCACATGAAACACAGTCTTCTACCCATGATGTCAAAGTTGTTTCTTTAGCGAAGGGATTATAATGTAAACAATGTGGTTGAATATGTTAATCTTGCTTTTTTAATGATTCTTGCAATTTTTTCACTTTCCGGTACTATGATGTTATATCCCATTTCTCGATATGCAGATAATCTTTTTTTAAACATTGAAATTGTCAGACCAAGTGAGGAATCACAATAGTCATAAATTTCAACATTGTTTTTTCCTGGATTATCTCGATGAAGTCTGCCTGCATACTGAATGACTCTTCCCTTGAATGATACCGGCATAGTAATAAATAAAGTATCAAGTTCAGGAAGATCGAATCCCTCACCGATTAAAGATGATGTTGAAAGTATGTAAGGTTTAACGGGATTTGTTAAAGATACCTTGATTTCCTCCAGCGCTTTTTTCCGCGCCTTCTTACCCATTTCTCCGACGAATATATATTCATTCATAGAGTTATTTCCGCTATTCATTTTAATCGCTTTTGATAAACTATAAAGATGCTCCTTGCGATCAGAAAGCACAAGTGGGAACCTTCCAGATTCAAGAACTTTAACTATATCTTTTGCAATCAATTCCGTCCGAGATATATCCGTTGTTATCGCTTCCCATACTTCATGTATGGCTGTTTGCTTTTCCTGATATGATTGCATTGCAAATGGGGTTTCTTTCACTATGACTTTCCTGTCCAAGGAAGGAGCAGTTTCATTTATAGTATGTCTTATAGGACCACATTGCATATGTATAATTGGCTGAAGGCCATCTTTTCGGTAGGGTGTTGCGGTTAGGCCGAGAAAATAACGGGAAGGAATTTGAGATACCATTGATTCAAATGAAACTGCCGGTATGTGATGACATTCATCAATCACAATCATGCCATATTGTTTTGTCAGTTCTTTCAGGTTTTCCATTCGGGTTAGTGATTGAATCATTGCTATATCGATCATGCCCTTATCTTTTTTACTTGTTGCAGTTATCAAACCTATCGCTTTTTTATCAACACCCAGGAATTTAATGATTTGCATTTTCCATTGCTCAATAAGCTGTTTTCTATGGACTAAAACAAGTGTGGGAACGCACCGCCGTGCGATAATAGCGCAAGCCATGACAGTTTTACCTGTGCCAGGAGGGGCGACCAGAACGCCGATATCAGGCTTCATCATTGCATCAACTGCTATTTCCTGTTCGTTGTGTAAAACACCAATAAAATTAAACTGTTTAACATTTCCTGTAATACGTTCATCCTTTACGTCAAGCCTTGCTCCATTAAGGCTGAGGATTTTAATGCACTCATCAATTGTGCCGCGCGGTAATAATAGTTTTTCTCCATCAATATTTGCACAGCATATATACCGAGGGGTATTCCAAGTAGAGAACCTGAGTCTCTGAAGTTCAAAAAATTTTGGATTTGCGAAAGTGGCGATTCTCTTTAAAGCATAAATAATCCGTGATGGAATATTATTTAAATCTATTTCTATTACTGATTTACTACTTATTACTACTGTCTCATTTAATATGGTCGAAGTGTTGTCGCATGGAGCAAGGGATATGCTTTTTTCTGCTTCAAGAATGTCTGAATCTTGTGAATCATATAAATCTGATGCATGTTTGTTATGTAATGATTCATTTATTATGCTCATGACATTCGTCAATGGCAACCTTTTTCTAGTAGCGAGGAAGTTCCACTGGTCACTATAAGGATTAAATGATTCATCGACGAATACTGT
This sequence comes from Spirochaetota bacterium, assembly GCA_036848375.1. GTDB lineage: Bacteria > Spirochaetota > UBA4802 > UBA4802 > UBA5550 > JAKLIV01. The sequence continues at coordinate 14,069 of DAIUKG010000051.1, forward strand.
TGTGCCGCTGTTTCTTGAATTTTTCTGTAAAGGTAATGCAATGAGATTTCCGAAACCGCCTTCAGGGAGATAATCCTGATTAGGGAAAAAACGGTCATAGCTGTTGAAATTTATACTCTTATGATTTGAGGAAGCTCGAGTCAGGACTATTGTTCCAAGTGTGCGTGCAATACGAGCCGGAACAGGTTCAGAAAAAAATATCCATGCGTGGGCGCCATTCCCCGAGCGGGATATTTCGATTGCGACCTCAATTCCCATTTCAGATGCGGCTTTTTGATATGCAGAAGCATCTTGCTTCCAACTTGAGCCGTCAAAATCAGCTGCAAGAAAAATGCAATTGTCATCTTTATCAATCGCGTAAGAACCAATAGTCATTTTACCTTCAAGATGAGTCTGGGCAGTAATTTCTGTAAAAGGTTCAAAACTTCGCGAATGACATTCGTGGCATTTTATTTGCGGCTTTCTGCAAACACCAGTAATCCATTCATTTCGACAAGCCGGAGAATATCCAATCGTCCCCTTTTTGCGATTTTCCCATAACCGCGGATAAAGATCTTCTCTGCACCTGAATAATGAAAGAAAAAGACTTATTTTTTCAGAGACAGTTATTGGCGTTGGTGTCGCAGGAGATTGTTGTTTCTTGGATTCAGTTATTTCTAATTCTTTTAATGTTTCCAGCTCTTTAACCAGCAATAGACGTTCTTGCTCAAGGTCTTTTAAGCGGCGTTCTATGATTAATATTTTATCATTTGTGAGCATACAAGAGGTAACATACTATTATTGATGAGAATCAGATGGATTTCATAATTTCTTCAAAATCTCGCGCTTTAATAATTCGTACATTATGGAATGGATCAAGCGCAAGAAGATCAGAATCACCGGTGATCAGGTAATCGGCTTGAGCTGATACCGCCAGTTCCAGCAGAAAATTGTCTTTAGGATCACGGCAGTCGGTAATAATGCAGTCGGGTTCTATGTTTTTGACGTTTCTACTGATGATCTCATTAATTTCGGCTATCTTTATGTCTGTAAAATACGGTTTGAACTTTTGACGGGTAATGACGTTAAACAATTCGTCATAAAGTTCAGGTGAAAAGAATATTTCTATCTGGCGTGATTTGATTGAATTTATCAGCGAATCAAGAGAGCGTCCAAGGAGAAAACTGATCCATATATTAGTATCAACCACGATTTTTATAACGTTCTGACCTGACATTTTCCACTTCTTGTGTTATTTCTTCGTCGGAGAGAGAAACGGTGTCTTTCAGTTCTTTGCGTAGGATTTCGAACCTGTATTGTAAAATGTCATCCTTGATTTTTTCATATAGCTTCAGTTTCTCTTCGAGGGGCATTTTTTCTGCCGCATCGATGATTGCTGCGCTGTCTATGTTAAGAATTACCTGCATAGTGACCTTCAATAATAATCATTTGTTAGACAAATTAATGATATTTCGCATAAAATACAAGTAAAATTTCAGTCAGCATAGTTAATGATCGTATATCAGCCATACACTCCGGCACTCTCCTTCAGCATATCAATCATGAGGTCCCGTAATTCCCCGGGTTCGAGTATCTCCACATCTTTGCCGTACATGAACAGCTGCTTGCACAGGTACTGGTCGTCAGACACGGTGAAACGCGCCTCGAACCATTCACCATCATCAGATTTGGTGATCTGAGGCTCGAGTATCCCCAGGAACTGCTCCATCTGATTCATGCGTGAATTGGCATACCGGAGCCTGACATGGTACTTTTTCCCGAGGAACGATCCGAGCGTGTCACGAAACGCTTCATCGATCGACGGTACGTTTTCATCGAATGACTGATCATTGATTTTCAGGTTTTCAAACCGGTTCACGATAAGCAGCGAGGTGTGGTCCTGCTCGACCCTGCGTCCGAAGAGATAGAGGTTGTTGTTGCGCAGTACCAGGTGATACGGGTTCATGGTGCAGTGAATCTTACGGTTGTCGTTGGTGGTATAGTCAAACTCGATCCGTTTTTTCGTTTTTGCGGCAAAGTAGATGCTGGCAAGCATCCACAGGCAGTCATCGGGATGCCGCTTGATGAGCTGGCTCAGGATGACTTCCCGCGCTGAATCAGTCGCCACAAACAGGCAGTAAATATTGATCAGCTCATCCAGCCGTGCCCTGCCCAGGGGGGCGGCGAGCTCGATGCGGCGTGAGCCTTTTTCGATATCGACATCGATCCCGAGCTCATCGATGATATTCTTGTTGATGTAATCCCGGATGTTCTTGTCGGTGAGTATCACATCCGACTCGTCCCGTGAGAGGATATCGGCAAGGGAATTTCCATTCCAGTCCCTGGGATCTTTCGGGTTCTGCAGCAGGGCAATAATATGAAGAAAACGCTTGATGATCGCTAGTTTTTTCTCGGGATCGGGGATGGTTATCTGTTTGTCCATGGCATACCTGTAAACTTGGAAATTGGGATGGCAGTTGAATATACTCTATAATCGGTGAATACTACTATTATGATTAGAGTAATTACTTGTTGATAAAACACTAAAAAAAATATCAAGATCAACCTCAGCGGTAGAGGTTGAAAGGCTCCCAAATGCTATTTTGAATCCATCACCCGCGGGCATATCCGGTCATCGGAGGTCCCGCGGGCAGAAAATTTAACGTACTTGGGAGGTAAACCCATGAACAAACTCTGCATCAATGGCCGTGTCACCATGGCCCCGGTCCTCAGGGAGCTGGAAAACAACAACGCGCTGTGCACCTTCTTCATCGCCAACGACATCCACTACGGGTCGAACAAGAAGACCGGCTTTTTCAAGGCCACGGCCTGGGGCCAGCAGGCCAGGATCATCGCCGAGCACACGGCGGTAGGGTCCGAGCTCTTCATATCCGGCAGGCTCGAGCAGCACCGGTACGAGGACGAGAAGGGCAAGACCGTGTACGACAACAGCATCGTGGTCGAGCAGTTCGATTTCGGCGCGCGCCCGGCGGAGAAGACTGCGTAGGGACCTGTAAGGCCGCAGGGATGGAGTACGCTGTGTCCCTGCGGCCAGGGTTACAAACATGAAACGCACGGGACTATACATCATGATCTTTATTCTTGCGGAAGCAATGTTGCCGGTGCCGGGAATTGATTCTCTGTTTCCGGGACTCTGGGACGAGCTTTCCGAAGCGACGGGATTCATGGTCAGCAGGAACGGGTTTTACCTGCCTCTTGACGAGTACCGTTTCATATTCTGGAATGAAATCGGCCTGGTCCTGCTCGGGGTCATGGCGCTGTGGCACCGGTACCGGCATATGGCGCTCAGGCAGGAGAAGATAGATCTTCTCGAAGCCGCACGTTCGACCAAGCCGGCAGCGGCACCTGAGGTTAAACCCGCCGAGTCCGTCATCAGGGAAACCGGCGACATGGAACCGGCCGTGGAGAACGTCGAGGAGCCGGTGATTGTCCCGACCAATGAGGTCCTGGAGGCGGTGAGGGTCGCCCGGTGCACGTGCCAGGAGATCAGGTTCCTGTACCGCGACATAGAAGGCAGAGTGACCGAGCGAATGGTGCGGCCGATCGAGGTATACCACCGGGACGGGCACAGTTATCTGCGCGGGTGGTGCAGCCTGCGCAGGGACGAGCGCACGTTCAGGATCGACAGGATGGTGTTGATGGCCCCCTGATCTGTCCAATGGGATACTTAAGATAAAGAAGTAATATTCGAACAGAGAGGTGTTGCAGTGAATATAACGATGATTCTTCTTGCAGTGCTGGTGCTGATCAACCTGGTCATACTGGCCAGGTCGTTCCTGAAATCCGCATCTGCGCCGGCCGATTACCAGCAGACGTATAAGCTGATCGATTCGAAGATGACCGATTTCGCGAAAATTCTGGGCAGCGGGTTATTGGATAACCGGCGTGAATACAGCCTGAACTTCCAGGAATTCAGGAAAGAGCTCGGGGAGCTCTTCAACCGGTTCACGGCGACCATCGAGCAGAAGACCGACGGCCTGCAAAGCCTCACGCTCAAAAACCTCAGGGACAACCGGGAGGAGATGTCTGCCTCGCTGCGCTCGTTCGAGGAGAAGTTCACCCGCACGGTCGCCGAGCTCACGAAAAGTACGACCGACAGGCTCGAGAACATCCGCGGGGCGGTGGACAAAAAGCTCGAATCCATCCAGAAGGACAACAACGAGAAGCTCGAGGAGATGCGCAAAACGGTGGATGAAAAGCTGCACTCCACGCTCGAAAAACGGCTGGGGGAATCGTTCAGGCTGGTGAGCGACCGGCTCGAGTCGGTGCAGAAGGGGCTCGGCGAGATGCAGAACCTGGCAAGCGGCGTGGGCGACCTGAAAAAGGTGCTGTCGAACGTGAAATCGAAAGGCGTCATCGGCGAGTACCAGCTCGAGGCGCTGCTCGAACAGCTGCTGACCCGCCAGCAGTACGAGAAGAACGTGAAGACGAAGAAGGGCGGGCGCGAGAGCGTGGAGTTCGCGATCAGGATCCCGGACAAGAACAGCGAGGAAAGCTTCATCTGGCTGCCGGTAGACGCGAAGTTCCCGACCGAGGATTACGAGCGGCTGCAGACCGCATACGAGGCGGCTGACAGGGCGATGATCGAAGAATCAACCAAAAGCCTCGCGTCACGAATCGAGAAATTCGCCAGGGACATCCACGACAAGTATGTCGATCCGCCGCATACGACCGATTTCGCGGTCATGTTCCTTCCGTTCGAGGGACTGTACGCCGAGATACTGAGGATCCCGGGACTGTTC
>DAIUKG010000052.1:0-18180 GCA_036848375.1 Spirochaetota bacterium
CGTTTCAGAAATAATTTCTGGTAAAATAATAAAAAAAATCCGGGGTCAGAGCACCAAAATAATTTATCTACAGCTATAAAATTATATAACATTCATCTTTTTATAATAGACAATTGCTCTGACCCCGACACATGAAATATTCTTCATCCATTCCTTTTTGCTCTGACCCCACATACTATCGAATAGTTTTCTGCTTGAAATTATTTGAAGAATGTTGGAAACTCAATAAAAAACAGGGGGATTCAATGAAAGAAGAAACCAAGGAAAACTTAAAAAATACCGGGACCTGGATGCGTTTTATTTATATGGTGCTTTTTATCATATTTTATGGAATTGCTGAGGGTCTTCTGATGTTTATTGTACTGTTTCAATTTATTGTTACCCTTATTACTTCCACGCCAAATGAGCGGGTGCGTCCTTTTTCCAGACAGCTCTCCCGTTACATTTATAATGTTTTACTTTTCCTTACGTATAATAGTGAAGAGAAGCCATTTCCTTTTTCTGATTGGCCAACTGAATAAGTAAATTAATAGCTGGGATAATAATAGAGGATTGACAATATTCGACATATTCTGGTGAGATATAAAATGATCCAGGTTGAGATATCCCGAAAAGGATAAAGGTTTCTGTATAATTTTGAAGGAACTGTTGTTGCAGTTTGAATATGTCAATTCTCCTGACAACGATTATCTTTTTGAATCGTATCTATATCTATTATTAAAATAAAACATGCTGGGAAGTAAAAAGATATATATACACTTACCATGCTGATTGCTTTTATCATGAATGTTATGTCACATAATCGCTGTTATGTTTCTTTTTTTTTATTAAAAAAAATAATCCTTGACCGCCCTGTTCAGGGAAGGTAGGGTATACAGCTGGTAGATAAGTCCGGCCTTCGTGATCTATATTTTTCGGAGGACCTGTATGTATCCCGACCGAATTTTAACGAAAAAAGACTGCGAACGTTTACAAAAAGTAATCGAAAGCAGGGCCACAAAAAATGTTTCCGAGGAACAGAGCCTCTCGATAATCAAGAGCTATCTGACGAGGGTCAAACCGATAGATTCGAAACAGGTGCGCCCAGACGTGGTGACAATGAATTCTAAAGTATGCCTGCGAAATATCGGTAATGGTAAAAAGCAGATTTTTTCACTGGTTTATCCGGATGATATAAGTCAATCCAAGGACAGGGTTTCAATACTTTCTCCCCTGGGATCTCTGGTGCTGGGTTGTTGTGTCGGGAATGTAGTCAAAGGCTTTCCTTACGGAGAAGAGTATTATTTAATCGAGAATATTCTATACCAGCCTGAAGCCGCGGGAGATTATCATCTCTGAGATGAAACGATTAATTTTCGAAGCCTATTCCGTTATCTTCAAGAAATGTTTTTGTTTTACTGCAAACCGGAGTTGATGTTTTTATTACTATTTTAACTTTTGATTTCTGATGCCAGATCATTTTTGCCTGCTCGAGTAATTTTATGCCATCCTTCATGATAATTCTGCTCTTTCTGTTTATGACAATAGCAATTTTACCGGGCTTGATTTCTTCCAGTATAACGGTGCTTTTAAGATTGAAGTCCTCTGGATCGATTTTTTTATTCATAGGTATGTCCATTTACCTGGATGTTGTTGTCCATCTCGAACCCTATAACAAATCATGTTCAAGAAAAACTGATTCCGAATTGTAAAGCTTTTATATAATATCTTTTCGTTTTCCCCAGCGCGACTTCACAGGCTTTTCCGGATGCCCTATGGTCTGATCAAGGTTTCCCAGCCCTTGAAACTCGATGCTGATCCTGTCGCCCGGCATAAGCCATAAATCATTGTCAAGGCCGCAGCATCCCGGGATGGTTCCCATGCCGATAACGGTTCCGGGCTGAACAGTAAAAATTCCAGCACAGTATTCAAGCACTTTGCCCGGGGTCGCGTAATATTCCGCTGTTGTTCCCTTCCAGGTAAAACGGTCGCCAATGGTGATCGTTACCGGTATGTTCAGCGGGTCGCTGATCTCGTCGGGTGTGACCAGGAATGCTCCGAGCCCGTTGCTTCTGCTAAAGTCCTTGCTTCTGGTCGGGCCCAGCGCGGTCATTTCCGGCAACTGTACATCCCTGGCTGAAGCGTCGTTGAAGATGCAATATCCTGCTATAACCGGAGCCGGTGAGCCGTGTTGATCCGTGCTCAGTCCGGTTACAAAGGCCAGTTCCGGTTCGACATCAAGGTATGATGTGTAGGCGGGCCAGGGAATAACATCCCCCTGACCTGAAATTTCATTGTGGTTCCCTTTGTAATAATGGAGGACGCCTGCGGGCTTTTTGCTTTTATTTCTGGCGACTATGGGTCCGATCACTGATGAAAGGGGCCAGGGGAACTCATGCTTGATCAACGTACGGGCTGAATTTGCCAGATGGCGCGGGGCAAGACTGAAATCAAGCAGTGCGGCCGGTTCCGGGACCGCGGGGAGCAGGTTTGCTTCTTCAACAGTGCAGATTTTCAGCCTTTCCGGGTTGTCGGTCCCTGAGAGCATATCAAGTACTGACCGGGCGGCTTCTCCTGCTTTCCGGGTGTCACTGATGTATGAATACATCGTGTTAAGGCCGGGAACATTCATCCCGAACGTGTTGGTTAAATGGTTGAAGGAATAGAGCCTTCCCTCAAGTGCGAACCCGAAATGAACGGTCTTGTCTTTATATCTGAAGGATGTTAATTTCATTTTTGATTCCCCGGTTGTGTTGTTGGTGTTTCAGTTAAGATGCTGTTTGAGAGTTTTTATTTACCGGTGCGAAAAACAGCGCCGCTGAACCGAAGAGTGACATCAGGGCAATCACCCATTTGAGGTTAGTGCAGACGCCGCTGAAAAGTACTATCCCATAGGTCACCCTGCTCAAGTCTGCAAGCAGGTAGAGGTGGATACTGTTTTCGACCATATCCAGAGCCGAAGCTACAAAAGGAAGCAACAGCAATAGATCCAGGCTCTCTGAAATATTTCTTTTATTAAATGCCTTGGCCATGAAGGATGAGATAAAGATGCCATAGAGCAGCGGGTGTATGTAGTCAAAGTAAAAGTGGCGGTAATACATGTCGATAAGGCCTTGTGACTGCCAGTTCTGGGCTATCCCCAGAAAGGTATCGCGTGAGAGGGTAATCTGCAGGCTCAGGAAATCACTCCCCAGTCCGGATGTGATAATCATAATGCTGATCTGGGAAATAATATACAGTATCAGAAACATAAGAGTTATTCTCGTACTGCTTATTTTTTTTCGATATGAATTGAGTGATGGCATGTCGGCCTCGTTTTTATTGATAGTAGTGCATATGATTACTGAACACAGGGGTTATTGCAACTATTTTCTTCTTCGCAGGAGAATAAAGGCTCGTGCTGAATCACATGGGTGAAAAAAAGTATCAACCCTGACTGTCGATCATAAACCCTTCCTCATTGAGAATATGGCGGACAGCTTCAATAAAACTCTGGTGCGTGATGTTTTTATGAAGGATTATTGAAGATTCGCCGTCAGGTTCGATTTTAATGACATCGATGGTTATTTCATCATGTATCTGGTCTATTTCGAAACGCAGTGGACTTTTGTCCTTTTCCAGTTTCAGGTTTATCCTTTCGACCAGGAAACGTATTTCAGAGAAATGGTCTTTAACTTCATCAGGAATTTCAGGTTTTTCATCTTTCCTGTGCTTGTGCTGGTTCTCCCCATTGCCCGATTGATGTGCCAGATGAAAATCTGCAGGCGGTATTCCCGGCGTTCTGGTTATTTTTTCATCGGTCATGATGCGTCCCCTGATATATTCAAAGTGACATAATAATTCATAAATGTCAAGGCTAAAGAAATTATTAAAGGCAATTAATTTTTTCCAGGGTTGATTAATCATGAATGATTCATTATTTTTAAAAAGTATTCGTTTTTTATAAACAAAGGAGGTCGTCATGAATGTTGATTTTAAAAGGATTATAGCGGGAATAGTTTTGATGCTGGGTATCCTTCTTCTCGGACTGTATCTTCTGTGATGATTTTTTTCTCTGCTGATTTAATCGCGCACTGATTTTTTTATCCCATATCGATGTATTGTGTTACCCTGAACCCGGGGGAGGATTTTCTGCGTCCATAACTTCATTAAAACTATTTTATAACCCCGAATTATTGCATAATGATGAAAACTTTTTATGTCTCTAAAAAAAATACTCATGCAATTTTCAAATCAGCCGATGAGATTAGTAGCTTAAAGTCTATTTATTTGAAAAGGAAAATTGTATGTTTATCGACAGCTCAATGATGCGAACAAATTACCTTCTTGAAAAGGGTCTTGATACCGAATCTTTGCGGCGGAATGTAATCGCCAATAATATCGCCAATGTTGACGTGCCCCATTTTAAGAGGAGTGAGGTTAATTTTGAGAGTGAACTCAAAAGGGTAATCATGGAACAGCAGGATGAAAACGCCAAGCTTCCCGCATTGTTGAGTGACACTCGGCATATTCCTTTTTTTGTCCCCCGGGACATCCATTCTGTCAGGCACAGGATCAATCTCGATTATAACACCATTTATAGAAATGATGGGAATAATGTAGATATTGAAAAAGAGATGGTGGACGCAGCAAAGACCACAATGCGCTATAACGCTTTTGTCACGGCTTTGAATAATAATTATAAAATGCTGAAGATAGCAATAAGGACCGTATAGAGGGGTGTAAACCATGGCAATGTTCGATTCTTTTAATATAGCTGCAACCGGACTTACCGCTCAGCGGTTGAGGATGGACCTGATAAGTAACAATATATCAAATGCTACGACAACCCGTACGCCGGAAGGCGGGCCCTATTGCAGAAAACGGGCGATCTTCGCGCCGGTAAACGTCCGCCCTAATTATAAATCCCCCCTCGTCCCGGGGCGCATTGAGCACGGAGACGGGCGAGGGGTTCGAGTCGTTAAGATTGAGAATGATAAAGAGCCATTCAGGCTGGTTTATGATCCCACACACCCTGACGCGATAAAGACAGGCCCCCAGAAAGGGTATGTGGAAATGCCCAATGTGAACATAGTTATGGAAATGACTGATTTGATATCGGCTTCGCGTTCCTATGAAGCAAACGTTATGATGGTCAACAACGCCAGGACAATGTTTTCAAAGGCGCTGGAAATCGGCAGAACCGGCGTATAAGGAGGTAAGTCATGAATCGCGAATCTTCGGGAATGATGGATATTCATGTTAACCACAATCTTTCCAAAAGACAGAGTACTTTCAGGGATCATTTTTTTGAGAGAAGTGAGACCGATGTATTCGCTTTTTCAAAAATTGAAATGAGAAATAAAAATATCAGGAGTATGCAATGATCGGCACAACTGAATCGGCTAGCGGTTATATAATCAGAATGAAAACCAGCAATCCGCTGCATTACGATAATGCGGCAAGAAACAGGCTTGAGCCGGATGATGTTTCCGGGTCATTCGCCCAGGCGCTCAACGCTGCTGTGGGAAGGGTGAATAACCTTCAGGTCGATTCGGAAGAACTGACGCAGAAAATGATATATGAACCGGAATCCGTTGACATCCATACAGTCATGATCGCGGCCCAAAAGGCGGAAATCGCGTTGAGTTTTACCAAGTCAATACGGGATGAAGCCATCAGGGCTTACCGTGAGCTTATTAACCTGAGATAACAGTTATGAAAAGTTATAAAACAGAGACCGGTTCAGCGACCGGTCTTTTTTTTATCATCTGGCGCGTTTATTTTTGTAAATTAATTGACATTTTAGCCGTTGCCTGTTAAAATGTATTATGTCTCATTAGTTTGTCCGGGAAAATGTAATCAGGCCAATGCAGTCCTGGATTGCGGACAGGAGGTGTTATGGGAGAGTTTTTTACCAAAGTGCTGAATCAGGTGAAGGAGATATTCAGCAAGCTTGATACCACCAAAAAGATTATCATTGGCGCGGTTACCAGTGCAGTGGTCATTGCCTTTATCGTTCTGTTCTCTGTATCAAGCGGCGAGCCCAATGTTCTTCTTTTTTCTGATCTATCCTCGGATGATTTTGGCCAGGTTACCAAAAAACTGGAGGAGATGGGGTATTATTATGATGCCACCGGAACCGCCAATATAATGGTAAAACCGGAGCAGCGCGAGGTGATTTTAACCCGTCTTGCCCAGGAAAAAATGATTCCCAAGGGAATTCCGGGGTGGAAGCTTTTTGATATATCGAAATGGACTGAAACTGATAAAGAACTCGATGTAAAATACATGCGCGCGCTTCGGGATGAAATAAAGCGCCATATAGAGTCCCTGAAAAACATTGATAAGGCATCCATCGAAATCGCGATAACCGAGGACAGCATTTATACTGACACCGAGACTCCCTATACCGCCGCGGTTACGGTTCATCTTGCACCGGGTTATGAGAAACTGAATAAAAAAGAAATTCGGGGTATTACGTATCTGGTTTCCCGCGCTGTCGGCAACAGGCTTAAACCTGAGAACGTGACCGTTACCGATGAAACGGGGACGATTATTTCCGATTTTGATGATGATGAGGAAAAAGAAAAAATCGAGCTCTCCATGCTTGAACACCGGAGAAAACTTGAAGAACGCGCACGGGTAAAACTGCTGAAGGATATCCGCGAAGGACTTGAACGTATATATTCCGAAGACAGGATCCAGATCGTGCGCCTTAATATGGATTTTAACTGGGACAAGATATCAGAGGAACAGGAAGAATACACTCCCATAGAAATGGAGCGTGATAACCCGGCAACACCATATTCCGAGCGCAAAGTTCAGGATTCGCTGGTTATATCTGAAAAGGATACGAGCGAGCATTTTCAGGGCCACGGCTGGAACCCCGAGGGGCCTGCCGGAACTGAAGGGAATAAACCTCCGGGATACAAGGCGAGCGATGACCAGTTTTCACAGTATGACAAGAAAGAAAACATTAAAAACCACGCGCTGAACAAAACCATGCGCAAGATCCAGCGCGACCCTTATGATATTACGAAAATATCGGTCGCGATCGCCATTGACGGCCAGCAGGACCTTCCGCGTCTTCCTGACGGTGATTATGACCTTGACCCGACAAAACAGCCGGTCCAGGTCACACTCAAACCGGAAGAGCTGAAAAAAGCGGAAAATATCGTTAAAAAAGCCATTAATTTTAACGAAGCCCGCGGCGACCAGGTTGCTGTTGAAAACATCATGTTTGACAGGAATAACTACTGGAATTCCATAAGGGAAGAATACCGGCGCAAGGAACAGATGAAGAAACTGCTTCTCGCCGCCCTTATTGGCGTGATAGCGCTTTTCCTCGGTTTTATTCTGTTCAGAACGATTACCAAGGAAATCGAGCGCCGCAGAAGGATCCGCGAAGAGCAGCTCGCACTGGAGCAGCAGCGCATGCGTGAAGCGGCCCTGCGCGCCGCCGAAGAGGAGGGCATTGATGTTGAGCTGTCCCTTGAGGAAAAGGCCCGTATGGAGCTGCAGCAGAGCGCGATCAATCTTGCAAAAGAGCGGCCTGATGACGTTGCCCAGCTTCTGCGCACCTGGCTTGCTGAGGAGTAGTTTTTTCATTTGACTGAGTTAATAAGGTATGTTTTATTGTAAATATACCGATAATGAATAATAGATAGTATTCGTAAAACTGGACAGTTAATGGTCGCGTCTCTTTTGACGCGATCATTTTCCCGTAAAGGAAAGGTGAATGCTTCAGTCTAAAAAAGCACAATTAACCGGAAGGCAGAAAGCCGCGATTTTTCTCGTGTCCCTGGGATCCGATGTTTCATCGGAAATATTTAAACACCTCAGGGAAGACGAGATCGAGCAGCTCACGTTTGAAATAGCCCGTCTTGACAAGATTGAACCCGAAGACCGTGACCGCGTCCTGCAGGAATTTCAGGAAATGATGATGGCCCAGGAGTTCATTTCCAACGGCGGTATCGATTACGCGCGGGATGTTCTTGAACGGGCGCTGGGAACCCAGAAGGCCATTGACATCGTCAACAGGCTGACGTCATCCCTGCAGGTCCGCCCCTTTGACTTTATCCGAAGGACCGACCCGAGCCACCTGCTTAACTTCATCCAGGGTGAGCACCCGCAGACAATCGCCCTCATCCTCGCGTATCTTGACCCGCAGAAGGCGGCGCAGATCCTTTCCGGGCTGAGCCACCAGATACAGGCCGACGTCGCGCGACGCATCGCCCAGATGGACCGGACTTCGCCTGATGTCCTCAGGGAAGTCGAGCGCGTTCTCGAAAGGAAACTTTCAACCCTCGCCAGCGAGGATTTTACCTCTGCCGGCGGTATTGACTCCATAGTCGAGGTCCTGAACAATGTTGACCGCGGTACTGAAAAGATAATCATTGAGGCCCTTGAAGAGGAAGACCCCGAACTCGCGGAAGAGATCAAGAAGCGGATGTTCGTCTTCGAAGACATCGTGCTCCTGGACGACCGCTCAATCCAGAAGGTGCTTCGTGAAGTCGACACCCAGGACCTTGCCAAGGCCCTCAAGGGCGTTGACGCAGAGGTGCAGGAAAAAATATTCAGGAACATGTCAAAGCGTGCCTCATCACTGCTCCGTGAAGATATGGACTTCATGGGACCGATCAGGCTCAGGGACGTTGAGGAGTCCCAGCAGAAAATCGTTAATATAATCAGAAAACTTGAAGAGGCCGGTGACATCATTGTTGCCCGCGCTGGCGAGGAGGAACTCGTTGTCTAAGATCGTATTCAAACCCGGTGAAGTGCGGCAGATCACCATTGCCAAACAGATTGAGCTTCCCCACAAATACCAGAAGAACCTCATCGACGCTGAAGAGTTCAAAGAGTTCGAGGTTGACGAAGAGGGGAACCCGATTGACGTTTACCAGGGGCCTTCCATTGAAGAGATGGAGGCGGAGCTCGAGCGCTACCGCCGTGAAACCGAAGACGAAGTGCGCGAGATGCTTGAACAGTCAAGGCAGGACGCGCAGAAGATCGAAGACCGCGGAAAAGAGGCCGCCTTCAGGGAACTGCAGCAGGCCAGGGACCAGATCAAGATCGAGATGGACCGGCTCAAGGTCGATTCTGAACAGGAAATCGAACGCGGAAAATTTGAAGCTGAAAAGATGATCAAGGAGGCCGAACTCAAGGTCTCTGAAATAGAACATGAAGCGTATAAAAAAGGCTATGAGGCCGGCCGCGAGGAAGGATACAAGGAAGGCCAGGCCGAGGTCATGCGCCTCATTGACCGCCTGGGTACGGTCGTCTCCACCGCGGTCGATATACGCGACGACATCATCCGTTCATCTGAAAAACTGATGACTGAAATGATTCTCATGATTGCGCGCAAGGTCATCAAGGACGAAATCGTTGAACGCCGCGAAGTGGTCATCAACAACATAAAGGAATCGATCAAGAGGGTCAAGGACCGCGACCGGATCGATATCCGCGTCAACTTCGCCGACCTTGACATGACCACAGCGCACAAGGACGAGCTCATCAAGATGATGGAGTCCCTGAAAAAGGTCAATATCTATGAAGACTCACGGGTTGAGCGGGGCGGCTGTATCATTGAAACAGACGTCGGCGCGATTGACGCCAGGATTTCAACCCAGCTTGACGCGATTGAAGAGGCGATCAGGAATACCAGCGCCCTGTGATCTGATCAGGGGAGCTTTTTAGGCGAACCGGTATTTCATTTGATGCGACATAATATAATGGCCCGGTTATGATCAAGATACTGCCACATGAAAAAGTTGACGTTCTCTCCAAGTACCGCAGGGTGCTCGAAGAGGTCGAAGTGGTCAAGTTTACCGGCCGCGTTGAACGGGTCGTGGGTCTGACCATAGAATCATCCGGCCCGGCGGTTAAATACGGAGACCTGTGCAAGGTGAGGATTGACCGCGGAGAGTACCTCTATGCTGAGGTCGTGGGATTCAACAAAAATAAAGTCATCCTCATGCCGATCGGCGATATGCGCGGGGTCGTTCCCGGAGCAGAAGTGTATGCCGCGGGCTCTGCGCTTATGGTCCCGGTCGGCAGGGAGATGCTCGGCCGCGTGGTGAACGGTATCGGCAGGGCAATTGACGGCAAAGGAGAAATCGTAACCGAGCATAAATATCCTGTAGAAGGCAAGCCCATAAATCCGCTGGAGCGGACCGTGATCGATACTCCCCTGTCGGTCGGCATCAGGTCCATTGACGCGCTCAACACGGTCGGCCGCGGCCAGAGGATCGGTATCTTTTCCGGTTCAGGCGTGGGCAAGTCCACGATTATCGCCATGATCTCCCGATACACCGATGCCGACGTTAACGTGATCGCGCTGATCGGTGAGCGGGGAAGGGAAGTCAAGGATTTCGTCGAAAAGGAACTGGGCCCCGAGGGCCTGAAACGTTCGGTGGTGGTCGCCGCGACTTCCGACCAGCCGCCCATGATGCGCATCAGGGGGGCCTTTCTCGCGCACGCGATAGCGGAATACTTCAGGGACAACGGCCTCGCCGTGAACCTGCTCATGGATTCTGTGACCCGCTTCGCCATGGCGCAGAGGGAAGTCGGCCTCGCAGCCGGGGAGCCGTCCGCGACCAGGGGATATCCCCCTTCAGTGTTCACGATCCTTCCCCGGCTTATGGAACGGTCAGGGACCAGCATTACCGGCGGCAGCATTACCGGCTTTTATTCGGTCCTGGTCGAGGGTGACGACATGAACGAGCCCATAGCCGACGCCGCGCGGGGCATCCTTGACGGCCACATCGTGCTCGAGCGAAGGCTGGCGAACAAGGGCCATTACCCCGCGGTTGACGTGCTCGCGTCGATTTCCCGATGCATGAAGGACGTTGTCACGCGCGAGCACCGGGAGGCGGCGCAGCGTTTCAGGGAACTGCTCGCGGCCTATACCGAAGTCGAAGACCTGATAAACCTGAACGCCTATGTGCGCGGCACCAATCCTCTCGCGGATAAAGCGATCCAGATGATCGGCGACATGAACCGGTTCCTCAGGCAGGGCATATACGAGCAGGACACCTTTGATTCCATTGTGAAGAAACTGGTATCAATGTTCACTGAAGAGAAAAAACCGGGCAGGGGCAGGGCCGCTGCTCCGCCGTTTGTCCAGACCCGGAGATAGGGCCGGTGAGCGATGAAGAAATTCAGGTTCAATCTCCAGAAGCTTCTTGAACTCAGGCAGGCGCGCGAGGATGAGGTGAAGAACGAGCTGGCCAAACTCGTAAGCATCCAGAACCGGGAGCGGGTGAAGCAGGACACGCTCCGCAGCAGGATATCGGATAACCAGCAGATATTCGGCGAGAAACTGAAGTCAGGGAAGCTCATGCCGCAGGAGGCCCTGGTTTTCGAGAAGTTTTTCCATGTGTCGTCCCGGGCCATTGAAGTCGCCGAGGAGAAGATCCGGAGCATGGAGCCTGAAGTTAACAAGGTGCGGGAAAAACTGGTGCAGGCGTCCAAGGAGCGGAAGATCGTCGAAAAGCTGAAAGAAAGAAAACTTGAAGACTATAACTACCGGGTTGCCCGGGAAACGGCAAAAGAGAATGACGACATCAACCAGAACATTTTCAACAGGAACAGCCTTCAGGAAAATTAGGGGGACGGCATGATTGAAAATGTGTACAGCATCATGCAGAGGATCAATGAAATAAGGGAACGCTTCGGCCTGAAAGGCGGCAGGTATGCCGAACAGAAGGCGACCGGGGGGGATGATTACCAGACCATCCATGATTCGGCCCTTGCCGAAATCAAAAACGGAAAGCCCGCCTCGGAAATGACCCCTGACGATATAAACGCGATCGCTGACCGGTACGCTCGCCAGTACCGCGTCCCGGCATCACTGGTAAAGGCAGTGATAAAAAACGAGTCCAATTATAACCCGGAAGCGGTATCCCCGAAAGGGGCCATGGGGTTGATGCAGCTCATGCCGTCAGTGGCGAGCGATTTCGGCATTGAAGACCCTTTTTCACCTGAAGAAAACATCAAGACTGGAACGGCCCTGCTGGGAAACCTGCTGCGGGAATATAACGGCGATTACAAGCTCGCCCTTTCCGCTTACAACGCGGGGCCCGGAGCGGTCAATGAACATAACGGGGTTCCTGATTATCCTGAAACCCGGGATTACGTGAAGAAGGTCATTGAAAGTTACCTGAAAAACAAGTAGGGGGCATGCACCATGAGAAATCTTTCGAACAGGGCAAAGATATTATACCTGGTAATACTGATATTATTCATTTCCGGGTTCGGCGTATTCTGGCTCGATTATATAGGCATGATCAATCTTAACACCTATGTGAACAAGTTCCGCGGCGAGCCGGGACTTGTTGTTGAGGCGACTGATGATGAGCCCTCCCTCATGGAACGCGAAGAGTTTGAAAAGGAAAAGCAGCAGCTTCTTGAGAGAGTTGAAGACCTTGACAAGCGTGAGGCCGTGATCGTTGAAAAAGAAAAGTCACTTGAGGTCGAGCGTGAAAAAATCAGCGAGATGAGAAGAGGGCTTGAACTTGAAAAGAAAAAGCTTTCCGATGACCGGACCCGCTATTCCGGTTACCGCGACAATGTCAGGAAGCTTGCCGGAAAAATCGTAAGCATGCCCCCTGAAGAATCAGTGAAGATTATGGTGAACTGGGAAGACCCGCTTATCATCGATGTGCTGAGGCAGATGGACGCTGACGCGGAGGAGGCCGGCAAAACAAGCATAACATCCTACCTGATCACGCTGATGCCGAAAGAAAAAGCGAGCAGGATCATGTATCTCATGACCCAGCTGTAATCATTCGCTGTCCCGTCCGGGGAACGCGGCTTCGGATATTATTCTCAGGATGTCGCGTTTCCCCTCACCGCTCTTTGACGAGGTGAAAAAAATCGAGTCCCTGCCGACCCCGAGCTCCGCTTCAATAAGGCGCACCTGCTTTTCCCTCTGGTTTTTTGAAAGCTTGTCGCATTTGGTAAGGGTTATGGCAACGGGGATTTTTCTGCTGTGAAGGGACGTTATTATTTCATGCTCAAACGCTTCAGGCACGCGGCGAATGTCCATTAACACGAATGCCGCGCGCAGGTTGTCCCTTTTACTGATGTAGGTCGTGAGCATGGGCATAAATCCCTTTGACTGGTCTTTTGAGATCCTGGCATAACCGTATCCCGGAAGGTCGACCAGGGAAATGGAATCATTGAGCACAAAAAAATTGATGGTTCGGGTCACACCGGGTTTCTGGCCGGTTTTCACCAGGTCTTTCCGGTTAAGCAGCATGTTGATCAGGGACGATTTGCCCGCGTTCGATCTGCCGAAGAAAGCGAATTCAGGGTGCCGGTAGTCCGGGTAATCGGCGGGCTTGGTGCAGCTTTTAAGGAAATATACTTTTTTTATTTTCATCGGTATCCTGACCGGCGGCGATTGATTTTTCCATCAGCAGGGCATCGTCTTCGGCATAATATTTTTTTCGCACCCCGGTCACGGTAAAACCGAGCCCGGCGTAGAACGAACGCGCCGCGGTATTGTTTTCATTGACTTCGAGGAGAATCTTTTCCGGGTTGAACCGCGCGTGCAGTTCGACAAGGTGTTCGACAATCATCCGCCCGATCCCCCGCCTCCTGAATCCGGGGTGAACCGCGATATTGTTGAGCTGGATCTCCCCGGTCACGTTCCAGGCAACAGCATACCCGACGATTTGATCATCGAGCAGGGCAACGATGAAACGCGAAAATGCGGTTTCCAGCTCCCTGGTGAAGTGCTCACGCTGCCACCTGCCGGATGATTCTTCTTCTATTTTCAGCACATAGGGAATATCAGCCGCTTCAGCGTTCCTGAAGCGGCATGCTCCCGCGTTATCAGTTGTCAATTGCTCTGGGTTCCCGTTTTTCAAGGAAGGCCGCGACGCCTTCGTTTTTATTGCCGGTTTCGCACAGAGCGCCCAGCCCGTCGCGTTCGTACTGCTGGCCTGCGGACTTTTCGAGTACGAGTCCGTTTCGGATCACGTCCATGGCCATTTTCACTGCGGGCCTTCCTTTCTTAGCGATTGCCAGCGCTATTTTTTTTGCTTCGTTTACCGCTTCCCCTTTGGGCACCGCGTGGTTTACCAGCCCCCATGCCGCTGCCTGGGTCCCGCTGACGAAATTGGCGGTGAGAATAAGCTCGTACGCCTGACCGATACCGGCGGCCTTTGGCGTGCGCAGGGTCCCGCCGTAGCCGGGGATAATGCCCAGCTTTATTTCGGGAAGGCCGATCTGGGCCGACTCGTCAGCGACGCGGATGTGGCATGCGAGTGAGACCTCGCATCCTCCGCCGAGCGCGAAACCGTTGATGGCGGCGATGAAGGGTTTGTCCGCACCTTCGATCAGGTTGCACAGGTCATGGCCGTTTTCAAGGTATTTGCTCGCCAATTTTTTTTCTTTCATCTGGTCGAGCTCTTTGATGTCCGCGCCGGCGATAAACGCCTTGCCGGCCCCGGTAAAAACCACCACGCGCACGGCGTCGTCGGCAAGGGCCTTCTTGACGCACTCGCGGATGTCATTGATCACGGACGTGCTCAGCGCGTTCATGGGCGGGTTATTGATGGTCATTATGGCTACGCCGGTTTCATCGACAGTATAAGTGCAGGTTGACATGTTTTTTCTCCTCTGTTTAAGTTTATTTTCTGCCGTATTTTCGTGAGCCGCGGGAAATATGTCAAATGTTTTTAGGCGATGACCGGGCCTCTTTGAGAAAACATGGCCCTCGTTTTTCTGTCCTTGACAGGGGCCCCCGTCTGTGTCATTCTGTGGCCTGCACGGCTGTTGTTATTAAAAGAAAGCCCGCTATCGCGGGGATGACTGTCCGTCCGCGTCAGTGTCATTCACCGGGTACAGGAAACATGACGTATTCATATAATCAACTGAGACACGAGACACGGCTTATCTCCGAAAAATTCGGCAAGCCCCGGTTTTACCGTGACCTCCGCGATGAGCTTGACCGCGCCGCTTCCGTTGCCGAGAGCTCCGCGATGGTGAGAATGGCCCGTGACGCGATTGCCGGTTCAGGCGACTCGCTGGGCCACGGCTTCTACCACGCCCGTATGGTCGCCATTGAGTCCGGCGCCATTGTGTTCAGCGAGGCCGGCACCGGCCCAGACCGGGACTGGCTCGCGGAGCTGGTGATGGCCGCGGGTTTTCTTCACGACATCAGGCGGAACGAAAAGGACCACCCGGCAAAGGGCGCGGACGAAGCGCGGCGGATACTGGCAGGAACTCTCGACGCCAGGGATCTTGACATTATAACGTTCGCGATACGGAACCACGAAGCCTTTAAAGAGCCTGAATTCAGCGATGAACATCCCTATATGCTGATCGCTTCATCCCTGTACGATGCCGACAAGTTCCGCTGGGGCCCGGACAATTTTGTGCACACCCTGTGGGACATGGCCGAAAGCATGAACGCCGCTCCTGAAATGATACTCAGGTTCTACGACCGGGGCATTGAGAGCATAGTAAAAATCAGGGACAGTTTCAGAACGGCAACCGGGCGCACCTATGGCCCGGAATTCATCGATATCGGCCTGCTCATTTCCGAAGAAGTGCGGAAAATGCTCGCGAAGTGTTCCTGAGCCGCTTAAAAGACAATGGTAAAGCGGGTACCGTTGTTGTTGTCGATGGTTACGGTCCCTCTCAGCTGGGTAACCAGGGAGGAAACGAGCTGAAGCCCCAGGGTTTTGCTTTTTTTAAGATCAATTTCGTGCTCGATCCCTTTCCCGTTATCGTGATATTCGATCACATGCAGGCCATCCTGGTTTAAACGCAGATCAATGCTTATGGTTCCTTTCCGGTCGCCGGGAAAGGCGTGTTTCATGGAATTCGAAATGAGTTCATTGATTATCAGCGCGCAGGGGATGGCGTTGTTTATTTCCACAAAAAAATTTGCTGACGACAGGTTGAATGTAATTTTATCGGGGTTGACGATATAGGTTTTTTTCAGTTCGCTGATTATGGCTTCTATGAATGTTGTAAAGTCGATTTCCCTGATCGATTCCGAGCGGTAGAGCATTTCGTGGATAAGGGCCATCGAATACACACGGTTTCTGCTTTCCATGAAGAGATCACGGTCCCTTTCGTCGATTATTTTTTCACTCTGCAGGTTCAGCAGGCTTGAGATGATCTGCATGTTATTTTTAACGCGGTGATGTATTTCCTTGAGAAGCAGTTCTTTTTCAAGCAGGGATTCCTGCAGTTTTTTTTCGGTGATCTCGTGTTCTCTCACCTCGCTGAGCAGGTCCCAGACCTGCTCGTCAAGGCGTTCGGCCATGGTGTTAAAAGCGTGAGTCAGCTGTTTCAGCTCATCATTGCTTTCAGTTTTGCTTCTATTCTCACTGTTAATGATCCGGTGGTCCAGTTTCCCTTTTTCAATCATCCTCGCGCCCTGAACCAGGTCCGCCAGGGGGCGGATGATTTTTTTCGCGGTTGCATAGGAGTTCACATAAATTACGATAATAGCGGCGAGCGTGAAAACAATAATGATGAGAATATTTATTTTTTGTATCCTGTCAATATTTCTGTCCGCTTCATAGGAAATGTTTAAAACAAGGCCGAGAATTTTTTGTGAGGCGAGATCTATCTGCGATGAAACAACATATTTCAGGTTGAGAAGTTTTTTCAGTTCTTCCCTTTTATGTGTCAGGTTATGCATTTCTTCTACCGCCCTGACCACTTCCACTATCCGGGTAAAATGATGGTGAAGTATATTCAGTTCAGATGAAACAGGCTGCAGGGCTGTTATGTCGGGATTGTTCTGTATAAGGGAATTTATGGATCCATAGGTAACCCGCCACTGTTCCTCTTCCCGGTCATAATGGTGTTCCAGAAAATCGCTGGTGACCACGATAAGGGTTGTTGTTTTTCGGGCCGCCTCACGGGCGATTTTTGATTTGGTAATTTCAACCGATATGCTGCGGTGAGTGTACGCGAGCAGGGCAAGCAATATGAGCATTAACACGATATGGAGCAGGGAATTTATGTGGAGCCTGCGGCTGATCCTCATTCGTCCTACCTGATTATGCTCACGGCGTTCGGCCTGATTTGTTCAAGGGACTGATAGTGGATAAAGTTGAGATAATTGGGAACCCTTGTTTCGGCTGTTATACCGGACCGGATCAGCCAGTGGGCCTCGGCCTCCATGGTTATGAGCAGAAGCTGGTCAAGGGTGAGGGCGTGGGTGTATTCGTTCCAGATGCTTTCAATAATGACCGGGTCGATGTCCAGCAGGGTGAAACACAGGTTTTTCGCTTCATCAGGGTCGCTGTTGATAAAGGTAATGGCCCTGTCAAGCGCCTTGATCACTTTAACGATAATTTCGGGGTTCCCGTCGATAAAGTTTTTCATTGCCGCGAAGTTGATTGCCATGCGGTACACCCGGTCAGTCGAAACGTACGTTCCGTTATTGTCAAGGGTCCGCATTGCCCTGTTCGCAAAAGGTTCCCAGATCACCAACGCGTCAATGGTCCCGTCAACCAGGGAGCTCAGAAGAATTGGTCCGCTGTGACTCACGCCCTTTATTTCATTGAACAGTATTTTATTATTGGCAAGGACTGAATAAAGGGTGAACTGGGAGATCGTTCCTCCCACGTACCCGATTCTCTTCCCCCTGAGGTCTTCAGGCTTCTGTATGGTGCGGTCTTTACGTGTGATAATCTTAATCCCTTCATAGGTTGTTGTATAGGTCGCGAATATCCGCATGTCGTTTCTGGAAAAGCTGTTAATGACAACCGGAGTCGTTGCCACGGTCGCTATATCGGCGTTTCCCGCGAGCATCTCATCAAATGATTCTTTGCCGCTCGTGCAGTCTTTTGTATAAGAAACGGTCAATCCTTCATCTTCGAAAAATTTTTTTTCACGGGCGATCAGGGGAGGGATGGTCAATATACCGCGGGCAAGGGATATCCTTACAGTTTCCCCTTTAACGGGATTTGTCGGCTTGTCTTTTTCATATGTTTTCCAGATCACAACAATTAATGCAAACGAAACACATGAAAAGGCCAGAAGGGAAAGGTATTTTTTTTTATTGTTCATGATAACGGTATTTTTCTGTTAATGAACCGTTCTGGGTTGTAAGTACCCCTTTTTTTTCATTATCACTCAGAATATATTTTTATTCAACACTATTTTGTGCAGGCAGGGCGCGGTACTGGGGGTAGCAAATTATTTTTAGGGGCAACCGTTTCATAACACATTTTGTTGTCATCC
>DAIUKG010000053.1:0-17901 GCA_036848375.1 Spirochaetota bacterium
AGATGCAAAACCGGAATGACAAAACTACGTTACCCTCAAAATTATACTGCTACCGCGCGCCCCGGCCGTTTTCCCGGCAAAAAAGGGAAATTACAAAAAAAGCTTGAAATGCGCGCCTGCTGTTGTAAACAGCTTCAGGTTAGACAAGAAATCATCAAAACGAGAGGAACACGATGCAAGATCTGAAAAAGGCCTATATGACGGTCATGGACGACCATTTCCCCGATGAAATGACCATCACCTTTGGAGACCAGAAACTTGTTTATAAAAAGAGGTCATGGAAAATAGACGAGGACGGAACGGTCATCGAAAAAGGGCTGCGCTACGGCGAAAATCCCGGGCAGGAGTCAGCCATGTACCAGCTGGTCAACGGCAACCTGGCCCTGGGCCAGTGTAAATTCATCGAAGCCGGAAACGGGCTGGTCAGCTCAATCGACGAGGAGATGCTCATCCAGCCCGGAAAACACCCCGGCAAAATCAACCTGACCGATATCGACAACTCGCTGAACGTGCTCAAATATCTTTCGGCGACCCCTGCCGCGGTCATCGTAAAGCACAACAACCCGTGCGGCGTGGCAAAAGCGGGCAGCATTGCCGATGCCTTTAACCGGGCCTTCAGGGCAGACCGCATCGCCGCCTTCGGCGGGTGCGCCGCGCTGAACAAGACCGTTGACCGGGAAACCGCGGAGCTCATCGCGGCCCAGTACCTCGAGGTCGTCGTGGCCCCGGAGTATGACGGCGCGGCCCTTGAAATACTGAAAAAGAAAAAAAACCTCCGCATTATCAAAATAGGCCGCATTGACCAGCTCGAAAAATATTCATCAATGCGCTTCGTCGACTTCAAGTCCCTTATCGACGGCGGCATCATTGTCCAGCAGTCGCCCCTGAACATCGTGAAGGCACGGGACGACCTCAAGCCCGCCGAAACCGAATACAAGGGAAAAAAATACAGGATCGACCGGCTCCCCACAGACCGTGAATATGACGACCTGCTCTTCGGCTGGTTCGTCGAGCAGGGGGTCACCTCGAATTCGGTGCTCTATGTGAAAGACGGCGTGACGGTCGGCATCGGCACCGGAGAGCAGGACCGCGTCGGCGTTGCGGAGATCGCGGTGTACAAGGCGTATACCAAGTACGCCGACCTTGTCTGCTTCGACACGTTCGGCAAGTCCTACAAGGAGATGGAACTCGCGGTCCAGAACGGCGAGAAGGACGAAAGCATCCTTGACGAAATAGACGACGAAACCGAAGAAGCCTGCGGCGGGCTCATCGGCGCATGCGCGGTCTCGGACGCGTTCTTCCCGTTCAGGGACGGTGTCGATGTCGTGATAAACGAAGGTATATCGGCCATTGTCCAGCCCGGCGGGTCTCTGCGCGACTTCGAATCAATTGAGGCCTGCAATGAAGCGAACCCGAAAGTCTCAATGGTTTATACCGGCCAGAGGGCCTTCAAGCATTAAGCGGATTACAAAAGAGGCTGTCCTAAAAGAAGATCGTTGAGTAAATTCCGCATAAAGTATTCGATTTGCGCTCATTTCGATACAATTTTATCGCACAATGCGATAAAATCACTCAATGAGCGGAGCGGAATTTGTATCGAAACGACTTTTAGGACAGCCTCTTTTTATAGTATATATCAGCGGTTTTTCTTTCGTTCGTATTCCTTCATATATTCATCGATCAGGCTTTTACTCGTTGACTCGGCCTCTTCTTCCCTGACCGGCTTCATCTTTGTCTCGAAAAAATCAAGGAACGCCTTGACCGGCGCGAGGATCAGGCTCCAGAGGCCTGAAAAGAAATTGGGAAAAAACTCCAGAAAGGACTTCAGAAAATTCCGTTTCGCGCCTGAGCCGGAAGGGGCCGTGCGCAGGGAAGTCAGGGGAGCAGGTGCGGACGGGGCTGCCGAAGGCATGGAACCCGACATTTTCCTCCCGCCATACATCGCGGGAATCGGATTGGGCGCGCTGCTCACGGAAACAGAAGGAGCCCGGGAAAAACGCTTGGGAATCTTTCGCGAAAAATACATTGACACGTTGGATTCAACACCGCGGTCCAACGCGAACAAAAAGAAATAATAGACATACATGAACATGTTATAAAAAATAAGGAAAAAAGCGATCCATATTTCCAGAAAACCCCAGAATGTCTCATATAATAATTTTCCAAAATCAACGATCTTGAAGACAAAGGTGTAGGCATTGTCAATTGCCGAGTTGGAAAACTGTTTTACCATGCTGTATTTCATGACTACCTCCGAAGACGACAATACATCTGCATAGAATGGTGTATCCGTCAATTAAAAATCGTACCGATAAGGACGAATCACATCCAGTAAACCTGCATCGCTTCTTTCAGGGATTCGGCCTGGGTTTTTCCTCTTATCATTTCAACAAGCTTCAGGGCAAAAGGGATGGCGCAGCCCGGACCTTTGCCGGTGAGGACCGTCCCGTCAATAATAAAGGGGCTGGGGATGTATTCAGCCCCGGTAAGAAAATCCTGGAACCCCGGATAGCAGGTCGCCCTCTTTCCCTTGAGCACCCCGGCATGGCCCAGGATCATGGGGGCCGCGCACAGGGCAGCGGTGATGCCTCCCCTTCGCTGAATATCCTGTATAAGGCTTATTATCGCGGGTGAATTTTTAAGGTTCTCGCTTCCCGGCATCCCCCCCGGAAGGGCTATAGCATCATACGATGAAAGCCCGGCTGAGTGAATATCCGTATCGGCATAAACCCTGATATCATGTGAGCCGGTAACGGGATTTTCTCCCAGGCAAACCGAGGTTGTTTCAATTTCCGCCCTTCGAAGCACATCTATAATGGTCACCGCTTCGATTTCTTCAAGACCCGGCGCCAGGGGAACCAGCACTTTCATTATAACCTCCTGGAAGCTGAATAAGGCATCATTTCAGAGAAACATGATAACAAAGGGGGCGGTCAAAAACCAGCATATTTTATCAGGGGGGATGAAATTTATTCCGGCCGCGCTGCCATCAGGCGCAAAGCAGCCGCTCTTCGTTCACCGGGAACCCCCTGCCCTCAGGAAACCGTTGAGCTTTCATCGCGGATGATGCCCAGGACCGCTTCCTCCGCGCGCGCCATTTTGTCGCCGAGCAATTCCTTTTCTTCCGGGAAAAAATTCGACAGCACGTAATCAGCGACCGGGATCTGCGGATCGGGCGGCCGTCCGATGCCGAAGCGCACCCGGTAAAAATCGGGTGACCCCAGCTGTTCCATAATGGACCTGAGGCCGTTATGCCCCTTGTGGCCGCCGCCCTTTTTCACCCGTATCTCGCCGAAAGGAAGTTCCAGCTCGTCATGGACAACAATGAGGCGTTCCGGTTCGACATGCAAATAGGAGCACGCTTCAGCCACGGCAAAGCCGCTCCTGTTCATATAGCCCTGCGGAAACATAATGAGGCAGTCTGAACCGGCAAGGGAAAGCTTCCCGGAGAGTGATGAAAACTCTTTTTTTACCGGTCTGCACCCGTTGTTTTCAGCAATAAATGATCCGACCATGAAACCGATATTATGCCGGTTCCCGGCGTATTTCCTGCCCGGGTTTCCCAGGCATGCGATTATAAACATGCTTTTCCTCGCGATTGGGCCAGCGCGGTTTTCCGCACCTGTTTTATTTTAGGCCTGCATGACATTGGACAGTATTATCAAATTTGTTGTCAAGAATTCTTGTTTTCAGAATGATAACCGGGGAAGGAAGTTTTGTTAAAGTTTTTTCATGTCATCAATGGCTTCACTCATGGAATTGAACACTTTAATTTTCTTTGAAACACCGGTAAGATTCAGCATCTGATATATTTCAGGTTTCACATTGACAATAGAGACTTTGAGATTTTTGGCCGCCATCTTCGTATAAAAGATGACGATTACTCCCAGGGTTGAGCTGTCTATAAAAGAAACTTCCGAAAGTTCAAAGAGAACGTTCTTGTTTTCATTAAAACACTGGTTTATTGTTCCCTGAAAAAAAGAAAGATTTTCAACTGAAAGCGACCCTTCAATATGAAGGATGACGGAACCGTTATGATCATTTTTATTGATTTTCATTGTATAAGGAACCCGTTTTATTGATCTAGTACCCTTTCAGTATGGATGAAGCATCATTAGTCATTATTATTAATCGGACAGCAAAGACCAAATCTTGATTTTTCAAAAAGGATATTTCCCCTTTTCATTAAATATAGTTCCACAGAACTTCCAGAATTACATCGTCAAGAGAAGCATCAGAAGCCTTGATTTTCATTCTCATCTGCTCAAGCTCCGGGGAAGGCCTATAATCAGACAGATGGCGGAAACGGCCCAGCCTTCTCCCGATAATGAAAAGCTCCCGGTGTTCCAGCGGCATGTTCATAAAGCCCTCAACCGTCTGTATCATCCGTTCCCTGTCTTCGGGAAACCTGCCTTCAATATCTTCAAGCAGGTTCATTATGTGGTCACTTTTTACCGTGCTGGTAATATCTCCCAGGGATTTCAGAAAAATGCCGATCTCCCTCACGCGGTCCTCTTCAGTGGGGACGGCCCATAATCCGTCATTCATAAGCTGGAACAGGGGAGTATCAGGCAATGGCACAACGCTGCGAAGCCTGATGAAGGTGGGATTGATTTCGGTCAGGACCCTGGCGGATTCACGGGCGTTCTCTTCAAGATGTTCCCTGCCGCCCGCGCCCGGCATGTAATATTCTGAAAGCTCAAAACCCGCCTCCATCGCTTTTTTGCCGGCATTGATGTGTTCTTCAGCGGTCACCCCTTTCCTGATCAGTTTGAGCACCGTGTCAGATCCCGACTCAAGGCCGATGTGAAGGCGGTCCAGTCCCGCCCTGCGGAGTTTGACCAGGTCTTCCATGCTTCTTCTGCTGATCGTTTTTGCCCGGGCATAGGTCGTTATCCGCCTGATCGCGGGAAATTTTTCCCTGATATATATTAAAATTTCAGCGACATCATCGGCCCTGAGCACCAGGGAGTCCGCGTCCTGGAGGAAAAGGCTTTCCATGCCGTGATACAGCCAGAAGGCTGTCTGCCGCACGTATTGTTCATCAATGCCGTCACCAGTAATGACCGAGCTTAACACTTCGCGGTCAATGATCGGCCTGCCCTTTTTCTCCGACTCTTCCCGTATCCTGCCCGCGATATGGGCGATCGCGTCAATATCCGCCCTGACTTCTTCAACACTGCGCCGGGAAAATTTCTGTCCCTTGTAGGAATGGCAGAATGCGCACTGGTTCCACGGGCAGTTCCTGGTCAGCCTGAGAAGAATGCTTCCCGCTTCGCTCGGGGGGCGTATCGGTCCCAGCTCAAAACTCATCCGCCTGTCATCAACATCTGTCATTGCATAAACTCCTGATACTGCGCTTAAATCACCGGCCACC
Source organism: Spirochaetota bacterium (assembly GCA_036848375.1). Taxonomy (GTDB): domain Bacteria; phylum Spirochaetota; class UBA4802; order UBA4802; family UBA5550; genus JAKLIV01. The sequence continues at coordinate 5,378 of DAIUKG010000053.1, forward strand.
GAGGATGTCATCCGCCATGATCCTGATCTGTGTCCGGATGGTGCCCCGCAACGCCCGGTCGGCCTGGGCCGGTTCATGGCCGCACACAACCGGCATCATCCTGACCGCTTCAAGGGCGCGCGGCGCCTTTCTCCATACCACGGTACCGCTTGCCATATGTATTAATTCCCCGGTGAGGTCAACCTCATAATAACAGGTATCAGACCGGGAATTATAATAATAGCCCCAGGAGTCAACGGAAATAACAAAAAGATACGGGCGCCCGTGCTTTATGAAAGAGCTGTAATCATCAATCGTATTGCTCTTGTCATTCATGCCGCGCTTTTCAGGCAGCGATATATTCTGGAACGCATGATCAACGATACCGACAGCTGCCGCTTTTTCAAATAGAGGGGCGCCCTTTTTCACTTCTTCAACGAGCATGCTCCTGAGCCCGCTCTGTTTCAAAAGCTCTTTCATTTCAGCTTCTTCCTTCCCTGAAGGGATGAGGCTCCTCTGGCCCATATGGAAAGCCCCCCAGTTATAAATAGTGGTGAACGGTTCCGGAACATCCCTGATATACAGAAAGGCCTCAATGCGGCTGTTTTTCATTTCATCTGACAGGCGGACGTTTTGCGGGGAGCAGGAGACCAGTAAAACAGCAGTTATAACAGTCAAAGCCTTGACAGTTTTCATGTTCCGCCTCCATAAACAACATTCAAAAGCCGTGTTACCCTATGGTACAATCCCGAAAAAAAAGTTCCAGAGAAATTTATTACAGCATTTTTACGTGAAACACATGATTGTTACCAACAAATAAAATATAATATTAAATGTTATTTATTTGACAAAAATAACACCAAATAATAAAGACGTTCATACATAAGCATCAATGACCCGATAAAAAAGCAAACAGGGAGGACCATAACCTGGAAAATAAACGGGTTGGCGTGATAGGAATAGTTATCAAGGATTTAAAATCAGCATCCCGCATCAATGAGATCCTGAACGAATATTCTGAGATAATTATTGGAAGGATGGGTGTCCCCTATCGGGAGAAAAAAATTTCGGTTATCGCGCTCATTGTTGACGGAAACACCGATGAGATCGGCGCTTTAACCGGAAAGCTGGGCGCCGTTCCCGAGGTGACCGTAAAAAGCGCCCTAACCAGATAGCCGACCAATATATAACTGAATCTAAATAGCATATTACACCCTGATAATAAGGTTGAGGCTCAATTAAAGGGGAGAGAAATATCACCGTGTATTTTTTTCGCCGCTTACTCTTTCAGGGTAGGCTTTTTTTATTTGAGGGCATATAAAAAAGGGGGAATGATCATGAACAGGGCAAATCATCAGGCCTGGATGGACAGCGTCATCAGGGAAGACGAGATTGAAAAATTCAGAAATAACGGCAGGGATTTTATTGATGATTCATATATCAACGAAATGATCGAGCAGAAAAAGAATCCTGAAAAAAGCCGGATAAGGGAAATAATTGCCCGTTCGCTGGAGCTCAACCGGCTTGAACCTGAAGAAACCGCGTGCCTGCTCAACTGCACGGATGAAGAATTATGGGAAGAGATGTATGCCGCAGGCAGGGCCATTAAAGAAAAAGTGTATGGCAGAAGGATCGTTATCTTTGCTCCTCTGTATATCAGCAATTACTGTGTCAACAGCTGTATTTACTGCGGGTACCGAAAGGAAAACAGTGAAAGCGTGCGCACGCAGCTCTCCATGGATGAACTGCGTGAAGAGATAAAGGCTCTCGTGTCCCAGGGCCAGAAACGCCTGATCATGGTCTACGGTGAACACCCGTCCTCTGATGTGCATTATATTGCAGAAACCCTTAAGGTTGCCTATGAAACAAAGGTGGGCAACGGCGAAATACGCAGGGCCAATGTCAATGCCGCTCCCCTCAGCGTGAATGATTACCGGATTTTGAAGGATGTCGGTATCGGCACTTACCAGGTTTTCCAGGAGACCTACAATCACGATGCATACAGGAAGATGCATCCCGGGGGCCTGAAGGCGCACTATTCCTGGCGTCTGTACGCCCTGCACCGCGCCCTCGAGGCTGAAGTGGATGATGTCGCGATCGGCGCGCTGTTCGGCCTTCATGACTGGAAGTTTGAAGTAATGGGCCTGCTCATGCACGCCATTGACCTGGAACGGCATTTCGGCGGTATCGGCCCCCATACAATTTCTTTCCCCAGGCTGGAGCCGGCGGTGAATACGCCCTTTATTGAAAAAAGCCCGTACCTGGTTGATGACCTTACCTTTAAAAGGCTGGTCACGGTACTGCGCCTTTCCGTTCCTTACACGGGAATGATCTTAACGGCCAGGGAGAGAGCCGAGGTAAGGGAGGACGTTATCCGCGTGGGATGCACCCAGATTGACGCCGGATCAAACATCGCCATTGGCGGGTACAGCAAAAACGACCCTGATTTCAACAAACAGCAGTTTATCCTTGGCGACAACCGAAGCCTGGATGAGGTTATCGGCGCCATGGCCCGGCTTGGATACATCACCTCCTTCTGCACTGCCGGTTACCGCGCCGGGCGCACCGGGGATTATTTTATGCACATTGCCAAAAAAGGGAGGGTGCAGAACTTCTGCATGCCCAATGCCATAACGACCTTCAAGGAATACCTGATGGACTATGCGAGCGAGGAAACAAAAAAGGTTGGGAACCTGCTCATTGAAAAGGAACTGGCTGCCCTTGCCAATGACGCGGTCAGGGAAAAGGTGAGAGATTACTTAAAACAGATTGAATCCGGCACCAGGGACCTTTACCTGTAATGATACCAGGCGGATTTGTATAAAAGAGGGGAAAAAGACAACCTGCTGTAGAAGAATGTTAATGTATAATAACATAGAAATGTACCTGAAAAAATATCCCGAAGGCGAACACCGGGAGGTGTTCGCCTTTCATGATTACATAATAGACAGATATCCCGGCCTGCTTGTCCGGTGGGTCAAAATATACGGCAAGAGATGGGCCTATCTTCACGGCAATTCCACTGAAACCGGTTTTAATGCATTACAATTCAGGTTGAACCGAAAATACGGCCTGTGCATTGATAATCCGGATACTATTCCTTCTGATGAACTCGATGCCCTGATTACCATGATAAGGGAGCACTTTGCTTACTGAATAATTCACTTGACAGGCCCGCCAACGCTCAATTAATGCACTGTATGAAGTGCCGATAAGGCGGTGCAAATCAGCCACAAGAGCAGGTTTTTACTATGGATGATACCAATTCCCTGATCCAGATACGAAAAGACAAGATAAAAGACATCCGCGAACAGATGGGGATAGACCCTTTCCCGTACCGCTACGATGTCACCGCGCATTCACAGTCGATCATCAACGACTTTGACCGCTTTTCCGAGTCACAGGAGGAAGTATCGGTCGCGGGCCGCATCATGGCAATGAGGATCATGGGCAAGGCGAGCTTCTGCACCATCCAGGACAGAGAGGGCCGCATCCAGCTTTATGTTGCGGGAAACGCCGTCAGCGAGGAAAGATATTCCCTGTTCAAGAAGCTTGACCTGGGCGACATTATCGGCGGCCGGGGAACGGTAAAAAAAACCAAAATGGGAGAGATCACCGTATTTCTCACTGACCTGACCCTGCTCACGAAAAGCATCCGCCCCCTGCCCGTTGTAAAAGAAAAGGACGGCGAGACCTTTGACCTCTTCGCGGACAAGGAGCTCCGCTACCGCAACCGCCATGTCGACCTTATCGTGACCCCGGGAGTGAAAGAGACATTCATTAAAAGAATATCGATACTCAGGCAGATCAAACGCATCCTTGACGAAAAAAATTTCTATGAAGTTGAAACACCGATCCTGCAGCCGGTATACGGCGGCGCCGCGGCCCAGCCTTTCACGTCGCACCACAACGCCCTGGACATACGCCTCTACCTGCGCATTTCGCTGGAGCCGTACCTCAAACGGCTGATCGTGGGCGGCTTTGACCGGGTTTACGAGATCGGCAAATGCTTCAGAAACGAAGGGGTCGACCGCACCCACAATCCGGAGTTCACCATGCTCGAGCTCTACCAGGCTTACGGCGATTACCAGGACATGATGGCCATCACCGAAGAAATCTTCGAGCAGACCGCCCTGAAGGTCAACGGCTCGACCATGGCAACTTTCGAAGGGAAGGAAATAGACCTTAAAACTCCCTGGAAAAGGATCAGGGTGACCGACGCGCTCAGGGAACATGCCGGCCTTGACGTGCTGAACATGAGTGACGAAGAGCTCGACGCAGAAGTAGACCGCCACGGGGGGATGATTAAAGGCGGTTTCAACCGGGGCCTTGCGATAGACAAGCTCTTCGAGCTTCTCGTTGAAGAGCACCTGGTGCAGCCGACCTTTATCACGCACCAGCCTGTCGAGACGACCCCCCTGTGCAAGCCTGACAAAGACGACGAGCGTTTTCTTCAGCGGTTCGAACTGTTTATCGGGGGCACGGAATTCGCCAACGCGTACAGCGAATCCAATGACCCGGAATTCCAGCGCAAGACCCTGTACGAGCAATCACTGCGAAGGGACGTTGACAGCGAGGCGCCTCCCATGGACGAAAACTTCGTTCAGGCAATAGAAACAGGCATGCCGCCCACCGGGGGCCTGGGAATCGGCATAGACCGCCTGGTCATGCTGCTTACCGGCCAGTCGTCAATCAGGGACGTGCTGCTCTTCCCGACCATGCGGCCTGAATAGATAGCTCCTGTATTTATTATTCATCAGCCCCCAGATGTGTTTGACAAAAACAGGGCGGCATGGTATCACGATATTAGTTCTCTACCGGAACAGTGACAGCCATGAAATGCATAGCATATTGTCTTGCAAAGACATTCAATTTCGCCGAACTCATCGACTACCTGACCGAAAACGAACGCACCGCCCTGTATCGTGACACGCTCCATATCATGAAAGATGACGGCAATATCATGGTTTTCCCCTATGGCGTGGTTATCGCATGGGGCATCAGCCATGATGACACCAAGCGGCTGTTTGACCAGATACAACCCTATTGCGAGGGGCTGCATGACAAGCCCTTTGTAGATGAATTTTCATTTTCAATGGGCCACGAATCGGTGAAAATCCATGCCGACCAGATTCATCTCACCGAGGGCGAGCCCCTCGAAATCATATCCCTTTCCCACGGAATCGCACAGTCAGTGAAACTTTCAGAGCTGGAACAGTACGTGCAGGAGACGATTGATTCAACCTCCCACATACCCCAGAGCATAGCCAAGAGCGGCCGCACCAACATGAACCGCAAAGAAATCGCACGCCTGCGTGGCGGCCTTTTCCTGGTTGAGGCTGACATCAACATGAACTTCGAACTTCTCGACACCCCCGAGTTTTTCTGGGAATTCCCCGAGTTCGAGGAAATTTATTACGCGGTCACCAAATACCTGGACACCAAATCGCGGATAGAACTGCTCATAAAAAAACTCGCGGTGATACACAATCTGCTCATCATGCTGGCTGACGAACAGAACCACAAGCACATGGCGATCCTGGAATGGATCATCATCTGGCTGATCGCGTTTGAAATAATTATTTTCTTCTATAAAGACATTATCAGTGTTTTAATACATTGACGCGGACAGCAAAAAAATGGAAGACAACAGGGAAGACTTCAGACAGGCCATATTCGATGTTGTGGAAAATCTCACCAAGCACAGGCTTTCCGCCAGAGGCAAAGACCTGATACTCCACTATTTCAATGATTCACAAGAGGCGAGCTCGTTGCTCCGGGCCTTTGACGCAATAGAAAAATATTATCCCGAAAGCATGCCCGCAGAAGAAGACCGTTCACCAAAGCTTGCCCGCCTGATTGAAACGCTGAAACAGCAGGCGCAACTCTGGGACAGTGAATAGATCAATAAATATAAAAACCCCTTTTCGTTTTGACGCCCAGATATCCGCCGGCAACATACTTTCTTAACAGCGGGCAGGGACGGTACTTGGGGTCTGAATATCCCTTGTACATTTCTTCCCCAACTGCGAGAATGATGTCAAGCCCGATCATGTCTGCCAGGGCCAGCGGCCCCATCGGAAGATTCAGGCCGATCCTGGTGACCTTGTCAATCGCTTCAGGCGTTCCCGCTCCCTCGTAAAGGAGATAGACCGATTCATTTATCAGGGGATACAGCATTCTATTAAGGAGAAAACCGGGATAATCTTTTGACTCTACATGCTGTTTCCCGAGCTTTTTGACGATTCCCTTGGCCATCTCAACAGTCTCGCGCGTGGTCTTCAGGCCGGGAATTATTTCAATAAGCTTCATGATCCGTGCGGGGTTAAGGAAATGGATGCCGATCACTGATTCAGGGCAATCAGTCGCCGAAGCAATCTCGGTAATGGAAATTGACGAGGTGTTGCTCGCCAGAACCGTTCCCGCCTTGCATATCTTTGAAAGTTTCCGAAAAACCTCCTTTTTTATCGCCAGGTCCTCGGTCACGCATTCAAGCACAATATCGGCCCTGGCAAGGTCCTCGATCGCCTTGTGGAGTTTGATCCTTGAGGTAATTTCGCCGACCCTGTCGATACTGATTTTACCATCGGCACGGTACCGCTTCAGCCGGTCCTGAATTTTTTCAAAAGCGGCCCGCGAATTGCTCTCATCGCAGTCATACAGTATCACATCAAATCCGGATTGAGCTGCCAGATGGGCGACATCCGAGCCCATAATGCCCGCGCCGACGATACCGAATTTTTTCATGACATCCCCCCTAAAACATAATCACAGAGCGAAGCGGTCGATAAATAATGGAATTACTCAGTAAATATATATTAATGCAACTACAATTTTATGCTTGAAATTTTTATATGACATAATACAGATATCCTATCTGAGCGGCATCAATGCTTATAATTTCTTTCCCGTTTCCTTCGTTCTCCTGTTCAGGCTCTTGACAACATTGGCTGTGCATCGGTAACCGGGACTCTATATATACTATTCCCGGTATTGTGTAAAGATTAATCAACCTGTTGCCGATAATACATGTGGTGAACCAGTATCGTTGAATCATCAATGTTGCAGGGAATGGTCCCGTTACGCAGTCGATTTCCATATCTCTAATTATAAATGATAAAAGCAGAGGTATGACACATGATAAGTCCCCAGATAATGGTCGTTGAAGATGAATGCGTTGTCGCGCAGGATATACAATATACCCTGAAAAGCCTGGGGTATGAAATTCCCGCCATCGCCGTCAGTGGAGAAGAAGCCATCGCTAAAATCAGCGAATTCATTCCTGACCTGGTGCTTATGGACATACGCCTGAAAGGGGCAATGGACGGCATCTCTATAACAGAAAAAATTAATGAGGATTATGACATCCCCGTGGTTTATATCACCGCGTACGCGGACAAAAAGACCCTGGACCGCGCGAAAAAAACCATGCCATATGGATACATCATTAAACCCTTCGAAAAAAGAGACCTGAAGACAGTCATCGAAATTGCCCTTTACCGGCACCGGCGCGAAAAAGAAATCCAGAACAGGGGCAAGCTTGCCAACAAAATATTTGACCAGTCTCCCATGGGAATGGCCATCATTGATACGAATTGCCGCATCCGAAAGGTCAACTGCTCACTGTGCAAAATTCTTCACTGCAGTGAAGAAGAATTAATCCGCAAACCGTTTATCAATCTCATAGAACCGGATTTGCATAAAACCATAAAAAAACAGATGAGCGCCATCAGCGCCAGCAATGACGAAACCATTGTCTTTGAAACCGCGATGGGAAAAGACAGCGCTAAAAAAATCATCGCCTCGGTCACCTTCAGCCTGATACGGGATGATGATAACGAGCCGTGGTATTACCTGGCCATGACCGAAAATATCACCGGGAGAAAGCTGAACGAGCAAAAAATGGAACAGGACAAAAACCGCGCCCAGGAATACACCGAACATTCACTCGCCTTCCTCTCAAACATGTCGCACGAGATCAAGACTCCCCTGAGCACCATAATCGGATATTCCAACCTGATGCTCAATTCGGAGAGCACGGATGAACACCGCGATTATCTTGAAAACATCCGCGAAAGCGGCAACCTTCTGCTGGCGATCATAAACAATATTCTCGACCAGTCAAAAATCGAAGCGGGCCAGATCGAAATCGAACACATCCCGTATTCGCTTGACTCCATCATCAATACCGCGGCGTCCAGCGCCCAGGTGCTTCTTGCCCAGTCAAACAAGGAGAGCGTTGAAATCCGAAAAAGCATGCCGCGGGGGATCAGCGGGATCATTACCGGAGACCCGACCCGCGTGCTTCAGGTTTTGAACAACCTGATGAGCAACGCGGTAAAATTCACCAGTGAGGGGTTCATTGAATTCGGCCTTTCAAAAAAAGACGACATCACTCTCGAATTTTATGTCAGGGACACCGGCATAGGGATCGAACCGGGGTATCACAAAAAAATCTTCGAACCGTTCCAGCAGGCCGAAGCGAGCACCACGAGAAAATATGGCGGCACCGGGCTCGGGCTCGCGATAAGCAAAAAGCTCGTTGAGCTCATGGGCGGCGATATAAACATGACGTCAAAAACCGGGCAGGGTCACGGGTCAACCTTTTATTTCACGATTCCTTTTACTCCCCTCGAGGAATGCGAAGAATCGGATCAGGATGAATCATACCTGAATGATTACCCGCCCACCATACTCATCGCGGAAGACAACAGCACCAATGAAAAAATACTGCGGAAGCTCCTTGAAAAACTCGGCTACGCGGTTGAATGCGCCCATGACGGCCGCGACGCGATCTCGAAATTTAAAACAATACCACGAATTGACGCGGTGCTCCTGGACATCAAAATGCCGGTGCTTGACGGCATGAAAACCGCGGAAATAATCCGGGAAATAGAAAAAAAAGAAGACAAGCCGCGAACACCGATCATCGCGGTTACTGCCGCCGCACTGAAAGACGACCGGGACCGCTGTTTTAAAGCCGGATGCGATTACTACATGAAAAAACCCGTATCTCACGAAAATCTCTCGCATGTATTGAAAAACCTCGTTGAAAAACAAAACCGCCGGCGGGTTTCCCTGGTAAAATAATATTGACATCATCCCGCTTTGGGTATAATCCTTCCCAATTGTTTTAATAATCCAGCTCATCACCGGAGCGAAATGGCGCTGATTCTTACATGCTCCGGTTGATGAGATGAAGAACACGGAACAGGCGGACTGCTTATGAGTCACATTAAAGATTTTCTCAAGGGAATTGTAATCGGAGTTGCCAATATCATCCCCGGGGTTTCCGGGGGGACGATGGCGCTCGTGCTCGGCATTTATGAACGGCTGATTGAGGCCATAAACAATATTTCATTCGAGACAGTAAAGGCCCCGCTGGGACTTCTGCGCTTTAACCGCGCGGGCCGCGAAGCCTTCATTTCCGAGGCGAAAAAAATCGATGCATGGTTTCTCGCGCGCATCGGCGCCGGCGCGGTTGTTGCGATCATTGCGCTGGCCAAGGTGATGACCTTCCTGCTCACCACGTGGCATGACCCCACCTATGGTTTTTTCTTCGGCCTTGTCCTGGTTTCGACCGCGGTCCCCTGGATGCTCATGAAAAAAAAGGGGATAGGCGCCATCATGATCGTGGTCTTTTCAGCGGCCCTCCTGATCGGTATCAATCATTTTTTCTCCGGTGAGAAGCTGGTCGAAAAGACCAGGGTCAAGCAGGAGCTGGCACTGGAAAAGGAAAAAATGTCATCCCCTGACACTGTACTAACGAATGATTTTGACGCAAAAAAAATTTTAATCATGTTCATTATGGGGGCCCTGGCAATATCGGCCATGATCCTTCCGGGGATAAGCGGTTCGTTCATCCTGCTTATCATGGGAGGGTATTTTGATGTGCTCAGGGCGATAGCGGTCCGCGATATCCCCGTGCTCGGGTCTTTCGCCCTGGGCTGCGGCATCGGGCTCATCCTTTTCAGCAGGCTCCTTGAACTGCTGCTGCAAAAATGGCACAACGGGACCATGGCATTTCTGGTCGGGCTCGTGCTCGGCTCACTCTGGGTGATATGGCCGTTCAAAACAACGGTCCAGGTGGGCAGTGAAACCGTTTACGTCAACAACCAGATCCCTGCCGCATTTGGGACCAATGAACTGTATACTGTCGCGGCCTGTGCTGTCGGCGCGGCAATCGTTTTTCTCCTCATCCTGGTCGAACGGAAACAGAACAGGGAGCCGTAGCAATGGACCTGACCGCTGCCGAACTGATCGAGTCCCTGTCCGTCATCAATGATGCTGACAACGATGACGTCAAGGCCCTGTACCTGGCAGCGGCGGAAAACCTTGATCTGGCAGCGGTTGACTTTCTCACCATCCGCGACCTTCTGGACATCAGCGGGTACCGGGACGGGGCCCTTTACGCCCTGCTCCTCTGCATGTTCGACCTCCTGGACCGCGGCGGCATATGCCTGTCCCTTCAAAGCCCTTTGCTTGAGAACAAGCTCTCCCGCTTCACTCAAAACGCTGACGAGCTCGCTTCACAGATACGGAAAAAAATCAGAAACTGGCCTGAATTAATTCAGGTGATCAGTGCCGGGGAAGCAGCGCGCGACGACCAGGAGTTGAGGCCCCTGGTGCTGCTTGCCGAAAAGGGAACGTTATATTTCCAGAAATACTATTACAGCGAGCAGAGAGTGAACTCGGAACTCACCAGGCTCATCAAGGGCCCGGACGTCAAGAAACCGGAAAACCAGATACTGATTTCAGAGCTCTACCATGTGCTCGTGAAAAACCCCCTGTGTTTCCGGGGCGAGCCGTCGGTGCTGAACCCGGGACAGACCATGGCAGTGCTGCTTCCCCTGCTGCGAAAATTCGTCATCGTCTCGGGCGGGCCGGGGACGGGCAAAACTTCCATTGTGGTCAACATACTGCGCCTTTTCGCGAGGATGGGCATCGACCCTTCGCGCATGATGGTCGCTGCGCCGACCGGACGCGCGGCCCAGCGCCTTACCGAATCGATCAGGAAGGGCCTGGGCTCCCTTGAAATTAAGGAGCAGTCCGACTCGGCCCTTGCCGGAATTGAGGCAATGACCGTGCACCGCCTGCTGAAATTCAGCCCTTCATCAAACGATTTCTTTTACAACCGGAGCAACAGGCTCAAAGCAGACCTGGTCATTGTCGACGAAGTGTCCATGGTGGACGTCATTCTCCTGGCCGACCTGTTAAGCGCGGTCGACGATTCAGCCGCGCTGGTCATGCTCGGCGACAAGAACCAGCTCCCGTCAGTGGAAGCGGGCGCGGTGCTGGCTGACCTCATGCCTGAAGAGAGCATGGTCACGTACAGCCCGGAAATTCTTTCGGTTCTGGATGAAGTGCATCAGGAGGCGGCAGTGCGCTTCAGGGAAAAAATCAAGCTCGCGGAAAACCCCTTTACCGACCACTTCGTGATACTTGACCAGGGATACCGTTCTGATAAAAGCATCGTGGAAGCCGCCTCACGGATCATCAAGCAGGAAAGCCCGGTTGTGGATGACATCCCCGTTATCCGGAAAAACGCCGCGATCCCCGAATGGGGCATTTACCGGGTTGACCCCGGAGCGAATGAAGCTGACAGGAGGAAAAGCCTCCAGGCGCTGCTTGAGCAGTGGGCAGCGGTGAATTTCAATCCCGGTGACGGCACAAAGAGCTACCAGGATTTAGTTACGCAGGCCGGCCGGTACTCAACCGAGAACTTTTCCGATGACGAATTCGTCCGCCTGGTCAGGGAGATATATGGCCATATTGAAAACTGCAGGATACTCTCGCCGGTCCGCAAGGGCGACTCGGGAACCGAACAGATCAACCGGCAGATGAACCGGATCATGGCCGCTGCACTTACAAATGCTGGCGGGCCCGGCGGTGTCTGTTCGGGGCAGCCGGTTATCATAACCAGAAACGACTACCCGCAGCAGCTGTACAACGGCGACACCGGCGTTGTGCTCAGGGCCAGCGACGCGAACCTCTATGCTTTTTTCCCTTCAGGCGGGAGATTCCGCTTCTTCCCCCTCATCATGACCCCCGCATCAGAACCGGCCTGGGCAATAACCGTACACAAGAGCCAGGGCTCTGAATACGACCGCGTTCTGCTCGTGCTCGACGAAAAAAGCGAGCGGCTTCTGACCGGGGAAATCGTGTATACGGCTGTTACTAGGGCCAGGTCTTGCGCCGTCATCCACTCAACTAAAGACACCCTGCTTAAAGCGATTTCCACCAGAATGGAACGCGAATCGGGCATTTCGCTCGCTCCGCTGGCTTATTAAAAAAACATTGACAAAAAAGGCCGTTTTATTTTCTTAAAGCGACAGGCGGGCCCGCCTAGCCGGGGCGGTTCAGCCGGGAGGAGACTATGGATTATTCAAAAACCGTTAACTTGCCGACCACGGATTTCCCCATGAAGGCAAATCTGCCCACGCGTGAGCCGGAAATGCTGAAGAAATGGGACCAGGACAAGATCTATGAGAAAATCCTCCAGTCACGGGAAAACGCCGACCTGTATATTCTTCATGACGGCCCTC
>DAIUKG010000054.1:0-16844 GCA_036848375.1 Spirochaetota bacterium
GATGCAAAACCGGAATGACAAAACTACGTTACCCTCAAAATTATACTGCTACCTTACCCCACCGCACCTTCATGTTACTGACGTGACAGAAGATTCAGGATACACCCTTTCCCTCAGGCAGGCATGATTTCTCTGCAGCCGGTTTCACTGAATGTTTCTTCAGCCGGGAAGAACTTTTCTGTATCAGCGGTTTTTACAAGCTGGAGCTTTGCCGCGTTCCGGAAAGCGGGCCAGCCGGTCTCCCTGTTGTTGATGATCATCATCATAATAAAAAGTATTCCGATATATCTGAACAGCCGTACCACTACCAGAAATAAAACCGTTAACAGACATGCAGTTCCAAAGCTCATCGCGCGCCTCCCCGTTTACTATCAACTGCCCGGCGTCATGCTCCTCATGCGATGAGGCCGCGGTGCAGTTCACAAACCCATTCTCAGTAGAGAATGGAAAAATGAGGTCATAGAGGAAATTATTTTAAAAAGCCGCTGTTTTTTTTGCCATATTCATGCCCGCGTCAGCCGCCTGCATACTCCTGTATGCAGCGGACTGACAGGCCGGTCCTTTTATGCCGGGCTGTTCTGCAAACGAACGGGAAATCACAAAATCGGATAAACCCTCTGCTTCACAGCGGAAGTTGTATCCTGCGCGGCAGAAGCCGCGCAGGTATAATGATTAGGGAAGGGTCCCGTCAGCGGGAGTCACGTCAAGGAAATCGATTTCAATGGTTCCAATATCGGCTGAGGTGCCCCCGTTGCCGCATACCACGGATATTACCGGCGCGCTGTTCCAGGTAAACTCGATCCCGCCGGACCGCAACAGTACCGTACCCCCCAGGCTTGCAGCACCGCCATTGGAATTTCCGCCGTAGAGATAAATGCTGGCATAGTTGAACAGCCGGTCCGTTGAAAATAACTGGCAGGCTCCTGCGGCTCCGCCCCCGCCGCCGGAGCCGGTCGCCTCACCGCCCCATCCGTTGATAATGCCTCTATTAGTAATGGTGCCCAGGAGTGTATTATAAATCATAATCGCAGCTGCCCCTACTCCTCCTGAGCCGCCAGCTCCGGTGGAATCGCCTCCCCAGGCGTCAATGGCGCCGTTGTTTTCAATATCATTGGGCGCGGTAACAATGACCGTACCGGAGCTGCCTCCGCTGATGCCTGAGCCTCCTGACACGTCAACGCCCCCGTTGTTGTATACTGATCCCTCAGGCGTGGGAGGCACCATGAAATTATCGATCTGGAACATACCTCCGCTGCCCCCGGCACCGCTTACTCCATTGCCGCCTGAAGCGTCAAGCGAACCATAGTTCTGGATATCCAGGGCTGTTCTCATTATCAGACCGCCTCCGGCGCCACCGGTAGTCTGACCGTCGCCGCCTGAACAGTCCAGGGCCCCCCGGTTAACAATTCCGACATGGGCATGACTGGCACTCAGCATCTGGATGATGTTGGCCGTTCCTCCTGCCCCGCTCTCGGAATCCCCGCCTTTAGTGATAATAGCGGCATTGTTTTCGATATTACCCGCTTCCACTTCATCGCCGTAATAGTAGGAAGGATTGGCAAATATAACAATGGCTCCGCCCGTCCCCCCTGCGGTGTCGCCATCACCGCCGGCTGAAGAAAGAAACCCGGTTCCGTAAAGAGCCAGTTCGCCTGAAGGAGGCATGCAGGAGTCAACATACGAGTTAATCATACAGACAATGACTCCAGCGTCTCCTCCCTGTGTCGGGCCGTCGCCTCCGGAACTGTTAACAGGAGCGCCCACTATCAGATCCCCGGGGGCCATCGGAACAGCGGTCACCCGGGTCGCTCCTAGATAAACGTTCATGCTGACCGCGCCTCCCGGCCCGCCTGTTGTGCCGCCGGTGCCGCCTGAGCTGTTCACGGACCCGGAAATCTTCATGAAACCGCCATATGCCCTGAGGTCAACGGGGCCGCCAGGGGCGCCCGCCAGGGTCTCCGATTCCCCGCCGCGGGTAGTGATCATGCCGGTTATGGAGCAGTTGCCCATTGATGAGCCGCCCGCCTGTACCGTTACCGTGGCGCCGGTTCCCGCATTAGCGCTTTCAGAATCACCGCCTCGTGAAGTGAGGTCCCCGCTCACTCCGGTATTCCCGTGCAGGCATATAACGGATATATTATTTGCCATTCCCCCGGACAGGCTTATTCCATTGCCACCGCTCGCGGTCACATCCGCGCTCACATATATGTTCCGGTTAAGGGAAACCAGTTCGATATTGCCGGCGTTTCCGCCCTGCGAGCCGCTGCCCCCGGAACTGTCGAGGGGCCCGCTCACCACGAGATATCCCTCCGCAATAAAATTGATCGCCCCGCCATTCCCGCCGTTCGTCAGGGAATCACCCTCTGAACCGGTTGTAGTAACACTCCCCCTGGAACCTACCGCAATTGACCCGTCTACCGAGGTAGTTATTGACAGTGAGCCCCGGTCCGCCCCGGAATAGGCAGTGGTGAGACTTCCGTTGATCACGACATCACTGGCAAACACAAGCTCGCAGGCTGTGCCTCCGCCGCTGTTCAGGGAGAAGATTACCACTGCCCCGCGGGCAATTTCAATGCCCGTGAGCGGGTCCTCGTCGGCAAGCACGCCGTTGCCGTCTGATCGGTAGAGGTTCGTGTCGCCGGCGACCATGTAAAGAACATCCGCCGAGGGCTCAACGGTTACCACGTTGACGGCCGTAGAGCCTGATATGACCGCCCCGTTTTCTCCCGTATCATAGCTGATAGATGGAATGGAAAAGGAAGCGTTGACTCCTCCACTCCGGTTAATAGACATGTCAGCAAATGCCATGATCTGTATTACTCCGCCTGCGCCGCCGTTTCCGCTGTCACTGGCACCCCCCACTGCGGTCCAGTTGTTCGGGCTCCCCGGGCTGTGGGAACTCTTGTCATCATCGCAGGCCACTAAACAGATAGATAAAATAAACAATAGATAAAAAAATTTTTTCATTACGGTCCTCCTGGGTATAGATGGAATGATTAGAAAAGAGGTCTTTCTCTATATAATTTTCCGGGAATGAAAACGAAAACCTGAGACGAACAAACCGTATAATAAACAATACAATAATGATAACCATCACTGAAATAATCAAATGAAAAAGGCCCATAAAAACAAAAAAAAGGCGGGGGATGAAAATAACCGCTTAACACAGCGTATTCTCTTTTTTTATCAGAAATCTATGCACTTTGAATTGACTCAAGACAGCAATACTGCTTATTTATAGGTTACTATAGAGTTCCTGTACTATCACCAGTGTTCCCCCAGTTTCATTTTCCAATACACAATTGGAGGTCATCCGATGAAAAAACAACTAAGTGATGCACTATTCGTATTACTGATCAGTGCTTTTTTATGTGGGGGATGTTCGGGCAGCGGCGACAGCTCATCGGCGGCACAAACAGACATATATGCCGGTGGCTCTGCCAATAACAGCGCGGATGAGCAGCTTCCGGTTTACTGGAAGAACGGCGTCTGCAAGGTACTGCCGTCACTGGACACGACAAAGCATTCAACGGTTAAGTCCATCATCATTTCCGGCAACGATATTTATGCGGGAGGTTGGAGCATAAACAGCTCGAATGTGCGTGTGCCCGGCTACTGGAAAAACGGCGCCTGGCACGGATTGACGCCGCTCGATGCGGCGAAAGATTCAGCTGTTACGTCACTGGCTCTGACTGAAAACGATCTGTATGCGGGTGGATGGAGCATAGACAGTTCAGATGTATCTGTTCCCGGCTACTGGAAAAACGGCGCCTGGCAGGGACTGACTCCCCTCGATACGGGAAAATATTCTGTTGTCAACGCGGTCGTCGTGTCCGGAAGTGACGTGTACTCTGGCGGATACAGCACTGACAGCTCCGATGTACTTGTCGCCGGCTACTGGAAAAACGGCTCCTGGCAGGGACTGACGCCGCTGGATGCAGCAAAAACATCATTTGTCAATTCACTGGCTGTTTCCGGCAGCGACGTGTATGCGGCCGGTATCAGCACCAACAGTTCCGGCGTCTATGTTGCCGGCTACTGGAAAAACGGCTCCTGGCAGGGGGTGACGCCGCTCGATGCCACAAAACATTCACGCGCGAATTCACTGGCTGTGTCAGGCAGTGACGTGTATGCAAGCGGATACAGCGTTAACAGCTCGAATGTACAGATTCCCGGATACTGGGAAAACGGCGACTGGCACGGATTGCCGCCCCTCGATGCCACAAAAACCTCAAATGCTTATTCACTGGTCGTTTCAGGCAGCGACGTGTACGCGGGGGGATGGAGCATAGACAGTTCAGATGTATCTGTTGCGGGATACTGGATAAACGGAAAATGGAAGGGGGTTGCTCCTCTCGCGCCAGGAAAGAATGCCAGTATTTTTTCAATGGTTATAGTAGAATAGTAAACGGCAATGCCGCATTCTACGGCCGCGAGATACAGAGAACAGAAACAAAAGCAGCATAACAATACGTGATGTTACACCTTTACCGCGTCATTGATATTGTTTCAAATAACACTTTCAACTATAACTATTTCACCCGCAGCGGCGCCTTCCCTCATTTTTAGCAATGTTGTCCGATTTTATGATATGCAGCGGGCGCAACAAGTCAACCGGAACCGGGAACCGGCACCGCAGGTTCCCGGAAAACCTAACACATAATATACGGATATAATATTCTTCTTGACAGCATTATTAAAACATATATTTATTTTTCGAGTTGAAATTTTATTCAGACACGTTTTCATTTCTTCTCCAGTCGGGAAACTCTTCATTATAATTCCGGCAGACATGCCCGACAGGGATGGGCCATTACTGACGGCCGTTTTTCAGGTACAACAATTTTTTCACCGTATGATTCGCCAAACAGGTGTAGGAGATTAAGCTCACTATGACCAGGGGCCTGACCGGGATCATCCTCCCGATACTTCTAACGTTTGCCGTCATCTCTAGCTGCGATGACATCACCGCGCCTCCGGAAGGGGCATGGCCCGTCTCCTGCGAGTCAGAAACCGATTCCGGGGAAGATACAGAAACGGACACCGGCGCCGGTATTGATCATACTGAACCGGCAGCAGGCTATATCGGGGTCACGGACGATGATTTTTTCGTGAAACAGGACGATTCATTGTGCGGTCCCACATCGTTTTACATGATATTCAAGTACTACGACGACCCTTCATCCGGCGCTGTGCTTTCAACCAGCGGTGAATGCCTTGAAAACATGATACTTTCGGGAATCAGTGAAATTTTCAGCATTATTGTCAGCGGTTCGTGGATAACCCGGTGGCTGGACAGTGTTGTGGACGGGATCGACTGCACGAATTTCTATAAGAAGATATCAGCGCTCAGCCAGTGTATCGGAGACATGGGGTTCCCCTTCTATGCAGTGGTTGACGGTTCATGCGATGTGACCGGCGAGGACGCTGAAGAATACGACGCAGAATCAAACATCGAGCGGAGGGAACGGTTCAACTACATTCTGAAAAATTTTTTGCGGAATGGCTATCCCGTCATCCTTCATTTAGGAAGAATGTACGACGGTTATCCCCTTCTGTGGTATCCGGGCCATTATGTGGTGCTCATGGGATATGACACTGCCGAAAAAAAAGTCCATATCATGGACCCTTTTCAGGATATTGAGACCCGGCAGGTCATGACAATCGACCATGATTCATTCATCATGGAGCGGTGGTACCACACCGCCGGCCTGCTTTCATACTTCTATCCCGATGCCCGCTGGGACGGCACCTGGATCGGTTTTCATCATTAAACCATAGAGACGTTTCCCATCAAGGCCGGTGCCTCAATCGGGAAGTCAGTTCATTTTCTCATCCAGCGAGAAATACCGGTTTACATGATCAATTTTTTCCCTGCCGAGGAGGCCCAGTTTCCGGTCAATAAAGATCCTGATTCCCAGCGACTTGAGCAGAAGGGCCACGTGGAAAATCCACATCTGAAATTTCCCGAAACTGGCCAGGAACAGAAAAGCATCCCCCCTGCCGTTGAAATCGAGCCCTGGAGGCAGCATTTTTTTGATCCTCTCTGATGTCCGGTGGGTGTGGTCAGACGCCTTCAGCGAGCCGGGAAACACACTCTTTAGAAAAAACGGGTAGCCTTCGTGGACCAGGGACGCGCCTTTTTTCTCGACAACGTAGTCATGAATTTTCAACAGGTTCGAAGAAGGCTTGAATGTCGTATCAAGAAGCCGGATCGTATGGCGCATTTTATCCATAATGTTGACCAGCCGCAAATTGGGAGTGAGGCCGATGAACGTCATTTTTTTGATATGCTTTGTTATAAGGACCTTCAGGTAACAGGTGCGGCAGCTCACTGCCGAAACCGCGAACGCGAGGCCGTTGCCGCGGTATTCCTTGAGGATCATGGTTTCATCGAGGTCAAAAATAAAATCATGGCCGAGAACCCAGTAGGACATTATCTGGAACCCGATTATTTTTTTGTCTTTCATGATATACGTTAAAAGATTTTTATTGCCGGCGTATTCCGAAAAATTTTCCTGGGGAATCCAGCATGCCTTTTCGATCGCTTCGCACTGTTTAATTATGGCATCAAGCCTCGCGGGCGGGGTGTTTTTAATATCAATCGTGTAAAAATTGAATCCTTTAAAGGTATAGGCCTTATCTGCCGGGACATCAAAATACACTTCCCCTTTTATATCGTTATTGCCTGATGAAGCGACGGCTACCGGAATTTCTGTTGCTCTGGCTAGTGTGTTCATGTGAGTCTCCTGATTATTGCTGTTTCTTTATATTACCGTCCAGCCGGTTTGGACAAATATATAACATCCATAATTCTTTGTCTTCAAGATTTCTAAATCCGGTCAAATTTATTTCAATTAATAATCAATAAAAAATACATTAACTATCCCGTGTGTGATTCCATGCCGCAGCCTGATCAGAGCGGGCAACCAATAATCATCCCTTTATCGTTCCTCTACCTGCCAGAGGTATAGGCATAGTTACAGTATTTAATAACCGGAAATTCGTGATTCTACTTTTTTTCTATCTTCAAAAACTCTTAATCTATCAATAAAAATTTATTACTATCTTTAATAGACAAATTAAATATTTTTGTATAACAATTAACAACTGACTTGACACAAAAATGACTAAAATTAATCTGAGACATATGATATAATTATTCTAGGCCCTGTTAAATGACATTACCGCTGTTCAATCGGAATGTTTAAAAGCAAAATATAAATCCCGGAGAAAGGAAATAGAAGACAACAAACACTACATCAAAACAAACCTTGCCCGGAATGTTCAAAAAATGCTCGTGAGGCTGCTGGCACAATCAATAACGGCAGAGTACCATTTCTAATTCAAGACCAAAGGGACACGTAAAAGAACCATAAAGAAAGGGATGAAAATGTCATTAATAAAAACACTCAATTTAAAGCTGTTTTCCACATATAACAACAGGGACGTTTTTACCAGGTCGTTTGCGAAATTTTTGTTCTTTCTCTGTATTTTCTTTATAGGGGTAATGACCCTCCTGTTCTTTGTCAACCTCAGGAAACTCGGGTTTATTGTATCATTCGCGACCAGTGGCACTTCCTGTCTTTCGGCAGGCGTGACCATGTTCCTCATTATAAAAGGAAAGGAAAGGCTGGCGGGCTCCCTGTTCGCGTTTTTCCAGACAGCCATTGTACTTCTGGGCGGTTATATGAGGCCGGCGGAAGTCAACCTGGTCACAGTGGTTCTTTTTGCATTTCCCACTCTCCTTCTGGCCGTGATATTCACCTATCGATGGGTACACATCCTGGTGATGCTGCTTCTATGCGGAGGTCTTGTTGTCAACCTGCTCAGGTTTGATATAACCGGAGTGGTAACTTCGCCTGAAATAGTCCAGGATATCGTCAACCGGGGGACGATCATCGCTTTCTTTACCTTTCTCCTCATGTATAGCGTTGCAATTGTCGCCATCCGTTCATTACGGCTCGCCCTGAAGATAAGCACGGAGGAGACCAGAAAAAGCAATGAAAAGAACGAATATATCATGGAGTTGATCACCACCATAAGAAAGTCATACAACGAACTGACCGGCTCCATGAGCGTAACGGACCAGGCGATATCCAACATCCTCACGAACATGCAGACAGAGGCGGCAACGATTGAGGAACTCGTCGCTTCGATCGAAGAAATTTCTTCAAGCACCTCAAGTGTTGAACACGCAACCAGGTCCCAGAACGACTCCGTCAACGAACTGAGCGAAAGTATAAACACCCTTTCAAAACTTATCGACTCGCTTCAGCTTTTCGGCACCGATCTTCAGCAGGAATTCCTGGCAATCGCAAAAATGTCATCAGAGGGGCGGAGTTCATCGGGCGAACTCAATGAAGTAAACAGAAAAACCCTGGTCAACTCGGAAAACATGCAGACAATAACCGGAATCATCGATGATTTCTTTGAAAAAATCAACCTTCTGTCGCTTAACGCAGCGATAGAGGCGGCAAGGGCCGGTGAACACGGAAGAGGCTTCGCTGTTGTTGCTGATGAGATAGGAAAGCTTGCCGACAGCTCGTCAACTGAGCTGAAAAAAATAAATGACCTTATTGAAAACAACAGAAGCGATGTCGCCCATTCAAATTCAATAATAGAAAAAATAATAAGCTTTATCGAAGCACTGACGTTAAGCCTGAGCAACCTTCAGGCCAAGGCCGTGGATACGATGAAAATCATTTCAGACCAGAAGGGAATCAAGGAAGATATGATCATACGCAATAAAAATGTGCATGACGAGTCTCTGTTCATTAAGGACGCTTCTTCAGAGCAGTCAATCTCGATCAATGAAGTTGCCAGGTCCATAGAGAACACGAACACGCTTGTTCAGGAAAACACGAAAAACGCGGAATCGCTGAAGTCAAGCTATGAGAGCATGAAAATAACCGCCAATGAGCTAAAGCAGATTATGAATGAAAACTCATAGCATTTTTTCGTACGTTCAGCCCACAAAAAAATCTTTCCACTCCTGAAAAATAATGATATGATAGGTCGTATGGCTGATTTACTGACAGCCTCCAAAAAACCGGCATTAAAACCGGACAGGCGGCAGCAATGACCATACCCGAAAAAATGACAACCGCCCGTGAGGCGAAAAAGATCCTTCTGGTAGAGGATGACGCGATAACATCCCTGGCTGAAGCCACGGCGATCAGGAGGTTCGGCTATGAGGTGATCACCGCGTTTACCGGTGAAGAAGCCGTGCAGACCGCGTCAACCGACCCCGGCGTCAGCCTGGTGCTCATGGACATAAATCTCGGGCCGGGCATTGACGGTACTGAGGCGGCAAGACAAATCCTCATCCGAAAACCACTGCCTATCGTGTTCCTTACTTCCCATTCGGAAAAAGAATATGTGGACCGGGTAAAAGAAATAACCCGGTACGGGTATATTATCAAAAACTCGGGGAATTTCGTGCTGCAGTCCTCGATTGAAATGGCGTATGAACTGTTCAACGCCCATGAGAAGGTTACTGAAAGCGAGCAGCGGTATGAGCTCATTGTTGCCTCATCCGGGCAGGTGGTTTACGACTACGATGAACACACGGGAGAAATAGTATGGGGCCCGTCCATGAAACAGGTGATCGGGTATACGCCTGAAGAATACAGCGGCGGCATTGAACAGTGGAAGAACTGGCTCCACCCCGATGACCGGGAAGAAACGCTCCGGCTTCTGGATACAGCGCTGGCAGAGAAGTCCTACTGGGACACGCGGTACCGGCTGCGTCATAAGGACGGGCACTACGTCTGGGTGCGGGACCGGGGCTTTTTCATCCCCGATAAAACAGGTACGGGAATGCGCCAGGTGGGGACCCTTGAAAACATCATGGACCTTGTGCTTACCGAGGAAGAAATACACCACAAAAACTCGGAGCTTGAAAAAGTCAATCATGACCTCAATGAAGCGATTAAAAAACTTGAAGAAGCAAATGACAAGCTGTCAGCCATCAGCGATATCTACATGGCAGCCAATGAAGAACTGATCGACGCGAACCGCAAGCTCCACCAGAAAGAACAGGCCCTGCACGCCAGTGAACTCACCTCCCAGGCCATGATGTCGAACATCAACGACGTGATCGGCATTATCGACGCATCGGGAACAATCACCTATAAAAGCAAAAACATCGAAAAACTGTTCGGATGGAAGCCGGATGACCTGATAGGAAAGCACTATACCGTGACCATGCATCCCGACGACAGAAAAACCATCATGGAAAAATTTATGCAGATCACCCGGCATGACAACGGAACAGCGGTCGCAGAGTACCGCTACCTGAAAAAAGACGGCGACTTCTGTGTGGTCCACGTTACCGGGGTCAACCTGGCAAACGACCCGAACATCAGGGGCGTACTGGTGAACTACCATGACATAACCGAGGCCAAACTCGCTGAAGAGAAAATAAAAAAACTCCTGGATGAAAAGGAACTCCTGATCCAGGAGGTCCACCACCGCGTAAAGAACAACATGAACATCATCATGGGCCTTCTCTCCCTGCAGTCCGAAACCCTTGACAACGCCCCGGCCGTTACGGCCCTCTCTGACGCGCGGGGCCGCATCCAGAGCATGATGGTGCTCTATGACAAGCTCTACCGCTCGGACAACGTGATCGAACTGAGCGTCAGCGAATACCTTCCCGGCCTGGTCGATGAAATCATCTCGCTCTACCCGCGAAAGGATTCGATCACCGTGCAAAAAGATATCGCCGACTTTGCCCTTGACGTGAAACGCCTTTCGGTAATCGGCATAATGGTGAATGAGCTGATCACGAATTCACTCAAACACGCATTCAACGGGCGCAAAGGGGGGATGATTACCGTATCGGCCTCCCTTAACGGCGGCACGGTCTCAATCGCCATCGGGGATGACGGCCCCGGCATCCCCGAATCAGTTGATTTCGAAGCAACGGGCGGCTTCGGCCTTAAACTGGTGGGGATGCTCGCGAAACAGCTGGAGGGATCAATAAGCATAGACCGCGAACACAACCGCGGCGTGCTGCTCAAATTCGGCCTCTGAAGCCCTGAATTAATCTGCATTCATCAACCAGCACACGGCCGCCGCTCATCACGGCTCATCCTCCTCGAAGCCTTAAGCAGAAAAATCAGCTCATCAGGTGATGTTTCCTGCATCCTTCACCCCGTCATTCATCCATCAAACGGTATTTTAACGAAAATATGGTCAAAAAAAAGCATCTATCATGGAATAGTTACCCCAAAAAAGGAATATAAACTTGACGGATAATTTTTAATCGTTCAAAAATAAAGGAAAAGGAGTTAAAAATGAAACATTCTCTCATAAGGGTCTTCGCCGCCCTGACCCTGGTCACCGTAACCGGGTGTACAACATTCATTGATGTCATCAGGGAAAATCCGGGAAGAGGGAAGTACCGGGGAGGCAAAACAATTTACGTGGGTTGGCTGGACATCCCCGAAGGCATGTGGCGGACCCTTGGGTACTCATCACAAAGACGCTGGAAAACCGAGATCCGCGGCAACAACAGCGGAATAAAACAATACCTCAGGGAGCAGCTTCCCGGCCGCATAATCAAAGGAAGCGCTTCAAAGCCGGGCAAAGGCGACCTGTATATCAAATTGCAATACCGGGGTTTTGTGCGCAACTATTCTCAGGTCACCGGCGGCATGGATGAAATGAAAATCGGCGTTCAGATAATCGATATCAGGTCAGGCAGGACGCGATACAATGCGCTGCTAAGAGTTAAAAGCGGCGGCACCTTCCCCCGCAACTGGAAGGGAAGCACGCTTGACGGACGGCTAGACAATATCATGTATAATCTCGCGGGATTTATCGCACAGAAAGTCTGATATATTCGGATATCAGACGGCCATGGAGACTCAGAGCACACCGAGAAAAGAGAATAAGAAGTCTCACGCAAGGGCTCTTAAGAGGTTAGCGAGGCCAGTAAAGAAATATTTTATTAACCGCCGTCCTCGGTGACTCTTCAGCGATGTTATCCCCAAATTGGGGATAGAGTGAAAAAAGGAAATGAGCCAGCAGCCAGAATCGAACTGGCGACAGGTCGATTACGAATCGACTCCTCTACCAACTGAGGTATGCTGGCCGGTAACCGAAACAATAAAGCGGCATTGTTCAATGCCGCTTATTCATAACCGGACAGGTTTTACTGTCAATATTTTTTTTGGGACCTCAGATTTTCGCGCTCAACTCCTTGTAAAGCATATTTGCCAGGCCGAGGTTTGAATTCCTCGAAAGCTCTTTGGCGTATTCGTCATACAGCATGTCTTCGAATATTTCCTCGGCAAAACCGCCGTGAAACCAGTCGTTTTTATGGACCGTGTTCCTCATCTCCTTGAGCATTTTGCCCACAAAAATCGATTCCATGTCATAACAGGCGTCTATCAGCTTCTTTTTTTCCCTGCCGCGGGCAGTGGTGAGGTCAATATTTTCTTTAAGGATCGCGTTAAAGCTCCCGTTTCCCCGGCGTGGCGAATCAGTCGATGACAGGGCCCGGGCCGTTTTGTTTTCTCCGGTTTCAATCCGCTGCATGCGGAGCGTGTCAAGAAAGGACGTGTTATCGATCATTGTTTACCTCACAATCAGGTCCGCGTGAAGCGAACCGGCCGCTTTCAGGGCCTTAAAAATGGCAATTATATCGGCCGTAGTCGCGCCCGTCGTGTTCAGGGCCTCGACAAGATCAGCCACGCTGGTCGTATTGTTCAGTACAAAGGCGGAGCCTTTTTTAGCGCTGTTTTCAATTTCAATGACCAGGCCCGCCTTGCTGATCATCGACTCTGAAATGCTCACCGAGCCGCCGGCAACGATGGTGCCGTCCTTTTCGTTGATCACCACTACCGCGGCAGGGTCATAGGGAACTTCGAGGTTCTGTATCTCGCCGATGAACTCGGCAAGGGGAATGTCCTTGACCAGGGTGATGCGGATTTTTCCGTCATCAGCGAGCACGGGTTTCGAATCAGGATACTTGTTTTCAACGGCCTTGAGGATAGACCCGGCAAGCCCGTAGTTCCATTCCTTCATTACCAGGCTGAACGCGTTGTCTTTGATAATATCGGGGATGATCTCGCGTTCCACAACGCCGCCGCCGCTGATAGAGGCAACGGTCTTGACCGGCCTCTGCCCGCCCGGCTGTTTTTCAGGCAGGGCAAGCCCTCCCTGCGCGACCACATAAATAGCGTCGTCCGCGCCCTTGAGCGCGGACTGCACCAGCACCCCTCCGGCAAGGGACTTCGCGTCCCCGATTGAAGAGACCGCGATGTCAACCCGGTCTCCCAGGTGGGCCTTTTCCGGGACCTCGGCCGTAAGCATGACCGCGGCGCAGTTTCTCGGTTTCAGGGTATCGGTCTGGATGCCCAGGTTGCTCAGAAGGTTTTTCAGGGAGGATTCGGCAAGCGAGGTTTTGCTGTCGCCGGTCCCCTGCAGGCCCACGACCAGCCCGTATCCCAGCACCTGGTTTTTCTTCATCCCGTCTATGGTGGTGATATCCCGTATTTTCACCGACATCTCGGCGCCGTATGCAGCGATGCCGAACATGCACAGTATCAATGCCGCAAGTGTCTTTTTCATCTATCGTGTCAGCTCCCCGAGCATTTTTTGCAGATAATCGACAATGATCCGCTGCTTTTCCTCTTCAGTGAGGCTCAGCGCCGCGGTCTCCCCTTCTTTAAGGGGCTCCCTGCGTATGGGAACGCCCACACGGGTCTCGGTTATTTCCATCCTGAAATCGGCAACGCTCCGCGAATCGACCGAGCGCCCCTGAAGCAGTGCCGAATCGACCGATCCGTTCACCCTGATCGCGGTCGTGATGCCGTTAAAGGCGTAGGTCCGCACTCCGGCCACGGTATATTTCCCGTTCGCCTCTGCGGTTATGGTCGAGGCAACCGTGAAGAACATCCTGCCCGCGCCTTTGAAATCGGTAACGTTGCCGCTTTTTATGGTACGGTCAGCGGCGATTTTGGGAAGGAAGCCGGTGATGACCATATCGGGATTCGACGAAACCGAGGAATTGTTCTTGTTGGAAAGGTCAAGGGAGAACCTCATGGACGAAATGTCCCGGATCTCGACAACGATCACGTCTCCCACACCGAGCTGGCCGCTGGTTGAATACAGGTTCCGGTCGCGCCACAGGGTGCGGGGCAACGCCATGGAGCCCATGGCGACCACAAGAAGCGCCGCTGCCAGTATCTTTTTCATAGGGATTTCTCCACTGTGTCCCTGCTCACCACCCTGGCCTCAAGGACCGTGTTATTGCCACTTCGCACCCGCACCGGGTCTCCGAGCGAGCCGCTCTGAAGCGCGGTGCCGCTGAACCGGACGCGGAGCGAATTTTTCGTCACGATAATGGTGACCGGCTTTCCGGTGCGCACCAGGTCAGCGCCGGTGTTTTCCGGCGCGGCGGGACCGGTCACCCTGACCGCGCTCCCGTAAATGCAGACCGCAGCGCCTTCCACGCCGCTGAGCAGGCGGAGGAGTTCGCCGCGGTCAATATATCCGTCGGAAAAAAGATCGCGGCCGATTTCCGTCCGCGCCAGCGTTTCCGCGATCTCTTTATCCCCCTCAACGTCCGCCAAGTCACGAAGGCATAAACGCTCTGACCCCGTGACCTGCGGATGCAGGTAAATGCTTATAACCGCCCCTCGCGCGGGCATTGCCGTAATGACGATGAAAGCGGTTATAATCCTACAGAATTTCATGATTATCTCTTAAGGCCGATCGCGGTCCCCAGCATGCTGTCAGAGGTATGGATCGCCTTGGAATTCACTTCATAGGCCCTCTGGGCAACGATCATGTTGACCATTTCCTCAACGACCTTGACATTCGACATTTCAAGGAACCCCTGGTGGGTCTTTGCCATGCCTTCCATCCCCGGCTGTCCCGCGATCTCTTCGCCCGAGGCCGGCGTGGTCTTGAACAGGTTGCCGCCGATGCTCTGGAGCCCCGCGGGATTGACAAAACGGGAGAGTTCAAGCTGGCCCACGTCAATGGGGTCGTCAGAGCCGACGACCTTGACCGTGACCCTGCCGTCCTGGCTGATGGCAAGCGTGTTCATGATGAAATTGTCCGGAAGCACCAGGGGAGGCTCGAGAAGGTATCCCTGAGAGGTGACGACCTGCCGGTTTGAATCGAGTTTAAACGACCCGTCCCTGGTATAGGCAATGGTGCCGTCATACAGCATGATCTTGAAAAAACCCTCACCTTCAAGGGCAAGATCGAGCTTGTTTTCGGTGTTCTGAAGGCTTCCCTGTTCAAACATCTTCTGCGTAGCCGCCACCTTCACGCCATGGCCCACCTGTATGCCGGTCGGCACTTCCGTGACTTCGGTCGCGGGCGTTCCCGCCATAAGAAGGGTCTGGTACAGAAGATCTTCAAATTCAGCGCGCATCTTCTTGAATCCCGTGGTGTTCACGTTTGAAAGATTGTTCGATATGGTGTCTATATTAAACTGCTGCCCCACCATTCCCGATGCCGCTGTCCAGAGTGATCTCATCATAACGTTTACTCCTGATTATTTTCATGCAGCAGCAGTTAAAATTGCCTCTGCACTAAAAAATGTTTGACGACTGAAAACACTGATTAATAATGTTCAAACCATTCCGCTGTTACAATAATCGGTACATTGGGATTATGTCTGAAGAGTAAAATTTAATTAAGAGGTTGATTCATGCCCTTTCGTGTTATTTCCGCCATTCTGATTCTCTTTACCTTTTTCGCCTGTGAAGCCACTTCCGGCACGTTTATACCTGATATTGAAGAGAATTCAGGTTCTGCAGCTATTGAAAACGGCCCATACCAGGAGTCATGGAACGACAAGTCCCTGAAAGTCGAAGGACAGTATAAAAATTCCCTGAAAGAAGGCGAATGGACATTCTATTACCGCGGCACGGACAGAGTGGTCATGTTAAAAGGAACGTACAGCAAAGGCAAAAAAGACGGCGAATGGCTGTACTATACCGAAGAGGGCAAGCTGAAGGCCAAAGTGAGATTCATGCAGGATAGTATTAATGGTGAAATGGCAACCTACTATGAAAACGGCATGCCCCATATGCTGGAATACTACCGGAATGGCGAAAAAAACGGCAAATCCCAGGAATACTATACTGACGGCAAACCCAAAGAAATCGTGTGGTATACGGACGGCAAAAGGAACGGCCAGACCAATCTCTACTACGAAAACGGCAACAAAAAGGCCATCGGCACCTATAAAATGGGAGAAATGCACGGCAAATGGACCTATTACTCTTCTGACGGCATACGCGAGAGTGAAGGATTTTACGTTAACGGAGAAAAGAAGGGCACCTGGCGCATATATAACGAAACCGGCCGCCTGAAAGAAGAAATAAAATATGAATAACACCAACCTCGTACTCATCGGCCCCCCGGGGTCCGGCAAGGGCACCCAGGCCAAGGAGCTCAAAACACACTACAACATCCCCCACATCTCTTCAGGGGATGTTCTGCGCTCAGAAGTCGCGCGCGGCACTGAACTGGGCAAAAAGATCAAGGTGTTCATGGACCGGGGCGAAATAGGCCCGGTTGAGCTTATCACCGAAGCGATTCTCTCATATGTAAAAGAGAACTGCCCCGAAGGGTTTCTCCTGGACGGGTTTCCCCGCACCGTGTACCAGGCTGAAAAGCTGGACGCGCTTTTCAGCATCACCGCGGCCCTGTTTATCTCCGTGCCCGAAGAAGAGGTGGTAAGCAGGATCACCGGCCGCAGGACCTGCAAGGGCTGCGGGGCCATCTACCATACGGTCGCATCCCCTCCCCTCAAGGACGGCATCTGCGACTCGTGCGGCGCCGAACTGATACAGCGCAGCGACGACAAC
>DAIUKG010000055.1:0-16644 GCA_036848375.1 Spirochaetota bacterium
GCAAAACCGGAATGACAAAACTACGTTACCCTCAAAATTATACTGCTACCCTTATTAAAAGTCTATACTAAAACAGCATTCGTTACAATACAATAGTGTAAAGGGAAGAAAAAAACAAAGGAGAGGGGTATAAAAAATTTATGTGGTCAGGGACGGAATCGAACCGCCGACACGAGGATTTTCAGTCCTCTGCTCTACCGACTGAGCTACCTGACCACTTGAGATGAAACACCTGTAATATATATGCGAAAATTGTCAATAATTTATTTCACAATAATATTTGCTACACAGCTTTTTGCTCCTTTTACTATCAGCACCGCTGAAAAAAGGATCACCGACCATTCATGGAACTATTACTACGAAAAGGCAAAGACCCAGGCCGGGCTGGAAATTTACGATGAGGCCATTTTTAATGCGCGCAAGGCCTTTCTCTTAAAACCGGACCTGTACCAGGCTGCGGAACTCCTCGGTGACATTTATGTCATAAAAAATAAAAGGATGACCGCCCAGGAGTATTACCAGAAAAGCCTGAAAATAAAGGAGGACCAGCCTGACCTGCACTGCAAGGCCGGGGAACTGTATGAATTCCACGCCGAAAAGGACCTGGCCCTCAAGCATTTCAAGCGTGCGGTTGAACTTGACCCTTCACACGTTCGCGCGAACAATGACCTTGTCCGGTTTTATTTTTCCCAGGGGAAAAGAGACCTTGCCGAACAACACTTTCGTGTAAGTTACAATGCGGGAATCACGGCCGCATCCCCCTATTTAAAAAAAGCCCGGCAGCAGGAAAAAATCGGAAACAGGACCGGGGCCATTGCACATTATGAAAAGGCCATTGAGGCCGGCCCTGCCACTCTTGAAGCCTACATCGGCATTTATGAAAACAACAGAATACTCTCCCGGTTCGGTGAAGCAATTGACGCGTTGAAACGGCTCCTCTTTGTCAAGCCCGACCATGTGCGGGCCCACATATGGCTGGGGCACCTGTACTTCAACCACCCTGTACCGGGCCGTTCACGAAAATACTGCATTGACCAGGCCGTCAGGCATCTTGAAAAGGCGCGCGAACTGGACCCGGCTGACCCGCAGCCCTGTTATATTCTGTCCGACCTCTACCGCGTTACCGGCGACGACCTGGCCGCGGAAAAATACCACAGCATGGCTCAATCGCTTGAAATGAACAAAAACGAAGCAGGAAAATAGTACCGGCAGGACACGGCCCTCACCCATCCATTGATGACTGCAATCCCGTTTCAATGACCCTGATAGTTTTCCACTTGCCCCCGCGGTAGCGCACGACCAGGGCAACGCAGAAAACAAGGAAAAGCATGACCAGTAAAAGCCATCCCGTGACCGCGGGCTGGTCCAGCACGTGCAGCACCAGGTACAGCACCGGGACAAAAATCCAGTGTGAAGCCACGGAAAGGGCCATGGTAAAATGGGTGTCCCCCGCGCCGCGCAGGGCGCCGATCAGGGCGACCATGACTGATTCGGCAAGCACATAAACTGAAGCGATCCTGATCATGGTAACGGCCATGGGCGCCGCCTGCTCAAACACCGCGCCGCCTTCAGCCGGCCTGAAAATGAACACCAGCTGTGAAGGGAAAAACACAAAGAGAACAAAAATGACGCCCGAATACAATATACCGGTGCGGATGCCCGACATTGCCGCGCGGTGGGCGATGTCCGGTTTCCCCGCGCCCATGTACCTGCCGACAAGGCTGGTCACCGCGATTTCAATGCCCAGCAGGGGGATGAAGGAAACCATGTCCCAGTTAAACATAATGGTGCTGGCAGTTGCCGCGGCGCTGCCTTTTGTGTGAAAGAGAAGAATAATCACTGAATAAGCCAGGAAGTTAAGAAAGAATTCCACGCCGGCCGGATACCCGAACCGAATTAGTTTTTTCATCACCGGCCAGTCAAAATGGAAAGAGTTCATCACCGTAAAGTCTTTGCGGTTGCTGCGGCCCAGATACAACCAGGCCATGACTGCCAGGGCCGTTGCCTGGCCTGAAAGAGTTGCCAGTGCGGCGCCCCTGATTCCCATAACCGGAAAGCCGAACCTGCCGAAAATGAGCACATAATCAAGGCCGACATTCACCATGAGCGCGGCAAGAGTGGCTGCCATGACCACTCTCGTTTTTCCGATTCCCGAAAAATAACAGCTCAGGCAGTTTCTCAGAAGGCCCAGTGTCACCCCGCATACCAGAATATTAAAATATTCCATCTGGGGCATCTGTTGTTCAGGGGGGATGTTCATGGCCGCGATCAAGGAAACAACCAGCGGCCTGAACGCGATGATAAGGGGAGTCGCGGCCAGCACGATAATGATCGCCTGAAACGTGGCGACCGGGCTCAGGTCTTTTCTGCCTGACCCAAGATACTGGGCGACAAGGGCGTTCGAATATCCGGTCAGGCCGATGAAAAAAAACATCAGGGTCTGGACCATGACCCCGCCTCCCATGGCGGCGTTCATGTGTTCCGGCCCGAGGAGCGCGAGAAAATAGCGGTCGGTAAAGACCATGACCCCGTCGCAGGCTGTTGAAACGATCATGGGAAGGGCCATGGCAAGCATTTCATAAACGCCGCCCTGCCAGTCAGGATTGAGGTGTTTCGCAAGATTCATGGTCACGCAGCGCCCCGCATGGTATTCCCCGGCGCGAGCTAACCCGCCCGGAGCCACACAGGGTTGTGCGCTGAAGGTCTTTTGTCAAGAAATTAAAAGGCTGATAAAATCTTCCTGAAACACTCTTCCATGTCCTGAACATCATTGTTCGAAAGGGTAAGCACGGGCCTTACAATCACGCTTTTGCGGTCAACCCGGCCCCTGGTACAGATCATCCCGCAATTTTTTGCTTCAACGCAGAAACGCTGTGCTTTCTTCTCGTCTTTCAGTATGATTGAAAGCAGCAGCCCCTCTCCCCAGACATCATGAATCAGATACTTGTGTTCAGCGGCAATTTTGTGGAGTACGGCCTTTAAAACGGCACCACGCCTCTTTGCGTTTTCCCAGGGACGTTCTTTCTCGTAGAGCTCCAGGGCCTTGACCGCGACCATGCAGCCGACATCATGCCCGCCGAACGTGCAAAGATGAATAAGGGGATGATGATCGAAAAACGACTTCAGTGTCCGGGTAAAAGAAATAGCCGACATGGGAAACATCCCGCCCGTAATCGCTTCACCGAGCACCGCGATATCGGGCTCAAACCCGAAATACTCGAATGAAAACCGTTTCCCCGTGCGCCCGAATCCGGTCTGTGACTCGTCCACGATCAGCATCGCGCCGGACCGGTCGCAGAGGTCCCGCAGCTGCCTGTAATATTCATTTTCCGCATAACGGCACCCGTTCTCGGCCTGGATCGTTTCAAGTACCACCGCAGCGGTTTCTGACGAGACCGCCTTCCGCGCGGACTCGATGTCCCCGAAGGTGACCATCTGTATTTCAGGTATGCCGGGGCCGAAAAGATTCCGGTCTTCAGTGCCTGACATGCTCAGTGAAAATCCCGTATG
This sequence comes from Spirochaetota bacterium, assembly GCA_036848375.1. Taxonomy (GTDB): domain Bacteria; phylum Spirochaetota; class UBA4802; order UBA4802; family UBA5550; genus JAKLIV01. Next base: position 3,511 of record DAIUKG010000055.1, read on the forward strand.
GCCGTACCAGCCCCCGTCAACGGTAACGATCCCCGGCCTGCCGGTGTATCCGCGGGCAAGCTTGCACGCAGCGTCCATCGCTTCCCCTCTCACCACGGTAAAAAGGGCGCACTCAAGTTTTCCCGGCATAAACGCGGCAAGCTTCTCTGCCAGCAGGGCCTTTTCCTCAGAGATGGCGATAAAGTTTCCCTGGTCTGTTATCCGCGCGGCCTGCCAGAGCGCATCGGCCAGGTCGTCCCTTCCCCTTCCGAGGTTGAAGGTCGCCGCCGAGGTAAAGCAGTCGATATATTCATTTCCCGATGAATCAAAGAGCCGCGGTCCCGAGCCGCCGGCCTCAATGATATCAAGTCCTTCCGCCCTCATCTTTGCCACATAGCCCTTTGAAAACACGCCGGCGGCATCCCTGAGCAGTTTGTCTCGGTCACCATTATTTTTCTGAGCGGTCTTATTCATTGCCTTCCTCCCTTCATGTGCGATTTTTGCTGCTAAGCAAGATGCAGTTTCCGCAGAAAGTTGTTCACGACTATGAGCACATTCACATTGTTAAGAATCTTTTTGAAAAATGATATTTTCGCCAGGGGAAGCATTAGGGCCAGATAGAGCCCCATTCCCTTTACCGCTTTTTTTATCTTCACCAGGATATCATCGATTTCACGATCACTCGCCGTGATCGGCACCATAAAACGCATAACCTGCGGGGCATTTCCCGAATAGGCGGCGAACACGCCCTCTTTCGCCAGATTGTCAGCCATGAGCACACCCATGAATTCATGAATATACTCGACCCCGAGCATGAGCCCCTTGCCCCGGATCTCTTTGATGATCTTCGGATACGACTTCATGAGATCATCAAGCCCTCTCCTGAACGTTTCACCCCTTTTCGCGGCGTTCTCCCAGACCCTGTTTTCAAAAAGAAAATCGATCACCCTGCATGATATCGTGCACCCGATATCCGAACCGCCGCCGAACGATTCGTGAAAGTCAGGATGAGCATCAACAAATTTCGTGAGCACCTCAATGTCGCGGTAGACTATGGCGCCGTTGGGGTAAACCCCGCCGCTCAGGGATTTCGCCAGGGTCATGATATCAGGCACCACGCCGGAGTACTCGCTGTAAAAAAGACGGCCCGTCCGGCCGAAACCGGTCTGTATCTCGTCAAAGATGAGCATGATCCCGAGTTCATCACACAGGGCGCGCAGGCCCCTGAGGTACTCGTCGCTTCCCACGTGGATGCCGCCCTCCCCCTGCACCGGCTCAAGGATCAGGGCCGCGGTGTTGCGCGACGCCGCCTTCCTCGCGGCCTCGAGATCGCCGAAGGGAACAAAGCTGAAGCCGGGCTTGAGCGGCTCAAAAAGTTCCTTGTAGTAGTCCTTGCCCCCGGCCGAAAGGCTGTACCCGGAATGGCCGTGATAGGCGTTGACCATGGCAATAATGTCCGTCCTGCCTGTTGCGCCGAGCGCGAGTTTAAGCGCGCACTCGATTGAGTCGGCCCCGCTTCCGGTCAGGACCACGCGCTTGAGATCGCCGGGTGAAATTGCCGCAAGCCTTGTGGCGAGTTCAACCTTACTCGAAGTTAAAAGACAGTGACTGCCCATATCGGTGTCGTGCAGGCCGCTCAGGCCGTCGATCACCTGGCTGTTTCTCCTTCCCACATTAAAAGACCCTGCTGACGAAAAAGCATCGATAAACTGTTTTCCTGAAGTGCGGTCAATAAAACCGGCCCCTTTCCTCTCGGACTCGAGAATATCCAGGTGCCCGGCAGCGAGAAAACGGATCTGCTGTTTTGATAGGTGCTTTCCAAAAAGATCAAAGGCTTTCCTGTTCTTTTGTCGAACATCATCGGATACTTTTTCGCTCATAATTCCCTCCGGTTAATTTTATGCTATTTTCTGGTCGTCGCAGTTCATGCCATGCGCCTGTGCGACCTGCTCACTGGTAAGTTTGCCCCTGTATACGTTAAGCCCCTTTCTCAGGGCAGAATTGCTGCGAATAGCCTCATCCGCGCCCCGGTCCGCTATCTGAAGCGCATACGGGAGGGTAACATTGGTCAGGGCATAGGTGGATGTTAACGGCACCGCCCCCGGCATGTTCGCCACGCAATACAGGACAACGCCGTCAACCATAAATGCCGGCTCAGCATGGGTTGTGGGCCTGCTCATTTCAGTGCATCCCCCCTGATCAATCGCGATGTCAACGATCGCGGCACCTTTTTTCATTACGTTGAGATCTTCTTTTTTAACCAGCTTCGGGGTCTTTGCCCCGGGAATGAGCACCGCCCCGATGACCAGGTCAGACTGGGCAAGGCATGCGCGGATGTTTGACGGGCTTGACATAATGGTAACGACCCGGGAATGAAAAATGTCTTCAATATAACGCATGCGGTCAGCAGAGACATCAATGATCGTGACCCTGGCCCCCATGCCCGCCGCGAGGTGCGCGGCGTTTATTCCCGACACTCCGCCTCCGAGGATGGTCACTTCTGCGGGCCTTACGCCCGGAACACCCGCGAGCAGGAGCCCCCTGCCGCCGTTGATCGTTTCAAGGCACCTGCATCCTGCCTGGACCGAGAGGCGCCCGGCAATCTCGCTCATGGGAGTAAGCAGGGGAAGCAGGCCGTTATCGGTCTGGACTGTTTCATACGCGATGCCGATGACTTTTTTTTCAAGAAGTGTCCGTGTTAATCGTTCGTCCGCGGCAAGATGAAGGTAGGTAAAAAGGACCTGTCCTTCACGCATTCGCGAAAATTCCTCTTCAATGGGCTCCTTGACTTTAATGATCATTTCAGAATCCTGCCACACTATATCAGCGCTGTCAATTATCTCCGCACCGGCTGCCTCATATTCGGCATCCGTGAAACCCGAGCCAAGGCCGGCCGATTTTTCCACCATCAGTGAATGCCCATGGTTAATGATTTCAGCTGCGCCAGGCGGGGTCAGAGCAACTCTCCTTTCCTGGGGCTTAATTTCCTTTAAAACTCCTATCTTCATACAGGTATCCTCGCAAAAATAAAGTATATGCAAAAAGGGAACATCTTGTTTGAATCATGCAATACGTAAAAATTCCCCTGCATTTTCGTAAAGAATGCTCAGACTAAAATTTCGCAATGGAGAAATGACGAATCACCCGGATGACGGGAAAAGCCCTGTTTCAATCTAAATATTAATGTTTTAATAATTAGTCATCCGTATGACTAATATAACATACCAGTTTAATTTTGTCAATCTATATATTAATTATTCATATACCCGGAGAATCCAGAAGGTATCGGTGAGGCCATTAGAATTATACCCTGTTCCTCACCGGTATTTCTTCTTGACAGGAATAACTGCCAAACATGATAACTGAGATTAAGTTCCCATCATCTTAATAATTGCATTACGGGTTCCATTTGGTCACTATAAACAACGGCGCTTCTTTGCAGCGCCGGCAATAATAAAAAGACACTGCACGTGTTTTCCATAAAACGAGGATTCAATGTCACGAAAAAGCGTCCAGGAAGAAAGACGTCTTCAAATATTTAGCGCACTTCGCGAATGCCTTCTGCAAAAACCATTTAACGAAATATCCACGCGGGAAATTGCCCGTCTTGCAGAAGTTAATCATGGGATGCTCTATTATTTCTTCAACAGCAAGGAAGATATATTACTTCAGTTCATCGACTTTACTATTGATAGATATAAAACTGTTTTTTATGAGTGGCTTAACAGGCACCTGAAGGACGGCAAACCGGATAAAGAATTCATTAAAGAGCTCTTTTCTTTCATAATCCAGAAAATAACAATGAACAAAGACCTCTCAAAAATTTTTATCGAGATATGGTCAATTGCAAGCCACAATACCGAGGTAAAAGACAAGCTCAGAAGCCTTTATAATGACTGGGAGCAGATCGCCCTTGAAATGTTTACCAATGCGGGAATTGACAATAAAACCTCAAGGCTCGCAACAACGGCAATGGTCACTTCCTTCGAAGGTATTTCCCTCTTTTCCATACTCCAGGATGACCGCACTGCGCATCTTTCTGATGTCCTTAAATGGCACCGGGACAGGATCATTGACCTGATGCCATAAGACGATCCGGAAAAACATCCATGATGAAATGATATCCGGGATCGATTGATAATCAAGCAACCATGTCTACGGCGTATAATCCACGCCTTAACATTTCATTTGTTTGTATGGATATTATTGTAGGAATACGGATTAAAAAAATCTTCAAGGACCGTTTGTTTGGTCACGGTGCTGCCTTCCTGTATTGAGTGGCGCAGCACCGTATTCAGGAAAATAGCGCCTACCAGAACCGCCACTGCCGCTGAAATGGTAAAACTATACGACAGAAAACTCATGATCAAGCCATGCTGTTGCACGGAAAGAGGCTCTGTGGCAAACTCGGACGCAAAAACAGCGGAGGCGATTTTTTTGCTCCATCGTTTGCTTGATTCCCTTTTTGAAAGTTCTTTTTCAAAAATTTTATTAATTTTTTTCTCATTCATAGATTACCCCCCTCCTGAGCGCGATCCTGCTTATCATGTCTTTACCGCGATGTATTCTCGATTTCACCGTCCCCTTTTTAATAAGCAATGCCTGGGATATTTCTGTTTCAGACCTGCCCAGGAGCAGTAACTCAAACACGTCCCGGTATTTTTTGGGAAGGTCTTTGATAATTTTTTTTAATAGTTCTATTTCTTCACCATCATTTGCTTTTTCATAGGTGCCAATAATTTCGAGCTCCTGTTTCATGCGGGCAATACGCATATCTTCGCGTGACATCTTTTCTCCCATGCGCAGGGACTCGTTTCTGGCGATCGTGTACAGCCAGTTTAACAGGGACTTCCGGTCATTAAACTCCGCGAGTTTCAGGCCGCGGTATGCGCGTATATATGTTTCCTGCACGACATCATCAATCGCCTGGTAATACTGTGCAGAAAGATATCTCCTTACCGCGGCCAGGACAATTCCTTTTGTCTCTTCGACAAAATTGCAAAATTCTTTTTCATTCATAAATGACGACCTAATAACCTCTCCTCTCTGTTATCTATGCCGTCACGGAATAAAAAGGCCGGGAGGATGATCGGGAGGGCCCGGCTCACGGTCTCCTCCGGGGCCCGGAGGATGGCCTTCAGGCGGGCCGCCTTTTCGCAACCGCTTCATCTCCTTCCTTTTTAATTCCCGAAACTTTTTTAGCTGCTCAGGTGATAATACCCCCTCAATTTCATAAATCTGTTTGATATGTAGAACTTTCAGCTCTTCTTCAACCGGATTGAGCGAACGAATTGCGGCGCGAACCGCGTTTTCATTAAAAGACTCTGCCTCTAAAAGATTCTTTTGTGCATCAAAGACAGCATGAATTTTTTCCCGATACTCTTCTTCTTTTTTTGTGTTTTTCTCAACAATATTCTTGATCCGCCTTATCTGTTCAGTGCTGAGATCCAGATCTCTTTCCAGATAACGAAGTATATGCCTTCCGCCAGGGCCACCCGGGGGACCGAATTCAGGCCCTCCCCTGTCCAGAAGCCGGTGAAGAGGACCGGAAACAATAATACCCCCAGCGAAAGCTAAAGCAATCACCAGGATCCCGATCAGCACATTATTGTTCTTCATTCTATACTCCTTACACATTCAGGCGATCCCCGCCATATCGGTAATAATGATCATCCCGGTTACCGTATAATTCAATGGTTCCCGGGCAATAATCAATTTTGTCAGGCAATTGCGAGCAGTAGAAACTCCCGCTTTTTCGATTACATCATTATAACCGTGTATATCCTTGAATGGTTCATTTTTTTTTGAAACCAATATCTGTTTTGCCGGGTATACGTTTACAAATAAACAAAAGACAATGAAGTATTATCTTACACCTGTAATTATTGTAACAAGGTAATACCTCATCCGATTTCCGGCAAAAAGGCGGCCTGATGAACCTGATTAAAGACCCGTGGCTCCCCGTGATAAGGAATAATGGGGATGAGGAAAAAATCGCGATCAGTCAAATTCTAGATTCATATAACACTAATCCGGTAATTGATATCATAGCCCCGAGACCGGATTTTCGCAACGCCCTCTTTCAGCTGCTTATCGGCATAATCCAGGTCGCGCTCCTTCCTGAAAATGAAGACGAGTGGCTGAAAAAATGGGACACTCCCTGTTCAGCCGCTCAATGTAACGATAAAATCCTTGCTTACGAGGACTGTTTCAGGATCGATTCAGATGGGCCGGCATTTATGCAGGATTTTTCCCTGAAAGAGTTTAAAGCTGAAATGCTTACCAACCTCTTTGTCGAGCTGCCTTCCAATGAATATTTCAACAAGAAAACCCCGCGATGCGTCAATCCGTACTGGGCAGCGGTGACCCTGTACGCTTTACAGACCTTCGGCCCTGCAGGCGGCCGTGGCCATAAAACCGGCCTGCGTGGAGGCGGCCCGGTAACAACGATCCTGTGGCCCGAACAGGTCAAAGACCGGCAGTCTACCCTCTGGCAAAAACTGTGGGTGAACATCCTTTCAAATGATTACGTGCCGGGCCTGACAGGAAACCATCGTAAAAAAAACAAAGCGGACATCTTCCCCTGGATGAAACCGACAAAAAACAGCAGGGTAAAAGGGAACGGCCTGTACGCTGAAGAATGTCATCCCTTTCACATGTTTTTCGGCATGCCGCGAAGAATCAGGCTGGTTTTCGAAATAAAAGACGGGACATGCGATATTTCAGGAGAACAGGGATCAACGTTCGTAACCTCGTATAAGACATACCATTCCGGTAATGATTATTCGGGGGAATGGATTCATCCTCTGAACCCCTACCGCAAAGACCCGCAGAACCCGAAAAACCCGCCGAACCCGCTTAAAGCGCAACCCGGTGGCATAACATACCGGTACTGGCACCGGCTCGCGCTTCTGCATGTTTCGGAAAATGAAATACCCGCGCCGGTAATCGCCTGCGCGCAGACTTCTGCGCAGCGCAGGAAGGCGTTGAATGCTTCATCGGTGAAAATATGGGCAGCGGGCTATGACTTCAACAATATGAAGGCACGCTGCTGGTATGAGACAATGGTCCCATTTTATCAACTGGAACAGGAAGACGCGAAAAAAATCGCCGACATCGTCACCCGCTTTCTTTCATTCACGACCGAAGGGGCGTCAAGCGTTTCATATCGTCTTAATGAAGTCTGGTTCAGGTCTTCAAAAGAAAAAGGGGGAGACTTTTCTCATATTACCCGCTCATTCTGGGAAAATTCTGAAGGCGATTTTTACCGGATATTAATGCGTCTTGTAAAAAATATCTCTGATGATCGCACTGTTTCGGAATGCGCATTGGACTGGAAAAACACGATCATCAGCAACACCCTTGAACTTTTTGATACCTGGGCCCTTTCGGACCAGACGAATCCCTATAAAATGAAAAAAACGATCATTGCGCGGAATGGGTTAAAAAGGGCCCTGTACGGGTCTTCCAAAAAATATTTAAACGACATGCTTGAGACGTCACAGGGGGGATGATGGAAAAGGTCGCTGAAAAAAAATCCGGATACAAAAAAATCTCCGAAAAAGAAGAAAAAGCGCTTTTCGAGTGGTGGCACTGGCTGCATGGACATAACGGTCAGCGCGCCGGACTGCGACGGTGTTCATCGTTCGCCCAGGTTTCACTGCATCCTGAAACATTTCTGATTAAACACATCATCCCCCATATATCCCATGAAGCGGCCGCCGTTACTGCCGGAATTCTGTCGCATATCGACAGGGACGACAACAAAAACCTGAACAAAAAATTTATTGAAACGCTCGCACGCTCCCACCGCACCGGGCGCCCGCCGTTTTCGGAAACACGGTTCAGGCACCTCATATCGGCACACAACTGGGATGAGCTCTACTCTGAACTGCTCAGGGCGGTCAAACTCCTTAAAGGCAAAACAAACCCGGTTGCGGTCGCCGATGTCATTCTTCGCTGGGATGATGAGTTCCGGTCGATTAACAATAGAAACGGGCTGGCAGCGGGACTCAGGTTTGAACTGTCGGAAGAATATTTTTCACTGGTGATAAAAAATAATTAAGAAGGAATCGATCATGTCACAGTTTATTCAACTGCATTTATTAACTTCGTACGGGCCGTCTAACCTGAACCGGGATGACCTGGGCCGACCGAAAACGGCGATAATGGGAGGCGTTGAGCGCCTGCGCATATCGTCCCAGAGCCTGAAAAGGGCCTGGCGGACCTCGGACATCTTCGAAGAGGAGTTGAAAGGAAACATCGGGAAAAGAACAAAACTGCTCGGGATAAGTATTTATGAATACCTATGCGACAAGTCAATCAAAAAAAAGCAGGCGAAAGAATGGGCACAGGCCATTGTGTCGCAATTCGGCAAGCTCAAAACCGCGGACAAAAACAATCCGCTGAATGACCTCGAGATCGAACAGCTCGTCCATATCTCCCCCGACGAAGAAAAAAAGATATATCAACTCGCGGACCTCATAGCGGGCCGGAACAAAGGCCCCGGAGAGGAAGAGCTGCAGCTTTTGCGAAAAGACATCCAGGCAGCAGACATAGCGCTTTTCGGAAGAATGCTTGCCTCTCACCCCGCTTATAATGTCGAAGCCGCGGCGCAGGTCTCCCACGCGCTGACCGTGCACGGGGTGAGCGTCGAGGATGACTATTTCACCGCGGTTGACGACCTCAATACGCGCGAGGTCGACATGGGATCGGCCCATATCGGCGAGCTGTGCTTCGGTGCGGGCGTCTTCTACACGTATGTCTGCATCAATAAAACACTGCTTGATGAAAACCTCAACAACGATTCTCTTTCAAAAAGCTCGATTAAAGCACTTGCGCTATGCGCCGCGCAGATAGCCCCTTCGGGGAAACAGAACAGTTTCGCCTCTCGTTCCCGCGCCTCCTATGTTCTTGCCGAAACCGGGCCGCAGCAGCCCCGCCAGCTTTCGGCCGCTTTTTTAAATCCGGTGGCGGGCAATGACATTATCAACACCGCGATCAAACGCATGGAAACCCTGTGCGAAAACATGGACAGGGTTTACGGCGCGTGCGCGGACAGGCGTTATTCGATCAATGTTGAGAAAGGCTCAGGATCCCTGGACAAGCTTATAAAATTCATTACGGAGTAGTCAATGCAGTACTGCGTGTTTCAGTTATATGCGCCGCTCATGTCATGGGGCGAAACCGCCGTGGGAATGGAGCGGCGCAGCTCTCCACAGCCTTCAAGATCAGCTGTTATCGGACTTGTCGCGGCGTCACTGGGAATCAAAAGGGAGGATGACAGGCGGCAGATCCTTCTTGCGGAAAAAATCGGCGTCGGGGTTAAACTGCTCAGCCCCGGAATCATGATCCGCGACTTTCACACAATACAGATTCCACAGCCGTTAAAAAAAAGACCGTTTTTCACGCGGAGAGATGAAGTGACCGGGAATTCCATGAAAACAGGAACCGTGTTGTCAAAGCGTGAATACCGGTGCGATTCCATGGCTTTCGTCGCTCTGTGGATCAACTCTCCGGTCCCGGAATTAACCGTTGAATCGATTAGTGCCGCCCTGAAAAAACCGGTGTACCAGATCTACTTCGGCAGAAAATCATGCCCGCCGGCACTGCCGCTCATGCCGTACATAGTCGAGGCCGACACCATGAGGTCGGCGCTTGACAGGACAGCCTTTCCTGAAGTCTCATCACTTGCCGTTACCGAAAAAGAGATGAAAAAACATGCCGCCATGAGCGATAGCCGCATTTTTAATAAAAAATACATTGCCTACTACTGGGATGACAATGCCGCTGCCGGAATCGAGGCCGAAAACCGGACAGCACGGTATGACCAGCCCGCGGACAGAACGCAATGGCGTTTTTCTTTACGGCATGAAAATTCTCACCACATTCAAAGGGAGCGTGACGATGTATTTCAGCCGAATTAAGCCTGCAGCAGGCCCGGAAATATTCAGCTACCTGAACTCGGACAAAGCAGAAGACCTCTACTCCGAGCACCAGCTGCTCTGGTCGATGTTCCCCGGCGAACCGGATTCCGACAGGGACTTCCTGTTCAGAAAGGAGACAACGGCAAACGGGCCGTTTTATTACGTGGTTTCCCGGCGCACTCCCGCGCCGAAAAGCCCCCTGTTTAACATTGAAACCAAGGAATTTTCGCCCGTGATAAGGGCCGGTGATAAATTTTCTTTTTCTTTAAGGGCGAACCCGGTTATAGCCAAAAAAAAGGAAGGCGAAAAAAATTCAAAGCGCCATGATGTCTGGATGAACGCGTTGATCGAAGGAAAAAAAAGGGGCTATCACTCAGCCGAGCTGAACGCCTATGCCAGCCTTCAGGCAAAGAAGTGGCTTATAAGCCGGTCACAGGACTGCGGGTTCACCACTGACGAAAATTCGATAGCTGTCGAAAGCTATACCCACCACCGTTTTTACGGGAACAAAAGCAGGCGGGTAATCAATTTCAGCTCCCTCGATTACCGCGGCGTTCTCGAGGTAACGGACGAGAAAGCCATGCTCGACACGCTGTATCACGGCATCGGCAAGGCGCGGGCGTTCGGATGCGGACTTTTGCTCATTAAAAAAATATAACTGATGTTGTACGTTCACCACACCCGTGGTGATGAACCAAGATAATGATTCATGCGTTACTTAAACGATTGATGTCCCCGCCCCTGCGGGGATGAACCGCGTTTATTATCCAGTACGGAAGCAGAAGGATGATGTTCCCCACCGCGTGGGGATGAACCGATTATCTATGCGAAGACACGCAGTCTCAGTATGATTTCCCCGCTCCGGCGGGGATGACCCGGTAAAAGGAGCCTGTAACTGCACGGGAAGTTCTCTCCCCGCAGGTGCGGGGATGTACCGGTCAAGGATGTCTTATCACAGGCGGGCCTGGAGTATTGCCGGCGTGCCCGGGAATACTCAGGTTCAGGAAAAGGGCTTCAGTTCCCTGTACCGTTGATTCCCCGCAGGAGCGGGGACGGCCCGCACAGCGGAAAATATTCGTCAGCGGATTCAGGGTCGGGGCTGCCCCAAAAGTCGTCTCGATACTAATTTCGCAACGCTCATTGAGTGATTTTGATTGTAAAAACATCAAAATCGTATCGAAATAAGTGTGAATACTGTATCCACTTTACGAAATTCACTCGACGAGCGTTTTTTGGGACAGCCCCGATCATAGCAGGGGAAAAACGGCGCGCGCTGCCGCTTCTGACATCCGCCCGTGTGCTTTATTGCTTCTGCGCTGAAAAAAAGAGAGTTAGAACGAGTAACGGTAGTGAACTGTAGGTGTAACGATAGTGTGACGATTAAAAAAACTTTAAAATAGCCGGAAAATTCGCCTTTTTATCCAGTTTGAGGCCCCTTTCTTTCCATCGCGGGGCCTTTTTTACTAAAATTCTAAACATTGATAGACCTCAAACTATATCATTTTCTCAATTCTATTCCTAAAAATTACAGCGTTAAGTGGTATTATATTTGACTCTAAAATTGGAATATGAAATATTATCATAATAAATACTGCACGAATGGAATATTTCTAATAATAAACCATATCATGAAAATTAAGCTGACATTCATATCCGATAAAAAAATAATTTTCCCTCGCGGATACAATGAATATATCCAGGCCTTTATATACAGGCATCTTGACCGCGCAGAATCACAATGGCTTCACGACAATGGCTTTTCCTATGAAAAGCGAAGGTATAAACTCTTTACTTTTTCCGATATTGTTCCGCGCGGTAAGTACAATAAAGTGACCGGGACTTTTATTTATCCTGAACGGATCAGCCTTTATGTTTCCTCACCCGTGCACTGGATTCTGGAGCAGCTTGCCCGAAACAATATTATCAGTGAAGAAATTATACTCGGCAAAAATAACCTGCATGTTGAATCCGTTGAGATCATGGGGAATGAATACATTGAGCTATCTCCGGTCAAGGTGCGTACACTTTCGCCAATAGAGGCCCATACCACATTCGAGAAAGAAGACGGCAAAAAGAAAACGCATTATTATACTCCCTTTGAAAATGATTTTTCTGATCAGATCAATGCCAATATCAAAAAGAAATGGCAGTCATTACATGAAACTGAATTAAGTGATAATATCACTATCAAACCGCTGTTTAACGGTAATAAATACGAAAGGATACGGTTTTTCGGGACAGGAGAAAATAAAACAGTCATTAAAGCATGGCACGGGTATTTTGAATTACAGGGAACACCCGAGGTTATAGCCTTTGCTCTTGACGCCGGCCTGGGTTCGCGCAACAGCCAGGGGTTTGGGATGATAGAGGTTGTGTGATGCCTACCCCCCCTCGGTCTCCCCTGACAGGGGGGAGGTAAGAGATTAAAAGCTCTCTGCGAGAGAGCGGAGGAATTCTGAAATGCGAGCATATGCTGACTACAAAGGCCGGGTTGGCTATTAGATCAATAATTTTTTTCCGATAAATCATTTAAATGGCAGTCGCTTTTTTATGACAGGATCATCAGGGACCAGAATGAATTGAACAATGTGAGAAAATATATCCGGGATAATCCATTAAGGATTCATGCGTAATTGTTTTGCAGGGAAAAGATTTGGTTCCTTCTGCGCGGAGATGCGACCGCAAGAAGCCGATTTACATATATTTACCAGGAGATAAATTCATGAAATTATTTTTTTCAAAAAAACAATACCAGCAGTTGTTCAAAGCAATTGCCGTTGCCCGATGGATCGCGGAGGTGGGGACTGATTACGGCGCAGAAGGAAAAGAATTCAAGGATTATTATACTGAAATAAAAGAAATAGCTGATTACATTGAATCCTTTGCCGGGGACATGCAAATGTTAAAATTCGTTGATGATGAATCTGATGAATATGATCAATTCATGAAAGATATTTCAGATATAATGCATGAATACGAAGAATCAATTTTTTACGACAAGCTCGTTGATAAGCTCTGCGTGCGTGATTGCGTAAAAAAATACGGCAACGCTTTTTTCGACATGGACCCGGTTGAATCCATGAAAAAGCGGCTCGAGTTTGCCAGGAAATACGAGGATGAGATATATGAGAACGGGGTTAAGAGATTGGAGATTGTGCGAAGCGGGAATTGATAGCGCATATACTCCCCCTGTGTAGAGACGCGATTAATCGCGTCTCTACACAGGGGG
>DAIUKG010000056.1:0-16563 GCA_036848375.1 Spirochaetota bacterium
TGAATGGGGGCGTACATGTTCTCGGTGTAGAACCCCAGGTGGCCTGATATTTCGTACAGCGTTGAGCGGGCTATATGCGGTACCCCGAAAAGCTTGTATCCCCTTTTCAGGTGTTCAATGGTTTCGAATTTGTCGATGATAAAGCGGAGCACGGCGCCGTTGGGGTGCCAAAGCGGAAGCCCTGCCCCGACCTCATTGCTGAAAGAAAACAGGTCGAGTTCCTTGCCCAGTTTCCGGTGGTCCCGCTTCTTCGCTTCTTCAACAAGTTCAAGGTGCTTTTTCAATTCCTTGTCGCTGGGGAACGCGATGCCGTAAACGCGCTGGAGCATCTTGTTCTTTTCATCACCGCGCCAGTACGCGCCGGCGATGGAAAGAAGCTTGAAAGACTTAAGGTCGGATGTCCTGCGCACATGGGGCCCGCGGCAGAGGTCAGCGAATTCACCCTGCACATACAGGGACACGGTATCATCCATTGACTCAAGCATCTCGACTTTATAAATCTCTCCCGCTTCCCTGAAACGCTTGACCGCTTCTTCTTTCGATATTTCCTCTCTGCGGATCTCAATATCTTCGGTGGCAATCGCCTTCATTTTCGCTTCGATCGCGTCAAGGTCTTCGGGAACGAGGTTCTTCCCGAGGTCGATGTCATAATAAAAACCGCTTTCAATCGCGGGGCCGATGGCGAACTTCGCATCCGGGAAAAGGCGCTTTATCGCCTGAGCCATTAAATGGGACGCAGAGTGCCAGTAAACGTCCTTTCCCCGCTCTGAATCAAACGTAATGACCTTCAATGAAGAATCCCTGTCAAGCGCGGTGGAGAGGTCTGCCATTTTACCGTCAATTTCAACACAGAGCGCGGCCTTCTGCAGGCCCTTGCTTATGCTACCCACGGCGTCATATGCAGTTGTGCCCTTTTCAACCTGAAAAGAAGAGGAATCGGGAAGGGTTATGGTTATCATGTTACTCAAGGATGAACTCTCTTTGGGCGATATTGGAGTTGAACCAACGACCTCCTGCGTGTCGAGCAGGCGCTCTAACCAACTGAGCTAATCGCCCTTTGCATACAGAATATGGCTACTATTTTTAGTATGAAAGTGTTGTCAACTATTTTTCCGTGAAGTAAATCCAAAATGATCAGCGCGGGCACCCGCCCCTGCGGGGCCGGAAAAAAGGCTTGACTGAAATTTTCCGGAGGGGTTTTCTATACTGATATAAATCGGGCCAGCCCCGTTCCAGATATATAAATTACCCGGAAGGACAATAAAATGAACACGCTTGAAGGAAAAATAGACGCCACCGGTCTGAAAGTCGCCATAATCGTATCGAGATTCAATGAGTTTATCACCGGGAAACTGCTCAGCGGTGCTATCGACTGTCTTAAAAGAAACAATGCAGCAGAAAAAGACATCACCGTTGCCTGGGTCCCCGGCTCATTTGAAATCCCCTCGGTAACGCAGAAACTCGCCCTGTCGGGAAAATACGACGCAGTGGTCTGCCTCGGAGCGGTGATCAGGGGTGCGACACCACATTTCGACTATGTCGCCGCCGAGGTATCCAAGGGAGTCGCCCAGATCAGCCTGAACGCCCCGATACCCGTTGTCTTCGGCGTGGTAACGACCGATACCATTGAACAGGCCATTGAAAGGGCCGGAACAAAATCAGGCAACAAGGGTTTTGACGCCGCGCTTTCAGCAATTGAAATGGCCAATCTGTACAGACAGATCAAATAATGGGTCACAGAAGAAAAGCACGTGAATATGCCCTCCAGGGTCTGTACATGCACGAGGTCGGGAAAAAACCGATTGAAGAAATCATCACCCTGGAGTGGGTCGACAAAACGATCCCTGATGACATCAGGGATTTCGCCATTACCCTTATACGCGGATCAATCAGCCACCTGGATGAAATCGACGCAATCATAAAGAACCATTCAAAAAACTGGAAGATTGAACGCCTCACCGTGGTTGATAAATCAATACTCAGAATATCCATTTATGCGATGAACTACATGCCGGAGATTCCCCTGGTGGTGACCATCAATGAAGCGATTGAACTCGGAAAGATATATGGGGGAGAAAACTCCGGACAGTTTATAAACGGAATACTTGACGCGATAAAAAATGCCGACCACCCGCGAGAGGAGGCGCAGCAGTGATGAAACATCGAGGACCGATCGAAGCCGCTCCTGACCTGGATCAGGAACTCAAGCACAACAGAATACGGGACATCAACAAAGAGAGCGGCGAACGCGCCCCTGCCAGCACAAAAAAAACCTTCATAATTCTGGGAGTTATCATTGCCGCTTCCCTGCTGGCAATAGGAGTCCTTGTTTTCTTCGTGTATCAAAAACCCGGATCTTTCGCACCTCTGACGAAAAAAATTGAGCAGACCTTTGAAGGCGAGCAGAAAGTCACCATACCCGAATCCGAGAATCTCCATGTTAAAAACGGCATGGAGAGCTACACCCGCGGCTATTTCAACGATGCGATTGCCGAATTCAACGAAGTCCTCGAGTCTGACGCGAGTGACAGGGACAAGGCCATTGCGCTGACATACCTGGGCATGATCAGTGACGAGCGGGGAAAATACAGTGAAGCTATAGACTACTTTTCACGGGCGCTCACCTATGACAGCTCGAACCCCGACATTTACCGCAACCTGGCCCTGGCTTACCGGCATAACAGGGACTTTGAGCAGGCAGTGGAAAACGTGAAGAAAGCGCTGTCGCTCAGGGGGGATGACGTGAACTCCCTGCTTCTTCTGGGAAACATCTTTTTTGAAATGAGCCGGTACGATGACGCGGTAAAGCATTACCGCAGGGCACTGGCGGTCGAACCAGAAAACGCCTCACTGCTGTACAACATGGGCGCGGCCCTGATGAAGCAGGGTGACGAGCTTTCGGCGATAGAGTATTTCAAAAAAGCCGGCGCAGCAGACAAGATCGGCGAAATCGCCGTTAAAGCGTATTCACGCCTGGGCGTGATCTACACCGAGCGGGGCGTTTTCGACATGGCTGAAAAATACCTTATCATGGCCAGATCATTGCGCCCTCAGGACCCGGTCGTCCATTACAACCTGGGCATCGCGTTACTCCGCCAGAACAAAAAGGACGAGGCGCTGAAGGAATTCATTCAATCCGAAGAGCTGAGCTCGAAGGATGAGGCGATGCTTGAAAGCCTGGGCGAGGCCTTCTTCTCCATGAAGGAATACGACCACAGCCTCAATACCTACAATAAGATACTTGCCACGGGCAAACGAAACGTCCGTGTCCTTTCGCGCATCGGCGAGATCTACTACGACAAGGGCGAGCTCGACAGCGCACTCGAAGCGTACCGGAAAATCACGATGATCGAACCCGCGACCGAAAACGCCCGCGTTGCCTATATCAACATTGGCAACATCCTCGACGATACCCAGCAGTACGACGCGGCGATTGAAGCGTACCAGAAGGCGCTGAGCATCAGCTCAAAGGACGACGGCGCCTACTACAACCTCGGGATAGCCTACAAACACGCGGACCGGCCCGAGCTCGCCCTGGACGCCTGGAGAAAATCATCCGAACTCAACCCCGACAACCCGCGCGCGCCGCTTGCCCTGGCTGACTACTTTTATGAAAAAAAACTGTATGATCTCGCCGAAAAAGAATACCAGCGCATATTGCAGAAGTGGCCCTCACTGCAGGACCCCCACTTCAAAATGGCGACCATATACTACAAAAGGGACGAGCTTGACTTCGCGCTCAAAGCGTATCAAAGGGTCATTGATATCAACGATAAAAACGACCTCGCGCGCAAGGCCCTGATCAACTCGGCGGTCATTATTTCGCGGCAGGCAAGCGACGAACAGGGTGTAGCAAAGGCTAAAGAGCTTGTCGGCAAAGCCCTGCTCATCAAGCCGGGAGACGCGGAATCGCTGTTTTCCCTGGGCGTTATCTATTTCAAGGAAGAAATGTACGACAGGGCGATAGAAACATTTTACCAGGTGATCAGGGGGTCACGGGAGGCCCCGTTGATTTCCGAAGCCTATAACAATATCGGGAAGAGCTACTACCGGAAAAAAATGTACAAAAAGGCCCTGCAGGCTTTTACGCGAGGCATTGAAGAAGACCCTTCAAACGAGGAGATCAGGCTGAACAGAAAAGCCGCGTCCCAGACTTACGAAGATGAACTTGCCAATGAAAGTAATCGATAGAATTTACCTTGAAAAAACGGAGAAAGAGACCCTCTCCCCCCTCGCGGCATTATCATCGTCTTCACGGGGCCGCATGCACAAAGAGGAACCTCACCCCTACCGGACCGAGTTCCAGAGGGACCGGGAGCGCATCATCCATTCCCGCGCGTTCAGGAGGCTCGAATACAAGACCCAGGTTTTCATCAACCACGAGGGAGACCACTACCGGACCAGGCTGACCCACACCATTGAAGTCTCGCAAATATCCCGCTCCATAGCCAGGGCGCTCAGGCTGAACGAGGACCTCGCAGAGGGCATCGCCCTGGCCCACGACCTGGGCCACACGCCATTCGGCCACGCGGGTGAGCGCGAGCTGGACCAGCTTCTCCGTGAACACGGGGGCTTTGAACACAACAGGCAGAGCCTCAGGGTCGTTGACGTGCTTGAAAAAAACTATCCCGGATTTGACGGCATCAACCTCACCTTTGAAACACGCGAAGGCATCATCAAGCATTCATCCACCTATGACCATCCCCAGTTCCATGATTTTTACCCCGAACAGCAGCCGGCACTTGAAGCGCAGATCATCGACATGGCGGATGAGATTGCCTACAACAACCACGACCTCGATGACGGCATATCGTCGGGGCTGATCGACACATCCGAGGTGACCGGACTTAAAATATGGTGCATCGCCCGGGAACGTTTCGGCGGGAAGATGCCGTCGGATACCAAGCTCATGGTCAGGGGAATCATAAGAAACATCATAAACCTTCTGGTATCGGACCTCCTTGAGAACACCCAGCAGGCCGCAGCAGCACTCAACGTTAAAAGCCATGATGACGTGAGAAAGGCGGGCGAAAAAATCGTGCGGTTTTCCGACGAAGTTGCCGGCGCGAACAGCGAGCTGAAAAACTTCCTGCGCACCAGGCTGTACCAGCATTACCGTGTTGCCCGCATGACCATGAAAGCGCAGAAGGTCATCCGCGACCTTTTTACCATATACACCCAGCATCCCGACACGCTTCCCGACGATTACCAGGACAGGATCGGGCGGGACGGCATTTTCAGGACAGCAACGGACTATATCGCGGGCATGACCGACCGCTTCGCCCTTGAAGAGCACAACAAACTGACCGACCCGATGATTCGGGTATAACGATCTGGAGCAAGCATGGGACGACGAAATTACGAAGAGGATATACCTCCTGAAATACCCGAGTACATCAGGGAACTGATGGAAACCGGACAGATGGTTGACCGCATCGTGCTTAACCGGGAAGGGAAGTGGTTTCACAACGATGTTGAGTTTACCAATAAAAGAATAATCGATTTTTTCAATAAAAGCATCACCCTGTCGAAGGAAGGCCTCTTTGTTCTGCACTATTCAGGCTTCACCTACCCTATTGAGGTCGAGGATGTTCCGTTTTTTGTCACCGGTGTGCGGTTTGAAGGCTTCGGCCCCTTTGAAAAAATAATCATGAACCTGAGCAACGGCGAGACCGAAGTCCTGGACCCGTCGGTGCTGTACTACCGGGACAACAACGCCCTGTACTGTTCGGTCATGAAAGGAAAATTTGAGGCGAAGTTCATGCGTTCACCGTCATTCCATGTGCTCGAACGGCTTGAAGAAACAGACGGTGAATTTTTCCTTAGCCTGTGCGGCCAGAGAATCAAACTCGAAAAAAAGGATTAAAATCTATGAAAAAATACATGTATGCCATTCTTGTTCTGGCAGCGGCCGGGGCGATCATTTCGGTCCTGCTTCTGGTACAGCATTTCTTCCCGGGATCGGACATCGCGTCCGCGACCTGCGGAGACGGTATTGACAATCCGTGCCATGACCTGAGTCTTACCGGTTACGCGGCGATCAGGGGGTTCCCCCTCGCCTCGCTGGGACTGTTCCTTTACCTCTTCATTCTCTTCACGATACTGGTAGCCGATTATGCGGGCGAAATATATTATGATACTGCATTGCTCATGATACTGCCCCTTTCCGGCGCGGCCCTGGTTTTTGACGCAGTTCTGGCTGCGATCCTGGTCAAGACCGGGCTGTTCTGCCAGCTCTGCGTTGCCTCATACGCGGTAAACATCCTCATGTTTGCCCTTTCCCTTATGTGGCTAAAAAAAATCCTGCGCGAAAAAGGTTCATCGCTGATTTCTTTCGCCGGAAGCACCTGCAGGGGCCACACG
The DNA here is from genome assembly GCA_036848375.1 of Spirochaetota bacterium. Lineage (GTDB taxonomy): Bacteria > Spirochaetota > UBA4802 > UBA4802 > UBA5550 > JAKLIV01. The sequence goes on from DAIUKG010000056.1 coordinate 6,364, forward strand.
AAAACCGCGGCAGGAAGGGCATCGCTCGCCCTTTTCACCCTTTTTGTCCTGTTTCTTTTTTTAAGCATTCTCGCCACATCACAGAATATGGAAAAAAAGACTGACAGGAAAAAACTTTCCCGCACGCAGATTAAGGAATACGTCAGTTCATTTTACGGCAACGAAGTCGAACAGCTTAACCTTTCTGAAAGCGCCCTGGTCATGGGCAATCAGCAGGCCCCGTTAAGCATAATCGTTTTCACTGATTTTTTATGCAGCGCCTGCAATAATTTCTTTATTACCGAAAAATACCTGCTCGCCCGTTTTCCGGAAAAAATAAACGTCCAGTATTACAACTTCCCGCTTGACCTCGCCTGCAACAATACCATCAAGCGGACCGTTTATGAAAATTCGTGCCTTGCAGCGAAAGCGGTAAACGCCGCGGCAAAAATCGGCATTCTCAACGAATACATTAAAATACACTTTAAGCGTTATCAGGAAATAAAACACGGCTATTCCGAAGAGACCGCGCTCAACATATTCAAAGAAGCCCTTCCCTTCACCGGTAAAAAAATACCAGAAAGGGATTTCGCTGCAGCGATGTCGTCGGATTTCGTGGATACGACGATCCGGAACGACATAGAACTTGCTCGTGAATATGACATCAAGGCGACGCCGACCCTCTTTATCGGGGGCAGAAGGATACGGGGAACACCTCCAAAAGAGATACTGGAACAAATCATAAAAACCGAACTGAAAAAAATCAGGCAATAATCAACCGGCTGAAAAATCTCAAACCGCCTCACCATGAGCAATTTGCCGCGGGCCCTTCAGCCCGCGTAAAAATTCATCCTGCCCTCTTGCATTAATCGCGATGATGCGCTACAATCAGCATATCAATGGCAACTCACCGGGTAATCATACAATACTAATTTCCGAAGGTGAGCATGCGCGAAAAAAAAACGGCCCTCACTTTAGGCATGGTCTTGATAGCATGCGTACTCGGATCATGCAACTATGAAAACCCCATAAACAAATGGGAGGACGGCATAATACCGTTCTACCTGACCGGGGAGTTTTCCAATGACGAGGTCGATGCGATCAACGAGGCAATGGACCAGTGGGAAGAAAGCTGCGGCGTGTGGTTCCAGATGGTGACCCCGCGTTCATACGCGTATGAAATAATAAAAACCGAACAAAGCAACACCTGGGCCTCAAGCATCGGTGAAAACAACGTATACAACCACATGTACTTCGGCAGCGGCAGCGGGGCAGTGGGCCATGTGCTTCACGAACTCGGGCACTGCATCGGCCTTCTCCATGAACATCAACGGCCGGACAGGGACGAATACGTCATGATCGTGTGGGAAAAAATATACCCTGAATACGCGCATAACTTCGAAAAGGATGACAACCCCCTTATCAGGGAAGAAGATTTTGAATATGACTACAGCTCAATCATGCACTATCATTCAACCGGATTCAGCATTGACGGCTCTGAGACCATCATTCCCCTTGACGGCACTCCCATCGAGCGTACCGAGGAGCTGACTGAGCAGGACATTCTCAAATGCAGGGAAATTTATGGCGGGCCCATAGAGGACAAGGAAGAACCGCCGCCTTACTAATGGGCGTTGAAAAAATACTGTCACCGAAAAACGGTGAAGTCACGGATACCTTAAACTGAGGGCGTATGAAAATCAGGATACTTGAGACAGTGTTGATTGTAATGTTCACGGCAGTGTCCCTGTCATCGCAGACGGATGAAGGCGCTCAGCCCGCGACGACATCCCCGGGCCCCTCTTCTCCTGGAAAAAACATCCAGTCTGCCGGTCCCGTGAAAACCGATGACAACATCAGGGGCGAACTTGACGAGCTTAAAGCCCGTATAGCCGATCTTGAGAAAAAACTCGACCAGAAAATCGAAGAAGACAGGAACAGCCTGAAGTTCAGCGGTTTCTTTGACGTCAGCATATCAAACTACAAAAACCAGGCGAACATCTTCCAGCTCGGAGACTTTGAACTGGACATCTCTCATACGTTCAAAAATCATTTCCAGGTCGCCGCCGCACTGGTTTTCAGCAAAGGGGCGGAACTGGGTGTCGGGTTCATTGATTATCACATCTACGGCGGCTCCATCAACCCGCGGGGACGCCTGTTCAGGGAAAAGGGCCTCCACATCCAGGTTGGAAAATTCGACGTCCCGTTTGGCAATGACTGGCAGCATTTCACTTCAGTTGACCGGCTTACCGTGACCCAGCCCCTGACCACTGAAATCATCATGGAAGGGGGCTACAATGACGTCGGCATTCGTTTTCTGGCGAATTTCATATCATTCAATTTTACGATATACGCGCTCAGGGGAATTGAAGCGGGGTATTCCTACGGGGGCAATTCACTGGGAGCGCGGTTCGTGTTTACTCCGTTCAACACCCCCTACCGGCTGAAATCAAAAATTATATCGCTCCTGGACATCGGCATATCATACATCCATGACTTTGACAAAAACTGGGGAACCGCTGAAATGGTCCTGGCCGTTGACCTTGAAACAAAAATCGGCCCCTTTATTCTGGGCACCGAATACTACCGCAGGGACAAAACCGTGGGAATTTTGTTGCAGGGGTTTCATTTTACCACCGGCCTCGATTTTGACTATATGCTGCAGTGGCCCTTTACCCTGTACCTGCGGTACGGGCACTATTTCTTTGAGCGCTACAAGCAGTTCAGCGAAGACAGGGAGATATCCCGGGTCACGACCGGAATAAAGATAAACATGTTCGACATCTCATACCTGAAGTTTGAATATATACGGTACATCTCGGCGTATGATGAATACCGTCGCAGCGATTATTACAGCGAAGACCTGGTGTACATACAGCTGATGATCACATTTTAAAGGAGGGAACAATGAACCGATGGTATGTCATTGTAACCTTAATCATCCTGGGGGGAGCCCTTCTGGTCTGGGCATTCGACGCGGAGACAAAAAAAATCATGCCCTTCCTGGAAAACGGCAGGGAGTGCCATGCCTGCCACAGCACCGATGCGGAAAAGGTGCTGGCCAACCCTGCAGTGACATGCGATGCGTTCTGCATTTCATGCCATAAAAATATCACGTCCCAGAACCATCACTCCACCGGGATCAAGGCTCAGGACCTGGATTCCAGGGGATTTCACCTGACCCGGCTTGGAAAAATAGCCTGTGTCACCTGTCACGATCTTCATGAAGACCGTTTCGATTCATATCCATGGATAGCCCAGAGCCTGTTCGATTCAATGTTTAAGAAACAGGACCATTATAAAACCTATTACCTGATAGTGCAAAACAACAAAGGCCAGCTGTGCCGGACCTGTCATTGAGGAGGAAAAATGGAAAACAGAAGAAAAACCGTTCTCATCAACCGCAAATTTCAGATCATCATGATCATTAAATTTATCGCCCTTAACATTGCTCTGCTGGCACTGTTCAGCGGTGTTGTCTACCTGTTCCTTGACAGCGAAGTCGGCGCGAATCTGCAAAAGGCGCACCTCACGTACAGGAATGTCAGGGACATGCTCCTTCCGATTGTGATCACCCTTTCCGTGATCACCATAGTGATCTCATCGGTAATCATAGCGTTTTTCGTTCTTATGGCCTCATTCAGGATTGCCGGCCCACTGTACCGCTTCAATACGGTCGTGACCGATCTCGGGAACAGAGACTTCACCACGGCAACCTCGCTGAGAAAACAGGACCAGCTCTACGAGTGCTCGATCTCTCTAAAAGAAACAGTGAAGGAACTCTCCGGTGATTTAGCGGGCATGAAAACGAAAACTGAAGAACTTATTTCCCTGTGCGGGAGCGGGCCTGCGGCTGACAAGGCGCGTGAAATAAAGGACATCCTGGGCCGGTATTCGCTCTAAAAGGTTTTACAACAGATCATAGGGATCGATGTCAATTTCAAGATAAACGTCCCTGAACGCATGCTCCTTTCTCGAATGGTCGATGGCATTCCTCATCGAACCCGCGTCATTCGATTTTAATAGGATATGATGGCGAAAGTTCCCTCCAATCCGCGAAAAAGGCGCTGAAGACGGCCCCAGCAGCTGGATGTTCCATCCGTGTTCAGCGATCACTTTCACGAGAGAATCTTTAAACTCTTCCATGGCCCGGACCACCCGCTCTTCGTTCTTTCCCCTGGCCAGAACCCGCGCCATTCTCATAAAAGGCGGGTAACCCAGCATCTTTCGCATCTCGCGCTCCCACCGGTAAAAACCGTAATAATCCTGGGTCTTCAAATAGGTGAAAAGCTCGTTGCTGTCATTAACGGTCTGGATGATGACCCTTCCCGGCTCGGTTCCCCTGCCCGACCTTCCCGCGACCTGCATGAGAAGCGAAAAAATCCTTTCAGCCGCCCTGAAATCGGGAAGATGCATGCCGATATCCGCGAGGAGCACTCCCACTACGGTAACGTTGGGGAAATCAAATCCCTTTGCCACCATCTGCGTGCCGAGAAGGATGTCGATCTCGCCGCTGTTCATCTTTTCTATGAGATCATTGACCGCGCCCTTCTTTCTCGAAGAATCCTGGTCGAGCCTGAAGACCCTCATGGTGTGAAAAACTTCGTCTATCATGTCCTCAACACGCTGTGTTCCGGAACCGACCCTGGACAGGTCTTCGGAACCGCAGTTTTCGCAGCTGGCCGGCGCGGCTTTCCTGAAGCCGCAGTAATGGCACAGAAGCACGTCGCCGCGGTGAAAGCTGAGGCTTATGTTGCAGTGAGGGCACTGGGCCGATGTCCCGCAGCTGTTGCACAGAAGCAGCGGAGAAAATCCCCTGCGGTTGAGAAGAAAAACCGCCTGCCTGCCGCGGTCTACCTCTTTGCGCGTCAGAAGCCTCAGCCGCGACGAGAGCATGCCGTCTTTTTTGCCGGGATTGATCCTGACAATTTCAATCTCAGGCAGCAGGGCCCCGCCGTAACGGCCCGTAAGCCGGTGCAGTTTCATGATTCCCCTTTCAGCGGTAAAGAGGGACTCAACCGACGGTGTTGCCGAGCCGAGCACCAGTTTCGCTTTTTCCTCCTTTGCCCGGTAAAAGGCGATCCTCCGCGCGTTATACCGGGGGGTGCTGTGCTCCTTGTATGAGCCGTCATGCTCTTCATCGATGACGATAAGGCCCAGATCAGGACACTGAAGAAAGACCGATGAGCGCGTGCCCACAGCGACAAGGGAATCTCCCCGGTAAAAACGCTGCCAGTTGTAGAGCCGCTGGTTCGCGGTGAGGTGGCTGTGGTAAAGAATAAGCTGGTCGCCGAAAACCGAATAGAGCCTTTTGAATATCTGTGACGACAGGGAAATTTCGGGGACCAGGTATATTACTGATTTTTTTCTCCTGATCATCTCACGGGCGAGTTCAATGTATACCTCGGTCTTGCCGCTCCCGGTCACACCGAAGAGAAGGTGCGCGCCGGTATCGCCGCCTTCCTCGATTATTTCACGGTAAACGCGCCCCTGCTCGTCATTGAGTGAAAAAGAAACAGGTTCCGGGGGAGCCATTTTTCTGTGCCTGTCTGAAGGTGACGACCCGGAAGGGAGGGCCATGGACAGGACCTCGCCCGGCGTGGCGAGGTAACTTGCGGCGACGTATCGCGCCAGTGAAACCAGGCGTTCGTCAAAAATGGTCTCACTGTCAATGACATCCCCGATTTCCTTGACTTCATATCCGGATGGCTTTCTGTCGTGAACCTCAACAACATAGCCGGTAGCCGGCCGCCCGGAAAAATTGACCCGAACGCGCATGCCGGGCCTCACCTCTAATCCGCCGGGGACAGCGTACGTGAACATCGAATCGATCGGATATGAAACATACAGGTCGGCGAACACGGTCACCGCTCCCCGAGTTTTTCCATGACGACTTTAAGCGTTTCCCACGCTTTTCTTTTGAGATCGGGATTTTTCAGAAGGGTTATGGGATGCTCGGTGTTATGCCAGGATATGCCGCGGCTCTGCTTGATGATTTTATGAAGCGGCGAGAGGTCGCCCAGCACGATGACTATTTCAGGACGGTAAAAATCGATCTCCCGCCGAAGAATATGCCCACAGTTCGAAACGATCTCGCTGGGCTGCACCAGAGAATCGCTGACTTCGCACTTGATGAGGTTGGTCACATAGCACTCATTGAACTTGAGGCCAATGGCATGCACCATTTTTTTCAGCAGGGCAACGGACTCGGTCCGGTAGACTTTTTTTTCAACACTGCTGATAAGGCCCGGCGAGTTGAGAATGATCATCACCCGGTTCGCGCCGCTCCCGTAACCGATTTTACGCTCAGCCACGGACCCGCACCGGGAACACGCGAGGATTGTCTGTTCAATGCTCTGTTCAATTTCAGGAGAAGGGAAAGATTTAAGGTCGCGGCTTATCCATTGAGCGATATACGCGCGCTCCTCGTCCCCGCGATACAGCAGGGGAACGCGCCTTCCTTTTTTTTTCATTATGGCGGCGATGTCATCACGTATCGAAGAGCTCATTGAAATTCCTTGTTCGGGGGCTTCAGACTTTATCGATATTGATATTGTACTGGTTTATCTTGCGGTGAAGGTTTGTCCTCTCTATGCCGAGCTCTTTCGCGGTGAGCGTGATGTTTCTGCTGTTCTTCTTAAGCGCTTTGATGATATAGTCACGCTCGAAATCCTCCCGCGCCTTTTTCAGGGGCGAAATGTTCACAAAGTCATTGAAATCATCTTCTGTTTCCAGGTAACGCTGAATATCTTCCTCGTCGATATTTTCCTTCGCGACCATGATTGAAAGGCGTTCAATGATGTTCTTCAGCTCGCGGACGTTCCCGGGCCAGTTGTGGTTGACGAGCAGTTTCATCCCCTCGTCACTGACTTCTTTGAGCCCGATCCCGTGTTCCTGGGACGATTTCTGCAGAAAATAATCCACAAGGTTTTTAATATCTTCCCTTCTTTCGGCAAGGGGGGGGACTTCAATGGGGATGACGTTCAGGCGGTAATACAGGTCCTCGCGGAACCTTCCTTCCTCAATCGCCTTCTTCACGTCAATATTCGTCGCCGAGATGACCCTGACATCGACATTGATTATGTCATTGCCGCCGACTCGTTCAAACTGCTGTTCCTGAAGCACTCTCAGGACCTTCGCCTGCGCGGCGAGGCTCATGTCGCAGACTTCATCCAGAAAAAGAGTGCCCTTGTTGGCGATCTCAAACTTGCCCATGCGGGTCCCGACCGCGCCGGTAAAGGCGCCCTTTTCGTGTCCGAAGAGTTCGCTCTCAATGAGTTCGCTCGGGATCGCGGCGCAGTTAACCTTGATGAACGGCTTATCCGCGCGTTTTGATTTCTTGTATATCGCCTTGGCGACCATCTCTTTGCCGGTACCGCTTTCGCCGGTAATAAAGACCCGGGCGTTCGTGGCGGCGGCTGTTTCTATCACTTCCCTTATTTCAAGCATTTTTGAGGAAGTGCCGATCATCTCGTCTTCAAAGCCCGATTCTTCCCTGAGTTTGATGTTTTCTCTCTTGAGGCGCGAGTGTTCAAGGGCGTTATTCACGGACGTTACCACGCGTTCAAGTGCCGGGGGTTTTTGAATAAAATCAAAAGCGCCCAGTTTCGTCGATTTGACCGCGATATCAATCGAGCCGTGCCCGGAGATCATGATGACGGCAATATCCTGGTACAGGGTCATTATGCGTTCAAGTATTTCGATGCCGTCAATATCCGGAAGCCATATATCCAGGATCACACAGTCAACGTCATTTTTACGCAAAAAGTTAAGGGCTTCTTCGCCATTCTCGGCTGAAAAAACTATATGGCCCTCATCCTGCAATATCGAAACAAGTGTTTTGAGAATATTTATTTCGTCATCGACGATCAGTATTTTAGCCATTTACAATCCCCTTATGGTTGACCGGAAGCTCGATTATGAAATCAGACCCCTTGTCCGGTTCCGATTTACAAAAAATCCTTCCCTGATGCTCAAGAACAATTTTTTCCACAATGGCAAGACCGAGGCCAGAGCCAGATGGTTTTCTTGAAAAACCCGGCTCAAAAACGCGTTCGAGGTCTTCTTCTTTAACACCCGGGCCGTTATCGGAAACGGTGATACGAACGATGTCCGGTGTCACATTATTAATATATTCAGCTTTTATGTCAATCATTCCATTGTCCCTCACGGCATCAATGGCATTTTGGATGAGATTTCCCAGGGCCCTCCTTATAAGGGACTTATCGATAAACACCAGGGGAATATTGTCAGGGATGTCGACATTAATAGTCACGTTTTCATGCCCTATAAAAAGCCCCGCGCTGCTTTCGATAATTGTGCGGATGTTCTCCTTAACCGGCTTCATTTCCGGCAGACGCGCGAAATTCGTGAATTCACTGAGAAGCTTCATCAGGGAATCGACTTCTTCAATAATCGTTTCGGTGCCGCTGAGGATCACCTGGTTCAGCTCAGGACTTTTTTCAACGGTTCGTTTTCTCATCCGCTCCGCCGAAAGCCGTATCGGGGTAAGAGGGTTTTTTATTTCATGCACAACTTTGCGGGCCATTTCCTTCCAGGCTTCAAGACGCTGTTTCTGGTACATGATTTTTCTGTTACGGTCAAGGTCTTCGATCATGTGATTGAATGACTTGTAAAGAACACCCAGCTCGTCTTCGGATTCATGGTTCAGGGATATCATAAAATTTCCTGAAGCGATTTCATTGGCCGCTTCAGACAGTTCGAGTACGGGACGGGTTATGGTCCCGGACAGATACACACTTATGAGCACCGAAAGCCCGATAACGATTATGGCAATGATAAAAAGAAATAAACTGCTGTTGGTTTTAAAATATTTTCCCAGAAATTCAACTTTTTTAAAATCTTTAAGCGAGGTGTCAAACAATACCATCCGCCGCGCTATCTCAGGGTTCACTGACCGGTAAAGCACGGTAACCACATCCTGTTTTTTTATTGAACTGATAAAATAACTTTTATCCTTAATCGAGATGCGGCAGACCCCCCTTCCAGAGGATATGTTATAATATTCCAGCAACTCCTTAATCCGCTCAGAAAAAAATGAGGTCGGCTCACGAACAGGGATATGAATTATATAGCCGCCGGGGACATCAGCGAAAAATTCAACCGAAAAGTTTCTGTGCATGGCGTATTCAACAAGGGCCTGTCTGCCGGAATCAGTCAGGGGATTCATCAAATTCGCTTTATATAAAAAATTAAGGGTGTCAGTTTCATTTTTTACGATGTCATGAAGGCGTTCAATTGGCTCAGCTGAAATGGCTTTCGCCTCTTCAAGGGCTCTTGACGTTTTATCAAAAGAAAGCTGTGACATCGTCTTGTTTAAAAGATAATTCGAAGCAAGGACAAGAGGCAGCGTCGGGAAAACTGCTACAAATACAAAGGCAAGGATCATCTTTTTTTTGATGCTTGAGCTGATCATGCCGGTTTCGTCATAAAGATTTCTCCTGAACGATGTTATAATAAAATAAATCGCGGCTATGACCGGGATGATCATCACTGAATATATAAAAATATCCTGGCTGATCAGGGTCTCGGAGGCGGGATCAGGCAGAAGGCCGATAATAAGAATTGACAGCAGAAGCATGATGCCGACGAGGAACACAACATCCTGCAATCCTCCTTCCTGCTTTAAGAGGGCCTTCTTTATATTATTCAATCTCATGTGAATTTAATAGTTGTTCCGTGAAGGACAGCTGCGATAATCAGACGGATTCCATGACGAATTTATTTTCAATCATTCGCACCAGGGACTCGACCACTTCATTCTCGCCTTCACCGTCTGCACGAATAATTAATTTTGTTCCGGAAACAATAGCAAGACCGAGAACCGACATGATCGATTTACAGTCAGCCTCGATGTCACCTTTGATCAGTGAGACCTTGCAGGGAAATTTCATCGCCTCCCGCACCATCATCATTGCAGGCCTGGCGTGGACACCTGCGTCTGAATGAATTATTACTTCTCTTTCAACCATTTGTTATCTTTTCCGATCGGATCCAGTCCTGTATCTTATCGTCTAATTCACGGGCTGAAAAAACTCCCATTTTTTTCAAACGCTGGTTTAATGCCGCGGTTTCCATAATAATGGGAATATTTCTTCCCGGCCGTACGGGAATGGTCAGAAACGGGACCTCCAGATCAAGGATATTGTACATCATTTCTTCCATACCGAGCCTGTCATATTCCTTTGAAGAATCCCACTC
>DAIUKG010000057.1:0-16107 GCA_036848375.1 Spirochaetota bacterium
TAATAAATGATGAATCTATTGTAAGGCGAATTCCAGATCACCGTTTCTTTAATTCGTTCATCACTGCGTATGCTGTTTTCATTCAGCCCGTAGATTATCCGGAAATTGCGGTCAAAAGCGAATGTTGCCTTCTCGGAATAGTGCACCGGCCGGCCCAGTGAATCCACCATTCTCCCGGACTCGGGATTATTCAGATCAAAGAAGTATCCCTCATCATCCATTCTGTAAACTTTTCCGTCATGGAATTTGGCCAGCTGATCCGGCAACAACGGAACTTCCTTGTTTAAAACGCCGGTGTTCAGATATACGCCTTTGTAATGCAGAATACCGAGCGTACTCAAAGAGTGTGATATTATTGAAAAATAATCTGAAATCCCGGTATGATAAGCTGTTTCTTCGCGTGGTTTGAAAACCGTTCCCTTGTAGGTGATTCTTTCAGGGCGCATGAGTTCGGGATGCACTCTGAGCGGGGTTTTTTCGTATGAGAACTTAATCTCCAACTGTTTTTTTCTCTTCCAGAAATAGGACAGAGTCGCGGACGTGCTTTCGGAAAGAGTGCTGTATTTTGAAGAGACTTTTCCAACCAGCTTCCCCATCATGTGAAAAGGGACCAGGAAAAACTGCAATGATCCTTTTCGGTCAAGGGTCAGCTGAAAAGATGAGGTCCGCAGGGCGATCAGTTCGCAGGTTTTTTTTACGATGTTAAAGTCAAGATTTTCATAGCACGAAATTACGTAATACTGGATCGAATAATAAAATTCTTCTCCGCATTTGTTAAAAGGGTTCCGTGCGATAAATTCGAGGTCTTCCTTGCTCAGGCCGGTATTTTCAATCAAGGATTCATAAACTTCTTCTGTCTGATCGTTCTTCGCATATTTCAAATAACTGCTGATATAACTTAATGCGAGTCCGGTGACCTCTTTCTTTTGAGCGTATTTATTGAGGTATAATTGCTTTTTATATCCCCCTTTGAGTTCGACCTGTTTTTTTAAATGATCAGCAATTTTACGGTATTCATGAATAAAAATATCATTGGCACTTGATGACAGACCAGAATCTTTTTCCAATAACTTATTTTTATGATCCATTGAGATAATCACCTTTTTTTGAACCAATTCTGGCAGTTAAAAGCAAAAAAAATCAAGCGATATTATCTCTATAGTATTTTTTTAATGCATCTACTCTATATTTTCATTTATCGATTTAAATCAATTCCCCAATTAAATTATTATTATGGTACGAAGGGGGGATGAGTATTTGTCTGAAAACAAAATGATATGAAAGCAAAAAAATGATTGTGCTTTTAGTCAGCCGGTTTATCTCTCAATGCAGAACGTTCAATTATTTCTGCGACCCGGTGTTCCCATTCAATAGCCATAAGGTGAACGCCGGCGAGACCCGGGATTTCCCTGACCTGTTGGATGATATCACAACAGATTTTAATTCCTTCCTCTGAGGCTTTGCCCGTTGCAGCATTTTTCATGCTTTTCATAATAATATCAGGAATAATTACACCGGGAACTTTTGAGGCCATATATTCGGCCATTCTTAATGATTTCAGGGGAATTATTCCTGCAAGAATATATGATTGTTCGGTGACTCCGAGATCCTGTATTTTTTGCATGTAGTCCCTGAATCGCGGGATGTCGAAGATGCATTGAGTCTGGATAAAATCAGCACCGGCGTCAATTTTTTTACGCAGGCGATAAGGACGAAAGTCTACTGGCTCAGAAAAAGGCGCATCAGCGGCGCCGATGAAGATGTCAAGATTCCCATCAATGGGCTCCCGTGTTTCAGGGAAAACCCCCTGGTCTCTCATTATCTTGAGCATTGACAACAATTGAATCGAATCGACATCATACACGTTTTTACAAAAAGCGTGATTTCCGAAGACCTGGTGATCGCCGCTCAGGCAGAGGATGTTTTTAATGCCAAGAGCTCTTGCGCCGATGATATCACTCATCAATGCGATCCGGTTTCTGTCACGCGTGACGATTTGCATAACCGGTTCAAGCCCGAGCCGAATCAGCAGAGCGGCAGTTGCCATGCTTGACATGCGGACAATCGCCGTCTGGTTATCGGTTATGTTGACCGCATCAACAATACCTTTGAGCGCTGCTGCTTTAGTTTCGATGACACTGAGGTTGTTTCCCCGGGGAGGACCGAGTTCGGCAGTAATGACGAACTCGCCCTGCCGACATTTTTTTTCAAGATTGCTGCCGCATTTATACACTGAAAAACTCTCCGGCATTTAACTATTTTCATGCGAATATTTCTTTTCGAAGCCCTTCTGTATAAGAAAACCGGCCTTTTGATTCTTCCACTGGACGGAAGGATGAATTTTATACATGAGATGAAGCCTGTTCTGTGATTTTAATCTTTCATAAATTTCACACCATGCGCAGGGAACAGAATTATCAACTTCACACATACCGTTTTTGGATCCGCCGCATGGTCCGTTAAAGATGCTTTTGGCACAACGGGTTACCGGGCATATGCCTCCAGTATATGCGAGCTTGCAATCCCCGCATGACCGGCAATTTTCTTCATAAAGGCCGATATCGCGGTTAACTCCGATAAAAAGCGTATTCAATGCGGGCAATACGATTTTTTCAGGGTAGTGTTCGGCAATAAATTGCACACCTGCACCGCATCCTAAAGATAGAATCGCATCAAATTTAGCACTGATATTATCAAGATCCGAGAGAAAATATGATTCACACTGCCGCTCAACGGTATAGCCTTGTAACTGAATCGGATTATTGATTTTTTTCCTCATTAATTTAATCTCATTTTTTAAACGATCAACTTCCCGTTGCCCGCCGGCGAGGCAGATAGCGGTACATCCGGCACAGCCGACAATCAAAAGACTTTTAAATCCTTCGATCATTGAAAGTATTTCTTCAAAAGGTTTTTCGCGAGCAATAATCATTTTATCTCTCTCTTCTTTATGTGGCAGTGTCCACACAGTATCGGGCCCTTTTTAGTACTGACATTTTGACCATGACAGCCCAAACACAAACCATGATATGCTTCTTGCAATGGAAGTCTTGCGAACCCCAAACTCCCATGACAGAATGAACAAGATATTGATTTATTTTCCGGTTTTAACATATTCGAAGAAATAATATTCTTACCATTTTTATATTTATGATGACATAAGAGACAATCCATTCCAGCGATGATATGACGTTCATGAGGAAATGCGACAGAAGGCCTCTGCTTGTTTACGTAATATGCCGAATTGTTGATCGTAATGATACCAGCTTCCCGATTTAAAGTATTTTCTGATCCGGCAAAGAAAAGCATGCAGGAGAATAAATAAATCATCACGTTAAATACCCCTTGGATGATTTTCATAATTTTCGCATATTCCGTGCTCCCTGCATATTGAACGTGCGAAAGCAATAATTGAAGGGATGTTAATTCCCATTGGACAAAAACACCGGCCGCAAAGAACACATTTTCCCCAGATAAGATATTTCATTCGAATTAGATGATCGTATCTGACATTACTATTCAACTTATATAATAGACCAGCTGAATTGAGCATTTTATATGACGGTGTGCTTTGAGGGTCCTTGGTATTTTTATAATAGAAACAGGTTTCAGAACATAAACCGCATGAAACGCAATATGAAAGAAGAAATTTAATATCTTTCCTGTCCCTCAGTATTTTTTTTAATCCTTTTTGATCTATTTCACTTAGTTCATTTATCGGTTCATCCATTATTTCCCCCACTGTCTGAAACCCTTGAAAACAGAAAATTCACTGCGAATAAATATTTTTGAAAAAATAATGAACATTATATGGCCCAATCTCGACCAGCCGAGCATTACTAAAAGAACCTGGGCGCTGATGAGATGAAGACTTATCATTAGATCATAATTGCCAACCTGGTGGTACGCCATAAAACCGGATACAAAAGGCAATGCTGTAATTATCGGCAGCATCAATCCATAAAGGGAAGTTATCCTTTTTACAGAAAGAACAAAAAGGCGTCGGAGCAAAAAGATCGTAATAAATAACACAATAGTAACAGTAAAAGTATCGGCAATTTTATCAGAAAATGATGCAACACTTATTCCTGAATAATGATAAAAAAGAATACCATGAGCATGAACACCAATCGGGGTTACAATTACCAGTAAATGAAAAATTGAAGTTAAGAGTAGAAACAACAAATTTGATTTTAAACGTGAGTTTTGAAAAGAAAGGAGCAATCGATCATATAAATTCAATGATTTAAAAATCCCATCATTTCCAAGATGATCCGAGCTAATTGCCCTGTATTTGCTGATTAAAGAAATACTTTTTGAATGCCTGATCAAAGCATATAATTTATAAATAATTCCTGAAAAAAAAAGAATTATTGAAATTACCAGCAGCGGCCCCATTAAAAAATCGTACATTAAATCAATTCCACAATAAACTATTTTTCACCCGTCTATGTATGTGTTCGGATAAGCAATAGATAATGTTTTAATTAATTATCGGATATATAAAACGCATTTTTTTTGACAATCAATTTATCATGAATTTACATTATTTAAGAATGCAAATGATGAAAAGAGTTGTTTTAATTTATTTTATGCAGCCGATAAACAATAAATGCAGTATTTAACACAACACCAAAAAAATTTCCCACTAACTAGATATTATAATCAATTATGTCCAATAAGGATGTAAGTATTATGGACAACAGATTTATCTGCTGCCCATATGCATTTTTCTTTCCTGTCTTTTCAATTCAGATAATTCAGCCAGGAGATTTCTTAAAGTGGAATTCATTCCCTTTTCTTTAGCTTCCTGAGCCATCATTTCCTTTTTTTTGATTTTTTGTTCAATTTCTGAAAGGGTTGGTTGTCTGTTATCCATCAGTGGCCTCCTAAAATTTAAATCATTAATAATACAAAATTAATATAATAATGACAACCATTTTTAAAAATTTTTTTATTGTTTTGTAATTTTATATTACAAATTTACTGGAAAAATTGAAGTAATCCGGTAGAGAACCATGGAATATACGTAATCAGGATAACAGCTACCAGAAGAACAAAGAAAAAGGGCACAACATTCATGTATATTTTCGACAATTTTTCGTCGAAGCGGTAAGATGCAAGAAATAGGTTCAGGCCCACTGGCGGGGTTAGATAACCTAATTCAAGATTTGCCAGAAAAATAATCCCCAGATGAACCGGATGAATCCCAAAAATTTCTCCCAGGGGAATTATCAAAGGAACCACAACCATAATTGCAGAAAAAATGTCCATTAAACAACCGGTAATAAGAAGGGCGATATTCAGGAGAACGAGAAACAATATGCGGGAATGAATATGATCCCTGACCCAGTAACTGAGAGACATGGGAATTTCAGCATCGACAATATAGTAGGATAATCCTCTGGAGAGTGCAAGAATTATCAGCACCCCACCTATTATGGGCATACATTTCTGCATTACCTGGGGGAGTCTTTTCAGCGGGATATCTCGATGGATAACCGTTGTTATTATCAGAGAATAAAGGACGGCAACACCGCCGGTCTCGACTATTGTAGTGAGTCCGCCGAAATAACCCAGGAAAATTATAAATGGCAGCAGCAGCTCCCATATCGATTCCTTGATTGATCCAATGGCTTCATGAAGTTTAAAGGGGATTCTTTGAACATTCTTTTTATAGGCAATACTCACACCATATAATGAGAGGACCAATACCATTATAATTCCCGGAATGATACCACCCAGAAACATATCTTTAATGCTTATTTGTGCAACAACACCATAAAGGATTATCGGAAGGCTGGGCGGGAAAAGCAGGCCGATACTTCCAGATGCAGTTAAAAGGCCATTGGTAAAATTCTTCGGATATCCCACACTTTCAATAAGAATAAAAGATAATAATCCGCCGAGTGCCAGTATAGTTACCCCTGATGCTCCGGTGAAGGTTGTAAAAAAAGTGCAGACAAGCACGGCCATTATTGACATCCCCCCCGGCAGCCAGCCGAACCAGGCTTTGAAAAGATTTACCAGTCTTTCACCGGCCTTACTTTCAGACAGAATAAAGCCTGCGAAGGTAAAAAGAGGGATTGCCGGAATTGAATGGCTGATAAGCATCGCATAGGCTTCATTTGATATTACTTCTACGGACCCCCCTGATCTGATAAAAAGAAAATAAGCAATCCCGCCAAGGACCACAAAGATGGGCATTCCAAAAAATGCAGAGAGGATTAATATTGCAACTATAAAGAGAGCGATGTTTGAAAGGAACAGCTGGATGAAAGAATTTATTGTATCGATTACAGATGGAATCATTACATCGAATGACATTAAAATATTAACTATTGATTGAATGGAAAAAAATGAGCCGATAATCAAGCCGGACGCAGCTAAAATGCGCAGTTGTTTTTGTTTCAATGGGATGACAAACCGCGCCGCGATTATTGCATAACCAATGGGCATTATCATCGCGATGAACCTGATAGGGAAAATACCAATATTTCTCGATTCATCGAATCCGACAAAAACCATTGAAAGAGAGCTCCACGCAATGCTTATTATCACAGAACATGCAATAAAAGCGGTAATAAAACGAACAATATCTTTTGTTTTGCCTTTTAACGAATCGATCCCGATTGAAAGGGCCAGATGCCGTTCTTCCCTAGAGGTAATCATCCCCCCAACAAACGTTATCCATAACACAAGGTGCTGAATGTATTCCGTTGAAGATGGAACTCCGGTTTTAAAGACAGCACGCGCGACAATCTCTATGACTGGTAAAAGAGCAAGGAAAAACAGTATGAAAAAAGACAAGCTGTTTTCAAAAAAATGTGCCAGCAAAGCGGCTTTTGCGATGTTAAATTTTTCTTTAAAGAAAAGATGGTTAAAAATCATTTTATTTTTTCTTGTTTCTGTATCCGGCGATATATGTTTTTAAATCATCATAAAATGATTTCGGAAAAGTTTTCCCGATAAAAACATCATATCCCTTTTCTGCCTGTTTCCGCCACTGCGGAATAACATCTTCAGGGATATGGTGAATTTGTAAACCATGTTTTTTCATAGTGGCAATAGCTTCTTTTTCAAGTCGAAGAGTATCTAAATAAAGATCTTCAACAACTTTTTTTGATGCAGCGATGAGCTTTCCTTTTATATCATCAGGAATCTGCTGCCAGGTTTTATTGGTAAGGACGAAACCGCCGACCATGGGGGCGATACGCAGATCGCTCATGTTTGAAGCGTAAGCGAACCACTGAAATGCAGCAGATACAAGAGGTGGCGCGTAATACGCCTCTATCATCCCGCTTTGTAAACCGGTCATAATATCATTGGTCGCCAGGGGAACCGCATTAAATCCAATTTCTCGCCAGGACTGAAGCATAATAGGATCTGCCTCTGAAACAGCAAACGGAAGCGCTTTCAATTCAGAAGGATAAATTACTTTTTTTGTGGTAAACAGATTCACCCATCCTGCTTTAGACCAGGTAACAACATGAAAACCCTTTTTACTGATGAGTTCATTAAAATATCCCGTTGTTTTCGACATTAAAAAATCAAGCTCATCATCATTATCAACGAGAAACGGAAGGCTCAGCGAAAGGACTTCCGGAGAGATATAGCTCATTCCGACTCCAGTAAATATCGCAGCCTGAAGTTGACCGATGCGCATTTTTCTTATCATATCGGGTTCGGCTCCGACAATTCCCCCGGGATATATTTTAAATTTAATTGTTCCGCCAGATATTTTGACCCATTCTGCAGCAATCTTTTTCAAGGCTAAATCCCAGGGGGACCCTTCCGGTGCGATACTCCCGACTTTAATCTCCAGGGCATGCAGCGGCAGGCTTATCGATACGGTCAATGTTATAATAACAACAAAACGCCTTAAATTCATTGAGGACTCCTTAGCATTATTCAAGTAAAAATTTATCTTCTTTATGATCAAGGTACCATCGGGCCTTACGCTGCGAAATAATATTGGCAAGACGATTGTCTGGATTTTGATTGACATCAATCAATAAGGCTTTATTAAGAAGCTTGGAAAATTCCTGATGATTTTGGGTTTTAATAGAAACGGTCGTAGCAAGAGAAACATAAGGTGAAACTTTTGTTCCTCCAGATAATTCGACTGCGCGGGCAAAATGTTCACGTGCTTTCTTCAAACTTCCACCCATCGATTCGGGAAGTGCTCCATAGTAAGAGATAAAAAAATCATGAATAGCTCCGCGATCATATGTTTCATCAAGCCTTAAAGCTTCATTCATCATAGACACGGCATGCTTAATCGTTGTACTGAGCTCGAAATCGAAGCTGTCCACAGAATATGCTGCCATCCAGCCTGCCGCTGCCCAATAGAGAAACGGAACGTCCTCTCTGGAAAATTTTAAAAAAGCGTTGGCATAATCACTTTCATTTAGATATTCGATAAAACCTCTATGTTTAATATTAAGCCCTTTAAGTATATAGTCTCGTCCACGAAGATAAAGCTTTTTAGCTCTCAGGTATTGAACCTGCTTTGTTTCAAATTCCTCATCTGAAAGCATCATTGCAGGAGTTTCCACAAATGCATTGGCATATGATATAAAGCCGCTTCCTGTAGTCAGGTGAAGATTTGCATTATCCGGTGCATTTTGTAATAGTGTTTCATACATTTTAAGAGCAAAAGGGAGAGCATCAGCGATGAGTTCAGGATCATCATCCGAAGTAAACGTGTTCCCTGATGAGGATGGAGATGACAGGGAGTCAGCCACACGATTTACAATAAGGGAACATGACGTCAGTGATAAAATTATACTTAATAAAATTATTCTCAGCATGATGCTATCATCTTTGATATTATTAAAATTAAAAAACAAGGTTATAATATATAATAAGCATGTCAATTACTAATCATATGGTTAATAACGTATATCTTAATGAAAAAATGACTATTTATCAATTATTATTTTAAATTAAAATGACATATTAAAAAATATGTATTGTGAATTGACTAAATTAAAGGGGAAAGTTAAAAATATAATTAATAACAATAATTATATATCAATGGACAAGGGGCTTATGCCTGACCAGATATATGGATTGAGGATTAAAAGGCGTTTATTGTTTTAATACCGAGCATTCCAAATATTACAAACAGACTGATAATAATTAGTTCGATCATAAAAAATTTCCTTATTAAATATTTGTAATATAGACTATTTTTTAAAGAATATGGTTGCAAATTTTTAATCGATTTAAGAAACCTTCTTTAAATCTATAATTTTGGAGTTTTTCATGGGACACGAGGATTTTGGCCATTATGCACAAAAGCATACCGATAAAAGCAAACCCGATGATTTCTTGCTTAATGCAGTAGAAGAGGCATCCAGAGACCAGATGATCAGTTGTCACTCAGCACATATGATTGCTCAAAATTATAATGTAAATCCCGAAAAAGTCGGCCATGCAATTGATTTTTTAGAAATTAAAATCAGTAAATGTCAACTTGGTCTTTTCGGGTTTGGCAAGGGTAAAAAAATGATCAAAAGTATTGACTCTGTTGAATTGAACATTAAAGAACAAATACATAAGCATATAGTTGAAAATAAATTGACCTGTAAATCAGTCTGGATAATCGCGGATGAATCAGGCAAAAAAAGAATTGAAATCGCTAATGCATGTGAAAGCTTAAATATAAAAATATCTCAATGTCAGCTTGGCGCTTTTTAAAAAAATGAAACAAATTCTATTATTATTTTACATACTTATCAATTGATTTTCATAAACTACAATTATCAGGTGGTTAATCCCGCCTTTTTTTTTATTCATTATTCAAAAAGCTTAAATTCAACCCGCCTGCATAATTGATCTGATTCATCTCCATAAGGGGTAAACATTGGAAACCGATAACCGTTCCCCTTTACTTCAATTCGATTTTGTTCAATACCCATGGATAGGAGGTAATCGCGGACAGAAATTGACCTTCGAAGACTCAATTCAATATTGTGATAATGTTCACCACGACGGTCTGCATAACCGGTAACAAGAAGGCGAGAATTACCTTTTTTCCTGAGAACCGCAATAATATCGTGAAGCACAGGAATATACTGCATTTTAATTTCAGTTGAATTTGTATCAAAATAAATATTGGGAAATTGTTGCACAGGCTGTGCTTGAATAACAATAGGATTTAGCTCAATGGTTACAGGGGTTATTTTCCCTGAAACTGATTTAAACTCAAGTGGAAAATTCTGATAAAGTGGGTTTTCTGTTTTGACTATTATCCAGCTGAATCCTGGTGGAAGAATAATCGATAGTTCCCCTTTTTCATCAGTATGTAATTTTTGTTCGACCTTATCATCAGGTTTATCTGGATTAATAAATTGAATAGTTAACGGGGTAATCACCACTTCACCGTTTTTTTTAGAAATGGTATGAATCAGAAAGCCGGTTTTTGCCAAATCAACAATTTTTTGAGGAAGAAATATTTCATATATGTCAAAATTTCCAAAGCCACCATCCCTGTTCGAACAAAATAAAATCTTATCACCAAGTTCAGTTAAGGATAATTCATTTCCTGCGGTATTTATTGCAGTACCTAGATTGATAACTTCAACAATTTTATCTCCTTCCGAATGAGCGAAATAAATATCCCAAAGACCGTAACCGCCCCTCCTGTTTGATGAAAAATAAAAACCAGGCCGTGTTCGTGAGGGCATAAAGCCATAATCTGAATAACTTGAATTGATCGGATAGGGCATTTCTGAAATATTTGTGTATTCTCCATCAACAAGAGTTGCCATCATTATTCTTGATTCTTCGATACTATCAAATGGCCAGCGCGAAAAATAGAGTGTTTTACCATCTTCGCTAAAACTTGGAGCACGCTCATTTTCTATTGTATTGACTTTGCCTTTTATTGGCAATGGTGTTTGCCATTTCCCGTTTACTAAATATGAAACATACAGGTCTTCCGTATAAAACTGAAAATTATTAAATGAAACCGGCGGCAAAAGACTTCCTTTTCTGTTTGATGCGAATACCAGTGTTTTACCATCGGATGAAATAAAAGGAGTTTCGTCATTATCAGGAGAATTTACTTCATTGATGGGTTCAGGCTGAGACCATGTTCCATCTTTATAATAACTGATGTAAATATCACTGTTTGTTTCTCCTTTTGCACGCCGGTTAAAAACCATGGTCAAGCCATCAGCTGTTATTGAAGGGAAAAATTCATCATTTTCGGTATTGATAACATTCCCAAGATTTTTTATTGTTGCTCTATCAAGATCCTGTTGAGGAAAAGAAGTTGAAGTAATAAATATTATGGCAATAAAATTAAGGATGAATATTAATGTTTTAATATTAATCATAAAAAAATAATCCTGTAGAATTTATTCTCTAACTCATCATTTATATTATCGTATTATTTGTAAAAAATCTGTATAATGAATAGATGGCTGAAGGAATAAGATGCTTATTTAAAAGAATTTTTATTCATCTGCTTCAATTACCATCCAGCATCCAGAATGATATTTAACTGTTAATTCATGAAATTTATTGTTTAATAAATATTTAAAAATAACAGTCGGACGATGTTGTGCCATAAATTCTCTCGCTTCAGACTCCGTAAGCATATCAAAAGCATACCATATAGCCTGGTCTGCTGCGAAGCCATTTATTTTCCCTTTCCATGCATAGGGCTGTTCTTCATTTCTAACGGGAACTGCGCCACATTCAGTGGCCGGCACATAAACATCAATAATACTTTGATCAGAGAAATCACCAATACCTCGAGATTGTGTAAAAAAACTAATTCGCGCGAACTGGGAAACCCACGTGTTAACGAACTCCCCTTCATTTTCCAAACTAAAAGGTGTTTTATAAAATATATTCACTTGTGGAAGATTGATCTTCATTTTTACAAATTCAAATAAAGACAATGGCCCACTTTTTTCAACTTTTAACATGGTTTCACCATTTTAACCGGGTAATAAGTAATTGACTTTCATAACAATGAACAGTAATATAAACACATATACAATTAAACTGAGTCAATAATTATTTATTATTACAAAAGTCGATAATCACAGGAACTGCTGGTGAATGTAAAAGAAATTATAATAGCTATTTTCGTTCAATATCGCAATCCGTGTAGAAGAATAAAAGAAAGAAGGCAAATTCATTTCCTCGGAGGTTATCGAGGAAATGAAAGAAGAAAAAAGCATGATCGGAGAACGGGGCTCTTCGATCGTCGCAAATCACCTGCATAAACTTCATGCGTCTATAAAATTTACTTCTGATGAATATCATTCTTCTTTTTGAAAAAGATTTTATTTCCCAATCCAAGGTCCGCCTGGAAGACAGAAGGCATTATCATATCCTTTCAATCCTGAAAGCAACGAAAGGAAGCATCCTCAAAGTGGGCATGTTAAATGGGGAAAGAGGAGTTGCAGAAACAATTTCAATTAACGCCAAAGACACCATGCTCGAGTTGACCCTTAATCAGCCTCCTCCCCCGCCCCTTCCGTTAAACCTCATACTCGCATTTCCGCGTCCCAAAATACTGCGCCGGGTAATTCAATGCTGTACATCAATGGGCGTTAAAAATATAGCCCTGATCAGAACCTGGAAAGTGGAAAAAAGTTACCTGCAGAGTCCTTATGCACAGAAAGAAAATCTTTTTGAAGATATGATTCTCGGTCTTGAGCAGGCTGGGGATACGATACTTCCTGACATAAAAGTTTTTCCTTTATTTAAACCATTTATCGAGGATTGCCTTGACGCGTTCTCGACTGAAGGCCAAAGAATACTCGCACACCCCAATGCTTGCCGGGCGTGCCCTGTTGGAGTGAATAAACCCCTGACTCTGGCTATCGGCCCTGAGGCTGGATTTATACCCTATGAAATCGCTCAATTTGAAAAAAACAAATTTTCTGCTGTATCTATTGGAGAGAGGATACTCAGAGTTGATCAGGCAGTACCGGCCCTTATCGGCCGCCTTATGACCGGCGCCCATTCAGGCGGGTAATGTTTTATTTTTATACGGTACAAAAATTTTTGTATCTTTCTCTTGCAATGCCGTATATCTGTCTGACAAGTTCCTGCGGATTTTTTCTGAAAGAAAGCAATCTGTTGCCGATTTGTTCACGCACAGTCTGGATATCTATGGTGGAACCACCAATCGCGATTTCGATTTCTCTACGCACAGAATCATAACTGTCACCGGAATGTTCGATTCTCTGACCGATAATATTATTCTGAAAATGGCAGTGTTTCATTTCAATTTCAATAAGCTTATCTGACTTTTCACGTGATTCAGAATATACAACCAGAGACGGAAGCAAATCTTCGGTTGCGCCGGCGAGAAGAAACTTTTCCAACTCGCCGTCAAAATTAAAAAGAACCAGCAGCGCCTCCAGTGAAGAACCATATATATTTATTCTCGATTCAGGGATAATGCTTTTTGATGGATTAAATGCGATGGAGTTTACCGTAGAAAAAGTTTTTGCACCTGCCTCACCTCTACCGATGTAAGCCACTTCATCATTTTTATATCCTTTTTCAGCCATTATTTTTTCTATTTCGAGACTTTTACGGTCTCCGGAAATGAACCGGCCAATATCACCGGAATAGATATCTTTGAAAGATGCGTCTTTCTGTATTTTATATTCTGTCGAAATTAAGTTTTGTTCATCAAGATCAAGTCTTTTCACAAATTCAATAGCGATTTCTTCAGGCATCGCGCTTAACACAGTTGGGTCATATTCCTTGATATATTTCACAAACGTTTCAGCGCCAGGAAACAGGCGGGATTTTTTTCCAATAAGTGAAACACAATATGTTGGAACATTTTTTAATAAAAAGTCAGGGTAATAGACTCCAAGTTTAAAAAAAGAAACGGGAATATTCCCTTCATCTGAAAGTTTTCTGTTATTTTTATCCAGTATATTTTCAAAAAGAAGTCCTGCATTATCAAAGAAAAGCGAGTCAATTAAAATATTGTAGTCGCCGACTTCAAGAAAATCACCAAGGCCAAGAAATATTTTCTTCGGGCGTTTAAAAAGAGAGGCGGTGGTCCTGACAAAATCTTTTTTATCAAGAGGCTTGATATCAAATCCTTCTGCACCCCGATTAAAAATGATAATATATTGCTGTTCAGACATGTTTTCTACACGGTTTATACTAATGTTATAATTTAAATCTCTATTATCATCAATATCACTAATTATTTATTTCAGCAAGCATATGTTCAAAAGCGGCTATCGTTGCAGTAAGCGTTACTTCTGCCACTTCTCCTCTTCCATCCCAATTATTACCTTCTTGAATATATAATGACTTTAAGGATTCTTCAAGATGTTTTACTGAAAATGACTGATCATTTTTCATGCGCCATTCAATTCCTGCGCAGACATTTTCAAAAATTTCATTGAATTTTTTTTCTCGCCAATCCATTATATCAACACCGTTGAATAACACAGAATTACATAAAATATTTCTATGAAAAATAATCAAGAAATTTAAATACGTCAAGAAACAAACTTACGGATAATATTCAGTAAACAGTAACTGCTTGACAAATAACGAATTGGTTATATTTATAGTATAAATTTTTACTCGATAGATCATAATCAGCTTGATTATACACTTTAATACTGATCAAAATAAAATCATGCACCGGTCAATTACGACAGTGGTTCCTCAAACACGGAAATTTATATTTAAAAATTGGCTAAATAACGTACATTAAGGCCATTCTCAAACATTTACAAAAAAACGATCAAACATGACGAACAATCAGAAACTTCCAAGAAAAAAATTAATTGTTGTTATTCCTGCATACAATGAAGGAATAACCATAGGTCCGACTATATCAGCATTACGGGGTATTCAAGCTGAAATAAAAAAAATAGGATTTGATTATAAAATATATATCGTTAATGACGGATCATCTGATGACACCGCTAAAATAGCACAGGACAATAAGGCAGACAGAATCATCGTCCATAAAGTCAATAGAGGTCTTGGAGCTGCTGTCAGGTCTGGCCTCATGGCCGCTTTTAAAGACGGAGCCAGTATTGCCATTAAATTTGATGCTGACCTGCAGCATGATCCCGACGATATCATAGAGCTTATCCAGCCGATTATAGCTGACGAAGCTGATGTCGTTTATGGCAAGCGCTTTGGAAATATCCAGTACCGAATGCCATTTATCAGGAGAGCTGGTAATCTCGTTTTTACTAAAATAATGAAATTTTTAACCGGCTGGCCTCTTGAAGACAGCCAGCCAGGAATCTTTGCTGTTAATAACGATTATCTTAGTGTTTTTTATATCCCTGGTGATTATAATTATACCCAGCAAATACTTCTCGATTCATATCATAAGGGAATGCGTTTTGCCCATGTTCCGGTTAAATTTAAGAAAAGAGAAAGCGGCAGTTCTTTTGTATCCTTAAAATATCCATTTATTGTACTTTTCCAGATTTTTCTTGTTCTTATCAGTGTAAAACCCATTAAAATATTTGGCGGTATCGGGTTTGCATTTTTAACCGCATCAACAATAATATTTACCGTTGAAGTTATTCAATGGATTATGGGAATCACAATCAAACCGGTAGTGCATGTAAACGCTGTTTTAGGATTTTTGCTTTTTGGGCTTCAATCGCTCTTTTTTGGTTTTTTAGCTGAACTGATAGTAAGATTTACTAAAAATATGAACAAATAATTAATAAAGTTAACGGCTTGATAATGAAAGGGATGCTTGATTAACTTTCAGAACCGAAAAATCAACACTCATCGTATCTGCTAATTAAGTAAAGACCAAAAAAATTTTCCGGCAATAAGTATAACTGTCCACATGGCAATTGAAATCAGGATCGCCATTGATAAACCGGCTATTTTTAATGTATAACGATTTTCAGTAATACTATTTTTCATCATCTCCTCCTGATTTTATATGTGTACATTTTATATTTTATGTATCGGTTTCTAAAAATTATTTATAAGTATTTCTTTTTATATGATGACCGGATAATACATTGTTGACAGCGATAAAGAAACATGTTCAAATGTTTACAAAACTCTTATATTATGCAAGTTGACGATGAATAAAGAAGTAAGAATCATTTATGA
>DAIUKG010000058.1:0-15995 GCA_036848375.1 Spirochaetota bacterium
GATGCAAAACCGGAATGACAAAACTACGTTACCCTCAAAATTATACTGCTACCTATGAAAATCGAGGTTCATCCCCCTATAATTCAGAGATCGTCTTATTCTTCAATAAATCAGCTCTCTTTCTATTCATCGTAGCGGTATCTAAAGAAAAAGATTTGTTTTTATATGTTTTTTCGGTAACCTTGTGATATTTTTTTGAATTAAAATAATCATTTATTTTTTTTGAAACCGGCATTATCTGAAATGATGGTTTAAAAGTCTCTGCTTCTCCAGTGTTGCTATTTATAATTGTATTTGTAATGAATCCCCATGAAATATCATTCAGAGAAAATGATGAGAGATCCCGCTGAATTGCCTGGATCATCCCCTGAATTTCAGGGTCAGCATAAAAAGAAAATGATGAATATATTAATGCTGTATGAAAATGATCTGCGACAATAAGAAGTCCGTCATAACCGCATTTGGAAATCAGAGTTCTCATGAATTGTACTGCCTGAGGCAGAATGCCGAGTCCTGGTCGCATCTGCCCTGGAAGCTGGGGATGATCTTCGGGAAAACTGCCTTTGGGATTTTCGAGTGATATCCATTCAAGCTGCAGGAAGTTCATTTTTTTCCCTTTTCCGGTTAATCCTGCAATTTCTGATATATCAGTAATGCTTTTTTCAGACAGACGAAGGTCGACAAGCAGGTTCGATTTTTTCATTGCTGAAGAGTAGAGTTTAAAATGATGTATCCCGGTATCATCTTTGAAAATATCTGCTTCTATTTCCGGAAAACCTTTTGACGCCAGGGCCTTGCTCAAACCAGAAGATTCCTGGAATTCTTTGATATGTTCGTGGTTGAAACGATTTAAAAAAAGGTCATCACAATGGGATGAAAATGAAAATGATGCCAGCGAGCATTCAAAATCGGATGATAGAACGTTATCCTCCATTTCAAAGGGTGATTCATTATTTTTTATATATCTATTGGTTAAATGACGGATAAATTTTAACATTTTCATTCCCCTTTCGATGAACAACATTGATGTGAAGTTATTATTTTTTATAAGAATTTACATTTGTTGAGTTATCTGGAATTAGAGAAGTTATGTGATAACAACGCTGTTTGTTTTCTTCAATAACGTAAAGATAGCCTTCATCCTGCAGTTGTAATAACGTTTCAGCAAGTAATGAACGCATCTGCCTGCGGAGAGATCGTCCTAATACAAAGCCCAAATCAGTTCTGGTTTTTTCGATAATTTTTTGTGCAAGGGAATTGTCCTTTGTGTACTCGGGAAGCGAAATATAAAAATCATCATAGAAAATATCAAAACTGATTCCGTATGAATGAGAAGAAATTGCAGCTGCATTAATGTTCTTTTTTTTCAGACTGTCATGATATGAAAGAGTTCTGATCATTGACGAGATAGCGATTTTTAAAACTGGAAAGTCTCCTTTCTCTGAAATAACATCCTGCATCCTTTTAGTTATAATAGTTAAGCACTGAAAAGCGCTTTGTCGCAGATAGCGATTCTGAGAAGGAACATTGTAAAAGTAATAATAAGAATCCGTGCCCCTGTCCGCACTTATAAGCGTTCCATCGTTAATAGCATCCTGAAGTTTTTTCCCATTCTCAATTGGCGCATAACGTTTCATCCTTATATAACTCAAATGTTCATTAATGAGATGTTTTCTTAATTTTAATTTTCGGGACTTGTCACTGTAATCGCTGTATATCGGAAGCGATTGAATCAGTGATTGTTCGATTTTTTTTACTTGTAGAAGGTATTGTGAATAATGCGTGATGGCAATGTTTTCACGATATTCATTAATCATAAAAACGACAGTTGAAAGAGATGAGCCAGAAATGATGACCGTGATTATTATGAGGAGTTTATAATATTTTTTTTTCATATTATCACTGATAAATTTTATTAAAGAAGTAAATAACAGTCGGTAATGATACAACCGCTGTGATGAAGCTTGCGATTAAATACTGGTTGGCGATACCGGTATTGCCCTTTTCCCTTTCAACAACAATCGGTACCGCAGTAATCGGTGGAACGGAAGCTTCTATGGCAATTATCAATGCCAGATTGTATTCCGGTTTTATCAGGTATATCGCGGCAAGAGCGAAAGCTGGGAACAGAAAATTTTTACAAAGAATGAATTTAAGGATTTCCAACCAGTAAATCCGTTCTTTTTTTTGAAAATCAATATATATGCTGCCTCCGATAATGAGAATTATTAGAGGAACCGCCATGTTGCCAATTGTAGCGGATATTTTTATAATAAACTCCGGAAGACAGGAGTTTAATCCTGAAATTACCAGAATCAAGGCAACCAGTGTCGCAATAAGAACCGGGTTGAGCGTTCTTTCCAGCATTCGTTTGTCGAAAGTGAAAGTATCGTTTTTTTTAAAAAAAATTCGGTAACTGTTAAAGAAAAAGGCGGGATATAAAAGCATAAATAAAAACAATGATACGAGCAGGGAATTATCTCGGGAATTCATTCCCATGATAATCGCCAAAGGGAGGAATAAACCGTTCTGATAAAATAAACTGACTCTGAATTCATTCTTGAATTGTTTATTTGAAATAAGAGAAAAAAGCATAGTTAGTATTAAAAGCCATCCCGTAAAACCCATCCACCAGATCGGCAGTAGCCACCATTGGTTGATTTTTTCAGGATCAAATTTCGTCATGATATTGGCAAAGACAAGACAGGGCAGTGCAATATCAATAGCAAGAGGGGAAAGTACTGATATCACTTCAGCCGGGATGATCTTTTTGGAAATAATCCAGAAACCGATTATTCCGATACCGAGCAATGTAAACACTGATTGAAGAGTTGTAAAAAATATATCCATGTCATTCAACCTTGCTTGATATCATTAGACAGGATAATTATAATCATTGTCAATCGCAATATAAATAATCAATGAGGAGAGGTGGATGTAATGTCCTCTAAAAATGGTCACTGAGGTCTGTTTTTTTCGATTAAATCATCCAGATCTTTTGTATCACTTCCGAAGACAACAGTATTGCTGCGCCATTTTTTATAATCCCTGAAATATTCGGTACTCATTCCTAGCGCTTCATAAACAGGGACAATTCTGATGCGTCCATCAAGTTCTCGTTTTTCAGCATTCTCTCTTCGTACGCAATAAAATATGGCATTTTTTACAAGTCGCGGGAGGATGTCTGTTTCATTAATATCATTCTTTTCACATCTTTTTAAAAATCTGAAGAGTCTTTTTGAATGGAATTTTATCGGAGTCATGCCTTTTCGAAATACATGAATAGTTTTACCATTATAGTCGATTGCATAATCTAAAAAATTTCTGAAAACAATAAGTTGCCCACGCTTAATATATATTTTTCCTATAAAAATGATGATTGCCACAGTTAGATAGTTTTCATAATAACCCTTCATGACGGATAAATGTTTTTCCCAGGCCAGGCGTTCCTTTTCATCTTTTGGCAGAGGAAGGTCTTTCGTGCGTTTATTTAATATTTCATCAGGCATTAGGCCTTTTATCGGCTCTGGCTCAATAAAGCCAGAGCCGGAAATATTAAATGATATTGAATCAGGGGTTGAACTTTTAATGTTGTACCAGTATTTTATACCCTGCTCAACATCCCGGTCGATATAATAATTGTTTCTTGTTTTGATGAGAGTTTTAAATAATCCATCCGGTCTTTCAGATCGTGAAATCATGTATTGAGTAGAAGGAATACTCGGCCAGGAAAGTGTTATAATTTTTTCTTCTTTACTTTGTGAAATGATAAGGTCTCTGCGAACGGACTCGCCGGCATCCAAAAGATTGCTGAGCAACAAAATATATAAAGTGATCACTGTAAAAATTTTTTTCATTTGTTTTATTACTGAGTTTTTATCATTATAATAAAAAACCAGAAGTTAAAAAACAACTGGTTTTTATGCTACAGTAATATTAATATTCACTGGTTTGTTGGTTATTAAATAAGCACCTCTGTGCAATTGGTATTATTAAAGTATGAATTTTCTTCATTATTTTTTACAAAGGAATATTGACGGTGATATTTATCAAAAATCTGAATATAGCCATCAACCATTTTCTCCCAGGCAAAATTTTTGAGGGTATATTTCTGAGCAAGATCCCCGGATTTTTTCAATGAAATCCTGTCTGCCAGCAGGGTGTCGATTTTTTCAACCCAGGCAATTTCATTTTCGGGAGGAGCAAGGAATCCGTTCATGCCGTCAATAACGGCACAGGTGATGCCCTCCAGAGCTGATGCCAGTACGGGAACTCCGCATATCGCAGCTTCCAGTGCCACCAGGCCAAAACCCTCTGCGTCACCATTGATTTTAATATTTGGCATTACAAATAAATCTGATGCTCTCAATACCTGCATCATCTCGTCAAAAGGCAGTTTGCCCATATAAAAGGCCCTGTTCTCAAGCACCGGTTTTTTTAGTGCACGTTGAATATCTATTTCATCCATACCAAGTCCAAGAAGGAGGGATAGCTGATGAGCGAATTCATTTGGAAGGAATTTAAAAAGCATGTTGATTTTTTTTATATGTTTTTGGGGAGGCCCAATAATAAGATAAATAACATTTTTGTCCAGCCGGGGCATTACTTTGGTAAGAAACCATGAAAAACCTTTGCGCCTGACTGATCTGCCAACTGAAACAAGGATCTTTTTGCCCTGTAAGGATATTCCCAATTTTTTTTCGAGCTGGCTCCTGAATCCGATCTTTTCATATATTTTACTCAGGGTTGTATCAACACCATTTCGCACAATAAACACTTTCTCTTTGTCAAATCCACGTTTGAGACATTCTTCTGCAGTGGCTCTGCTTACAGCAATAATACCATCAAGTTTTTTAAAACGGTTAACAACGATTTTCTGAAATATTTTATTCGGGAAAACGATATCCAGACCGTGAAGCGTAACCAGAATCGGCTTATCGGTAATTTTTTTAATCGGATATGCGAAAAATGCCATCAGGCCATCATTTAAATGAATAACTGAAATATCGGGATTTTCATTTAAAATTTTTTTTACTTTTGACTTTAGAGTTAATAAAAATTTTACTTTGCTTGAATTGTTATCAAAAACCAGGGAGTGAACTTTATGAAATTGTGAAACTCCATTAATCAATTCATAACTTTGTTTTTCCATTCCGCCTATTGAAGGTGGATATTTATGTGTTATAAATAAAATTTGCATAAAACTCTCCCCATGCAGTAAAAAATTATACTGACTGCAGTGCTAATTGATTTGTCTCGAGTTCGCTCATTGATGAACGGATATAAATTCTTTCGTACGTTTTAAAAAGTAAATCACACAGTGAATCCCAGTTTTGTGTAATAGCATAGTTGAGGGCATTGGCAGAAACTTCCTCCCTATGCTTTTCATCATTGATAAATAAATTAATCTTTTCATAAAAATCTTGAATGTCTTTGGGGACGGCAAGATACCCTGTTTTACCGTTTTGAATTATTCCCTTAGGGCCGCCCTGAGCAGCAGCGACTACGGGGAGTCCTGATGCAAGTGCTTCGAGAACTACATTTCCGAATGTTTCGGTAATTGAAGGAAAAATAAACATATCGCTTGATGCGTATATTCTTGATAATTCGAATCCCGTAAGTTGACCGGTAAAAACTGCATCAGGCATTCTTTTTTCCATATAGTTTCGTTGAGGCCCGTTCCCGGCGATCACAAATTTAATGTTCGGCTGTGTTTTATTAATTTTTTTATAAATGCGGACCAGTGTTTTTATTTCTTTTTCCCACACAAGGCGGCTGACAAACAGAATCTTCAAGGTATTATTGCCGCATAATTTATCCATAAATTGTGAATCACGAAATTTGGGATTAAATATCTGGGTATCGATGCCGCGTCCCCAAATCATCAGTCGTTCTTTTTGAATGCCAAGATCAACTAATTCATCCAGGATCGGCGTGGTTGGAACAAAGACCATATCCGTCTGATTATAAAACCAGTGCATGATTTTTTTTACAAGGCCGTGTAACAAGGTCTTTATTCCAGGAAAATATTTAAAATAATATTCAAGGTAAGCCTTGAAATGGGTGTGATAGGTGCTGGTCAGCGGTATTTTCCTGGATCGTGCATAGCGAACAGCATAGCGCCCCAGAAGGGCTGGAGTGGTATAGTGTATTAAATCCGGTTTATACTGATCAAGATATTTTACCAGATTTTTATCAATATCTGGAATTGCAAAAGGATAATCTTTATATAAAGGAAAACGTATATATTTGCATACATATACTGGAAAAGGGAAGTTCTCTAAATCATCCGGAGGATATGGCGTAATAAAAAGAAAATCGAATTTATCTTTAGGGACTCTTTTAATAATATTGAAAAGAGTATAGGTGACGCCATCTAAATTTTCTTTTAATACATCAGAGAAAAGAGCTATTTTTATTTTTTTTTCTTTCATATTTAAATAATATAAAGCATGTCTTATGCCATTATAATAAAATTTTATATATTTAAGTCCTCGATAAATGAGCAGGAAACCACAATCGGTTTTTTCAGTTTACGATAAACGAAAATGTGGTAATATTTTTTTTACACAGTATCGTAATTGCAACAGATTACTCTGTTCTGAGGGCATCAATAGGATTTAACTGAGATGCTTTTAGGGCCGGGTAATAACCGAATGAAATTCCTACAACACTGGAAAATAAAAACGAGAGGAGAATTCCGGCAAGAGAAAAAACAAATGGCCATTCAACAAAAATAATTATCGTATAATATATTCCTATTCCGATTATTATTCCCACGATTCCGCCGATTGAGCTTAAAATAACTGATTCAACGAGAAACTGCATAAGGATATCGCGCCCTTTAGCGCCGATGGCCATCCGTATCCCGATTTCTCTCGTGCGCTCACTTACTGAAACCAGCATTATATTCATGATCCCGACGCCACCAACAAAAAGAGAAATTGACGCGATGCCTGCGAGCAAAATTGATAAGTATCTCGAAATAGATTGGGCCATTTCCAGTTTTTCCTTGCTTGTCGAAATTTTAACTGGATCACGTCGGTCAGGAGTCAATGGATGATTTTTCGCAAAATATTTATGTAACAGCCGAACAAGATAATCAATCTGGTCTTCTGAATGGACGCCGATGTAGAATTCTTCAAAATCCCTGATTCCTTTAATCTTAATTGAGGAAGTAGAGTAGGGGACGATGGCAAGATCGTCGAAATCTCTTCCGGAAAGTGCGGTACCCATTTCCTGTAAAACACCAATTATCCTGAATGGTAAATTTTTAATAAGAATGATTTTTCCTACAGGATTAATGTTCCCGAAGAAGTCTTCCTGAATTGAACTGCCGATAATAACAACTTTTTCATAAGAAAGTATTTCATATTCCGAGAAATAGCGCCCAAATTTTAATGGCCAGTTTTTAAGTTTAAAATAATCATTATTAACGCCCCAGATGAAAGTAACTCTGTTTTTATTAAAATATTTAACGGGGACATATTTTGAATAACTTAGCGGAGTTATATATTTAACCTGATAAAATGTTGATTTGATTTTTTCTATGTCAACGTTATTAAAATTTTTAAAATTAGTTTTTACTGCTATGGCATTTACTCCATAGGTTAAAATTTTGTCTTTGACCGCTATCTGGGCGCTTGAACCGATGCCAATCATTATAATAACAGACGAAACCCCGATGATGACGCCAATGCTTGTTAAGGCCGTCCGCATCTTGTTTTTGCCCAGGGATTTTACTGCAGTTATGAAAGAATTTCGAATATTCATTAATCAAAAATCCAGATTATTTAATTGAAAATGTGTTTTATGATAGAGCCGTCCAGCTATTTCAGATAATTGTTCACTCTTTTACCGATAATCGTTTTATTTCAAATACAATTTTACTTAACAGTGCAACGACAGCACTGGCCAAAAAATTTATAACATGTGCTCCGAAACCTGTTGTAATGGCATCCTGAGCGCTCATCCCAACAAGGATAAATCCCCCAGTCCATCCTGCTTCGAGTGTTCCGAAACTGCCGAAACTGTTGATTGGTAAAACATTGGTTAAAATTGCTCCAGTTGATCCGATTATTGTTTTCAAATAAGTTATTTCAACATTTAATACAATAATGCTTATATACGATAGTGTATACAATGCAAGCCATACAAAAACACTGGTCAGGATCATAAGAGGCAAATAAGAACCAGTATTAAAATTTTTAAACTCATCATTTATTTCAACTAATTTATTGATAAAGGAGACGACAAACCGGTGTTTATCAAGGTGAATTGCTTTGAATATTTTTTTTATAACATTTGTTGACCATGAGAGGACAAAACTGATTTTTAAAAGGAATATAAATGAAAACAAGCCCACAATTATTCCCAGGGCGAGAAGTGATTTTGACGTTTGAGTCCCATAATAGACAAGAAGCGCGATCACGAAATATATTGAAACTACTATTAAATCAAATATTCTGGCGAGTATCAGTGAATGGAGACCTTTTGAAGCTTTAACACCACCGATTTTTTTTAGATAGTAGACCAGTGTTAACTCACCGGTTCTTGCAGGCATGATCATATTGAAAAAATTGTGATAAGAAACAATAGTATAAAATTTATATAGAGGAATTTTATTTTTTAATAGTACTTTGAATCGAATCATTTTAAAAAAATTTGAAAATGCATAAATGAGAATAGATAATGACATTAATGCGAAATCGGCATTTTTGAGGGTATCATAGGTTTTATTAGTATCGATACTTTTTATAAGAAAAAATGCAAGGATTATGGAAAAAAGAAGAAATATCAATGTTTTATAATTAAATATTCTTTGCTTTCTTTCAGTTATAATTGTTTGCAGGTCATCACTGGTGGAATTCCCTGCAACGCTATCGGTATCGATTTTATTTTCTGTAATAGACATGAATCAGGGTCACTCTTTCTTCTTAATTCGATATTGTATATCTTCCAGAAGCTTGCGGTTGGCAGACAGAAGATCTGCGATAAATGCTGTGATCAATGTTTGAAATCCAACGACAAGTAAAATGCTGGAAAGAATTAGGGATTGGACATGGCCGGATCCATCGCCGCTGAAAAGAAAAAAGATATAACGAAGGCCAAGCAATATCCCCGCTAAAATTGTAAAAATGCCTATTCTCATAAAAAAGACAAAAGGCTCGTAAATCATGAAAATACGGATAATCGTAATTAGAGATTTTTTAATATACATAAAAATACTTTTTACCAGACGGGAGGGTCTTAAATCCTCGTTAACATTAATATCAACCCAGGTAATTGCCATGTTTTTTCTGCCCGCCTGAATAATGGTTTCAAGTGTATAGGTATAATTATTAAAAACATTAAGTTTCATTGCTGCATCGCGACTTATCGCTCTAAAGCCGCTGGGGGCATCAGGAATATCGGTCTTGCTCACGTTGCGGACTACATAGCTGCCGAACTTCTGTAATATTTTTTTTATCAGAGAAAAGTGTTTAATCTGGGTGATCGGGCGGGCTCCAATAACGATCTCTGCCTTTCCTGAGAGGATCGGCTCAGTCAATTTCGGTATATCCGAGGCATCATACTGGTTATCTGCATCAGTGTTGACGATTACATCAGCACCAAAATGAATGCAGGCATCAAGCCCTGCTTTGAACACTTCGGCGAGACCTCTATTCTTTTTGAAAGAAACAATATGGTCAACGCCATTTTTTAATGCAACCTGTACTGTTTCATCCGTGCTGCCATCATTAATAATAAGCCATTCAACTTTGTCGAATCCATCAACTTTTCTGGGCAACTCTTTCAAGGTGACCGGAAGAGTCTCTGCTTCATTATAACAAGGAATTTGAATTATAAGCTTCATGGTTTTTCCCTTAATAGTATTCTCATTATTATTACCCGGCAAAGTCATGTACCATCAATCTTGATATCTGTCAATATTTCTTTATCCAAGAAAGAATTATTGGCGATTCGAGGATGAAAAACGTAACAGGTAACTTTTTTGTTGTTCTGAATAGGTAAAAATTTTTTCTATTGAATACCTTTTATCAAATTTAAAATTGTCGCGTAAATCTTTTAAAATATCGGCTTTCCTATAGAAGGAATTTTTATCCCCGACTTTCAAACGTTCAATGTAGAAGTTGTCAATAAAAATGAAATTTATGTTTTTTGTGCTCAGTTCATCCGGCAATGACTTGTAGTCTTTAGATTTCAACAATTTCGTTTCAAAAAAACGTTTTTGGGGAAATCCAGTGTAATATTTGGGGATATTTGACTCAGAGATTAAAAGGATATCGTCTGCCGTTGAGTTCTCCTTAAACCATAATGCGACATCTTTAAATTCAACTCTTCTAAGGCTGTAATGATCCATCATATTGATGCAAAAATAACATTGCAGGTTTATTAAAATTCCAATCAGCACCACAATAATTATCATCGATTTTCTGGATGCTATATCCCGACCTGGAATGATTAAATATGAACCTATAGCGGTAAAAGAAAGAGCGAAAATTATAATGATGCTTTTATTTTCAAACACGAAGGGGATGAAGGATGATAAATACACCAAGAGTAACAATCCGCTCGTCAGAAGAATTATCGGTTTGGACCAGGAATTTTGAAAAGTGACATTGTTCAGTTTCTTTTTAATAAAGGGAAGAATGTCTTTTTCAAATGCGTAAAATATCAAGAAATTAACCAGCCATAAAATTGGAACAAAATACCGTGTTTTAGAATTCTGGTAAATTGAATGAATGAGAATAAAGCCACAAAAAAAAGTCAATAACGCAAGAGCATCGCTGGTACGATTGAGAATTAATTTCCTGATCCCCAGTATAATCAAAAAAAATGTTAGAATAAGTATTATTAATAATAAAAGGTATAAAGGTGAGATAAAAATCCATGAGGAAAAATTGTTATATAAATAACTTCCCGCCCATTGCACAAATCCGGTCGCGACAAATAATATATCCATTATAAAAAGATATATATTGGGGACTCTCCGGGATATTTCTCCAATATACGGATTGTGTATTTGGGGCGGAAGGATCATACTCATAAGAATCCAGGCAATGAGGCCCAGGGAAGCAAAGCATCCCCCGAGAAGCGCCAGGAATCTTTTTTTTCTGAAAAAGAAATCACTGATCATCGCAGCAGGGATGATAAATACTGAATCCCATTTGGTGATACCTACAAAGAATGATATTAGATATGATGCGGATGATTTATTCAGAATACAATAAAATGTCAGTACGATGAGAAAGCTTAAAAGCATTTCCAATTCTGCATTAATAACCATATAAACGGTATAGCCATTGAAAGAGAGGAAAAGAAGTGCAAGCCGGGACATCTTTTCTGATAAAAAGTGTGTATAAATTCTGTAGGTTAAAAACAGATAGGGGATGAACAGGATAATGTTTAGATATAGAGCCGTACTATATATTGGGTCAAATAACTGGGTTCTATTAAAAGGAGTGAGAAATGATAAAAGGAGAGGATAAAGTGGTAAAATTTTAAAATTAAAGCCTGGAAAATTTCCCTGAAGATAATCAAATACTCTGGGCATGAAATTCCCGACGTAGTCGGCCGAAGGTGTTTCAAAATAATTGAAATAATACAGAGAATAGCCAAATGTTACAGCAATGAGAAAGTATGTAATCCTTTGATCAAAAAAAGCTTTAATTTTCGATTTTTTAATATTATTTAACATAATGATCGTAGATGTGGTTTTTCATGAAAATTATTAAACATAAATTATAATAAATTAAAATCAATCAACTAAAAAACAGTAACTTAAACGTTAATTCAGTGTTTTCATCTTAATAAATTATTTTTTAATCGAAATATCACTAAATTCGGTATTGACACCCCAATTTATGCTATTATAATTTCTGTAGATTCAGAAACTATTTGTGGAGGTATGAGTATGTTTCATAAAAATGGAATAATTATTACCTGCTTCCTGGCCATCGCGCTCCTTTTGTCAGCATCATATCTTAAAGCTAATAAGTCTTCAGTAGAGATTATTGTTCCTTCAGAGGCATCTAAAGGAAGTGTTATAACCATTAAGATAAATATTCATCACAATGGGAATAACCGGTTTCACCATACTAACTGGGTCTATGTAAAAGCGAATGATAAAGAAATTGCCCGATGGGATTTTACTTCTAAAAATCTACCCGGGAACGAAAATTTTTCAGAAGAAGTTCAATTCACTCTAAATGAAGACACAAAAATTGAAGCTATGGCAAATTGTAATCTTCATGGGAGCTCCGGCCCGCATACAATAACGATTAAAGCTAAATAACTTTAAGGAGAGTTATATATGGAGATAGGCGGAATTTCAATAGTGTCCTTGCTGGGGCTACTAAACCTGCTGCTCGTTATTTTCCAGCTTTTAAGTGGTTTGCATATTATAAAAGTTAAAATTGGAATTCATAAAAAAAGCGGTGCACTTCTTTTTTGCACCGCTTTGCTTCATGGTATAATGGCTTTTATTTTAAACATGTAACAAATATGTCACTTTCCTATAAATGGCACCAGCATTGTATTACATTTTTTCTTTTCGCGGGCGGGCTTCATTTACTCTCATATTCCTTCCCATGACCTCGCTGCCATTCAATGATTCAATTGCTTTTTGAGCCTCTTCATTGTTTGGCATTTCTACAAATCCGAACCCTCTTGATCTACCTGTGTTCCGGTCAAAGACGACTTTTGCAGAACTTACCTCACCATGCTGTGCAAAAACATCTCTGAGTGAATCATCGGTCATGTCATAAGAAAGATTCCCGGCGTAAATGTTGACTGTCATTTCATACCTCGTAGAAGTTGATTAAATTAAATCGTTTTGCTCTCGACATTATCATTTTGAAAACACATAACGCATTACAGGTAATGTGTTTAGATGATTGTCAGATTTAATCTTGTAAGTGGATTATTGGGGAAAACAATTTAATAGCTTTTTTTATTCTCCAAATCACAAGAAGATCAAGCAAACGATAAAACTATTAACAATAAACAACAACAATATCGAAAGTCAAGTAAAATTAATATTGCAAAAAATTATTAATTTAATAATGATAGATGAAA
Organism: Spirochaetota bacterium; assembly: GCA_036848375.1. Taxonomy (GTDB): domain Bacteria; phylum Spirochaetota; class UBA4802; order UBA4802; family UBA5550; genus JAKLIV01. Next base: position 13,081 of record DAIUKG010000058.1, read on the forward strand.
TGCTGGATTAAAATATTTGAAAGGGGAGAAAACTGTGGAATCAAACTTTTTTAAAATCATGGATGATTTTGATCTCACTAGATTTAAAAAAACATATGGTATAACATGGCTATTTCTGGGAATCGGGATCATCCTGTATTTCCTTTTCCTTATTGCGGCTTTCGCAACAGGATTAAAAAGTTTTTTCTTTCTGCTGGTCCATAACATTGGAATGATTTTATGTTTTATTTCATTATGCCTTGGTTACGCTACTGTTTATTCTTTATCAACACGTTCAAATGAAATTTCCGGATTGTTTACAATTTTTAAGAAGTCATTGAAGTATGTTCCATATATACTTTTAACATCCTTTGTAATCGTATTGGGAATAACGCTTATAATTCTGATCGAAGTCGGGCTAAGTACACTTGGTTTGCTTCCCCAAGCAGGACCATTTATTGTATCATTGTTAACACTCCCAATGTTTCTGGTAAATCTTTTTTGCGCCACAAGTGCCCTTATCGCTATTGTTGTCATCCCCCCGATTATTGTCGAAACGTCCACTCTCAATGATCTGGTGTCTACATTAAAAACATTAATGAAAGAACGGTGGTTGAGCATCTTGTCCTATATTATAATTTCCTGTTCGGTCCTTGCAGTATGCCTGATGGTGATTTATTACATATCGGGACATGCTATCGGAGTGACAAAATCGATCCAATGGAATATAGGTTCACAATATCCCAAGGCTCTTGAGGTAATTGCCATGAAATCATTTTTTTCTGATATTGCACAAAAGATCGCTCCGGACGCTGAAAAACTCGGACTTATGGGAAGTTATAAGATCGGACCATTCCCCTATTCACTATGGTTAACCTATATTGTCAGTGCAGGTTATATAATCGGATTTTCCCTGATAATATCATTTCCTCTATCAGTTTATTTCAAAATTTCGTCCCTGTTTTTGGGAAGATTTTTTTCGAAAAGCCAGGGAAGCTGAGGATGTTATGAATCTAAATCTTCCGGCCTGCGTTCAGGGATGGATGAGGGTTTTTTACCTGAAGCAAAAAATTTTTTCGTTAAATACAGTCCACAATAACAGTGCCCGTATTCTTCCTGGTCAGGTTTGCAGTATGCACAGGGACAGATGATGTCCCTGTCGCGCGACCTGGTCCCGGACGCGTCTCGACAGGGACATGAATAATAACCGTATCTGTTATAATTTACCGTCAGTCCTTCAACAAGAATGGATATAAATTCTTTATCAGGGTTTAATTTCCATCCCTGTTTTTTTGCGACCATGGAGATAAATAATTGCGTATCTTCAGAGGTTTTCGTCTGCGGCATGGTTCCGTTCAACCTTTTATAATAGTTTTTTTGCCCATTCTTCCTGATTAAATCCGCGCAGATATTCATTGCCATTAAGGACGGCAAAGGGGAACCCTATCCGTGTTGTAAATTTATCGGAAAGAGCTGATTTGACTTTTTCTTTTAATTCCATATCGAGTAAATCAACATAGATATATTTAAAACGAATATGATTATCCCGAAGGAACATCAGACTTCGCTTGCAAAATCCGCAGGTTGAAAGCGCAAAAACCGTTATCTCGCATGGAACGTTCGATCCATCTTCATCAATATAGTCAAGAGACTCGAGCATTATTATACCTCTAAATAATAATGGGATATCAAAAGGAAGGTTTGCTATAATAAAATCATGATAACGAAAAATTACATAAATTCGTAGAATTCATGCAACTCCCTGTCAGCATAAAATATAATGTTTCTGAGATGGATAAAACTGTCAAGTTCCATTTCAAAGAACTCGATAGCCATTCCATTGTCTTCGAGGCGAATAACTTTACCATTTATGTTGATTGATAGATTGGTGGTGGAGCCGCTCAGAGTGATAGTTATGTCCACTGTCGTGTTTACAGGGAGTTTTTCTGTACAATTAAGCAGAAGGCCCTTTAAACTGAGGTTGCTAATCGTTCCGGTAATAGTTTTGTCATTGTATTTTACCGTTGCTTCCGATCTGAATTCAACTCTTGTTTTATTTCTTTTATCTGTTTGTTTTGCCATAATTTTATGTTAGCAGTCCCGGACAATAAAATCAAGAAAAATTCATAAAATTTATGAGAGAGCTTTATGCACACCTTTTAAAAGTGAGTGAGCATTCACCCCGAGATCCGGGAGATAATACCCACCCTCAAGTATAATGAATATTTTCCCGCCACAATGTTTTCTGGAAAAGGCCCCCGCAATTTCTCCAATTGTTTCATAATCCTCAGTTGTCAGGTTCGCGCCCCAATCCTTTATGTACTGATCAAAACCGGCAGAGATCCCGATAACATCCGACGGGCCTGCGCCAGCCAGGGTATTTTCTGTTGTTTTAATAAAGTCATCTCTGTTTGATGATTGAATATTATATACTGAAACAGCTTCGTTATTTTTAAAGATCGCATCAGTGCCGTCCCCAAAATGAAGATCGATATCAAGAACAACAGCCCTGTTAATCTGGTTAGTGCTTAGTAATTTCATCAATGCGATTCCCATATTGTTGAAAAAGCAAAAACCCCAGTTATGATCCGGGTTCGCATGATGTCCCGGAGGCCTGATAACGGCAAAAGGAAGAAAACCTTCTAAAGATAATTCAGCAGCTTTAATTGCACCTCCGGCAGCCAGCCTGGAAATTTCATATCTTCCTGGATCATTTTTTTCACATAACAGTAATCCTTCAGAATGGCATCGTAGAATATCTTCATCGGAACAGGGTTCGGGTTTGATTATTTCATACAGGGGGGCAAACTCATCGTAAATCATGCGAACCCTGTTGGGGACTTCACATGATGCGGTAATATAATCACTGAGGAAAAGATCGTCATAAATGATTCTTACTTCTTTATTCATCGTCAACTTGCATAATATAAGAGTTT
>DAIUKG010000059.1:0-15922 GCA_036848375.1 Spirochaetota bacterium
GCGTTTGCTGCGGCACTAGTGGACAAGCCACTAACACCTAGTATACAACGTTTACGGCGTGGACTACCGGGGTATCTAATCCCGTTCGCTCCCCACGCTTTCGCGCCTTAGCGTCAGTTCTAGGCCAGAGAGCCGCCTTCGCCACTGGTGTTCTTCCCGATATCTACGCATTTCACCGCTACACCGGGAATTCCGCTCTCCTCTCCCGAACTCAAGAGAACCAGTTTTAGATGCAATTCTTGGGTTGAGCCCATGGCTTTCACACCTAACTTAATCCCCCGCCTAGACGCCCTTTACGCCCAATAATTCCGAACAACGCTCGCCCCATACGTATTACCGCGGCTGCTGGCACGTAGTTAGCCGGGGCTTTAGGCAGGTACCGTCATCACAACGAATATTACCCGTTGCTTATTCTTCCCTGCTTACCGGACTTTACAACCCGAAGGCCTTCATCATCCACGCGGCGTCGCTGCGTCAGGGTTGCCCCCATTGCGCAAGATTCTTAACTGCTGCCTCCCGTAGGAGTCTGGGCCGTATCTCAGTCCCAATGTGGCCGTTCACCCTCTCAGGCCGGCTACCCATCGTCGCCTTGGTAGGCCATTACCCCACCAACAAGCTAATGGGCCGCGGACTCATCTTCAGGTGGTAGGCCCGAAAGTCCCCACCTTTAATGGCTGCTACATGTGCAACTACCATCTTATTTGGTATTAGCCACCGTTTCCAGTGGTTGTCCCAATCCTGAAGGCAGATTATCCACGTGTTACTCACCCGTTCGCCACTTTCCTCCCAATGCAAGCACCGGGATTCTCGTTCGACTTGCATGTTTAAAACGCGCCGCCAGCGTTCGTTCTGAGCCAGAATCAAACTCTCCGTGATAGATAAATCTATATTGATTTATTTATTTACAGAGTTTTCCTCAAAATGAGGAGGACGCAAAGCGTTCAAAAGTTTCCATACTACTCAGTTTTCAAAGAACTAGAGATAAAAAAATCCCCAACAAATTTATTTGCTTGGAGATTATTCTTAATCAGTTCGTTGCCTCAGGCAACGCTTAATTAAATGGTTTTAATCTCTCTGGACCAACTCTGAAGATCACCTGACTCCACTCAATCAGGTGAAAGAACATATAGTAAAATGAGCTTTTCTTGTCAAGATTTTTTCGTTTATTTTTTAAATATTTTCAAAAAACATTAAAAAATCTTCTATCATTCACTTATATGTTTCAAAGGTAGTATATAAATAATTTTAAGTCAATATTTGTCAATATTATTAATAAATTATTTTAAATTTTATTTAAAAATTTATTAGCCTACCATCTTTTTGTATTTTCTTTTTCATAACCAGAAAGCATATGAAAAATCGCCCTGTCAAAAAAAAGTATAACTTTATTGAGCAATTCTATTAGCTGTTTATAGTCTGTGATATCATTCTCAAGCCTCTTTTTAACAAAAAGCCACATATGTCTTTTTAGCAGGACCAGAGCATGAAACACCTGAGAAACCGGGACCCCCTGCTGAAATCTTAATTTCCCTAATTTCTCATAAAAACCGCCAATTTCATTCTTTTGCGAACCCCTTGAGAGCCATTGTGATAATTCTCTGTATACATTATCACCAATTTCATAAATTTTCTGTTTATCAAGACTGCGGTACGCAATGGTTTTATCATTCCTGAGAAGGTCATTCATATACTGCTCAACAATCTCCTGGTGATTTTCCTCTACAAGTTTAACAAATTTATTGGCTAAAAGATTACTTGTAATATCTCTCATCACATCCACCTTTAAACTTGGATTGTTCTGAACTGTTAAACTGCATCATAAAATAATACTGACCCTCGTCCAATATAGATACAGAATGATTAAAGCAATGTAAATGTCAGAAATATAACTTCAATGCAGCAGTATTAAACCAGAAGCCAGTTACACCTGAGTGAAACAATACAGGATGAACAAAAAAAATCAAGCATATCCTGAAATAAGTGTTACGATTAATAAAAAAAATTGCAAATTATTTTTTACCGGGTTTAAACCCTGCAATAAAAATTCCGGCAAGATCGACCCGCACTGTTTTTCTTTCAGGTAATTTATCGAAAACATCCTCATCACAGAGAAGATCCATGACCTGCGGGCCGATTTTGGCCTTCACAATGGGGACTTTCCTTACTTTATAAATTTTCGGGATTTGTTCCATCACGGATTTGGGAATATTCGCATTGGTGACCCGGTCTTTTCTTTTTTCAAGTACAAGAATGGATACGGGGACTTTATGCTGATTGACCAGTGACTGCTGATCATCAAGTTTCGCCTTCATTTTCTTTCTCAGAAAAAAATAACCAGCCACAAGAAGCGCGACAACAACAGCTAAAATAATATAAAGGATGATCGATCCTGTTGAAATTGAACCCATAAAACCTCCGCCAAAATCATGCAAAACTAAATTATACCCCGTATCGACATATCATCGTAAGAAGATAGACGTATACGTCAAGTCAATTTATTGAGCCGTTTTAAAAGAAAATCATTAATAAAAAAACCATTCTTGACATTATAAATATTCCTGCTATCTATGTCTGTTCATGGAAGTAAATTAAATACTATGAATCAGAATAACCCGGAAATATTACTTGTTGGAACAGGGGCTGTCGGGAGCTTTTATGGGGGAAAGCTATTTCAGGCAGGAGCACGCGTGTCAACCCTGTGCCGGTCAGACTATGACATTGTTAAAAAAAACGGGATTTCTGTTCAAAGCATTTACGGAAACTTTACTTATAAACCTGACGAGGTAATCCGCACTGCCGATGAATACAGTAAAAAACCTGATTATATCATTGTTGCGACAAAAGTCCTCCCTGAAATCGATATCGTTTCAATGATAAAAAAAACTGTTCATCCGGGCACGTCAATTGTTCTCATGCAAAATGGCATCGGTATTGAAAAACCGGTTAGGTCATCATTCCCTGATAATGAGATAATAAGTGCTCTTGCGTTTATCTGTGTGAGCAGAAACTCTCCAGGAAATATTGACCATCAGGATTATGGCAGGATCGTAATCGGGACCTATCCTTCCGGCATATCAGAAAAAGTTGAGCTGCTCTGTTCACTATTAAAAAAAAGCGGCGTTCCCTGTGAAATTGATACAAACATAACTGCGGCACGATGGAAAAAACTTATCTGGAACGCACCTTTTAACCCGATATCAGTTCTTGCAGGCGGTGCTGATACAAAATCGATGATGGAATCAGAAGCAACATTTCATCTTATCGAAGAAGTAATGAAGGAAGTTGCACTGCTTGCGGAAAAAACAGGCACCGCTCTCTCTGAAGATATAATTAAAAAAAATCTGGATGATACCAGAGTGATGAAGCCATATAAAACGAGCATGCTGCTTGATTTTGAGAATAAACGCCCCCTGGAAGTTGAAGCAATACTTGGAAACGCTCTCCGCATAGCATCCGAACAGGGCATAACCGTCCCCCATATTGAGAGCCTTTATGGACTCCTCATTCTTGCTGATTTGCACAACAGGGCAGGTACCTGATCCGCCCGGATGTAGTTTTTATGATTCCCTGACATTTTCTTTATATTTTCTTAACATTTTACCGACAATTTCCTGTTACAATACCTTTATATCAGTGTAACGCATAGTATGAAAGTATATAGAAACATCCTCTACGATATAATCATTCAAAAATTATTTTCTGTCATCGCCTTTGCATGCCTTATTGTGCTGCTGCTCATCATGATTTTCCTGTTTAAGGAAGGACTTCCAATATTCAAATCAGTTTCCCTGAATGATTTCATTTTAGGTACAGACTGGTACCCGACAAGCGAGAATCCCCGATATGGGATTTTCCCCCTCATTACGGCCTCTCTTTCCGTTACATTGCTTGCTTCGATCTTAGCAGTACCTCTGAGTCTTTCGATTGCGGTGTATCTCTCGGAACTGGCCAGCCCATTGATACGAGAAATTATCAAGCCTGCAATAGAAATCATAGCGTCAATTCCTTCAGTTATTATCGGGTTTTTCGGCATGGTGGTCCTCGCTCCGGTTCTCCAGGATTACCTGGGGCTCGATACCGGCCTCAACCTGCTCAACGCCTCAATCATGCTGGCTTTCATGGCAATTCCAACAATCGCCAGTATATCAGAAGACGCAATTTCATCCGTTCCCATTTCCCTAAAAGAGGCGTCATACGCTCTTGGCGCTAACAGGTGGAAAACCATTTTTCATATTACTATTCCCGCATCCCTGTCGGGAATATGGACCGCAATAATATTGGGGATATCCCGGGTTCTCGGGGAAACAATGGTAGTGCTCATGGTTGCAGGCGGTGCCACGACAATGCCCGACTCGATTTTTTCTCCGGTGCGCCCCCTGACATCCAACATAGCCGCCGAGATGGGGGAAGCTCCTGTTGGAGGAGATCATTATCATGCACTTTTTGCCATTGGCATAATCCTGTTTATAATCACTTTTATTGTTAATCTTATTACTGATTATCTTTCAAATAAATATAAATTTAAGGCAAACTGATGAAAGGTTTCCCATTTATTTCCCCTTTAAAAAAAACAGTTACGTCAATTAGTCACGATGATCTTTCTGAAAAGATGATCTTTAGCGTGATTAAATCATTATCCTTTTTAGTTATACTTTTTCTTTTAATCCTTCTGGGATATATTTTTACCAATGGGTTTTCAGCACTTTCATGGGAATTCATCACTGAGATGCCCCGGAATGAAATGACTGAAGGGGGAATTTATCCGGCAATTATCGGAACAGCGTATCTCATGATCGGGTCATCAGTCATTTCAATACCCATAGGAATCATAACCGCTATTTATCTCACTGAATATGCTAAAAATCAGCGGCTCGTAAAAATAATACGTATCGGCATCAATAACCTCGCGGGCATACCATCTGTTGTTTTCGGCTTGTTCGGTCTCAGTTTTTTTGTTGTTTTTTTTGATTTCGGAGTTTCAATTCTGGCCGGCTCACTTACTCTTGGAGTGCTGAATCTTCCCATCATCATCCGGTCTACAGAGGAAGCCCTGGGTGTTGTTCCTGGCACATACAGGGAAGCATCCTTTTCTCTGGGGGCCACAAAATGGCAGACCATCTACAAAATCGTGCTGCCCACAGCCCTTCCGGGAATACTTACCGGCATCATGCTCAGCATGGGCAGGGCAGCAGGGGAAACGGCGCCGATCATGTTCACTGCCGCCGCATTTTACACCCCGGAATATCCTTCCTCAATATTTCATGAAATTATGGCCCTGCCCTATCATATATACGTGCTCGCTACAGCCGGGACCCACATACAGGAAACACGCCCACTGCAATATGGCACAGCAATAATACTGATAATGCTTGTATTTATCTTAAATCTGGGAGGAATAATTCTTCGTTACCGCGTTAAAACAAGAAAGTGAGCAACAAACCTGTTGGCTCACTCATCATTTTTTTGGGGAATTTTTTTCTGCAGCTGCTTTATATCATCAGTCCACTTCTTCATATAATGGGGCCCCCATATCTCTTCAATGGCCATTTTTTCAGCTTTCTGCAGGGCCGCTGCCGCGTTTTCATAATCATCGTCTTCTATCAGCGCTTTAGCATAAAAAATGTGGTTCTGGGGATGAGCCGGATAGCGGACAGATGCTTCAGACAGAAGCTCCAGGGCCTTTTCAATGTCACCGATCCCCTGAGGCCAGGCCGGCGCGGAAAGGTACAGCATTCCCAACACGCGTAGAGGGCCCCCCATGTCCTGTCCGGGCTTCTCCATGGAAATTTTTAAAGCCTCCTGAAGTTTAGGCAGCTTGCCAAGGGCGAAAAGCCCCTTTGTTTTAAGGACCAAGCCCAGATGCAAGGCATAATAATAATTCGCTTCAGGATCGTTTTTTTCCTTTCCGGCTTTCTCAGCAGCATTAAGCCCGATTTCAGCAAATTCAACCATCCTGTCTTCATCCTGTTCTATATCGGCAAGCAGGTATGCAGTATGGGAAAGACTCAGGGCAATATAGCGGTCTTCCCCATTAAGCTCAAACGCCTTCTGAGCCAGCCTGTAGGCATAATATTTCTGGCCATCACAGGCATAGCGCTGGCTCAGGTAAATTGCTATTCGCGCAAGGGAATCCGCATCATTCGATATCGCAAGATTCGAAATATCCTGATTATACCAGTCAGGACCGATCCCGGGAGTGTAAAGCCTCAGGGATGAACCCTGTCTCGTACAGGAGCAAAATACGGTGAGAACTGCTAAACTAATTGCCGCTGGAATACTTGGAAATCGCTTCATTCAGGGACTCCGAAGGTATATTTTCAAATCCGGTAATGCCAAAATTCTGGCATACCTTTTTTCCTTCCTCAAGACGTGTCATCTTGACTACCGCGTTAAGAATCTCCTGCTTTACGCTCTGAGTCGACTCCGTATCAACCATCATAAATCCTACACGGGGGAATTCCGCAGAGCGGTACACAACATCAATATTCTGGAATGTTGACTGTATTTTCTTCAGGCTTTCATACTGCATCCCGGTTAGCAATACCGCATCAATTGCACCGGTAGTGACTTTTCTGACTGCCGAGAGCGGTCTCGCAGTGGGTTGTACTTTAAAATACTCTGTTATATTGATTTTACCATCAAAAATGACATTGTTTATAAACCTGGTATCCTCATAAAGGACATTGCCGCTCATGACCTTCCCTTTTAAGGAATCCAGCGACTTATAAGAACCTTTTTTAACAATAACATAATACTGCTCGGTATTTTTCCCACCGGCAATAATCAGAGAAAGAGGCACCAGGTTATAGGAATCCCTGTTGGAAAGAAAAAAGCCCAGTGATCCCATGACAAAAGAATTGCTATTCTTTTTGATAAAGGCTTTTGCCAGGGAAATATCATTAAAATACTGTCCTTCAACCATGCTTCTTTTTAATGAAGTTTCTTTGGTAAGAATATCGAGAAACTGGGTAATAATCTGATCTCCCTGTTCGCCGATTTCTGACCCCCCGGCATTTACGATAACAAAATTTATTTTTGAATTTCCGGCACCCTGAACAGTATTATAATCATACATTATAAAAATGGAAAAAAGAAAAAACAGCATCAGTAAAAAAATCTTTCTACTTCTTTTCATTATCTTCTCCATGTTTTGTTCTAAGATATAATAAATCTATAATAGTTGGCAAGAGAAAAAGTGCCGTAATAAGACAGAAGGCGATACCCATAAGTAAAATAATCCCGAAGGATGAAACTCCTCCATGCCGGGCAAAAACAATGCTTAACAATCCCGATATAGTGGTAAATGCCGCGAAAGAAACGCCCCGTCCGGTCGTATGAGACGCAGCAAAGGCGGTGATGCGGGGATTTTCAAGCCAGCGATGTACAATGTGTACCCCGTAAACTACTCCCAGCCCCAGAAGAAGGGGCAGGCCGGCAATGTTGGCAACATTATAACTGATACCGGCTATATATACTCCAGCCTGCAGCCATATCATCCCCACCATGAGAGGCACCAGGGAAAGAATGACCGCGTTTATCCTCCTGAAATCCAGGGCAAGAAGAAGTATCACAATTATAAATGAAAAAATCACCGCCTCAATAATCGCCCTGGCGGCAAGCCGGACATAAACACGGTGGGTTACGGGAAATCCGGTAACGGCCTTTGATACGCTTCTCAATTCAGAGACAAATTTATCGAGAAATTTCAGATTCCATATATCCCCGCTTGGAGACACATAAATAACATAGGTCCCATTGGGACTTTTAAAATGATTAGCAAACTCGGGTGACAGATCAGTTTCTGAAAATGATTTAACATTAAGCCAGTCCTGGATAACCTCGGTTAATTTATTGATGTTATGATATAATTCCTTCTCAAAATTACTGGTTCTTTTTACAGCGAAAGCTCTATTCTCACCCTTAAACTGATCAGCCACAGTATCAATGCTGACAATCGCTTTTTCAAGATTATCAACAAGATTCGCATGACCGGCTGCAAATGCGTCTTCCTGGGCATCAGCCAGAAAATTTGATATCTCGGTTAATGATGCAGCATATTCCGAAGGAGCAGCAGTTGAAGGATAATAGGGAATGCCGAAATTATGAAAATAGTTTTTATATTTTCTGATAATTTTAATCTTTTCATCCTGCCTGTCAGGAATAACTTCTGCCATTGAGTCAATGCGGCTTATAGTTGACAGTTTTTTCAGCTTTTCTGACAGCTGTTTGAGCTCATTATAATCTTTGGTTGTTATAAAAGCAATGGATGACTTGTAATTACTGTTTTGCTCCATCTTTATGTTATACTGGGTAGATTCAGTATTCCTTGGCAACAGCTTGAGCACGTTGTAATCCATCTTAATATTAAATGCCGCATAAACACTGAACAGGGTAACAAGTATGGATGGGACGAGAATCAGCCACAGGGTACGCCCTTTTCTGGCACTCACCGCGGAAGGGATGCTTGGCTCAACATCATCCTGCCGTGGTTCAACTTTATAGTGAATTAAAATTGGCGGCATCATAAGCAGCGTGACGATTAAAACAATAAAGACTCCCAGGCCGGCAACAATACCGAGCTCGGAATAACCGGTAAAATCCGATAAAACGATTGCGAGAAAAGCGAGTCCAGTAGTAAAACCGCCGGTTATGATCCCTTTACCGGTAAGCACCACAGCTTTATGTACCGCCTCCTCATTCGACAGACCATTGCCCAGTTCTTCTTCTGTGCGCCTGATGAGGTAAATACCGAAATCTATACCGATCCCGAAAAGAACCGCAAGAAATGCCGAGCTGATGAGATTGAGCCTGCCCAGAGTCATTGAGATGACCCCCAGGGTGATTACCATGCCGCAGGCCAGGGGCACAACTCCAATGATCATCTTTCTCACTGAACCAAATCCGAAAAAAAGAATTATTACAACAAGGATGGTGGATATGATTCCTGCGCGGCCAACATCTGAATAAATCGTTTCAGTTTCGGCAAGCACATGGGCCGGCATTCCGGTAAACGCGACTTTGATTTTGTCATTTATGCTCGGGTACTTCGCATAAACGCGATTACAGGCTTTTCTCATATCAGAGATAAAAGGGCGAAGATAAGTGATGTCATCGCTGTAATTTTTCGGCTGGACCATAAGAAAAAGCATCTGGTAATTCCGCGAAAAAAGGAACCCGTCGCTTTTTATAAAATCTTCAGCGGCCTTTCCTCCGGGAGGAAGAAGGAGCTTATTGAGCATCTCTATGCTGTTATGCGTGGGGTCATTGATCCATTCTCCCCACTCCTGAAAAAAAGTGTTTAGTCCATGTATAACATATTGTGCTATTTCAGGATCGAATTGACTCGACGAAATTTTCATTGATGTTTTAATCTCATTGAGTATTTCAATGAGATTGTTCAAATTAGTAACTTTAGTGATAACGGACTGCCGTTTCCGCAGAATTTTCAGGCCCGCTTCAAGCTGATCTTCCGGCACAAAAAGCGGAGCATGACGCATAACCAAGTCGGTGTCCACCCGGTAAAAAATTGAATCAACCCATTTGGTTTCTTTATTCAACTCAGCAGCAAAAGCGTCGGCTGAAGCCTTAAGCACGTCTGTCTCGCCCTCAAGAACAAGGATGAGATTGTCAGCAGCGCCAAATTCTTTAACAAACTTAAGATACCTGGCCTGTTCAGGGTGATCTGCCGGAATAAGATCCTGTCGGGAAGTTGAAATTTTGAGACCGGGAATAAACAGGGCCGTGATAAAGGTCAGCGCCAGAATGGCAATCAGGATCTGTCTGCCCCATTTTTTCGAAAGAAAAAAACTTGTTTCCAAAAACCTTCTGTGCATATGTAATACAACTATTAAAATTTTCCGCTAAGATTTTACCGTATATACCTGTATGTCAACTCATATATTACATAATATACATTTATAAAAAACACAAGGGAATAATTTAAGGGAGGATTAATTAAAATGTTATGCTGAAAGTTGAGCCCGCGCCATCTGAGCTCACCATGATTTCCCAACCTAAAAGATCTGCAGCGTGTTTAACAATCGACAAGCCAAGTCCTGTGCCTCCAGTATCGCGCGATCTGCTTTTATCAACTCTATAAAAACGTTCGAAAATCCTGTCCAGTGCATTTTGAGGAATACCAATACCGTTATCACTCACCGTAACAATTTTATTCAAACCCTGTTTTTTTGCGCTTATTTTTACCAGGCCATTATCATTTGTGTAATTAAGGGCATTATCAATAAGGTTAAAATAAATCTCTTCAACAAGAAACCGGCTGGCCTGTAAAGGCTCATCAAGCGCTTCAAGGTTATGCACTGTAATTGAAATATTTTTATTTTTAGCCTTTTGCTTCAGCAGTTCGACACAGTTCTCGATGATCTCTCTGACATTGATGGTCTCAACCAGATAATCTGAAGAAGTTTCAAGCATATTCAGCTTCAATATGTCATTGATAATAGCATTCTGCCTCTCGGCATTGATGATAGCCTTTCGAATAAAGTCTCTTGAAAGTTCCTTATTCTCAATGTTTTCCTCAATGGTCTCGAGGTATCCTTTTATTATGGCAATAGGAGTCTTTAACTCATGAGACATATTACTGACGAGATCTGTTTTAATCTGTTCAATTTTTTTCTTCTCAGTGATGTCATGAAGCACAACCAGAATCCCCTGCATCGCCTTTTCTGCGCTTATCGGTTTTATAGAAACGTCAAGAATTCTGCCTTTGATCATTTTCTCTTCAAACTGTAATTGAGTCCCACCTGTCAGCGCGTATTCAATTTTAGAATTAAGCGATCTGCTTCTGATAACCTCATAATAAATCCTGTTTGTAACGGCGAAATCAATACTGAACATCTCGTGAAAGGAACTGTTTGCAATAAGAATTTTCCTTACATTGTCAATAACAACAATTCCGTCTGTAATGCTTTCCAGCGTTGTTTGAAGTTTTCTTTGCTCAAAAAGCAGGCTGTCGATTTTATCAACGATAGTGTCGGCCATGATGTTGAGCGACCGCTGCACCATGCCGATCTCATCATTGCTGTAGTTAAGTATTCTTTTCGTGTAATCACCATCAGAAAACTGACGGGCGAAACTCAATGTCGCATTGATAGGCCTGGTAATTATATTCGATATATAAATGGTGATAATAAGAGACGCTAAAACAACGGAGAACCCGAGGAGAATTATCATCTTTTTGACTTTTCCCAGGTTTTCATCTATTTCAAAAAGAGGTTTGGCAACACGAAAGACATGGGGATCAATAAATTTTGCCATGTACAGCATATCAGTGTTTACAGTATTGCTGTGCCTGATGCTCTCACCCCAGCCAGATGAAAAAGCGTTGTTTATTTCAACGCGGTAAAGATGATTTTCCATATGAGCAACATTTGGAACTTCTGAATCGATAAGGACATCCCCTTTTTTGTTAATTACCGTTATTCTCAGGTTGACTATATCAGAAGCGTTGGCGACAGTTTCATTGAATATTTTTGGCTTTAAAATCAGGGATGGGTCATCTTTTATAATCAGCTCAATGATATTAAGCTTCTCTTTCATTTCCCGTTTTATTATCCCGAGATGGGTCTTGCGGACCAGATCATTAAAAAAAATCAGCAGGAAGATAACGAGCAATATTATTAGACACGAATATGACAGAATAATTTTATTGCTTAATTTTCTACTCATAAAGATATATCTTATTCTTTAAATCCATAACCCACGCCGGAAAAGGTCCTGATAATATTTTTGTAACTTCCCAGTTTTCTGCGCAGGTTCATTATATGCACGTCAACAGTCCTGTCCACAACATAGACATCCCGGCCTTTTATACTGTCGATGATATTATCCCGGGTAAAAATCTTTCCGGGATTTCTCAGAAACATTTCCAGAATACCAAATTCTGTCCTGGTAAGATCAATTTCTACTGAATCAATCTGCAGTGAATAATGTTCAGGATACAGCACAAGCCCCTTATACTGAATTCTCTTGGCTTCACCGGGTTCAGCGTCACCAGCAGACGATCTTCGCAGGATTGCCTTAACCCGTGCCTTCAATTCTTTAATACTGAAAGGTTTGGTTAAATAATCATCCCCCCCGAGTTCAAGACCGAGAATTTTATCAAACTCCTCGGATTTAGCAGAAAGAAAAACAATCGGAATATGGCGGTATTGATCTCCGCTGCGCAGCTTCTTGCAGAATTCATAGCCATCCATCCCGCTCATCATGATATCAAGTATAACAAGGTCAGGTTTTATGCGGGATAATTCCTTCAAGGCGCTTTCACCCGATTGAAACCCGTAAACGGTATATCCTTCCTTTTCGAAATTGACTTTCAGGATTTCCCTTATGTCTTTTTCATCATCAATCGCGTAAATAACCTTTTTCATCATGTCCCCTGATTATTCATTCCCCTCATCACAAAATCCGCTTTCCATACCACGGACATCAACTCCTTCAATATAATAAATCGCCCGTTCAGCAATGTTGGTCGCATGATCGCCGATCCGCTCAAGAGCCTTGGCTATCATTATCAACCCGAAAGATTGAGAAAGACTCCTGGGGTTTTCAGCCATAAACGAAAACAATTCCCTGAATATCTGAATGTTTAAGTGATCGATCTCACTGTCGCAGGATATCACCTTTTTGGCTTTAAGCGCATCCTTGTCCGCGATAGACTCCAGGGAATGCTTAATCATCTCAATCCCAATATCGGCCATCCTGGGGATGTCTATCAGAGGTTTTAACAACGGCTTTCCGTTAAGGCGAATGGTCTCCTTGGCAATGTTGGTTGCGAGGTCGCCGATCCGCTCAAGGTCCGTATTTATTTTCAGCATGGCCAGCACAAAACGCAGGTCAACCGCAGCAGGCTGTTTGGTGACAAGCACCTTGATGCATTCGTCATCTATTTCAACCTCAAGCTTATCAAGCCTGCTGTCGTCCTCGATAACTCTCCGGGCGCCCTCGACATCCCCCTTGGATAAGGAATCAATCGAACGAAGGATTGCCTCTATGGCGAAATCAGCCATTTCAAATATTTTCGCCTTGATCTGCTCAAGTTCCAGTTCAAGATAATGCGCCATTCAATTTCTCCTCAACCGAATTTTCCGGTTATATAATTTTCAGTCATTTCGATGTCCGGCCGGGTAAAAATTTTCTCAGTACGGTTCATTTCTATCAGGTCGCCCATGTAAAAAAAAGCGGTGTAATCACTCACCCGGGCAGCCTGCTGCATATTGTGGGTTACAATAATGATTGTGAAACGGGACTTCAGGTCCTGGATAAGCTCTTCAATTTTCTGGGTTGAAATGGGGTCCAGTGCGGAAGCGGGTTCATCCATAAGGATGACTTCCGGCTCAACGGCAATGGTCCTCGCGATGCAGAGCCTTTGCTGCTGCCCCCCTGAAAGTCCCAGCGCTGAACTGTGGAGCCGGTCTTTAACTTCATCCCACAGGGCCGTGCTCTTCAATGTCTGCTCGACAATCCTCTCAATATCATACCGGTTCGTTATACCATTGATTTTAAGTCCGTAGGCAATATTCTCATAGATTGATTTGGGGAAGGGATTGGATTTCTGAAAAACCATGCCCACCCTTCTCCTGAGGCCGGTGACATCATATCGTTTCTGAAATACGGATTCACCGTCAATCAACAGATCACCTTCAAACCTGGTATTGGGGATAATATCATTCATCCGGTTAATACAACGGATAAAGGTTGATTTACCACATCCGGAGGGGCCGATCAGTGCCAGGACAGTGTTTTTCTCAACTTTTAGGGAGATATTTTTTATTGCAGCAGAATCACCGTAATAAAAAGTCAGATTTCTGGTTTCTACTTTGATCATGAATAGTCCTGTTTCCCGGAATCACAGGGACGCCCTGTTTCCTGAAATATTTAGATAAGGGAACCTCTATAAATTACATTTTTGTTGTTCCCTTGTGGGCACAATATCTGATAAAATCAGGAGTTATTATATTTGATAATAATGAAACTCCTGATTTTTAGAGGTGCCCATAAGATATCCTGATCAAAAATAAATGAAAAATCAGTCAGCCTTATATAAAGAAAATGTAAAGATTTTGTTAAGAATACGGTTAAAAAACCCTGACACCGGCGATTCCCTGCGCGATATTAAAGGCATGGTCGCCCATTCTTTCAAAACTGGTAAGCATATCGATGAATATTAGTCCTGAGTTAACATCACACACCCCGTCATTGAGCCTGGAAATATGATCCTTTCTCATCTCCTGTCTGAGTTCGTTGATCCTGTTTTCAATCACTGATGCGGTTGAGAACATGCTTGATGTGGATCTGCCAAGATTTTCATTGATAAGTGACAAAAATTCCTCAACCTTGCCTGCGATTTCAAGGATGTTTTTTACCGCGTCATCGGTAAACTGTACATGCATTTCATATTTCCTGCGTAAAAGTTTCAGCAGGACTTCGCAGTGGTCTCCGATACGTTCCAGATCGTTGATCCGGTGAAGCATCAGCGTTATCTGCTGGCTCTGCTCTTCGGAAATTGTATCCTGAAGCACTTTAACCAGGAAACCTGATATTTCTTTTTCAAGAAGATCAACATGGTCCTCAAGTATCTGAATCTCCTCAACCTTATCACCCAGTTTCTGGTCAGGGTTCTTAAAAACATCTATCACCAGGGAAAACATGGTCATCACTATGCCGAGCATGCGCCGTATCTCAAGACGGGCCTGATTAATATTCATTGCCGGAGTTGATAACAGTGAAGTGGATATATATTTAAGATGAAACTCTCCCTTGCCTTCCTTTGGTTTTTCAAGAACCATTTTTTCAGCTATTTTAGATAAAAGAGTCGTAAAAGGAAGAAAAATCAAAGTATTGGTCACATTAAAAACAGTATGAAAGGCTGCCATATGGTTGGCAATCACGGCAGAACGCACATTAATATTTGTATTTAACGGGTCTCCTGGCACAATAAAATTAATGAAAGGCAGAAAAAACGGTTTAAATATCGCGATGACCCAGACTACACCGAATAAATTGAAGAGCAAGTGAACCCGTGCAGCCCGTTTGGCCTCAATGGAAGACCCTATGGAAGCGATATTGGCCGTTATGGTTGTACCGATATTTTCACCAAGGATAAGCGCGCATGAAGTTGGAAAATCAATAATTCCATTAAAGGCAAGGGTCATGGTCATTGCCATGGTTGCACTTGATGATTGAACAACCATGGTTACCGATGTACCCACAAGGACGACCATAATAGTCGAAAACAGATTGTCCGCGGTATACTTTGCCATAAAATTCATGACAACATGTGAACCCCGGAGATCTTTAACCGCGTCACTCATGATCGACAAACCGAGAAAAAGAATACCAAAACCCAGCAGTACCTCGCCCCAGTGTTTCACATTTTCTTTCCTCAAAAAGCGAAGGAAAAAACCTATAGCAATTGCGGGCAGAGCGAAACTGGTAATTTTAATTTTAAATCCTAAAATCGCCACAATCCAGCCGGTCACGGTGGTTCCGATATTGGCACCGAAAATAATTCCAATTGACTGATTGAGGTTGATCAGGCCGGCACTGACAAAGCTTACCAGCATTACGGTTGTAGCGCTTGAAGACTGGATAAGACTGGTTATGCCAAAACCGGTAAGAACTCCTTTAAACCGGTTATTGGTTGCCTTCCATAGCACATTTTTCAATCCCTCGCCGGTCGCGCTCTGAAGGGATTCACTCATGATCTTCATGCCGTAAAGAAACAGGCCGAGACCGCCGAATATTGTCGCTGCTTGCATTGTATTATCTGTTCACAGGTGACGCAGGATGTATCATTATGAAAGGTTAATAGCTTATACTAAGCGATTAACACTATTGATTAATAAACAATG
Organism: Spirochaetota bacterium; assembly: GCA_036848375.1. GTDB lineage: Bacteria > Spirochaetota > UBA4802 > UBA4802 > UBA5550 > JAKLIV01. Next base: position 15,870 of record DAIUKG010000059.1, read on the forward strand.
AAGTCAAGAATAATATTCACATATTTTTAATCATAAATTCATATCATCTTAAA
>DAIUKG010000060.1:0-15450 GCA_036848375.1 Spirochaetota bacterium
TAACATCTTCCCGATCTCCTTTTTTTATGGGCACCTCTAAAAATCAGGAGTTTCATTATTATCAAATATGATAACTCCTGATTTTATCAGATATTGTGCCCACAAGGGAACATCAAAAATGTAATTTATAGAGGTTCCCTTATTTTATTAAGGTGCAATAGATGAAAAAGAAGAAAATCCTCATTGCCGGTTCAGGCGGCCAGCTGGGAAGCGAATTTGTTAAGAGGCTCGGGCAGGGAGATTACGAATGTCTTGCCCCTGGCGAAGCTTCTTTCAACATAACTGATCATTCTGGTACGAAAAATATTATCACGGAACTCAAACCTGATATCATCATAAACTGCGCGGCGTACAACGCGGTTGATGACGCAGAAGATAATGCTGAAGCCGCTTTCACCGTGAACCGGGATGCGGTGATCAATCTGGCAGAAATATCACGGGAGAAGGGAATATCCTTCGTTCATTATAGCAGCGATTACGTCTTCGACGGTGCCAAAATGGATTTCTACATCGAAGACGACATGCCCAATCCTCTGGGCGTATACGGAAAAAGCAAGCTCGAAGGAGAAATGGCGGCGCTTGAGATTCTCAAGGATTGTCTGGTCTTCAGATTGAGCTGGGTGTTCGGAAGAGGCAGGCAGAACTTTCTTTTCAAGCTTTCTCAGTGGGCCGAAAAAAACCGCGTTTTGAAAGTCAGCGCTGACGAGGTCTCGGTGCCTACCTATACGGGCCACATTGTTGAAGCGACTCTGGCTGCGCTCCACAAGGGTTTAACAGGACTTTATCATATGACCAGTTCAGGTTATGCTTCGCGCTATGAGCTTGCCCGGTATTATTTAGAAAAAACGGGAAGGGACAATCTGGTCATCCCTGTGCCCATGAGTTCTTTCCCGGTCAAGGCGAAGCGGCCAGGATTTTCGGCCATGTCAAACATGAAACTGGGCGGCGTGCCCGGCATTTCGCTGCCGCGCTGGAAGGAAGGCGTTGACGCGTTGCTTTGATTTAATCATAATGCCAATTTCTTCATGCTTTGATTACCGGTATATGGTACTTTTTGAATAATCCATCGCGGGTTATCATTGTTTATTTTTCAATTTTTGCCCGGGCGATGAGCATCTTGTCAAAGGGACCCTTTGAACCGTCGGCAGCATGCTCATCGCATGAGCGTGGTCAACAGTATATTTATCAGCCTGTTATGCCGAAAGCCCTGGAAATCTCCTCGGGAAGTGCGTCAAAATCAGGTGAAATTCTCATTGTCACTTTCAGGCGAACGTATACAGGGCAGACGCGTCAAGCTGGGATTATTGTCATAGTGAATAATTTAATTTTTAGTGCATATTCCTTGCTGAGTGTTTGTATTGACAGATATGACATGATTTTTTTCTTGAGATTGATTCGGCAACAGTTTTCAACCTCGCCGGAGATCTAATTGAACAGTCAGTTGGATGTCTTGAAAAAGACACAATTCGCAGCCTCGATGCCCTGCATATCGCATGTTCGATACAGGTCGTTTCCGATTCGAGTTCGTCGAGCCTCTTTCGTAGAAGCAGCAGTTTTTCAAGGTTGTCTGCGGCCATCCCCTTGCTCCGTAAAGGGATTCAATATTGCTACGCCGCAGCCGTCGAAATCTCTAATATTGCGCGTAACAACAGTAAGCCCCTGTTCGGAGGCGGTTGAAGCGATAAGAAGATCGGCTTGGGTACGCACGATTCCTCGCGACTGTAACTGGCCGCGCATTATTCCCGCCCGACGGGCTATCGATTCAGTAACCGGCAGGATGTCGGCATATGATTCAAAAAATTTCTCAAGCCACTGGTGTACCCTCTTGTTGGGCCTCCAGGCCAGCCCAAACATGATCTCTTCCATGGTTATTGAGCTGATGGCACAGTAACGTACACCTGCCGCCCAGGCCCGGACACCCTTATCGGGTTCCCGCCTGGCCAGTTCGCTAAGTATATTTGTATCCATAAGATAGCTTATTCCTGCCATGAGCTTTTCCTGTTTTTTCTTTTCGGTACTGCGATCTCATAGGATTCCTCTTCGCAGATTTCACGGAATTGCTCGAAAGCCGTCCCAATGCTCTCTTTTTCGCGGTTTTCCTTGAGCATTGTATACTCTTCATACTGCCCCGGATCTATAACAACCGCAACAATGGAATCCCTGTTGCAGATCACCTGGGGCTCGATATGTACCCGGTGAATCATTTCACTGAATCTTTTCTTGGCTTCTGCTATCTTCCAGGCCATGTGATTGCCTTACAAAATGACTATAATATATACCAATTATAACTATAATATATAGTCATGTCAACTCTTTTCAGTTTAATCAAGATATATCAATTTACGGGGATACGCGCAGGCCGCCAGGCCCCGGCCCTGATGTGCGTAAGATTCCTGTCACTGAGCCCCTATACAAAAAGGAGCGCGCGGAGCGGGGGATTCCCCGGGTGCAGAAAGGGAAATGGTTCACGCGAACGTGGAGAGAGTTTTCGGTTGTTATCACGAAATGTTTCGTAATTTTGCATTTTTTGATTATATGGAATGTGCTGATTGTGTTTAATGCAGTCAATTGGATTTTAATACTTGACAGGTATGCATAAAATATGCATATTTATGCATATGAGAACAACAATAAACATCGATCAGTCGTTAATCGAAAAGGCCTCAAGCCTTACGGGCATTGATGAGAAGACAACTCTGGTGCGAATGGGACTCGAAGCCCTGATTAAAATAGAAAATAGCAGGAGACTGGCCAGCCTTGGCGGAACCGAGAAGTCATTGACCGCGCCTCCGAGAAGACGAAGCGGCCTCTGATTCCATGGTCCTTGTCGATACATCGGTCTGGATAGAGCATTTCAGGAACGGCCTCCCCCGGCTTGAGTCTCTGTTGAGTAATGTCAGTGTGGCCACGCATCCATATGTCATAGGTGAACTGGCCTGCGGGAACATGGGAAATCGAAAGGAAATATTGAGCCTTCTCCAGAGCCTCGATTCAATGCCTGTTATCACTCTTGAGGAATGTTTGAGCTTTATTGAGATGAAAAAACTTCATGGGAGGGGCATCGGATTTGTTGATGTAAACCTTCTTGCCTCGGCCCTGCTTTCCGGTGTCATGCTATGGACGAGAGACAGGAACCTCCATGCACTTGCCCTTGAAATGGGCCTTGCTTTTCAGAAGCGGTAGCTGTAACATTTTGCGACTTTTACCCGATTTTCTCCCTGTTAGCATCTTTCCGTTTTCTTATAGCAGATCACGAAACAATTAGTACATTGTCATTCCGGTCGTAGCGTTAGCGAAGTACCGGAATCTCATACAAAAAGACTATCCTATGAGATTCCTGCATGCGCAGGAATGACAAAAAATGCTTTAATTTAATCGTTAACCGCTATAATAGAGAAGAGAATAAGAATTAGGGGATATGGAGATAAAGAGGATGTGGGGATAAGAGTTATTATTTTAAAAGATCGTAATAACAATACCTGTACTATTTTTTTTGTATTTAGAAATCAGATATAAGGGAACCTCTATTTATTAAAAATTGAAGTTCCCTTGTGGCTACAATATTTGATAAAATCAGGATTTATCATTTTGGTATTTATGAAAATTCTGATTTTAGAGGTAGCCATAAATTTATTATGTAAAATACTTGATATTTGCCGTAAGTCAAATCATAATGTTTTTCCTTCAATCTATAAATAAAAAGGTTCAATTACCGGCCTTTATGAATTAGTTTGTTTTTATAATTTGAGCAATAAAAACTATATGAGGAATGTATGAAAAAGAATTTAATAATCATAAGGGTACTGGTTATGGCATTTTTATTAAGCCTGGTGCCTGATTTTTCAATGAGCAGGGACAATCAGCCTGCAACCCCGGTCAAACTGTGTTTTATTCATCACTCCTGCGGCAGCAACTGGCTGAAATCTAATGACGGGCGACTCGGAATTATATTAAACCGGAATAATTATTACGTAACCGAATCTTATTATGGCTGGTCTGCAGAGCCCGGTGACAATCTCGGCAACCGGACTGATACCAGGAACTGGCCCCTGTGGTTCAATAATACGAAGATGCCGTACGTGTATAAGAACAATTCTCATTATTCTTATGAGAACACAATCGCTGATCCCGGCAGCGAGAACAGCATTATAATGTTCAAATCATGTTATCCATGCAGTGAAGTCGGCGACAGTATAGATGATGAAAAAAAGATCTATAATGAGCTGCTTGCCTATTTCGCGAAACATACTGATAAGCTGTTTATTCTGGTCACCCCTCCGGGTGAAACCAGGGTCTCAAGCTGGAAACTCACAAAAGAACTCTGTCAGTGGCTGGCAAGCAAAAACGGGTGGCTGAAGAACTATCCGCATAAAAACGTCGGTGTGTTCGATTTCTACTGCGTCCTGTCGGAAAAAGGATCACACCACCGGGTGAAGGACGGCAGTGTCGAGTATGTTTATGCGCCAAATTATGACGGCGTATCCCCGTATCATAATAATGATGACCACCCAAACAGCGAGGGGAACAGAAAAGCTGCAGAGGAATTTATTACTATATTGAATATGTATTACAATAATTGGAAAAAATAACGTATGTAAGGAAATAAAAATGACTAAAATAATAAAATGTTTATTAGTAAGTTTTCTACTTATTTCATGTGGCGGAGATAAAATGGAGATAGAAAAAGCTGGTAGTATCAATGCATCTGATTTACACAAACTGGCTGAAAAGCGGATATACTTCGGGCACCAGTCCGTAGGATATAACGTGATTGACGGCATTCGTGATATTCTTAAAGATTATCCCGATGTTAATATTACTATTGCGGAAACAGATAAGCCTTCTGAATATCACAAGGGAGTATTCGGCCATTCACGGATCGGAAAAAATACTGACCCGATATCGAAGATCGATGACTTTGTTAAAAAAATAAACAGCGGCCTTGGCAATGTTGTTGATAGTGCTTTTTTTAAACTTTGTTATGTGGATATCACTTCAAAAACCGATATCCAAAAGGTGTTCAGCTATTATAAAGTTCAAATGGATAAACTGGAAAAGAAATATCCCAGCGTGTTATTCCTTCATGTTACTGTTCCTCTTAAGACTAATGATCCTGTTCCGCAGGGGAAAAAACAGAAAATCAAGTATTTTATTAAAACAGTTCTGGGAATGGAAACCGGTAAGAATGAAAATCAGGCAGATAATATAGTGAGGAACCGTTTTAACGAATTATTAAAAAACAATTATAAAAATGTAATTGATCTTGCCGGGTTTGAATCAGTTTCAGCTGACGGCAAGGAATGCGTTTTTAGTGTTGACGGCAAACAATACCGGCAGCTTGTCGGGGACTATACATGCGATGGCGGTCATTTGAATGAAACAGGAAGAAGGACTGTTGCGATAAAATTTTTAAGTTTTCTTTTCAAACAGTAATCGGGGAACAAATTATGATAGAAAAAGTTAATTATTTTGATGTTTATATAGCCAGTATTACAATATTATATATATTAATTTTATAGAAAAGCCTTTTCAGGCTTTTTTTTGTTAAAATTTGTAAATTTTGATTGATTAGAAACATGGTCCTTATTATAGTGTTAACGACTTTATGTTTAAATTGTAATAATACCCCGTTGCTTGCTGCGGGGATATTTATCAGGCATAATTATTTACAGAATTGTATAATCTGTGAGATAAGTGCCTGAGAATACAGAGGTTCAATTATGAAAAAATATGTTATCCTGGTTTTATTCTGTTTATTTTTAACTCCCTCATTATTTGCCATGAGTCATCATGGAGGAAGACATCATCATCATAGGCCGGGCAATAATCCTGGCGGCAGCGGTGTTCCGGAACCGGCGTCATTAATGCTGATCCTTGCCGGTGGCGCGGCGGCCTATGGAATAACCAGGGCCGTTAAAAAATAATTTTCAAGCCTCTATCTAGTCCATTTTTTATCATGAATATATTCAAGCGGGTGAATGCTGCATATATAAAAATTGCGCTATTCACCCTTTTTATTATAATTTTTTTTTCTCAGGGTTTTTCTATCCTTTACAACAGATGGTTCTGGGCAGGGTCATATTACACCCATGGCCCTCTTGTGGTGCTGGCTTTTATCTGGCTCCTTTTAAGACGATTTAACGATTTTAGACCTTCCCTGCGGGGTCCTCAAAAAAAATCCATCGGTATTATAATAATTATTTTTTCGCTGGCCATGTACCTGTTCGGATTGTGGAAAAATATTCCATCGTTCGCAACGTGGGGAATGTATGTTTTTGTAATCGGAAATTCCGTATTATTTTTCAGTGTGAATTTTGTCATGAAAAATATCGGAATATATATTTACCTGCTGCTGGCAATTCCGGTCCCGGAAGTCATCATTAATCAGGTTACCTTTGAATTAAATTTATTCGCGTCATATACCTCAGAAATATTACTCTCAATTATATATCCGTCTACATTTCGGGACGGCAACATACTTCAGGTAAACGGGCATAACATATCAATAACGTATGAATGCAGCGGGCTCAGTAATCTTCTCAGCATGTTTTCTATCGTATGGCTCATGGCGCTTTTACAGCCAAAGAAATTTATTTCCATAATTGATTATTTTATATCAGTCCCTGCCGCGATTATTTCGAATATATTGAGAATAATTATTATTGCTATTCTGATTGTCAACGGCTATGAACAATTTGCCTTATATGACTGGCACGCGGAGATTGGAATAATTGTTTTTATTTGTATTGTTGTGCTTATCGTTTTTTTTAATGAATTACCTGTTAAAAAGACATGGTCTGATTTTAAAAATATTCCTGCCCGGTTATTATCATATTTTAATAAAAATAATAAGATCATAAATACATATATTGTATCAATGATACTGCTGTGTTTGATTGGTTTTTTTATTCAGGATGACAATAATTACAGATATTCAAATGATACAACCCTCTTAAAAAACAAAATTCCAGCTTCTGCCGGCAGATGGCAGTCCCAGGACATGATACTCGGAGAAGATTATTTTAACCTGTTGGGTACGGATGATCTGCTCATGAGGGCATATCAAGAAAAAGGCAAGATGATTGAAAACGATACGGTGTATTTATATATTATCCGGTCAAAAGACAGCGTGTCGGCTTTTCACCGGCCCGAACTGTGTTTGCGCGGAGAAGGCTATGAATTATTGACCCATGATGAAATAGATTTACCTATAAATAAAAAGCTGATACCGGTCCACAGGATGTTGTTCGTTGATAGAAGTAAAGGACTGCTGGTTTATTACTGGTATTATTTAAACGGGGAAAACATAAGAGATACGATAAAATATAAGCTTCTATTTCTTTTTAATCGGAATAAAGGTTCCAGCGGCAATTTTATAAGAATATCCAAACCGGTAAACTTGAATAACATAACTCTAGATGAACAAACAATGAAACGGTTCACTAGTGAGGTTATTCCTGATGTATTGGAATATTTATAATCACTGATTATCAGGTATATTAGTAAGTTTGATAAGTATAATTTATACCTCTTTTTTATGTTATTTTATTGACTTCCTCAAATAATGTTTTAATAAAAATTAAGTGCTCTTCTGCCTGTTCCATTATGCTAAACAAGGGTACAATATTAATTCGGAACACAATAATCTTTCGTGTCTTTTTTAAATGGTTTCCTGAAAAAGAAGCGGATATATTTTTATATTTAATTAAAAAGAAGTGAGGAATCGAAGAGTGAATGTCCTGATTGTCCCATTAATATTATTCAGCGTATTACTTTCTTCTGTGGCACAGATTGTTTTAAAAACTGGGATGAGCGATACAGGGGTTATAAACGCCATTAATTTGAATCCTGGATTTCCCGTCATCCGTGCCATCGCTACAAATTACTGGGTACTTGGAGGATTGTTCCTGTATTTTTCCAGTGCATTAGTATGGCTCTTTGTATTGGCGAAAGTTGATGTAAGTCTGGCATATCCATTCGTTGGTGTCGGATTTATTTTTACTATGCTTCTCGGCTATTTTATATTAGGAGAGGCGCTCACGGTGTCCAAAGTAATGGGAACGGTTTTGATTGTTATCGGGGTCATTTTTCTTACAAGAGGATAATACATGAATAAAAAAACCGTTTTTTGTGTTGATTGTGACGGGACCCTGATTAAAACAGACCTTCTGCATGAGGCTGTTCTTTTGCTGATAAAGCAAGCGCCCTTAAAACTGTTCAGTTTATTATTCTGGTTGTTAAAGGGAAAAACTTATTTAAAAAAACTGCTTGCTGAGACAGTGAGATTCGACTTTGCTGCTCTTCCCTATAGAGATGAAATCCTTGATATTATTAAAGGAGAGAAAACAAAGGGACGGAGGATTGTTCTCGCGACAGCCTCTCCCTCTGCCTGGGCGGAAGGTATACAAAATCACCTTAATCTTTTTGATGATATCATTGCAACGGAAAATAACATTAATCTGTCAGGAAAACATAAAGCGCGTAAACTGGTTGAACTATACGGGGAGCGGGGCTTTTCCTACGCCGGTAACAGTTATAAGGACCTTCACATATGGAAACATGCCGATTCAGCTACAATCGTCAGTTCGAATTCAAGATTAAAGAGAAAAGCCGAACAGGAAACCAAAGTGGCCCGTGTTTTTAAACCCAATAATGCAACTTTCTTTACCTATATCAGGGCACTGCGACTGTATCAATGGTTGAAAAACCTTTTACTATTTGTTCCGATGCTGGCTGCCCACAAATTTGGTGATTCGGCAATACTGACTAATTCTATCCTTGGGTTCCTGTCCTTCGGGATGTGTGCTTCAGCGGGGTATGTATTGAACGACCTTCTCGACCTTGAATCGGACCGTCTCCATATCAGAAAACGCAATCGCCCGTTTGCGTCGGCAGCAATCCCTGTCTGGCAGGGGATATTGTTATTTCCTGTCATAATTTTATTTTCTTTCATCATTGCTGTCTTGCTTCCTGATAAATTTGTGATTGTTTTAACTGTCTATTTTTTCTCGACTATTACGTATTCAATGGTCCTTAAAAAAAAGGTTATAGTTGATGTGATATTGCTTGCGGCTCTCTATACTCTGAGGATTCTTGCGGGATCGGCCGCGACAGGAATTGTCCCTTCATTCTGGCTTCTTGCCTTTTCAATGTTCATTTTTTTAAGTCTGGCTATAGTTAAACGGTATTCCGAGCTTCAGGTGATACTCCAGCAAAATAAAATAATTCCTGCCGGGCGCGGTTACTCAGTCAATGATTTGAATGTGATATTGTCTCTTGGTGTTAGTGCCGGAATGGCCAGTGTCCTGGTCCTGGCGCTGTATATAAACAATCCAGAAACCAGCGGTTTATATCCTTATAAAGTCTGGCTGTGGATGCTGCCCCCACTGTTGCTCTACTGGGTCAGCCGTCTCTGGATGAAATCGCATAGAGGTGAAATCCACGATGATCCGGTCATATTTGCCGTAACAGATTGGCAAAGTCTTGTTTTATCATTTATTGGGATACTCATAATTCTGGCAGCGTTAAAGTTCAGTTATATTTAAGTTAATTTAGCAAAGTTATTACATATAAATATCGAATTTTCATTATTGATGGACGGGAATAGACAATAAATGAATATAAAAAAATGGTTAAAGATTGAAATTGTCCTGCTTATTGCTGTAGTACTCCGAGTGTTATGGGCCTTTCTTGTAAGGGTGGAACCAGTATCAGATAGTAATATGTATGATGCCTTCGCGATGAGCATCTCGTCAGGTCACGGTTATGCCTATCCGGACGGAAGGCTTACCGCTTACTGGCCAGTGGGCACATCGGCTGTTTATGGGTTTTTATATTTATTGTTTGGGGTCTCCTATGTTCCGATTGTCATATTCAATATTATCATCGGCGTCTTGATTGTGTGGTTTACCTATGCAATTGCTTTAAGAAATTTCGGGCAAAGAGTTGCTGTAATATCTGCCCTTGTCATCAGCTTCTGGCCCCTGCTTATTCAGTTTACCACCATTCTTGCCAGTGAATTGCTTTTTATTTTTCTGCTTCTGTTCGCGCTCTATATCTGGGACCATGAGAAAATACCTGCGCTACCAAGATATATTTCCTGGGGAGCGCTTATTTGCGCGGCGAGTTTTGTTCGCCCTGTTGTTTATCCCCTCTTGGTGATCTTTCCAGTGTTGAACTGGATAAAAACAAGGGATTTTCGCGTTTCATTAATCTCGTTGATTGTTGGGGTTTTGACAGCTTCGATTCTTTTTGCGCCGTGGGTTTACAGGAATTATAAGCTTTTTAAGGGGTTTGTCCTGGTCGCCACTAATGATGGGACAAACCTGTGGATGGGGAATAATCCGGATTCCGATGGAGGATGGATGCACCTGCCGGAAGATTTCTTTCTGAATGAGCTTGAAAGAAATGATTATTTGAAAAAAGAGGCTGTCAGCTATATTTTAGAAAATCCAATTGATTATGTTAAATTATCAATTAAGCGTTTTTATATAACCTATAAGAGTGAAACCATTGGTATTGTCTGGAACCAATCCCATCTCGATAAAGTAGTGGATAGTATACTTATTTTGGGGATGAAATTTATATCAACAATTTATTGGTGGATGATATTGCTATTGGGCATACTAGGAACCGTCCTTTTTATCAGTAAGCAGAAGTCAGGGATATTCAGCCCATTAATCATCACTATGGCCTACTTTTTTATTATTCCCATGCTGACAGTTGGGCAGGACAGATATCATATGCCGGTAATTCCGTTTATCGCAATTTTTTCCGCTTATGTGATTGATTATTTTCGTATTAAATCCTTTCTTGAATGAACAACTGAAAAAGCTGACATTATTTATTTTTTCTTCAATTATATTGTTACAAATATCCAGATTGTTTAAAAATTATTTCAATAGTATAAGTTTGTGACTTGAAACTTCATTTTTACAATACAATGTTCTATAGAAACTATTATCTTCAAATATTTTAAAAAAACATATATTTAGTGGACGATTAAGATAATTTTATATAGCTTAAAAAGATTTAAGTTGGAATTAAAATATAAGCAATAAATTTTGAGCTAATGTTGTTAATGAATTATGTAATACAGAATAAAAATTCAGAATTGTTTTTGTAAAACAAAAGTATTAAAGAGTATCTAGAAGGAATTGGCCAATGAAAAAATCAATGTATTTATTTATACTATTCATTTTTATATCTCTGGGTTGTGAGTGTGCATTTAACATACAGCATGTTAAAGATGAAAGTTTATCCAATTCATCAGGTGAAGAATCCGATGAAGGTTTCAGTAGTTCTCCCAATGACCGTCCTGTAAGCCGAACATCGGGCGTAGCGCCATTGGCGGTACATTTTTTTGCTGATTTTGTTGGCTCGGCTGATGGTGATGAAAGGATAGAACGGTTTCATCATTACGATTATACATGGAATTTCGATGATGCCGGAAGTGGCAATTGGGGTACTACAGGTAAATCGAAAAACACGGTAAAAGGAGCCGCGGCTGTCCATGTATACGAAAATCCGGGGATCTACAACGTATCCCTTATAATCCGAAATCATTCCGGAGTAGTAGGTACCGAAAGTTACAGCATAACTGTCAACGATCCGGATTCATTTTATAGCGGAACTAATACTACATGTGTAAACAATGCTGGCGACACCGATTTCAGCGATGCTCCATCCGGAGCACGAACAGAATCGACCGATGATCTTTCGACCATAACGCAATACGCAACGACAGGAAGCAGAATCCTTTTTAAAAGAGGATCTTCATGGATTGTTTCATCGAGTTTAAACTGGCCTGGAAACTCAGGGCCTGTCACTATAGGGGCATATGGAGGAACCACAACTGGAACTCGGGATGCTCAGGGAATTTATGACAATGCTCCCCAGATAACTGTAAATGGTGGAACTTTTTTAAATCTTGCTCTTAAGCAGGGCTGGACAATTATGGATTTGCATTTGATAGATACAACAAGAAGCAACTATTGTTTTGGAGGTGCTACCAGCATGCAGAGGCTGTTATTTCTGCGGCTTGAGATTACAGGATTTAATACTGGTATTGGCTGGAGCCATTGGAATGATGCTGATTGTATGCGTAAAGATGATATGGTCATTTCTTCATGTAATATTTCAGAGAGCAAAATTCATATTATTTATGGTGGCAGTGAACGACTTGCTCTGATAGGAAATATTTTGTGTGATGTTCAAGAGTATCATGTCGTACGGATATGGCAGGCTTACCGAAGTGTCATCAGTAATAATATTATTTCTGGCTCAAGTTTAAGTACAGATACGGGGATGTTAGGATTAAAGTTTCATGGACCGGGTGTCTATCCTGGTGGTGAAGGAACTGATAGTTTCGGCGTACCTGTTCCTGAAACTGGTCTTTTAAATGTAAGGACTGAATTTAGCATTATTGCGGATAATATTTTTGGGTCATCCGGTCCGTGGCCCGTAGTAATCGCTCCACAAAATGGCGCAGCTGATGAAAGACTTTCTAATATCATTTTTGAGCGTAACCGATTCCACTCAGATTATGGTTCCCAAAGTTCTAGAGAGGTAACAGTGTCACTGGGTGTCTGTGCAAGATATACTACTATTAGAAACAACATTTTCGACGGTACCGGCAGTGATAATACTTATACGGGAATAGCAGTTGAAAGACGTGGAGTTGAGCCTGCCCCAAAAAATATTGAAATTTATCACAATACAATTTATAGAGGAGATAGTCCTTCATACATACACAGAGGAATTACTCTCAGAGAACCTGTAACTAATTCGATTGTGCAAAACAATCTTATATCTTTTCCGTATGTAACCGGGAGTGTTACAATGATATTAGATGAAACTACAGATTCGGTTTGTTTAAACAACTTGCTCACCGATGACGCACAATTTATTCTCCCTGATGCCAGTAGTCCCCTTAATCGGGATTTTAGACTACAGGTTAGTTCCCCTGCGATTGATCAGGGATCTATGGTCTCTGTTTATGATGATTTTTATATTAATTCTCGTCCTGAATCGTCTAGTGATTTGGGGGCATTCGAGCAATAAATTTATGGTGTTTTTAAACATTTGTTTTTTAATAATTGTATAGTCGTTAAGATAATTCAAGAGTTTAATGATTTCTGTGACATCAATTGATAGTCTAAATCTTATTATTATTAAATTATTCAACGTGAAAAAAAATCAGCTAAATCATGCTAATATAATACCTTTTTCTAATGATTTACTTCTTTTTTTGAATAATCCCTGCCGTGATTTAATAATATTAACTTGATTGTTGTATCTATCGAAATAAGAACTGTATAATTTATATGACAGATAAAATAGCATTGACTTTTTGAAAATCTCATACTTCAATATTTCAATCCTCTTTATAACAAGAGGAATATAATATCAACAATAAAGAAAAATGTTTAATGATTTTAAAAAGGCTCAATTAAAATATTTCCGTTTCTTTAATGCAAATTATAGCTATTGGATAGAGTTTTTTTATTTAGATGAAGTTAAAGTGCCCTCCTGTCAAATCTGGCAATAAGTAATTATCAGGTAAATATGAATTGATACAACCATAATTCATTATAATAATTTAAAATCAATACAGATAATAATTTTTGGGAATATAAATAATATTTGGTTATTGCTTGTAAAAAAAGAAATCGAGATTTATTTATAATAATTGTATTTACAGTATTAATCAATTTTTAGTTCAATGAAACATTATGGATGAAAAGAAATCTCAGGAAACCTATTCTATCAATAATCAGAATCCTTCCCATCAGGGTAAAAACAATCAATTGTTAAAAAAGGTTAAAAATGGCTCTATCTGGACTATAACTTCTCATGGCGGTAGCCAGATAATCCGCTTTCTGAATAATCTTATCATGACACGCCTTCTTTTTGAAGAAGCTTTTGGCATAATGGCTATTGTGAGCACGTTTTTAGTTGGTCTGCAACTTTTTTCTGATATTGGAATAGGCCCAAGCATAATACAAAACAAGAGAGGCGAGGAACCTGAGTTTTATAATACCGCGTGGACAATACAGGTAGTAAGAGGTTTTGTTCTTTTCCTTGTCGCATTAACAGGTGCTGTACCTTTTTCAATGTTTTACAACGAACCTTTACTCGCGAAGCTTATTGCCGTTTCAGGTATAAATGCTTTTATTCAGGGATTCGCATCTACAAAACTATTTATTAATAACCGTAATTTAGACATGAAACGTCTGGCCATTATAGAATTGATAAGCCAGATTGCCAGTATGGCAATTATGATAATATGGGCTGTGATCGATAGGTCTATATGGGCCCTTGTTGTCGGGGGAATTGCTGGAACAACAACAAAAACAATATTAAGTCATACCATGCTCCCTGGTGAAAAAAATCGTTTCCACTGGAACAATGAAGATTCTCGTTCCCTTTATCATTTCGGCCGCTGGATTTTTATCAGCACCATGATAACTTTTTTTGCACAACAATCAGACCGTCTTATATTCGGAAAGATGATCCCTTTTACTCTCCTTGGAATTTATCATATAGGTTCAACATTAGGTAATATTCCTCTTCAAATTTTAAAGCAGCTAATGGGAAGGGTGTTTTTTCCTTTATTCAGCCGTATTAATGAAGCAAATAAAGATTTGTCTTCTGCTTTTACCCAGACACGGTGGATAATCCTGGTATTTGCAGGATGGGTTTATTCCGGATTTATTGCCGGTGGGACAACAATCGTTGACATATTATATGATGATCGCTATCTGCAGGCAGGCTGGATAGTACAATTCATTTCCATTGGGTGCTGGTTCAGCATCTGCATGGATTCTTACGGTGCAATTTTATTGTCAAGGGCAAAAACATTCCAGCTTGCTGTGTCAAATGCGACTAAATTTGTAAGCATGATAATATTTATTTTTCTTGGAAATAAATTTTTTGGATTTAAGGGGGCTGTTCTTGGAATTGCAGCTTCAGAATTATGCAGATTAATAGTTATTACAATCGCAAGTGCGCGAATTGGGCATACAGCATGGCATCAGGATCTTTTCCTTGGAGCAATAGTGGCTGGAGTTAGCATTTGCGTCAGTTTCGCAGATATATATCTGGCAGGATATGACTGTAATGTTAAAATTCGTGCCGCAGTTGTTTTTTTTCTTGTAAGTTTATTATGGGCACCGGTAGTTTTTAAAGTATATAAAACATTTCTGAAAAAAATAATTTATAATAAGTATTAATTAATAAATGTGAGATAATAGTAATTGCTAATTATATAATGAACATCCAGCACCTTTTCTTAAATAACATACTGAGGTTATCATGAAAACAATCTATGTACGATTCAAAGAACTGTATGCGAAGTATGGCCCCGCTGGCCTTATTTTCCGCATATTGATAAAGCCCTATCGTATCCTGCGTGATAAATGGCGTAAAAAATTTAATAACTATCACTAT
>DAIUKG010000061.1:0-14954 GCA_036848375.1 Spirochaetota bacterium
CCTCTGCCGCGGCCGTGGTCTCAGTGATCAGCCTGAACTTCAGCAAAGACTCGAGCGTCTGCCGGTCAATGGCCTTCCTCACGCGGAGAACCTGCACCAGGGTGTCAAGCGAGCCGTGCCTGAAAAAGTCCCTGACATAGGTCCCGCTCTGCGGGTGCGTCTCGACGAACCCGCCCTGGGCGAGGATCGCAATGGCCTCGCGCACCGCGAACCGGCTCGCCCCGTATTTCTCTGACAGCTCGCGCTCCGAGGGGAGCCTGCTCCCGATGGGATAAGTCTCGCGGATGATGTCGGCCCGCATCTCGTTCAGTATCTTTCCGGGAAGGCCCTTTTTCATGGCGTGCCTCTTTTTTATTCACGGGGCGGTCCGTCCGCCCCGGGTCACCTGCCCCATCAAACGCGCACAGGGGCGCCGGCAAGTAAAAATCTTGACAACTGGTTATACCAGTTTATTAATTGGTATAACCAATATCCACATGTACGGGAGGAATTGCAATGAAAATTTCAAAGATAGAACTCTATCATGTTTCAATCCCCCTGAGAGAGACCTTCTGGCCGACCTGGATACCCGGCTACCCGCAGACGCACAACAGGTTCACCCTGATCAAGCTCGTGACCGACGACGGCATAGAGGGCTACAGCGCGGGCTCTGCCATGGGCAAAGAGCGCGAAGGCCTGGGCGACCTCCTGGGCGGCTACCTCATGGGCGCTGACCCCACGGACACAGGAAGGGTGCAGGACCTCCTGAAGCAGGCGGGCATCCTGGGATGGAGGAACTTCTGGATAGAGCCGGCGTGCTGGGACATCATCGGCAAGGCGCAGGGCAAACCCGTGTACGAGCTCCTCGGCGGCAGGGCCCGGCCGGTAGAGGTGTACTGCTCGACCGGCGAGATGCACGACCCTGACAGGAGGGCCGAAGAGCTCATGGCCGTACGGGAGATGGGCTTCCGCAGCGCCAAGCTGCGGGTCAAGAGCATTGAATTGAAGGATGATATCCGCCAGATAGAGGTCGTGCGAAAAAAAATAGGCAGGGACTTCATGCTGGGCGTGGACGCGAACCAGGGATGGCTCGTGACCATAGTGGACAAGATACCGGCCTGGGACCTGGCACGCGCTAAAAAGTTCGCCGACGCCTGTTACCGCAACGGCATCGAATGGCTCGAGGAGCCCCTGGATTCACGCGACTACAACGGCAACGCCGCCCTGAAGAAATATTCGAAGGTGAAGATATCCGGCGCGGAGCTGAACTACGGCTGGGACGAGATAAAGATCATGTTCGAGAAGGACTGCTTCCATATCTACCAGCCCGACGCGACCTTCGCCGGCGGCATCGCGCAGGTGAAGCAGGTCATCGACGCCTGCCGCGAGAAAAAACGGCTGTACACGCCGCACACCTGGACCAACGGTATCGGCTTTTACATCAACTGGAACATGGTCCTCGCGGACCGGGACAATGCCCTGCCGCTCGAATACCCGTACGAGCCGCCCTCATGGATACCTGAATTCAGGGACGGCATCATTGACCCGATCCTTCCCGATAAAAACGCGATGCTGCAGCCCTTTACGGCTCCGGGGCTCGGCTTCACCATAAACAAAGGCATGCTGAGAAAATACGGGAAGCGGTTTTTCAAGCTCACCGAGACCGGGCTCAAGATAAAGGTCATCCGTGAAAAGGGGCTGAAAACCGCGCTTGAGCTGAAGAAAAGAAAAGGCTGAGAGTATTCCTCTCGCTCAGCAGAGGAACCGCTCCCTGTTCAGGGAGGCGATGGATTCATGGAAATCCCTGTCTGATGAAGAAAAGGCCGGGTATAACCCCAGGGCCGGGAAGCTTTCCCTGTCAGGGCACAACCTGTATGTCTCGCGGTGGATAAAAAATCGCACGCAGCAAACCAGTATAATACCGGCTATCGAAACAATTCAGGGATATACATCGGGGATACATTGTGATGAGGGAAGATACTGTAGGCGCGTATCGCGATATGCGCCTACGATAGAATCTGATCATGTCGCGACAAACTGTAGTGACGTAGCGTGCTATGTCACTACGAATAAATCTTCTTCGCGCTCTTTACACCGCTCCGTCGCCGCGCGCTTTCAGAAAAAATTCACCTGCAGCAACGGATTATCATCCCCCCTGGCCTGTCAAACAACACCGCCGAATGAGGCAATAAACAGCATCATGACACGAAGAATCACCCGGCCTTCCAGAGCGCGTCGAAGCTTTTATCACGCATGAATTCCTGTCCGGCTAAATTATCCGAAACCCGGTCAATATTTTTTGTCACTCTGACGCACTTCAGCATGCTTACGATTAACACAAGCTGATTCCGGCTATAACCTTCAGGCCCGGCCGTGTTTAAGGCCAGGAGGACAAAGCGCCGTTCGGGCAGAGCTTTATTCATTTTTAAGGAGAAAATTGACATGAAACGATTTACCGCTTCCTTATCTTTTATTGCTACCCTGTTTTTTATCACCGCTTTCATCGCCTGTGATTCAGACAGTTCGGACGACAAAAAAGCGGACACCACCGAGTATACCGTGTCGGGCACCATTACCCTTCCCGGCGGCGACACGCTTGCCGACGGCTACTATGAAATTTACGTCAAAGGCGAAAACACCGGCATTAAATCGTGGGCCTCGGGAAACGCTGTCGATTATTCATTCGAAATACGGTCAGGAAGATATAACACCATCGACATATACGTCTTTAACAGCGGAGAGGACCTGGCCTACTCCTGCCATACGACTTCGGCGGGCCTGGTGGTCGCCGGCGCCGACGTCACCGGCTTCGACTTTGCCGTCGCGCGGGCAGTTACCTATACGGTTTCAGGGACCATGCGGCTGCCCGACGGCGTGACAGGTGTGGGGGGCTTCTATAAAATCGTCTTCACGGGAACGTCCCGGGGAGAAGAAGAAAATGTGTGGATCTCGGGAAACACGCATTCCTATTCCGTGCAGCTTGAAGCGGGAACCTATGACAGGGTCGAGATCGAGGTCTCGGACAGTGACGATGTCATGCGTTACCGTTACAGCACCGATTCACTGGGGCTGGCGGTTGACGGTGATGTACCGAATGTCAATTTCGTGCTTGTCGAAGTTGAATTCCATACCGTGTCCGGGACCATAACCCTTCCCGGCAGCGACACGCTGGCCGGCGGCTACTATGAGATAACGATCGAAGGAGATTCATACGGATATGACGGCGGGTCATGGGCCTCGGGCCACACGCTGTCCTATTCAATGGAACTTCTCGCGGGAACGTACAACGAAGTCAATATCGAGATCGAGGACGCTTCATCAGAGACGGTCTATGTATACCGTTCAGAGTCTCTCGGCCTCACGGTGACCGGTGACCGGTCAAACGTCAATTTCACCGTGGCCGGTTTCGCATCCAGTACGGTCTCGGGAACCATATCACTTCCCGGCGGCGAGACCCTGACCGACGGCTACTATGAGATATATTTTGAAGGCCCGTCATATTATGAAACCTCGGGCATCTGGGCAAGCGGCGGCACGCAGGAATATTCAATAGAGCTCGAACCCGGAACATATTCCGAGGTGTATGTCGACATCTATGACGATTCCTCCTGGACCACGTATCTCTACGAATACCATACGTCGTCCGCAGGCATTGTGGTGTCGGATCACGATGTTACCGGTGTCGATTTTACCGTCGAAGAAGTTATTGACTGAAAACAGTCTCTCCCTCTTTCAACGCATGTCCGGGGGGATGATGAAGACTTTGTGAAACGCCCGGCGGTCAGTGAACCGTCGGGCGCCCATTGTTAATTCCGGTTACTTCTTCCTGTTCCTGATCGTCTCGAGCAGTGAATCGATCCTTCTGTGGTTTTCCTCTGAGCCGAGAAAGTTCTTGAACAGCCACCCGTGCGCCCTCATCGAAGCGTCAAGGCTGGTGTGCAGCGCGTCAATGCTCATGCGCTTGGTCTCCACCAGGGTCGCGCGGTCATACGCCGCCATCCGCTGCGCTATTTCGGTCACTTCCTTCACCACGGTTCCTTCGGGAAAGACGCGGTGCACGAAGCCAACGCGGTACGCCTCCTGCACGTCGATGTCCCTGCCCGAAAGGGCCCAGTCAAGCGCGTTGCCGAAACCGATTATGCGCCACAACGGGTCAAGCACGGGGATGATTGAGAGAACGACTTCCCGCTGCCCGAACTTCGCCCGTTCAGAAGCGTAGCGGATGTCGCACATCTGCGTGAGGTCGAACCCTCCCGCCATCGCGGCCCCGCCGACCGCGGCGATAACGGGCTGGGCGCAAAACCTGATCGACCGGTATGTGCGCCAGAAAAGCGCGACAAAGGCGTCGTTGTTGTCCTTCTTTATCTCCTTGACGAAATCAAGGTCAAACCCGGCCGAAAAGATCTTTTCGCCGCCGGTCAGCACAACGACCGAAACGTCATCGCGGGTGCTCAGGTCGAGGAACACGTCACCGATCTCGGCGAGCATGTCCGGCGACATCGAGTTCCCTTTGTCAAGCCGGTCCAGCGTCACGGTAGCAACGCCTTTTTCCACTGAAAGCTTTACGTATTGCAGGTTCATGGTCTGTCCTCCTGATTATACCGGGGGCCGCTCAGGGCCCTGTGCATCATTCAAAACCAACCAGGCGGCGAGTCAACAGTTAATTTGACAGGGGATGCTTTTCCAGGAAACCGGTCACGTCAGCGATAAGGCTTTCGGTCGCCTCGATCGCGGTGAAATGTCCCGACCCCGGGTAACACACGGCCACTGCGCCCGGTATCTCCCGCGCCATGAGCGCGCTTGACCGGATGAAAAGATCGTCCTTGTCCCCGTACACGACCAGCACCGGGCAGGTTATCCTGCGCAGGCCCTCGACCATGGGGTCCGGGTCACGGTAAAACGAGCGGATGAAGGCCGCGCACTCATACCGGTCATTGACGTCTATCATCCGCCGCGCCATGCCCAGGAGCTTCTCCTTTTCGGGCGATTCCATTATTCCCCTGAAAAACGGGCCGGGCACCTTCTCGAGGTTGGCGAATATCTCTTCCCACGAAAACTTCTCGAAGCCGCGCGCGAACCTGTGGTGAAACGTCTTTATGGTCTCGGGGTCGCCCGGCACCACCGAGGTGTACGAGGCCGTGTCGGTCAGGATAAGCGAGGCGAACCGGGAGCAGTCGCGCATCGCGTAGCGTGAGGCCGCGAAGCCCCCGGTCGAATGAGTGACAAGGTGAAAGCGGTCAAGCCCCAGGTGGTCGGCGAGCGAGATGATGTCTTCGCCAACGGTTTCGGCGTCATACCCCGGGTTCGCCGGGTCAACAGTGGTCTTCCCGTGGCCCCGCATGTCCATGGGTATAAACCGGTATTTCTTCTCGATTGCCGCCGCGAACCCGGGCACGCTCCAGTACCCGGTGCTCTCGATCAGTCCGTGCACGGCGATCACCGGCTCTCCGCTGCCGGAGTCCTCGTAGTATATTTTCGCTCCACGGTTCTTGAAAAAAGGCATGGCCCGCTCCCCCTGCTTATAGGTAAAAACCTGAATGCAGGACGGCCACGAAGACACTGAGCGCACAGAGATTATCGATGGATTTCCCCCATAATGCCATCATCACGAGGAGGCATTTAGCCGACGTGGCGATCCTTCGGGGAAAAGTATGCAATACTGGATACCGAAGGTTTGCCGCGGCTTGCCGGAGCAAGCCTTGCAATGACTTCTTATAATCCCTCTTTGTCCTCAGTGCCTTTGTGGCATATCTTTTGTATTTTTTTATTGTTAAACTGATTCCTGTTATCGTGCTTTCCTGTAGTCGAACCACCCTTCCCCGGTCTTCTCGCCGTAAGCACCCCTGAAGTAGCGCTCCACGACCCCCGGAGAAGGAAGGTCTGCCCTGTCGCCGCTGTTCCTGAACGCCTCCATGCGCATAGTGTATTCAAGGTCAATGCCGGTAAGGTCCATGAGCCTGAACGGCCCCATGGGATGGCCCGCGCCGTACAGGCAGGCCTTGTCAATGTCTTCGAACGAGGCGATGCCCATATCATGCAGCCACAGGGCCTCGCGGAGCAGCGCCCCCAGCATCCTGTTCAGCAAAAACCCGTCGACCTCCTTCTTGAGCATGACCGGCACCTTCCCGAGCTTTTCGCACAGTTTAAATGAAACCTCAGCGGTCTCGGGCGCGCAGTGCGGGCCGTTCACCACTTCTACGAGCTTCATCACCAGGGCCGGGTTGAAAAAATGAAGGTTGATTACCTTTTCAGGCCTTGAAGTCGCGTCTGCAATGCGCGAACTCACGATCCGGGAGCTGTTTGTCGCAAGCACCGCGTGTTTCGGCGCCATTCGGTCAAGGTCGGCGAAAATCTTTCTTTTCAGGTCAAGCACCTCGATAACGGCCTCGATCACGTAATCAGCGTCCTCCACTGCCTCCTTCATGTCGGGAACAAAGCTCATGTTGCTCTGTGCCTGGCGGGCCGCTTCCGTAGTGAGCTTTCCCTTGTCAACGCGGCCGGCAATATAGCTGCTGAAAAATTTTTCGGCCCTGTTCAACACATCGGCGTTTACATCAGTGCAGGTGGTGGTGAATCCGCTGAGCGCGCACAGCGTGGCGATCTGGTGGCCCATGTTCCCGGCGCCGATAACCGCTATTTTCTTGATGTTTTCAATTTCCATTTAAGTCCTCCAGATAATTATTCAGCCATAAAGGCGCAGATGCCACCGGAATAAACATTAATTGTCTCTCCGCGTGTTCAGTGTCTCCTCGGCAAATCGTGCATCTTCATTGAATGCAACACTTATTCTATCTTTGCATCATCCTTAATGATGCCGCACAGTCTCTGTGATTTTTTCTTTTTATCCTCCAGGTCAACCAGGCGCGCGATCATGATACGCTGGGCCTGGGGAGAGCCCGCACCGTGCATGGACTCGGTCAAATACCCGACTGCCGCGGTCCCCATGGTCAGGTTTTCAATCAGGCGCAGTATCCTCATGCGGTGTTCCATGGGGACCCCGTCCCTTGTTTTATAATATTTCTCAACGAACTTCCCGACTTCTGATGACCTCAGGTCGTCTTCAGACGGCATGGTCACCATAAGGCCGCCCGCGATGTCCTGGGCAAGCCGCGCTATCTCGTACGGGAAGCGTGTGACATTCTGCTTGTGCACATTTGCCAGCAGCGGGTCGACGTAGTAGGTCCCGCTCGGCTCGCGGTGCCCTTCGGAGGCGCAGGCGATGCATCCGCAGTACAGCGTTTCATTCAGGTGGTTCATCTCGATTATCTTGTCCTTCACATGGGACGCACTGTCCGCGCCATTGTACTCAGCCGCAGTCTGGGCGGCGCCGATAAGAACATCCCCAACCCCGACCTTGCACGCGTAGCTCTGGCGATGGTATGATGCGAACTGCTCCACGAGCTGTCCCGAAAACTCGTATTCCCTGAACATGAACACCCTTTCACGGGGAACGAACACGTCGTCGAACACGATCAGTGCCTCGTGGCCGCCGAATATGACGTTGCCGCGGTCGATGGTTCCCTTCTCGAGCTTTCTCGTGTCGCACGACTGCCGCCCCATGATGTACAGTATGCCCTTTGAATCACTCGGCACCGCGAACGAAACTGCGTAATCGCGGTCTTCGCTTCTCATCGAAATCGTGGGCATCACGATAACTTCGTGTGAATTCACCGCGCCGGTCTGGTGCGCCTTCGCTCCCCTGACGACGATGCCATCCTGCCTTTCTTCAACGACCCTGAGGAACAGGTCCGGGTCCGCCTGTTTATGGGGCGGCAGCGAACGGTCGCCCTTGGGGTCGGTCATGGCCCCGTCGCACACCAGGTCGTTTTCCTGAACATACTCGAGGTATTTAAGGAAGCGCTTGTTGTATTCAGTGCCGTGTTTCGCGTCGATATCATAGGTGGTCATTGAAAGCGCGTTAAGCGCGTCCATGCCCACGCACCGCTGAAAGCAGCAGCCGGTATAGGCGCCCATGAGCCTTCCCATCTTGCTCTTTTTGACCAGGTCTTCAACGCTCCGGTGAATATGGGTAAAGCGGTTGATCTTTTTCCCGGTAATATGGGACGTGGCGGTCATGATGTCTTCATACTTCGGGTTCATCGCGAGCGCGTAGGTCATGGCAACCGCGTTAAGGGACGGCCTGATGATCGGGTCGTCCACGACATTTTCGAGCCTCCTGCCGAACTGGTACACGACCAGGTCAAGTTTTCTCATGCTTTCAATATATTCCTGCGGAGTTTTCATTCTGTTCCTCCATTTATAATGCTTGTAATGCGGTCATTATACGCCATAAATACGGCCATGGCAAGAATCAAATGATCACTGGAGCAATGCCCCGGTAAACGATTCGGGGTTGTCTGTCTGTTGAGCACCATGACGCTAAAATCGTTTTCAA
The DNA here is from genome assembly GCA_036848375.1 of Spirochaetota bacterium. Taxonomy (GTDB): domain Bacteria; phylum Spirochaetota; class UBA4802; order UBA4802; family UBA5550; genus JAKLIV01. The sequence goes on from DAIUKG010000061.1 coordinate 8,375, forward strand.
CCGTGTCAATAATGTGTTTATATCCCATTCTTATTTTATGATTTTAAACTTTACTATTACAAATTAATGAACGATCGTTAATTTAGTCAAGGCCAAAAATATTATTTTAATAAATCATGCAAATTTCTGTTATGCCATCAATTTTAAACAGTAACGGTTAACATGATGAAATAAATAAGACTAATGCCATAAACTACCCGAAGGGGCTACACATTTCCACCGTAGTTCATCCTGAAAAGTTTTTTCACGATCGTGTCCAGCACCCGGTCTGGAATCATCGTCTGGGTTTTCGAGCTCAGCCTGCTGCCGGAGATGATATACCGCGGTCCGGGACGTTTTTTATTCATTATGGCGATTATATCAGCTGCCGCCCTGTGTACCGGCATTCCCCTGTTCCCGGCATCAACAAAATTCACCAGGAACATGTCGACGCTCCCGCGGTACACCTCATCCACAAAAGAGCTGTCGGCAGCCCGGGCCTTTGCCCATATCGGTGTCGCCACCGCGGCAAGTTCAATGAGCACTGTTTTTATCCCGAAGGGATTAAGCTCACGCCTCAGGGAGTCGGCGAACCCTTCAATCGCGTGCTTTGAGGAAGTATACGGGGCAAGGAACGGAAGCGCGACTTTTCCGGCGAGCGATCCGTTGATCATGATCATCCCCCTGCTCTCTCTTAAAAGCGGAATAAGCTTCTGGATCAGCAAAACATAACTGAAAAAGTTAACCTCCATCACTTTTCTGAATGTCGCCAGGGGGATGTTTTCCACCGGCCCCCCAAGAGCCACGCCCGCATTCAGAAAAAGGCATTTCAGCGAAAACCCGTTCGCGCAGAGTTTTTTTATGCTCTCGGCAAAGCCAGCAACCTCACTCTCACCGGTCATGTCCACGCGGTACGCATGACAGCGAGGGTTCCCGTTAAACGGATTATTATTGAGATATGATAGTGCCAGTTGATGGCCTGCTTCAAGAAGAAGTTCCGCGCAGGATTTCCCGATTCCCGAATCACAGCCGGTGATAAGAACAAGTTCTTTCTTCATGGCGCGCTTCCTGTATGCTTATTTTACCTAAACATACTGACCGGAACAGCGGAAACCAAACAAAGATTATTGATATATGGTACTATTGGAAAGGTAAACTACCGGCAATTAGCCGGATTTATTTATCAGCACCGAGGCCCCTGAGGCTGAACTCATAAATGAATTTGACTATTTCATCAACGCTGTATTTCCCGGCAGGGGAATACCATATTCTGGAACGGGCGATCATGGAAGCTATGCTGAACACGGCGAGTTTTTCGTCCATCGCGGTGAAAACCCCTTTCTCAATGCCCCGGTTGATGATTTTCACTGAAACAGCATCATAGTTGTCTCTCAACTTGATTATTTTTTTCCGGTTCGCCGCTGAGAGATTTTTCAGCCCGCTGTCAAAAAGAAGCTTTGAGCTTCTCCGCTCGCCCAGTGTCATCCTGACATGGTTTTCAATCACGAGATACAGCGCCTCGCGAGGGTCAATGTCTTCATCTTCTTCAAGTCTTTTAATCGGCGAAAGTATCTCCTCCATTTCACCATATAAAATCTCGAAGAGAATCGCTTCCTTGTTGCTGAAAAAGTTATATATGTTTGCCGGCCTGAACCCGCACTCCTGGGCTATGTCCCGCATGCTTGTTTCAGCGTAACCCTTCTCCCAGAACAGGCTGCTGGACTTCGCTATTATGAGCTGTTTCTGGTCCTTGCTTTTTTTTCGCTGTAGCACAATCCCCTTCCGTACGGTTACCCTTTATTTGAAGTATCAATCAACATCCTTATAATATCGCCCGCCTTTCTCAGAACCGCGTGCCGGGAACAATAGTCAGGCAGATACTGCGCTGTCGGCACAATATACTGCTCGAATTTTCTGTTGCCGGCAACCGAACACTGGTAGCCGAATGTCCCCAGGGCCTTCACGTTCCTCTGAAACGCCTGGCAGTCAAAATAAAAATCATCGCGGTCCATGCCGGGGAATCCCCTGCGTGCCGCGGCCTCATGATAATACGTCCGCAAGCGGCAATAGAGATCCTCATCAAGCAGCACATAGGAATCCCGTAAAAGTGACGCAAGATCGTAGTGCGGGAGCCCCATGCGCGCGTCCTGAAAATCAATGATATACGGGTTCCCGTTTTTAAGAATGATATTCCGGGAATGAAAATCCCGGTGATTCAGGACTGCCATGTCGGCCCGGTCAAGAACTTCGCAGATTTTTCTGAATTCAGCTCTCAGCTCTTCGCACCCGGCGTCATCAAGTGGGGATTGTAAATACCCCCTGATAAAATGATCAATAAAAAAATCAAATTCAAACATCAATTTTGTCATATCGAAGCGCAGCGAAAACGGCCCACCGCTTCCCTTCAGGGACTGGAGCCGCAGGAGAATATCAATTATTTCGCGATAGATCTCCTCTTTCTGTTCCGTGGTGAAACGACACAGCGCGTATTCAAGCAGGTCGTCCCCCAGGTCCTCCATCAGTAAAAGCCCGGCCGGCGCGTCGATTTCATAGACTGCCGGAAGAGGTACCCCGGCACCGGAAAGTATCCGGTGCACGTCCAGAAAGGGATAGTCATCCGTTGAGGTGAAATTGCGGTCGCAGCAGACAATAAAACTCTGTGATTCAGCCAGTATTCGGTAATATACCCGGTGGGACGCGTCTCCGGCAAGGAGGCTTATGGTTTTAAACTTCCCCAGATGTTTTGCGGCAAAGGATCTTATTAATTCTTCGGGTGTCATGGTGGTACTGCCTGCATCAGGCTCTCGCTACTACAAAATAATGGGCCATGAGTTTAAGCCGCATATTAATGATCTCAGCTTGCCACTCATGGCCCACTACAACTCAGGGAGAAATTACTCGATATTCCTTCTCAAAAAAGCAGGGATGTCCAGGTCTTCATTTTCATAATTGCGCTTCCTGCGCCGTTCATAGTCAAGGGAAAAGGTGTGCATGCTCCGCTGGGCTGCGGGCTGCTCCTGTTTTTCCGGGTTTCCTTTGATGAGCTTGAGCGCCTGATCCGCGGCAAGGGGTGATTCGTTCCGCGTCAGCATGTTCTTTTTGCGGTCAAAGCCGGTGGCGATCACCGTCACGCGGACCTTGTCGTCAAGGGCCGCGTCAATCGTGGCGCCGACGATAATGTTCGCTTCGGGGTCGACCTGTTTATTGATAATTTCGGTGACCTCATTGACCTCATGCAGGGAAAGGTCATTTCCGCCGGCGATGTTTATCAGTACCGCTTTCGCTCCTTCGATGCTGGTTTCTTCAAGCAGGGGACTGTTAATGGCCATCTGGGTCGCTTCAATGGACTTGTTTTCCCCGATGCCGATTCCCACTCCCAGCATCGCGTCCCCGGTCTCCTTCATGACCGTGCGCACATCGGCAAAGTCAACATTGACCAGGCCGGTTACCATGATAAGATCAGCGATCCCCTGCACTCCCTGCCTGAGTATATCGTCGGCGAGCCTGAAGGCCTCGTCAATAGGGGTCTTGCGGTCAATGATCTTGAGCAGCAGGTCATTGGGGATCGTTATGAGAGTATCGACTTTACTTTTAAGGTTCGCTATTCCTTCTTCAGCTTTCTGCATGCGGCGCTTCCCTTCAACGCGAAAAGGCTTGGTGACCACGCCCACAACGAGAGCATTATGTTCTTTGGCGACCTCGGCAACGATCGGCGCCGCCCCGGTCCCGGTCCCTCCGCCCATTCCTGCGGTGATAAAAACCATGTCCGCACCCTTAAGGGCCTTATGGATTTTATCCCTGTCCTCCTGGGCCGCTTCCCTGCCGACATCAGGGTCGGCACCCGCTCCGAGCCCCCGCGTCAGCTTGCTGCCCATCTGAATTTTATTCGGTGCATTGCTCGAAGCGAGCTGCTGCGCGTCAGTATTGGCGACGATGAATTCCACTCCTTCCATCCCTGTCGCGATCATCCTGTTTACAGCATTGGTCCCTGCACCGCCTACACCGATGACCTTGATTACTGTGGACAATTGTTTTTCTTCTTCTAACCTGAACATAACACCCCCTAAATATTATGTCACATTAGCACATATTCTAGAACATATGCAACTAATTTTATATACTCGACATAATTTTTTTACATTTTTTTTCATATCCGCTTTTACTATTAATTGCTTCCTGCTTACAGATAATCGTTAAGCCAGCGTTTAATGCGATCGACAAGGCCCGGCCTTCCCCGGTCGTAACGCGAACGCACCCTGAACTTATTCAGGCGGATCCCGTATTTGAGAAGGCCCACGCCGTTCGCGTACTGCGGCGTTGACACAACATCCTTGAGGCCGACGATATCGACAGGCACGCCGACCCGAACGGGCATGTTAAAGACCCGCTCCGCAGACTCGATGGCGCCGTCGATCATGCTCCCGCCCCCGGTCAGCACTATGCCGGCCGCGAGCATTTCTTTCTTCCCGCTTTTCACAAGCTCCTGATCCACCATATCCATGATCTCGGTCATGCGGGGCTCAATGATCTGCGTCAGCTCCTGCCTGAAAAGACGGCGGGGGGCCCTGCCTCCGACAGACGGCACTTCAACCATTTCAGAGGCGTCAACAAGGTCAAGCACCGCGCACCCGTGTTTTTTCTTGATCATCTCGGCCGATTCAATGGGAGTGCGCAGCCCGATCGAAATATCATTGGTCACGTGGATCCCGCCGACCGACAGAACCGATGAATAGGCGACTCCCCCCTCAAGATAAACCAGAACGTCCGTTGTGCCGCCGCCGATGTCCACCAGCGCAACGCCGAGCTCGCTCTCGTCCCTGCTCAACACCGCGTCAGCAGAAGCGAGAGGATTGAAAACGATATCCTGGCACTGGAAGCCCGCCTTATCGACCGATTTCATCATGTTCTGAATACTGGTTGTCGCTCCGGTGATTATGTGCACTTCCGCTTCGAGACGCACCCCGCTCATCCCGATGGGGTCTTTTATCCCGGTCTGGTCATCAACGGAAAATTCCTTTGAAAGAACGTGAAGGATCTCCCGGTCTACGGGAATCACCACTGCCTGGGCCGCTTCGATGACCCTCTTTACTTCAACGGGAGAAATGGTGCGGGTTCTGTTGGATATGGCCACAACACCGCGCGAATTCTCGCCTTTGATGTGCTGGCCGCTGATGCCGACCAGCACGCCCGCGACTTCATGCCCGGCCATGAGCTCGGCGTCTTCAATGGCCTTCGTGATCGCCGTTGCCGTATTGTCAATATTGACGATGACGCCGTTCTTCAGACCTTTGGACGGAGCCACCCCCACGCCGACAACTTCAACCTGCCCGTTCTCATTTTCGTGGCCGATCACCGCGCAGGTTTTCGTGGTTCCCACATCGAGTCCTACAATCATGTCACCCATTGTTACACTCCCTGTCTGATTAAAACTTTGTCATCAGTAATTGAAATTCTCTCCGGATATATTCTCTTGCTGTCAAGATACCCGGCAATATATGTTAAACGCGTAAAATTATCCATATCAGTCCTGACATAAAAATGCGTGCGCCTCCCCCTGAGAGTTATATCCGCGAAACCGCCGCTGAAATATATTTCCTCGATTTCCCTGAAAAGCGCGGGATGTTCCTTGCTCACCCTGAAAAGCACCGAACACAGTTTTTTCAGTTTGCGCCCCGGTTCGTTTCCCTTCATTTCACTCGTTTCAACATGCACCAGAGGAAGGGAGCGGCAATGGATGCGGTTAAACGCTATGACCTCTGATGCGCTGTCAAGCTCAAAGGGGACGGTCTGGTTTTTCCCGTGAAGCGCTACGCGGACAAAGGGTTCACGCTCAACGATAGACAGGATGAGCCGCCCCTCTCCGGTCTTTATCGAATAATCTTTAATGATCGGGAATGTTTTCAGCGCGCTCCTCAGGGAGTCCATATCCATAATGATCTGGTTGTTCCTTGACACAAGGCGCACCTTTCTGACGATTTCCTCTTTCGCCAGACACTTCATCCCCCTGATCTCAACCGTGTTGAAGACCCCGGTTTCGGCATAAACGCCGCACACGGAAAAAGACACCGCTGCGGCAGCCGCACTAAGGATGTTTCTCAATCTATGCATGCATACTCTCGAGTATCATTTTACCAGCTTTATAGATATCACCCGCACCCAGGGTGAGAATCACGTCCCCCTTCTTCGCTTTTGCCAGCACGCGGGCCGGGATGTCTTCAAACCGCTCGATCAGTTCGGCCCGCCGCCCCTGGTGCTTTTCGATCGCCTTATTGATGAGATCCGAAGAAACACCCTCGATCGGGTTTTCCCCGGCAGGGTAAATTTCAGTGAGAAATATTTCATCGGCCTTGGCAAAGGACTGGCCGAACTCGTCCCAGAGAAGCTGCGTTCTGGTGTAGCGGTGCGGCTGAAACACGACCAGCACCCGGCGGCCCAGCGAATGCACCGCTTCAAGGGTCGCCTTTATTTCGGTGGGGTGGTGTCCGTAATCGTCAAGGATGAGTATCCCCTTTTCTTCACCGATCCGCTCGCACCGGCGCCCCACTCCCTTGAAACTGATCAGGCCATCCCTGATGGTCTTCACGTCAAGGCCGAGATCAAG
>DAIUKG010000062.1:0-14094 GCA_036848375.1 Spirochaetota bacterium
CAAACTCGGAAGATGCAAAACCGGAATGACAAAACTACGTTACCCTCAAAATTATTCTGCTACCCAGGGAGCAGCGTTTTTCTTTTGACATATTTGGTCCGGGAGATAGAATTATAACATGGAAAAGCCCCATGACAACATGACAATCGGGATCATCGGCGCCGGCGCCATGGGCTCGCTGTATTCATCATACTTTTACCGGGGCGGCCTGAAAACCGTTATCTATGAAAACGACCCTGCCATTGTTGAAGCGATGCAAAAAGGCATAACCCTGCTGACAACGCCGCCCGAAGTTCTTCCCATACCGGTGAGCGGCGATATCGGCATTCTTTCGGAATGCGCGGCGGTGTTCCTGTTTATCAAGAGCCACGCAACGGAAAAGGCCGTACAGGACATTTCCGGAAGCCTTGCCGAAGATGCGATCGTGGTCTCTCTGCAGAACGGTATCGGCAACTATGAAAAGATCAGGGAATTTTTCCCTGCCGAGCGCATTGTTTACGGCACAACGTCCATGGGCGCGACAAAGAAAGACGCCGGATCAGTTGTTCCCGGAGGCGCGGGCACGGTCATTATCGGCGGGCACAACATGGCCGCGGTACGGACGGTCTACGGCGTGCTGGTCCACTGCGCCATCAACGTGGTCATCACCGATGACCCCGCATCGGCACTCTGGAAAAAGGCCATTGTCAATGCCGCGATAAACCCCCTGGGCGCGCTCCTCGGCGTACCCAACGGGAGCCTGGTCGAGAACGACGAATCCCTGAAGCTTCAGGAAATCATCGTCGATGAAGCGGTCCAGGCCGCGACCGCAGCGGGGATTTCAGTAGATAAACAGGAAATGCTCGACCTGGTCAGGGACATATGCATAAAAACCGGCACCAATATCTGTTCCATGCTTCAGGACATCAGGGCGGGACGAAAGACCGAAATAGACAGCATCAACGGAGAAATCATCAAAGCCGGACGAGACAGGGGAATCGCCCTTCCCTGCAATGAAACCCTTTATCTGCTCGTCAGGGCAATGGAAAAGGAACGGCGGGGATGATTTCCGGCGGTTTAAATCAATTTTTTTTATAATCCGCTCATTTTTGACTTGTATTGATCACGGATAGTTTTTAGCTGATGTACTAATGATTTTATGATTTTTATCCCCTTTTTTACAGAGGCACGCCCATGGACGATTTTCTGGTATTTGACGGGATTTCCAAAAGTTTCGGGAACCTGAAAGTACTTGAAAATGTGTCACTGTCCATTGAAAAAGGGAGCATCTTCTCGATCCTCGGCCCGAGCGGCTGCGGAAAAACGACCCTGCTCAGGATCTGCGCCGGCTTTGAAACGCCTGACACCGGCAGGGTGATCCTCAACGGCAAGGACATAACCCTCGACCGCCCCAATAAACGGCGCGTGAACACCGTGTTCCAGAATTATTCGCTCTTTCCCCACATGAGCGTGCGCGAAAACATCGCGTTCGGCCTGCAGATGTCCGGCTTCGAAAAAAAGCGGATAACCTCCGAGGTTGACAAGTACCTGGAGCTCATCCAGATGTCTGACCAGGCCGACAAGAAAACCACCAAGCTTTCCGGGGGCCAGATGCAGCGCGTTGCCATTGCCCGGGCGCTGATCAACAAACCGCAGATACTCCTTCTCGACGAGCCCCTTGCCGCGCTTGACCTTAAACTGAGGCAGAGGATGCTCGTGGAGCTTGACTGGATCCACGACGAAGTGGGCATCACCTTTCTCTACGTGACCCATGACCAGGGCGAGGCCATGAGTATCAGCGATTACATCGCCATAATGAACCGGGGAAAAATCGAACAGCACGGCACCCCGGCGCAGGTTTACGAGGCCCCGACCAACAGCTTTGTCGCGGCGTTTATCGGCGACACGAACTTTTTCGAAACCGAGATAACGGCGATCGAAGGCTCCTACTGCAGGCTTAACATCACGGACTTCGACGACAACATCATCGTTTACAACGACAAGAATTTTCACATGAAAAGCCGGGTCTACCTCAGCATAAGGCCGGAAAAATTCGTTATCTCCTTTGACGAGCCCGAACATCACAACAAGCTCAACAGGGTACGGGGCACGGTTGAGGAGATAATCTACATGGGGACCCACACGACCTACTGGGTTCGCGTGGGCGACTACCGCATCCAGGTGCGCCAGTCGCACGACCGCTTTCTTCTTGACCAGAGAATAATCGAACGCGGCAACGATGTGTTCATAAGCTGGCACGCGGACAACTGCTATATCCTTGACCGCTACGATGAAAAGGACGAATCGCTGCTCACGCTTCCCGATGACGACCTGACCGTCCCTCCCGAGAACGTTCTGTCAGAGGAAAAGTGAAGGCATGATAAACCGGCTTAAACAGAGAATTCCCGAGCTGCTGATTTCCCTGCCGACCATGGCCTGGCTGACCGCGCTGTTCGTCATCCCCACCGCGATCATCATCATTATCGCATTCAAGACCGGGGACCCGTACGGCGGCATCGGAAAAGAATGGACACTGGAAAATTTCCCGGAACTCCTGAACCCGGTATACCGGGCCATTATCGTCCGCACGGTCGTGCTCAGCATCCTTACCACGGTGATCTGCCTGATGCTGGGCGTTCCCGCGGGCTACTGCCTTGCGCGCTCAGAAAAAAGAACACGGGACATGCTGCTTCTTCTGATCATCGTCCCGTTCTGGATAAACTTTCTCATCAGAATATTCGCCTGGAAGGTCGTCCTGCATCCTGAAGGGTTCGTGAAAAACTTCCTTCTGCTGATCGGGATCGCGGATGAAAACACCCTGCTGCTGTACCGGCCGGGCACGGTGCTCCTGGTCATGGTTTACACCTATATTCCGTTCGCCGTTCTGCCGATTTACGCGGCTGCCGAGCGCTTTGATTTTTCACTGCTTGACGCGGCCCAGGACCTGGGCGCCGGGTGGTTCAGCTCGTTCACCAGGGTCTTCCTGCCCGGGATACGGCAGGGCATCGTGACCGCCATACTGGTGGTTTTCATCCCGGCCCTGGGATCGTACGTCATCCCCGACATTGTCGGTGGCCCCGGAGGGGAGATGATCGGCAACAAAATCGCCCAGAAGACCTTCATAGACCGCAACCTGCCCCAGGCAAGCGTTCTTTCATCCATGCTTATTTTCGCGGTCATGGCTCCCATGATGCTCAGCCTTTTCATGAGACGCAAAAAAAACCATGAAAGGGGGATGATGATCGGATGAGGCGTTCCAGGTTTCCCCTGTACACGGTCATGGGGCTCGTCCTCTTCCTGTACATCCCGCTCGTGATCGTGATGGCCAATTCTTTCAACCTTTCCCGGTACGGCGGCCAGTGGGGAGGCTTCACCCTGAAATGGTATTCAAAACTTTTTTCCGACAGGACGATATGGTACGCGTTCAGGAATTCACTGATCATCGCGTTCTCGTCAACGGCGACGTCAATGGTCCTGGGAACAACCGCGGCCATCGCGCTGTACCGTTTTAAAACGCGCTTCCAGAACCTTCACCGGCTCTTTATCCACCTGCCACTGGTGATGCCGGACATCCTGGTCGGAATAAGCCTGCTCCTGTTTTTTGTCGCGCTCAAAGTCAAGCTCGGCCTCTTTACCATTTTTCTCGCCCATGTCACGTTCTGCATCAGCTACGTCGCCATGGTGGTTCTCGGAAGGCTGCAGGACTTCAATTACGCGGTTATCGAGGCGGCCATGGACCTGGGCGCCTCGTGGTTCACCGCGGTCAGAAGGGTAATGATCCCGATGCTCGCGCCGGGGATCATGGCCGGCGGTCTGCTTGCCTTTACCCTTTCAATAGACGATTTCGTAATAACGTTTTTTGTATCAGGGCCGGGTTCAGCGACCCTTCCCCTGTATATATACAGTATGATCCGCCACGGGTCCCCCATGGTAATTAATGCCTTGACCGGAATATTTCTTGTCTTTACTTTTAGCGTTGTTATTCTGAGTAAAAAACTGCTGGAGGAAAAATAATAATGAAACGTATTTCGACTCTCTCCTTCGTTTTACTTCTGGTTGCCCTCTTTTTTGTATCATGCTCAAAACAGAAAGAACTGCACGTGTACACCTGGGCGGACTACATGAGCGCTGATGTTATCACTGAATTCGAAAAAAACGAAAACTGCAGGGTAATTCTTGATTTCTTTGACTCGAACGAAGCGCTCTACGCCAAGGTAAAGGCCGGCGCGACCGGGTACGATCTGTATATATGCTCAAGCTACATGGTGAGCATAATGAAAAACCAGAACATGCTCCAGGACCTGGACAAAAGCAGGATCGCCAATATTGCCAACGTTGATAAAGGCTATTTAAAGCTTGCCCTTGATCCTGACATGAACCACAGCGTGCCCTATATGATAAGCTTCGCGGGCATCGCCTACAACAAGGAAAAAATAAAAAACTTTGTCCCTTCATGGACCATGTTTGAGCGCAGCGACCTTAAAGGGAGAATGACCCTTCTTAACGACGTGCGTGAAACCATCGGCGCCGCCCTTAAAGTCAACGGTTACAGCTATAACAGCCTGAACGATGCAGAATTAAAAAAGGCCCGCGACACGGTGATGCGCTGGAAAAAAAATATAGCGAAATTCGATGTTGATGAAGCGAAGAGGGGTCTTGAAGCGGGCGAGTTTTTCCTGATACATAACTACAATGGAGACGCGCTGCAGCTCATCGACCAGAACGATAAAATCGCCTTCGCGGTCCCCAGGGAGGGAACCTCCATCACCTGTGATGACCTGGTGATCCCGGCAACAGCGGTGAATACGGACCTGGCATACCGCTTTATCAATCACCTTCTCGCGCCGGAGGTGAGCGCCAAAAACATGGAATTCATCAACTACCTGGCCCCCAATACCGCGGCGCAGAAACTCATGCCTGAAGATTTCATGAATAATCCGGCGGTCAGGCCCTCAAAGGATATAATGAAAAAATCCGACGTACTGAAAGATCTCGGAGAAAATAACATTAAATACAGTAAAATCTGGGACGAGATCAAATCAGGCGAATGAAAGACCGGGCTGACCAGAAACAATGGTCAGCCCTTTCTGTTTATTAGGATAACCATTTTACCAACAGCAGTATTCATGACTAACATCGATTCGGGCATTATTTAATAACGGTGTTCTCTGTAATAAAATAATCTCAGTATCAACCCGCATATATCAAATTGATTTAACCCCATTAATAAGTAATTATTAGTTAAAATAAATAAAGTTATTATTATATTAATTTATTAGTATTAACTAATTTTTCTTGACAAAATTATCTCCTTTTTTTATGTAACAACTATTAGTATGAACTAACATTTGATACCCATATGTTCAAACAGATTATCATTATTCTCGCAATAATTCTTGCGATAAGCACCGGACTCGAGGCACAACCGCCTGATTCCCTTCCTATCGCTTCTCCTGACATCAAATTTAAAGTTGAAATTGCAAGTGATGAATCTGAATCTCAAAATGCCGATAAACAAGATAAACCAGAAAGCGGCAATGGAAATAAGCATGTAATCACGGTCACCGGTGAAACGCGAAGGCTCAAAGACACACCCATCATCACTGAAGTAATTTCCGGCGAAGAGATAAACGAATCACGTGCCAGCACCCTGGGCGACGTTATGGAGGATTACGGGCTTCAGTTCTGCCAGAATGACATGGGCAGTTACATCCGCCTCCAGGGTATGGACGAGAGCAAGGTGCTCTTTATGGTCGACGGGAGAAGAATTTCCGGCAGGATCGCCCAGCGCCTTGACGCAGACACTATTTCCGTTTCCAACATAAAACGAATTGAAGTAGTACGCGGGCCCATGTCCGTGCTGTACGGATCAGACGGCATGGGCGGTGTAATTAACATTATTACAAAGAAGCCGAACAAAAAATTCGGGATACGGGGCAAGGTCGCGAACTCCTTCGTTGATCCTCACCGGGACACCAATATTTTTCTTTCTCAGGACGCGTCCGCAAATGTTGAATTTGGCGTGAACCCGTTTTTCGCTGATGTGCATGGCAGCTTCAGCCGCTCCAATTACCACCTTGACGAGTCAGAGACCATGTCAATTCTGCCCCGCTATATCCAGGGCGCGGGCGGGCTCACCATGGGCATCACACCGGATGACGATCTCGATATTACCATGGGCGGGAATTATTCATTCAGGCAGAGCGATGACCAGACAAGTTCACTGGGAAGCTATACACGGAAGGAAACAACCCGGGCCGACGGCCATTTCCAGTCACTTTATGACATCAACCGCAAACTCAACCTTACGGTAAGGGCGTACTATAATTACTATCTTCGCGAAAAGGACAAATACGTTGCCCTGGCAAAGGCATGGGAAAACAGCGATTACCGGGAAGAGGAACACTATGCTTCGGGCCTTGCCCTGCTCCGGATCGCCCTCACCGGCAGTAACAGGTTGACTGTTGGTTTTGAATGCTCTTATGACAATTTTTACAAATATAATATTAATGATGACGGTTCAGGTGCCACCAAAGACCGGGACCGACAATCTTTAATAATCCAGGATGAGCAATACAAAACAAACCTCTACTCAGTTGTAGCCGGGCTGCGCGTTGAACGTGATTCCGATTACGGTTTTTTCGCCGTTCCAGCAGTGAATGGCATGTACTATTTGACCAGGGAGCTCCGCCTGCTGGCGGGTATAGGCATGGGATACCGGGCCCCTGACTTCAGCGACCTCTACCTGGTCAAAGACACAGCCGGTCACCCGGTGGTAATCGGCAATGAAGACCTTGTTCCTGAAAAATCTCTGGGCGTAAACCTGGGCCTTGAGCAGAGCGGCAAGATATACAATGTTTTTATCAATACTTTTTATAATGAGATCTTTGATGAAGTGGTCAACGTGCTACAGGACGACCAGGACAACGGCCGTGACGTGTACATTAAAGACAATTTGACCCAGTCATGCAGGTTCGGCTTTGACTGCGAGGCCCGGGTGACCCTTTGGGAGATGCTTACTCTTTCAGCCGGGTATAATCTTGTGTTCGGCTATGACAGAGAGGATGAACGCTGGCTTAAGGATCAGCCCACCCACACTGTGCGCGGCAGAATCAGCTTTACAGCTAAAAAATTTGGCTTTCTCACCTACTTCAACGGAAGATACCAGACCGAAGCCAAAGACCTGGATAGCAATGACCTGATAATCTTTGATTTTTATGTTTCTCAGAAACTCTTTGAGCACATGAAGCTATTCGCCGGCGTCAATAACTTAACCGACACCATTGACGACGAGGCTGGCCTTCCCGAAGGGCGTTCCTTCACGTTTGGTCTTGAGGCCTGGTACTGAAAGGGGTTATTATCCCGTCCTGCATCGCAGGACAGGCGTAACAATAAAACATTTTACAACTACTCTGGAGGTTCTTTATGAACATAAAAAAAACTATAATGACATCCGTGTTAGCGATGATGACAGTTTTCTTTTTCATGGCCTGTGATAACGATGATTCGAACTCGGCAGGCGAAGATGATCTGAGCATGGACATTTCGGCAACAAAAGTGGCTGACAGCTCCACCGGGTCAACGGTAACGACCTATAATTACACCTGCCTAGACCTGTCAGTCGGCGAACTGGTGACAGACCAGGCTAGTAACGGCTGGGATGTGGCTTTTACCGGGGCAACAAGGATCGCCACCAATAGCGGCGATTCAGCCACAAATTTCGGTTCATCCGGGCAGGGAGGTACTGCTTTTACCGGTTCAACTGATTTTAACACGGACACTGATGTAAGTTCTGTAACTTTTGAGACTGATTACAATATCACGACCAGTGGTCATGGAACATCAACAGAGCCGACTAATGTAATATCTTTTCCAGGATATGACACCGGTGACGGTTCAACAGGTAATCCCTATGAAGACGCTAATTACGGGGCAGACCAGTACTATACCACTGATGGAACCATGCCGCCGGTATATACGCCGAACAACAATGTCTATGTGATTAAATACGGTGACGGTTCGGGATATGCGAAATTTCAGGTTGTGGCAGTCGAGTATTCTTCTGAGACCTCCGGTAATGTAAAAACAACAACCTATTATTTCCGGGTACGTTTTCAGGAACTCTAAAAAAATGATCGCTGCTGTCTATATCCAAACATAAGGGTGATTGCATGATGAATAGTTTAAAAGAAAGCGGAAAAATCGTAAGGATTTTCTTCATAATTGCGATGTTTGCTTTTACCGGCTGCGGCAAAATAAGTCGTCCGGGCCTGCTTATCGTGGCCCATGGGTCTGAACGTGGCGGGTGGAACGGGAAAATCATGTCCCTTAATGAAGCCGTTCTGAGAGAACTCAGAAAAAAAAATCTTTCCGCTGTTCCAGTTGAAGTCTGTTTTCTTGAATCAGGTACGGACATTGCTGCGGGTATTGACCGCCTGATACAAGCGGGTGCTGATCGAATACTCGCGTTGCCGCTGTTTTTTACCTATTCAACACATCTGTGCGAGGATGTTCCTCGCGAACTGGGTTTGCGTTATGCCCCTGGCCTTAAACAAAAATCTGTCCATAAGGGTGCGGCACATCCCCCTTATAAGGGGAAATATATCACCCTGGGACCCCCGCTGGGGCAAAGCCCGGTACTGAAAAAGATCATTCTCGGTCATGCAAGAATGCTTTCACACAATCCTTCCACGGAGAGGCTTGTCATTCTCTGCCATGGATCGGATATGTTCGGGCCGCACTGGGACGCGATGGCAAATGACATCGGAAACTATGTCAAAGAAAAAATGTCTCTAACTTCCTGGGATTATGCTTATGTAGGTGCCGGGCAGCATTTCATTAAAAATGGCCTTCCTGTGATCAGGAAAAAATTCCGGGGAACAAGGACACTGGTTGTGGGGATGTTCATGGGGACCAGCGCCCTTGACGTGGCGGAGGCTTCCCTGGTAAAAGCCGGTTACGGCCTTTATACTCGTGAGGCGATACTCTTTTCCGATAATGTCCGGTATTGCGACATGTCTCTTCTTCCAGATGAAGACATCGTTCGATGGATAGCGGACATCACACGGGAATTTTACGACGAACACCGCTGAGCGGTAAATATTCAATTCTATGATAAAATGAAAGGAAAAATTATGAAGAAAAAAATTACAGATCATAATAAGGATGACCATGGATGTCAATGTTCCGGTGATTGCGAAAACTGCACATGCTTAACAAAAAAAAATGGAACAAAGAAGACAAAAAACACTTCGCCCCTTATTGCCGTTCTTGCCGTTAGTTTTCTCATGCTGGTTGCGGTACTAGCCCCAAGGGGACATGAAGGATATGCTTCAGAGTCCATCAGAGGGGAAGCCGGGCTTCTCATTATTGCCCATGGCGCACCATGGGAGCAGTGGAACAAACCGGTGCTGGACCTTGAAAAAGAAGTCGCACAGACTCTCGGAAAGGAAGGTCCCTATAAAAAAATCAAGGTTGCGCTCATGGAATTTTCACAGCCATCCGTTGCCGACGGGGTAAAGGAGCTTGAAGAAGCGGGATGCAGCCGAATTGTCGCCGTGCCTCTTCTGATCGCGCCTTCATCACATTCCCATTGGGACATCCCCGCACTTCTGGGAATATACAGCAGCGAGGAATCGGAAAAAACGTTAACAGAGGAAGGCGCAACTATTATCCGCAGCAAGATTCCGATAACGGTAACGCCCACCATTGGAGAGAGTGACGTTATTGAAAAAATCCTGCTCAAGAAAGTCATGTCGTTGAGTAAACATCCCGATGAAGAAGCACTGGTGCTTGTATCCCATGGAGACCCCCTGTTGATGCCGCACTGGGAAAGATTAATGAAAAAAACAGTGACCTATATCTGCGGTAAAAGCGATATTTCATATGGAGACTGGGCGAGCATCGAAATGGGACAGGATTATGAAAAAGCTGTTGCTGCAATCAGCCTTGCAGCTCAAAAACGGAAGCGGATAATTGTTGTGGGTGCCTATCTCTCAATGGGAGTTGAAGCAATGCATAAACGCTGGCTGAAACAGTCCCGCACCACGATGCATGGCCTTGGTCAGAAAAATCCTTTCGATAATGTCGACATAGCAATTGCCACTGAGGGGCTGCTGCCGGATTCGTTGATATCCCGCTGGATTGCGGACGTGGCGCTTTCTGAAATAAGACGAAATCAGTAATAAACCCGGGGGCAGGAAATCATCCTGCCCCTCTCCTGTATCACAATATTTAAGATAAAAATTCCAACTATTGAAGAGAAAAATTAATCTCCAGGCTCAACACAAGCCTGTCATCCTGGATAAGCCGTGAATACGGTTTAAAAGGAAGGGCATTCCTTATTGCATCAATAGCCGCGCCGGTCAATTTCACATATCGTGGCTGCTGTAGTATAGTAACTTTCTCAATGGCTCCTGACCTCGAGATAATCATCTTGAGCAACACGGTTCCTTCATGGCCTTTGTATTGCTCTTCAGGAGGGTAAACCTTATTCATTTCAATTCTGTCTACCACATAGTGGTAATACCTTTCAATTATCTCTTCCCTGCTAAGAGTCTCTTCTTCAATGGCAACCTTTTCCTTCTCCTCCTTTTCTTTTTCCCTGGGGATCCGCGATACTTTTTTAATATGGTAACGTACCACTTCTTCAGATTGATATATTTTCATTACCCGATTGGGGAATAAATCAATCGCTGATATCAATAAAGAAAACACAATAAGAAAAACCAAGCTACCCAGTATGGGCCGCAGGAACCCCCCCTCTTCCAGATAGTCCACAGAGAAAGTCCTCTTCCCGAATTGAGCAATATGATCCTGAACAGACAACCTTGCTCTCAGCATAACCGGATGTCCTCCCGCATATTTTTCGTGATTCATTTATTCATCGTCATGTTCCACCGAAAATGACACAGCGCCGGCATCCTTGGCAATGTCAAGAATCGAAACGAATATCTCATAGCCGATAGCTTTATCTCCCCTGAAAATGACATCATACTTGCCGAGACTCGCCATTTTTTCTATAAGTGCATTCTTCAAGCAGTCAAGTTCAATCCTGTCTTTATTAATATATATCTCGCTATCTTTACTCACGGTAATCACGAGATCAACCTTTGTAAGTTTCTCCTCCAAAAGTGCCTTTGGCAGATCCATTTTTATTGCTGGCTTAATAAAATTCGAGCTGAGCATAAAAAATATAAGCAGCAAAAATATTATATCAACCAGTGGCGCGATCTCAATATGAGGAGGAGAAATTTTTTTTCGTATAAAATCCATCTATATACTCTCTCCTGAAGGTGCATGTTTAATAAGTAGATTGTCATTGACATGTTGTGCTTCTTGGGACTCGCAGTGATCACTGAAATTGGTATTAATATTGAAAAGTCGCTCATTAAGATGGGTAATAAGATAACTCATTCTATTTGCTCTGGTATCTACACATTTTTCAAAATAGAGAAACGCTAACTGAGAAGGGATGGCAACAATCAACCCTGCTGCAGTGGTGATCATAGCCTCCCATATTCCACCTGCAAGAGCAGAAACATCCACCTGCCCACCAAGCTCTGAAATGACCGCGAATGCGCCAATTATTCCGGTTACCGTGCCCAGCAGTCCAAGCAGTGGTGCTATATGACTTACCGCAGAAAGACCTTTAAAATGTCGTTCCATTCGCTCAATTTCCTCTGAACCGACCCGCTTCAGTGCCTCTTCCCTGCTGCGTTCACCCTTCTCCAGACACTTGAGATAAACTGCAACAATTTTAATGTAAGGATTCCGTTTAGCCTGCTCAGACATCAACCAAGCGAAAAAACCCCTGCCAGGGTTTTCTGGAACAATACCACAATTACACAGGGTCCCTGAAGCTAAATCACTATTGGCACGCAATTTGAGCAGATCATCCTGCATTTCATTAAGGCGCTTGATCAGTCTGTCCCTGAACTGGTTGTAGTCAATACTGGTGATATAGAGATATAAAAGACGTTCCAGGATGATACCCGTTGAAAGAATTGCCAGAATAAATATTGGCACCATAACAGGACCGCCTTTGATTAGAGTATTTATCATGTTTCCTCCGGATTATTTCTTGTTTTTAAATCTGAGTATTACGGTAATTCTTCAAAAACTTCCAGCATTCGATTCGAGTGTATGAAAATACCCATTAAGCTGAAATAATCGAAAAAATATATTTTGATATATTAAATATATTTAAAATTATTAGTAATAACTAATAAAGTTATATAAATTTAATACATATTATCAGTCAACCATATTTTAAAAAAATGAAAATTTATCAGTTTGTACGTAACCGATAGCCACCATTCCCGTTGAAAATCTGTTCCGATTCCTCTTCTACTCACACGGTAACACAAAATAGGTTCAAAATTTAATATTGATAACACAATAATTTATCAATATTTTCACGGTAAACAGTGGATTTAATGAAAAAATTATTGATTCTATAGTAGCGCCATGCAATAGTGTCAACATTGATACGTTATAAACTTTTTTGTATAAAAAAAGAGTGTTTCCATGCTTCATCAGAAGTCTTCCGAGCTATCCTCAAAAATCATGCGAGGAGAACCGGTCCGCCTCAGTTTTCACTATCATACCAGGGACATCGTCCGTTTCATCAATTCAATGATGGTGAAACTGCTTTCGGGCAATGACCTGTCATACCTCCAGACAATTGTTGAAACCGTGATCAGGGAAATGATCGTCAATGCGGTAAAGGCGAATTCAAAGAGGCTTTACTTCTCTAAACAGGGGATGAACATCCATGATGAAAACGATTATCTCATGGGAATGGAAAATTTCAAAATGTTCATTATTCAGGAACAGGACAACATTGTTCGTGAATTGAAAGAACAGGGATACAAAGTCGAAATAATCGTCAAGAAAAGTGATGACGGATTCAGGGTACTGGTAAGGAACAATGTCTCGCTGCTTCCTTCAGAGCGGGAACGCATACAGATGAGGATCGAAAAAGCGAGAGCCTACACGGATTTCTCTGAAATCTATATGGATATCGGCGACGACATGGAAGGAGAGGGGCTGGGCATACCGCTGACCATCCTCTTTTTGAAAAACTCCGGCATGGGAGAACAGTCGTTCAGCATTAAGTCCAACACTGAACTGACCCAGTCGGCCTTCACCATTCCCTACAGCATTCATTCCATTGAAGTTAAAAACCAGATGCAGCAGGAAATAATCAACGCGGTTGACGGCCTTCCCTCGCTGCCTGAATACATCAATGAAATTGAATCACTCTGCAACAAAAAGGACGTTTCCATTGCCGAACTTGCCGAGAAAGTTTCAATTGACCCGTCTCTCGCCGCATCGGTCCTGAGGCTCTCCAACTCAGGTGGATTTGTAACCGTCCGGAGAATCGACAATCTCCATGACGCGATAATGATCATAGGCCTTAAAAACCTTAAAGCAATGCTGGTCACCATAGGCGCCAGGAAAATCCTGGACCAGCACTTCTCTGAATTCAAAGACGTATGGAAGCACTGCAACAAGGCCGCTTTTTACGCGCGATGCATAGCTGAAAAATTCAGGCTCAATAACATATCAGACAAGGTATACCTTGCGAGCCTTCTGCACGATCTGGGAAAAATCGTGCTTCTCTCAATTGACTCAAAACTGATGGAATGGATAACTGAAATAACGATTAAACGGAAAATCCGCACATCCACCGTAATCGAGGAAGTATCCATCGGCCAGAGCCACTCAACCATCGGGCGAATCATTGCGGAAAAGTGGATGCTGCCTTCCTACATTGTTGAAGCTGTCGCCTACCATCATTCGCCGCTCAAGGCAAGCGATGAAAACCGGGACATCGTTTACATCACCTATCTTGCGAACAAGCTCTGCCTCATTGAAGACAAAAAATTCGATTTCTTCTTTTTTGAGGATGAAGTACTGGACCGGTTTAAACTGAACAACGAAGAAAACTTTAACCAGCTTCACCGTGAACTCATCGAAAAGCTGAAAAACAGCAACCCTATCTGATCATCCGGCAGCGTAAAATTACCCCATCAGTACGGTGCGAAATCGTATAATCGGTAGCAGTATAATTTTGAGGGTAACGTAGTTTTGTCATTCCGGTTTTGCATC
>DAIUKG010000063.1:0-8651 GCA_036848375.1 Spirochaetota bacterium
TGCTCTGACCCCAAATTCTGCTCTGACCCCCCGGCGAAAACAAAAACAACCACCATAAAAAGAAGAATATGACTACAACTACCGATCAAACTGTTCCCGCTTCTCATGCACATGAACATTTTTAACTCACTCGCCGGTGCTGATCACGACCAGCATGTCCCTGGTGCTCAGAGCAAAATACATCTCCTTGGACGGGTTAAGCTCAACCCTCCGCCCTTCGAGGCGCAGGCCGATCACCGCGTCTCCCCTGACGCGGACCGACCGTTCAATTTCCCTGAAAGAGAGCTCCTTGCCGGCTATGTCGTAATACCCGGCGCCCCGAAACAGTATCTCTGCGCCTTCGGACGTAAACAGCTCGTCATACACCGCCTTGATGAGACGCTTGAGCGCGATCTGCGTCAGGGAATAACTGATGATCAGCGGGCTCACCAGGACCTCGTCCCGCCCGGTCTTGACCAGGTTTTCATTGTCAGGGTCGTTCAGTTCGATAATGACCTGCGGCCAGGCCGAAGCGTCCGAGAGCATGTCCTCAAGCAGGGTCATGGCCATTATGGTCCGCGCGTCCGATTCCTCGCCGCTTGAAAGCCGGTCATCCGCCAGAAGAATGATCGAATCATACGAGGAGAGGTCCAGAACCGAATAATCCGCCGCGTATACCGGGTTGCCCCTGTGGTTCCTGAGCCTGATCCTTTTCAGTGTTATGCCGTATTTACTGATGTGGTACATCCGCTCATCAACAGGCATGCTGCAGAAAACATCGATGTAAAAATGTTCATCCCGGTAGCTGTCGAATTCGGCAAGAAGAGTGGGGACCTTATAGTTCCAACCGATGAGAAGAATATGTTTCTTTTTCGGGGGGGATGATGCGGGAAATACCGGCGGCGCCGCATCTCTGGCGCGCTCATCACGGGCAACATCAACGGGCTCAGTGTCCCCGAACTCCTCGGCGATTAAAACGATGCTGTCATCATCGCGAAGCGCGCCGCCCTGCCCGGGCAATACGATCGAGTAGTCCCCTCCCCTTTCCTGAAGTATTCCCATGAGCACGGCCTTCGGAAAAAACCCGGGCAGGGACATCAACTCCTCGCCGGAAAGCTTCCCCGCCTCGCGGATATAGATCTCGTTGCCGCGGTTGCTGAGCAGCTCTGAATACACCTGCGAAAGCCCCCGGTGCCGCACGTTCTGCACCAGGAGCCTGTTCAGCATCAGGTTACTGGCGACAATCTCGAGATGGCCCAGGTAAAGGGACCGAAGCGCCGACACCTTCTGCAGATCCAGGATCTCGGTGACAATGAACGGGGGCTCCTCGCGCATGGACTGCGCCTCCCGCGATATTGAAAGCAGGACCTTAATGGTGCGCGTGTCGATGTTTTCAGCGCCGCCGTAGGCGAACGTCGCTGCGGGGATGATGACCACGCCGGCGTGGATGAAATCTACCCGCTCCAGGTGGTCCATGCGCAGCGGGGTGCCTGACCGCAATATGATCTGCCTCTGGTTCCACACCGGGCCCAGGACGTCCCTGAGCTCCTGCACCATTGCCTGGGTCACATTCTCAGCCAGAATGACAATGCGGAGCCGTGACCTGCGGATGAGCCTCAGAAACGGCGTGGCCCGTTCACCGGAATAGAGTATTTCCCTGGCTATTATCGGCGTGCGGTTGGTCCAGCCCAGGATGAGCACATGCCCGCGCTGGTTTATGGTGGTCAGGCCCATTTCAAGCTTGCGCATGGTCGCGTTAAGCCACTGGGTCATGATCGCGATGAGAGACCCCAGAAAAACGACATAGCCCAGCACGGTTATCGCGGTAGAGATGAAGCGCCTGGCAAGGCCATCGTCGTCCCCAAGGTAACCGGGGTCGCTCAGCCTGAGAAAGGCCCACCAGACCGCCTCGGGCAGGGACAGGCCGCCGCGGTTGATCAGGTACAGGACGCTCCCGCCGAGCAGTGATATCAGCACGATGACTCCCGCCATGAACAGGAGCTGGTTCCTGGTCCCGCCAAGGATGAAGCGCTCGAGGTAAAACGTTATCGTGCGTCCGATTCTTCTGAGCATATCACCCCTTCAGCCTTCAGGCAAGCTCCCGGTCTTTCTCTCCCTTGAGCCACATCACCTCATAAGGCTGAAGAATAAGCCTGAGGCCTCCCTGAGGCAGCGCATAGGTCATGCCGTTGATAATGTTCCTGAGTGATGAGTGGGCCGATCTAAAAAGGCCGCCGTCAACGGTAAGCGGCACCGGGGTATTGGCGACATTGGTCAGGGCAAGTATCTCTTCGCCGGACAATGCGTCGAACCTGAGCAGAGAGAAAACAGACGGCGAAAGATCAACCACGCGCTGTCGGGCGTGGGGATGAAACGCCTTTTCCCCGATCCTTTTATGTATCATGGATGAAAGCCTCCGGGACACCAGTGACGTTGTCGAACACCGGTCTTCAAGGGCAGCAACGAGTTCAGTCCTGCTCAGCACGTCCCTGTTGATGCTCCGCTTGTCGTCCTCCTGGATCACTGCCTCGATATCGTTGCGTGAACCGAGCAGGCCGTGAAGGTACACACCGGGCACGCCGATCAGTACCAGGGGGATGGAGCGGGCGGCCATGTACCGGTTGATCTGAAGCGCCTGGTCTTCCTCCTCCCGGTTAAGGGCGCTGAACGAGGTGATATTGAGTTCATACACGCTCTGGCTTCCGTCTTTTTCTTTTTTGTATGAGACAAAGCCGCCGTTTTCTAGCACCCGGTCCCTGAGCGAATCTATCTCTTCAACGGAGAGTATCCCGCGTGCGCCCATAATGCCGATCCCGTCGTGGCTGTCGAGAAAGTTCAGAAATGTCGCCCGCGGCGAAGGGTTCTCCAGCTTGGCCGCCCACCGGGAGAGCCTGTCAGATCCGCCGGTATGCAGCGCATGAAGGATGAGCGGCGGAAGGGCGAAATTGTACACCAGCTGCGCCTCGTCCGCGCCGCTGCCGAAATAACTGATGTTTTCACAGTGCGGAACGTTCGTCTCGCTTACCAGGGCGACATGGGGAGCGACCGCGTCAAGGATCACCCGGAACAGGCGAATGATCGCATGGGTCTGCCCCAGGTGCGCCCCGGTCGTACCCAGCTGGTCCCAGAGATAGGTTACCGCGTCAAGGCGCACGAAGTCGGCCCCCCGGCGAACATAATAGAGAAGTATGTCGAGTATCCTGATCAGAACGCGCGGGTTCTGGAACTTGAGGTCAATCTGGTCCGGGCTGAACGTGGTCCACACCAGCTCCTTCCCCCTGATGGAATAAAAGGGGGTAAGCACATCGCTGGTGCGCGGCCGTAAAAGCATCTTCAGTTTTTTTTCAGGGATCGCGCGCCCGGCCGGGTACGCGGTGAAATAATCGTTATAATCCGGGTTGCCGTTGAGAAACTCCTGGAACCAGAAGCTTTTTGATGAAACATGATTGAAAACGCCGTCAAACATCAGTTTGAAATCATCTTTAAGATCATTAATATCGTCCCATGAACCCAGGTTGGGGTCGACCTGCTTGAAATCCCTGATGGCGAAACCCCTGTCTGACGATGAAGGAAAAAAAGGAAGGATATGGATCGTGTTGAAGACCCCGCGCAGGTATTGACGGGAAAGCTCCGCGAGGGTCTTAAGCGGCTTGCGCTCCTCTTCCACAATGAGATCGCCGTAGGTGATCAGAATCACGTCCTTTTCACTCAACCGGTTCGAGGGGTCGAAGTCGCGCTCCCACAGGATCATTTCATCGGTCTTGTGCGCGTAGTACACCGCCATGATCCGTTTGACTTCAGTGAGCACCGCCGCGGCCTTCTTCGCTCCGTACAGCCCCTTGAGAAGGAACAAAATCTCGGCCTCGGTATCAGGGTCCGGCCTGAACAGCGGGCGGCTGTAATCAGGTTCAAGCCGGTGAAAGAATGAGGGGCGAAAAACTTTATTCATATCGCTTCCGGTAACCGGTAATAGTAATCAAGAATGAACTGTAACACAGGCTCGCTCTGAGCGCAATTATTTTTCATTCGCCCGGCGCGAGAGGATAGCGCTCAGTTTCACCGTAAGGCCTTCAGCAGTATAGGGTTTCTGAATAAAATCCATGATTCCCATGGCAAGGGCACTTTTCAGGACATCGTCTTCCATCAGGCCAGAAGCCAGAATCACTTTTACGCCCGGATCGATTTGGGTGAGCGATTTATAAACATCGATGCCCGATGAACCTGCCAGCGCGAGGTCAAGAACAACAGCGCTGACCGGCTGCGGCGAGGAGCGGAATTTCTCTATTCCCTCATCTGCGGTAAGAGCGGTCATGACCGAATAACCGCACAGCTCCAGCATGCCCCGGGCGATTTTCAACAGGGGCTCCTCGTCATCGATGACCAGGACCAGGCCCGAGCCGGGAACGATGCCCTGCCGCGCGGCATGAGAACCGGGAGCGGCATCACCGGCAAAGAGCGGAAGGTATACTTCGAACGTCGACCCGCTGCCGGGCTCTGAAACGACATCGATAAATCCTCCGTGCTGCTTAACGATATTGTACACCATGGAAAGCCCGAGGCCGGTCCCGCTGCCGGTGGCCTTGGTCGTATAAAAGGGGTCGAATATGTGCCGCCGCACGTCGCTGTCCATCCCGACCCCGCTGTCGCTTACCAGTATCTTTATGTACGCGTCGCCCGGCCGCGCATCGCTGTGCTCGGAACAGAACGCGATCCCGCACAGCACTTCATCCGCCCTGACCTCGAGAACACCGCCCTGCGCTTCACCCGTGCCGCGCATCATGGTCATTGCCTGGGAACCGTTCACGCAGAGATTGAGGAGCATCTGTTCGATCTGCACCGGGTCAGCCATGACCATGAGCGGCGACTGCCCTATTGAAAACCGCAGATCGACCGTTTTGGGGAAACTGTTCTTGCACAGGGTCATCACGTGTTTCATGGAAAGATTGATGTCGACCGGAACCGGCTTCAATTCACTTTTACGGGAAAGGCTCAACAGCTGCCTGGTCATTTCAGCGGCCCTCTGAGAGGAGGCCATCGCGGTCTCTATGTATTTCAGGATCGCGTCCTTCTGCAGGGCCCCGTCCTTGTCCATGAGCAGCTCGACCATGTTTATGCTGCCCATGATGCCGCCGAGCATGTTGTTGAAGTCATGGGCGATTCCCCCGGCGAGTGTCCCTACCGCGTCCATCTTCTGCGCCTGGATCAGGTGGGAACGGGTGCGCTCCCGTTCGGCCTCCGCGATTTTCTGCATGGTTATGTCAAGCGCGAATACCGCGACCCTGCTGACCTTTCCCGTGTCATCAAACACCGGGTAAAAATGGACCAGGTAAGTCTTTTTTTCAAATTCCTTTTCATCAACCTCGGGCAGACCCTCGTTAAAACAGGTATCAAAATAAGTGAGAAGTTTCTTCAGCGGGTCGAGTTCAGAGGCCGGCATTCCGAGCAGTTCATTTCTCGAACGGTGCAGGGCCCGTTCAAGGGCCGTGTTCACCACAAGCAGTTTCAGTCCCTCGTCAAGAAGAAAAGCGGGGCCGGGAAGCGCGTTGACGAATGATTCAAGCGTTGACCTGCTCCGCCTGATCTCTTCTTCGGCGAGGCGGCGCTCATGAATATCGGTGATGATGCCGCTGGCACCGGTAAAAACACCGTCAATGAACCGGGGCTGGCTGAAACTCTGGACCCAGCGCCATTCACCCGTGGGAGAAACGATACGGTAGTCGAACGGCATTTCAACGCCCCGGCCAAGTTCAACAAAACGCTTTACCAGAAACTCGCGGTCATCGGGATGAATAAAGTCGAGAAAAGACTTCCCGTACGCGTCATCCGGATTAAAATCGCCGAAGCGCTTTATGCCCGGGCTGATATAGGTGAGGTTTCCCGCGGCGTCAACCGTGAAAATGACCTCATTGATGCTTTCAACCAGTTCACGGAACTGCTTCTCGCTTGCCCTGAGCGCCTCGTCAGCCTCGACCTGGGCCGTGATGTCGATAGCGAACCCTTCAACAGCGGAAGGACTGCCGTTTCCGTCCCTGATAAGGACAAGGCGCTGTTCGAGCCATCTGCGGCTGCCGGATTGGTGAGTTATCTCAAACCTGAAAAATGGAATATCTTCACCCTGCATGAAACGAAACCAGAAATCATAAACCCTGTCCTTCGATTCCGGAGGAAGAACCCGGTCAGCAAGATCATTGGCAATGCCCTCTTTATCGAACGCGTAGCCGACTATCCCGAGCGCGTTCTCGTTGACGTATTCAAACTCAAGGGTATCGAGCGACAGCCTGAATATCGCTGCCGGGACATTTTCAGTGATCCTTCTTAAAAAAGACTCCTTGCTGGCAAGCTCCTGCTGTGAACGAATGAGCTCCGCGTTCTGCGCCTCGAATTCCTCGCTGCTCGCCTCAAGCTCCTCATTCACCGCCTGAAGCTCAACCAGCGCCCTGCGCTCCTGTGACAACGAAACATCGAGGCGGCTGATCAAAAGCCCCACAGACAGGCCGGCCATCAGCGACAAAAGTGATGAATTCACAATGAATATGCCCCAGTTGGAAAGCCCGTCACGATACGCCGCCTCCCAGTGAGGCATTGAAGGGCCCAGGATAACATACCCGGCCAGAAGCAGCACGATGTTCAGTGCGACCGAGGCAACAACAGCACGCCTTCCCATGAAAACCGAAACCATGACCACGCAGGTAAGCATCCACACCGGGCGGTTATAGCCCGGCCCGAGCACAATAAAATAACTGACCGTCAGCGTATACAGCAGGATGATCCAGACAGAGATCTTTATCCGGTATCCCACGCGCGGAAAAAAGACCCGGAGTATGAGCACAAACCACATTATAAAATTGAGCACAAACAGTACATAATGCCCGTGCGCGAGATACAGCGGGACCAGGGGTATCAGTGAAAGAGGAAAAACAATGACAAACACCGCGGAAAGGGCGTCAAGGAGCCAGCTTCTCCAGCTGTCAAGGTCGTATAACCGGCCATAGTCATCTTTTAATTTTGCAAGGATGTGAAAATTGATGTTCACCGTCAAACCCGTGTATGCGGGAGCGGGCCGTGCTCCTGTCCCGACGCCCCCTGTTTTCATAAAAGCAGCCAATAGTAACACATATCGGATTATTAATAAAGTAAAATATAACAGGTGAGATGGTTAATCACGGTTGATCTAAAAAGATTATTTCTTAAAATTGCATTGATTTTTTTGTTTATCAAATTTATACCGGATTTGAGGGATTGACCAGCGCATCTTCACTCATAAGGGAACCTCTATAAATTACATTTCGGATGTTCCCTTGTGGGCACAACCATTGGATAAATCAGGTTTTATCATTTTTCAATTAATGAAAAAACCTGATTTTTAGAGGTGCCCATAAAACAAAAAGCAGGGGGAAATTATGAAAAATAAAACGGCAGCCGCCATAATAGCATGCATTTTCATCAGCCTGTACCTATTCACCGGGTGCAATAACAGCGGTTCCAGCGAAGGCGCGTCAAGCACCTGGAAAAAAATCGACTGGAAGACCGCTGACAGCGGGGCCTATGCTAATTTTAAAGTTAACGGCCTTTCACCGTCATGTTCCAACGCGCCCGGCACCAGTTCAAGTGATTTCTATTTTTTCGCGCGCACCGGGAGCTCGAACAACCTCGTCATTTTTTTCAAGGGAGGCGGCGCGTGCTGGCACAAAAACAACTGTATCACGTACTCTACTGTTTACAACAAGGAAATCAGCGAAACCGTGGATGACCTCGAAAGCGCGACCTGGAACGTGGGCGGTTCCCTTGACGGCATATTCGATATCACCAATGAGGACAACCCCTTCAGGGACTGGAGCATGGTGTACATACCCTACTGCACCGGGGACCTGGGCTGGGGCGCGGGTGATAAAACCTACGACGGCGATGCCATCCGCCACCGTGGCCATGTGAACTTCCGCGTGGCGCTCGAATGGATCACGGAACACTTCGAGTCGCCTGACGAGATCATGGTGTGCGGCACAAGCGCGGGCGCGTTCAATGCCGCGTTCAACTTTCCCTTTATCAAGGAATCATTCCGCGATTCGCAGTTGTACCTGATCGGCGACTCCGGTATCGGCGTGGTAACCGACGAATTCAGGACCGATCCCGACAACGGAATTGTCAGCTGGTCCATCCAGCCGCCCACAACAGACACGCTGCCAGACGGGTCGACCTTTGATGACTTTAACAGCGCTGCTATTTCAGATATCACCATGAGCGACATCTACATCGCCATCGCGAACCATTATGATGACGCGGTCATCGGCCAGTACACCACCGAATACGACACGACCATGACCATGTTCTACAACATGATGATCGAGATCGATACACCCGCGAATTGGGCGAACTACAGCGGCGTGTGGTGTGACTGGGTCAGCAAGATGCATGATATTCTTGATGAGGAATACATGGACATATCTGTTGATGCAGATAACTTTCACTATTACATCGCGCCCGGCAAGGTGCACACCATTTTAAAATTCGATGATATGTACACCATGACCTCGAACAGCACTGCCCTTCTTGACTGGATCAACGCCATGATGGACGGCGGCAGCGCCTTTAATAATGTTGCGTGTACCGACTGCGAAGAACCCGATACTGAAACCTTTCCGTCATGCCCGTGAAACAGACGGTATTACCGCAGC
>DAIUKG010000063.1:8751-13680 GCA_036848375.1 Spirochaetota bacterium
GCTGTAGGCGCGTATCGCGATACGCGCCTACAAATAAATCCTCCTCTTACCTTTTATATCCCTCCGTCACCGCTCCGTCTTCGCATGGAATATCCCGTGGCGGCCCTCTCCCCCCTGTTAATAAAAAAAGTCTTGACTGCCCGGCGTGAATGATTGATCACCATGCATTACTTTCAGGGCGGTAACACCGATGAACAGACTACGAAACAGAATAACCGGCATGCCTCGGGACCTGGCGCTGTTCTTCATGGCCGTGGCCCTTTTCGGGTTCTCGCTGAGCATTGTCAACGCGGTGTTCAACAACTACCTGAGCGAGACCTTTCACCTGGGTGATTTCCAGAGAGGGATGCTCGAACTGCCCAGGGAGCTTCCCGGCTTTCTCGTGGTGTTCTATTCCGCGATGTTCTTTTTTCTCTGCACCAGAAAGCTCGCCGCCCTTGCAAGCGTGCTCGCCGCCGCCGGCGTTCTCCTCCTGGGCGTGTACCCCGGGGGATATTCGCTGATGATCGTGTGGCTGTTCATCATGAGCTCGGGCCAGCACATTTACCTTCCCCTGAACCAGTCAATTGGCATGGAGTTCGCGGGCCCCGGTGGCGCGGGCAGGCGCCTGGGCCAGATCACCGGCCTGAGCAACCTCGCAGCGATCCTCGGCAGCTTCCTGATCTTTGCCGGGTTCCGCTACCTGGGATTCACGTTCGTGGTTTCGTTCTGCCTCGCCGCGGCCGGCTTCCTGGTCGCCGCCCTGTGCTTCTTTTCCATGAAGCCGGACAAACCGCGGCCGGTCATGACCAGGTTCACCCTGCGCAGGGAATACGGCCTGTATTACTGGCTGACCATCCTTTACGGGACGCGCAAGCAGATATTCCTCACCTTCGCGCCCTGGGTCCTGGTCACGGTCTTTCATCAGAAGACCGAAATTCTGGCAACGCTCCTCACCATCGGCGGGATCATCGGCATATTCTTCAACCCCCTCCTTGGAAAAGCCATAGATCGGCTGGGAGAGCGCTTCATCCTCATGTCTGAAGCCGCGGTCCTGATCGTGGTGTGCCTGGCGTACGGGTTTTCCCGCGATGTGGTGAGCGAGGGGACGGCCCTGGTTATTGTTTCCGCGTGCTTTATCATCGACCAGCTCCTGATGTCGGTGAGCATGGCCCGCGCGACCTGGATCAAAAAAATAGCGGTCCGGCCTGAAGACGTGTCGCAGACCCTGACCATGGGGGTCACCATAGACCACATCTTCTCGATATCAATAGCGCTGGTGAGCGGCGTGGTGTGGATGAAGCTGGGCTATCAGTATGTCTTCCTCATAGGGGCGGTGATCGCGTGTATCAATTTTGTCTCGGCCTCACGTATAAAGATCATGGACCGGACGGCCCCCGGTACTAGTACATAGAAACTGCCGCAGCAGGCAGGGCCTGTTACTGGGCAGCAGGGAACCTCACCGTGAACAGCGAACCCCCGTCGCGGCTGAAAGAAAAAACACCCCCGAGCTGTCTCGCGAGCATGTCAACGAGCCGCAGGCCGAAACCGACCGACTGCTCCACATCGAAATCAGCCGGGAGCTCACGCCCGTTGTCATGAACTGAAAGCAGAAGGTCCCCGGCGTCCTTCGTGAGAGTCACCATGACCGTACCACCGTTTCTCCCGGTGAAAGCGTGTTTCAGCGCGTTGGTAACCAGTTCATTGACAGCAAGCCCGAGGGACGCGGCCGCCCTCACGCTTATCTCTACCGGGTCGCAGTTCTGCTCAATGATTATGCCATGCTCGTCCAGTGAATATGTTTTCATCAGGTTCACGATAATCCCCCTGATGTACTCGTCAAGGCGGAGCCGGTCAACGCCGCCGGACCGGTACAGCAGCGAGTAAAGACTTTCCAGGGAAGAGACCCGATCACGAAGGTTCTGCAGCACGGTATTGGTCTCTTCAGATGCGCTTCTGTCAAGCTCAAGAGAAAACAGGGAAATGATCATCGCGAGGTTGTTTTTCACGCGGTGCTGGAGCTCCCTCATGAGCATTTCCTTCTGCTCCAGCAGCTTCTTCATCTGTTCCTCTGCCCGCTTGCGGGCCGTTATGTCCCTGACCGCTCCGATCAGGCTGGTCGCCCGGCCGCCGGGCGTTTCCCGTTCTCCCCGTATGAACATCTGTACCCAGCGGGGCTGCCCGTCTTTTGTAAATGTTATGCACTCAAAATCAACCGGGCCGCCGGTTTCGATCAGTATTTTCAGGTTTTCCCTGATCACGGGCTTATAATCAGGATGGATCGCCTGTATCCAGTCATCCATGACGATCACATCATTAATGTCACGGCCCGTGATCCGTGCGAAGTTCTCTGATACATTCGTGAATGATGCTGAACCGTTCTCGTCAATATTCATCCTGAACACGTAATCGGAAAACATCTCGGTGATCAGCTTGTGCTCGAGCTCGCTTTCCCTGAGCTTCTTCTCAGTGTTCTTCTTTTCGGTAATGTCCGCGATAATGCCGACCAGGCTGGACGGCCCTTCACCCGTTTCATCAAGCCGTCTTCCTGAAAGGTAGCCCCAGAAATCAGAACCGTCTTTGCGCACGTAGAGCCGCTCGGTGTTGACCTGGCTGATTTCGCGCATCATGAGTTGCTTCATCTTCTCGGTACCGGTATCGCGCTCCAGGGGGTGGACATGCTCGGTATAGTTCGAGCCCAGCAGCTCATCAAGAGAACATCCGAACATGTCAGCCATGCGCCGGTTCGCGTATTCAATGGTGCCCTTCGAGTCGGTCAAAATGATCCCGGCAGGCGACGCCTCGAATATTCCGCGCAGGTACTTCTCCCTCTGCTCAAGCTCGTGCAGCGCCCTTTTATGCTCGGTGATGTCGGTATGCGTACCGATAACACGCAGCGGCTTTCCTTCCGCATCATGTTCGATCACCTTGCCCCGGTCAAGGACCCACCGGTAGGTCCCGTCTTTGCACCTGAGACGGTGCTCGCTGGAATATATCGGGGTCAGGCCCTGCAAATGTCTGTTGACTTCGGCAAGGGACTGATCCCTGTCATCGGGATGAAGCCGCGAGGCCCATTCATCAAAACAATCGGATATCTCGTCCTCCCCGTAGCCGAGCATGCTTTTCCACAGAGGAGAATAAAAGACCCGTTTTTTTTCCACGTTCCAGTCCCACAGCCCGTCACCCGCGCCCTCAATCGCGAACTGCCAGCGGTCTTCGCTTTCGCGCAGGGCCCGCTCGATCTCCTTTTGGGCGCTGATGTCAAATAAAATGGAAATGGCGCACTGTTCATTATTGATCTCAACTATCTCGCTTGAAACCAGGATATCATATGTTTTTCCCGTTTTTGAACTCAGCCGCAGTTCATAATTCCGGATCATTTTTTCTTCTGAAATAAGACGCAGCATATTTTCGTGGTCACGTGGATTATCGAAATTATTCAGGTCAAGAAAATGTTTCTCCAGCCTCTCTTCCCGGGTCACCTCAAAAAGGAGCTCATAACTTTTATTCACGTCGATGATCACCCCGTCCCTGAGCCTGGTCAACGCCATGGGCGCGGGGTTCGCTTTGAATATTTTAAAAAACCGCTCTTCAGAAAAGGCGAGGTCCCGGTCGCGTTCAATCAGTTCCTGCTGGGAACGGATGAGCTCCATATTCGTCGACTCGAGTTCTTCCATCGAGGATTGGAGCTCCTCGTTCGCAGCCTCTATTTCCTGTTTCTGGTCTGTAATCATCATATGGGCGCGGTGGAGCCTGAACGCCATTTTAATCGACGCCAGGATAACGGCCTCGCTGGAATTCTTGACCACATAGCCGTACGAAGTGATGCCTTCGGTCTTTTCAACGACCTCGGGCTCGGTGTGCGCCGAGAGAAAAAGCACGGGGATGTCGCGCCTGGCCAGAATTTCCTGCGCCGCCACGGTCCCGTCCATGCCCGGCCCCAGGTCTATGTCCATCAGCACCAGGTCAACGGTATCCATGGCCAGAACGCTCCTCACCGCATCCTCGCCGTTGTAAGCGGTCACGACCCGGTAGCCCTGACGTTCAAGCATGGCTTTTTCAACGGCCGCTGTAATGCGTTCGTCTTCAACCAGAAGGATCATTTTATTATTGGTGACGGTACTGATCATGCTGCAAAATCAACGATTCCAGATCAAGGTATACAATCGCTCTCACTCCCAAAGCTGAAAAACGGCCTTCCCGATAACAGAGGCGATAATACCTGATTTTAACCTAACATGCCACCTGATGCAATCATTTTATCCGGGCATTTTTTCAATAAAAACCGGCAAAAATTAATTATGTTGACAAAATTAGATCACCCTAAGAATATTATTCAAATTCAAAAAGGGAGTCTGATATGCATGAAAACCGGCACGATCTGTGCAGCGACACCGGCCTTACTTCCAATATGGAGGACTATATTGAAACGATATGGCTCCTATCAAAGGAAAAAAAAGTCGTGAGAGTCAAAGATATCGCCGGAAGTCTTGAAATTAAAATGCCGAGCGTGACCGCCGCCCTGAACAAGCTCAAGGAAATGGAGCTCATCGAATACGAAAAATACGGCTTTATTGAACTCACTGAAAAAGGAAAAACCGCGGCTCAAAAAGTTTACGGGCGCCATTCCTGCCTCAGGGACTTTTTCCACAAGGTGCTTCAGATAGACCTCGACCAGGCGAACGCGGACGCATGCAGGGTTGAACACGTCCTCTCCCCGGACGCGTGTTCCCGGCTCAGCAGCTTTCTCGATTTCTATTCAGGCGAGCAGAAAAAAGAAAGCAAGTGGGTGCATAAACTGGAAACCCTGATGAAAAATAAATAGAAACACTGCGATATGCATACACAAAAAAAAAGGGCTGTCCCAAAAGTCGTCTCGATACTAATTTCGTAATGCTCATTGAGTGATTTTGATGATGAAAACATCAAAATCGTATCGAAATGAGCGGG
>DAIUKG010000064.1:0-13590 GCA_036848375.1 Spirochaetota bacterium
TATGAGAACACGGGAATTTTGTCAAGAACTAAATTGCGGGGCTCCGAGGGGGTAGCAGTATAATTTTGAGGGTAACGTAGTTTTGTCATTCCGGTTTTGCATCTTCCGATGCTTGCAAATACCGGAATCTCATGCGATAAATTCATGAATATTTTCCATGTCATCCCGGTATTACCTTCGGTAAACCGGGATGACAACAAAATGTGTTATGAAACGGTTGCCCCTAAAAATAATTTGCTACAGGGGTTGGCTGAATTATTTTATTTATGGGCAATGAGCGTTACGAAATTGGTATCGAGACGACTTTTAAACAGGCCCAGAGCATGGTTCGATTTTTTTCAGTCTGTGAAAACAAGCTGCGTGTCTAGAACATACTCAAGTTCTGTACCGTCAGGATCATCTATGCTGCTACCAAAGGAAACGCCATTATATGCCGGAACTGCGCTGTGAATTACCACCTCAATTGCCTCTGTAGCAATAACTCCACGTTTTAATTCAATTATCAGATTGTCTGTCCCGTTATAATTAAAGGGCTGTGACAGGGTGAAGGTGAAATACTCGTCAGCCGGGCCTGCCGGAACGGTAACCGTTGCCTGGTCAATCACGGTCTGGGCTGAACCAGTATAGTTATCAGCGAAGATTGTTGAAAGGGTATCGACCGTTGTATGCGCCATAATAAATGTCATGTCTGTACATGTCGATTCTGTGGTCATCTCTGTGCCGCGCTTGAACCTGATTGCCGTGATGGTCCCTGCTGTGCCGATATCATCAGCGAGGTAGAGCATCATGTAACGGTTCGACGGAGTGCCGCCGATATTATGGCGAATAACTGTATCTCCGGTGTGTTCGATCGTTACAACAACTGACTTGCTTTCGTCATTGCTGTCATCATCACATGCGGTAAAAGGAAAAGATGCCGCCAGAATCAACACTGCCAGTAAATAAAAAATGCGGTTCATGGGAAACTCCTTTGAGATAATGATTAATTATATTCAGAAATACCACAAGCACGGTTCTGTCAATGAATTTACAGGGTTTTATAACAGGTTTTATGCGAGTGAAGCGTTACAGAGGTCCCGGTTAATGCGGGTTATACCGTAATGAGCTCGTAATCCGGGCTGCCGAACCCGATTTCTTTTGCGTAAGAAATCTGTATCCGGTAGGGGATGTTATAGGCCATGTCCGAGAGCTTCTTGCCTGCGGATTTTTCAAAGAGGTCGATGGAAGCGGCGTCCACGGCAACCGGGTCTCTGGAAACCAGCACGCCGATATCCGGTATCAGCTCTGAATAGCCGGGCATGCAGTCGCAGTCTTTCGATATTCGGGTAAGGAAGTTTATGTACAGGGCCTTGCCTTTTTTGGTCTCGGCCACGCCCATGGCGTGCTCAACGACTTTTTTCTGGAGGTCTTCGTACGAGGCGCCCCAGTTATAGGCAACGGCGTCAAAGCGGCACATGGCAAGGCACTGGCCGCACCCGATGCACAGGGCCTTGTTGATGACCGCGCTCTTCTCTTCCATGGTGATCGCCTCGGCCGGGCACCATTTGACGCACACGCCGCACCTGGTGCATTTCGATTTTTTTATGGAAGGTTTGGTCGTGGAATGCTGCATCATCTTTCCCCTGCGGCTTGAACATCCCATGCCCAGGTTTTTCAGCGCCGCCCCGAACCCGGTGCCGATGTGCCCGGTGAAGTGCGAAACCGTGATAAGTGCCTGGGCCTTGACAATGAGGGAGGCTATGTTCACGCTCCGGTACAGTTTCCCTGGTATCGGGACTTCGATTTCTTCATCCCCGAAAAGGCCGTCTGCCATGAGGATGGGCAGGCCCGTGTTTTCATAGGTGAAGCCCTGACGGAACGCGTGCTCGAGATGAATGACCCCGTTTGACCGGTTGCCCTTGTACAGCGTTGATGTCTCGGTGAGAAAGGGCTGGGATTTTATTTTTTTAAGAAGGCGGCCCAGCATTTTAAAGTAGAGCGGCCGCACATAGCCCAGTTCTTTTACTTCGCCGAAATGGGTCTTGACCGCGACCATGTCACGCTCCTCGATTAGGTCGAGGTGCCCATACGCGGTCAGGTGCTCTTCAAGTTTTTTGCAGAGAGAAAGGTCGTCTTTATCCGATTTGATAAAATAGACTTTTTCTGCCACGGCAACCCCTCGTATGTGGAGATGATGGGAGTCGAACCCACGGCCTCCAGAGTGCGATTCTGGCGCTCTCCCAACTGAGCTACATCCCCAAGGATAATGGAACATAGTAGGGAGGGAACGCTTTTGTTTTCAACTAAAAAATTAATGTCAGTCAAAGATTGGAGGCGGTAGCAGTAGAATTTTAGGGGTATTATTGAACATGTCTCTGTCATCCCGGTTTGACGCTGTCCCTGAGCGGTGCCGAAGGGAAGTCAATACCGGGATCTCATAGTAATTATTCATGAATTTTCAGTATGAGATTCGAGCACTTCGATCGGTATGACAAATAACTTGATTTAATAGTATATTGCTACCTTTAGGGGCAATTCCGGTACTGATGCTGAAAAGAAACCGGGCCGCGGTTTAGTAATTGACGGTTGTTCCGGATGCGGCATTAATGCAAAAACGAGGCGTGAATTCATGAATAGTATCCGCACCGCAATCATAGCTGTTATCGCCGGTCTTGTCTTCGCGGGAGGGAGAATCCCTGCGCATGCTTTTCTCGGCGAGGATTATTTCAGGGTCAAAAACGGGCCGGTATTTGCCGGAAAAAACGTGTTCAGTTTTCTGGGCTATAAATACACCGCGCGCAACCAGGGGAGCGATTCCTGGGACTACTGGGAAATCCGGCCCGGGCTGGGGTACGCGTTCGCGGAATGGATATATCTCGGGCTTGACTGCGTGATCGGGAAATACGGGCCCGAGTTTCTTGCTGATTCGAAAAAAGACCGGTATGCGGGAGATTCTTCGATATTGCTGGATTCGGTTGAGTTCGATGTCATCCTCGCCATGACTGACAGCGGCAAGGTCCCGGTTCAGATGGGAATCGATTTTTTTTACCGCTGCCCCACTGACCGGGCGCAGGATGTTCTGCTCAGGGACCATTCGGGCGGCTTTACGTTCATTCTGGCCGAGGCCTACGGCAAGGGGCACAATTCCACGGTCAACCTGTCGTACTGGCGCGCGGGGGAAAAGGACTTCTTTCAGTGGGCAGTGGGAAGCGCGTTTCAGCTCGCTCAGAGCGGGCAGGCCATTTTTAAACTGGGGGTAGAGATTTTCGGGGATTTCTCAGGGCATTCGGCAATTATTCCCGGAATATCAACCGTCATCAGTGATTCCTTTTCGATAAAAGCCGGGGTGCTTGTGGGGTTCAGCCAGTACACCGGTGAACACCGGCATGACGGCTTAAAAGAGGATGACCTCAGCTTTGAGCTGGCCATCGTAAAAAAATGGTAGCTTCTATTTTAAAAAGAGTTTTTCGAATTCCTCGCCGGGCATGGGCCGGTGAAAGAAATATCCCTGGAAGGCGTTACACCCCTTTGATACGAGGAAATTGACCTGCTCCCCGGTTTCAACTCCCTCGGCAATGACATTGAAACCCAGGTTGTATGCCAGGTCTATAATGGCAGTGGTTATGCTCACCGACGACGCTTCATGGGGAAGATCATCAATAAACGATTTGTCTATTTTCAGCGTATCGATCGGGTAGAGCTTGAGCTTGCTTAAAGAAGAATATCCGGTGCCGAAATCATCAATTGATATTGATATGCCCATTGAATGAAGATCATTGAGTCTCATGATTGATTCCTTTTCGTTTTCCATGATCCCGCTTTCAGTAATTTCAAGTTCAAGGTATCGGGCTTCAAGCCTGCTGATGTCAAGTGCGGTACGGATTTTATATATCAGTTCTGCTGAACGGAATTGATACGGCGAGAGATTTACCGAGACTTTAAGGGGCATGAATCCCCTGTGCTGCCAGGTCTTGTTCTGGATGCACGCCTTCTGTAAAATAATATCGCCGATCTCGGCAATCAGCCCTGAGCGTTCAGCTATGGGGATGAATTCTGCCGGTGATACAAAACCAAGGCGCGGGGAGTTCCACCTGATAAGCGTTTCCATCCCCAGAAGCGTGCCAGTGCTGTCGACCTTTGGCTGGTAATAAGCGATGAATTCATCGTTGTCGATGGCGCGGCGAAGCTCTTCTTCTATTTCGAAGTATTTCAACACCTGGTCGTGCATTTTCTGGTCATACATAATATAGGAGTTTTTCCCGCTTTCTTTGGCCATGAACATGGCTGATTCGCTGTTTTTTATTAATAGCTCTCCGCTGTCGCCGTCATGCGGGTAAAGCGCTATTCCCATGCTGGCGGTAAGCTTAATTATCGTGTTATTGATGATAAACGGTTCATTCAGGACTTCCCTGATTTTTTTTACGATGTCCATCACATCGTCCGTGCTCCCGATATCTGAAAGGAGCACCATAAAATGATCGCCGCTGATCCGGGCGATGAGATCGTCCTTCCTGAACGTATTGTTGAATATATTACCGATCTCGATGAGTATTTTATCGCCGATTTTAGTGCCATGCATATCATTGATTTTTTTAAAATTGTCAAGACCGATAGAGATGACAGAGAAAACCTGCGATCGGCGGTGGGCCCTTACTATTTCGATCGCCAGCCTGTTGATGAACATCTCCTTGTTCGGGAGCCTGGTGAGCTGATCGTAGAACATGAGATTATGCAGCTGCTCCTCAGCTTTCTTGCGCCGGGTAATATCTATGAAATAGCAATCTATCTGGTCTTCAGATTCATACAGCTTCATGGAAAGAATGATCCAGAACGGAGACCCGTCTTTTCGCTTTATCTGAAGTTCGTTACTGTAAATTTCTTTTTCGGAAAGCAGCTGCCGTGACATTTCAACTTTCTGTTCATCGCTGAAATAATAACCGCTGATAATATCGCGCCCGATCACTTCTTCGGGATCGGAATAACCCAGCATTTTGCAGGCGTATTCATTAATAGTGATCGTGCTGCTGTCCGATCTTCTGAACGAGAACATCCCGATAAGAGCGTTGTTGTACAGGGTGCGGTATTTTTTTTCACTGTTCAGCAGCGAATCCAGGATCTGTTTCTGTTCGGTTATATCAACATGGGTCCCGACAATGCGAAGAGGGGTCCGGTCAGGGCTTCGGTCAACAACCGTTCCTTTCCCGGCTATCCATTTCAGCTCGCCGTTTTTGGTGACGGACCTGAATTCAATTGAAAAAGAGTCAGCGTCGTCATCAAGCTGGGAATTTATGCTTTCTATCACAGGATCACGGTCATCGGGATGAATAAGATTGAGCCATGTTTCATAGTTCTGGGGAAGTTCATAGGGGTTGTATCCCAGCATTGTATAGAAGCGTGAACTGAAAAATGTCTGGCCAGACTGCGGAAACCAGTCCCATATTCCGTCGCTTGTCGTTTCGAGAGCGATGGTGAGCAGTTCTTCCTTTTTTTTCAGCGTGTCTCTTATCTGCTTGATGTCCGTAATATCATGCAAGGAAACAATGGCATTTGACGTATCCGTAATCATTGATATCCGGGCGGAAACCGACTTTATGTTCCGGTCTCTGTCAATGAAATCGAATTCATACAGCGGCGACGGTTGATCCTTGCTTTTTAGTG
The DNA here is from genome assembly GCA_036848375.1 of Spirochaetota bacterium. Classification (GTDB taxonomy): domain Bacteria; phylum Spirochaetota; class UBA4802; order UBA4802; family UBA5550; genus JAKLIV01. The sequence goes on from DAIUKG010000064.1 coordinate 5,638, forward strand.
AAGCGCGGTGGTGCCGTATTTTTTCAAGATCAGGGTCAGAGATGAAGCGGCTGAAAGGGAGCTTGCCCTCTGCGTCGCTTTTTGAATATCCTGACAGCCGTTCTGCCTCGGAATTCATCATGGAAACGATCAGATTCTTATCGAGCAGAAAAGTCGCTGTCCCGGTATTTTCAAATACCGAGCGGTAGCGGTTTTCTTCAAGAATCAGGTTTTCCTGCATCGCCTGTTTTTCCGCGATTTCATGCTGAAGCGATGTGTTTGCCGTAATAAGCCTCGCGTGTTCATCCGCGAGATGTTTTCGGGCTTCGTTTTCTTTATGAATCAGTTTTTTCAGGCTGTTGATAAGCAGAGAGATCGATAGGGATGTGATTGCATTGATGACCAGGAAATTAAGTGTATTGATCAACCAGGTATTATAAGCACACGGAATGTCTATGAGTTTGTGGTGTATAGAAAACCCTATCAGAAGCAGGGTTGTTAAATTGATGAAAAATGAAATGACCGTGATCTTTACTGAAAAAAGAAGAGACGATACTATCGGAAAGATAAAAAGCCATATCATTCCTGTCTGATAATGCCTGCTGAAAAGAATTAAGACCAGGCCCACACAATAGAAAATGAATGCGGTTAATAGGGCTTTGATCCTGAAGCTGATCACATGGGAAAAAAAATTCAGGCAGATCCAGATATATCCTGTAATATAGATTCCCACTACATAAATCTGGCTTTCATAATAAGCCAGATATACCGTGGGAATAAAAGCTATCAGCCCAATGACAACCGCTGAAAATATGGTATAATTAAAGATGTATTCACGCCAGAACTGAAAGTCCTGTTCGTCAGATTCTATATGCGATTTGATATAGGCATCAATTCTGTAAATAATATTTTTATTGTTACGTTCCATCACCTGGAATAAAATCCCTTCTTGAAGGGATAGAGGTTGCTCATGGCATTATCTTTATGAAATGTACCGCTGTACCAGATTATCTCGAGAAACCATAGAATAGCTCCCCTTGCGGCAGATAATGCTATATATATTTTATGGGTTTGTTTGATAATGTCAAGGTCAGATTTTTTTTCAGGTATGCGGATTTCTTGCTATTGGCTAAGCACTTTAATGGTCTGGTTTTCCTTGATTCCAAACGTAATAGTGTCGGCATGATTTTTTAAAAGGATGTCAACTTTCTTGCCTTTGATTAATGAGCCGGTATCAACGGCATGATACTGCTTTCCTGAAACAATCACAAGAGAACCCAGCGGTATCACGGAAGGATCAACCGCGATTATATTTATGCCCTGATCTAAATAATAGTTCATGTCTTTGCCGGTTGCCGTTAACCCCGCCCATTTGCCGTTACAGCATTTACCCGGACAGTAAGCGGTTATGGTAAAACCGGCGAGTTCCTTGTATTCCTTATGGAAGAACAGGAGATCTCGTTCTGTTGCTTTACTAAAGGCAATGGCAATATTTTCATCATAAGCCAGAAAAGCAACCAGTACTGAAATGAAAAAGCTTAAAGCGATAAATGAACGCATTTGAGAATACCTGTTTCCCATTTTTTTTTATGGGCATAATATGACAAGTACTTTATTTATTGGTATTGATGAAGATGGTATTGTTGCGATTTTATGAGATGTTTCGGGCCCTGTGTTCCAGGGCCCGTTGGTGTTTAATTTTTACTTATTTTTGCCTTGATGGCTTCTTCTTTAAAGTTTTTCGCAAACGTGAATTTAGGGACTTTTGTTGCTTTTTTTGCAGGAATGGTTATTTCCTGACCGGTAAGAGGGTTCCTTCCTTTACGGGCCTTGGTAGCGGGTTTGACTCGTATATGGATCTTCCCGAATTTGCCAATGGGCACTCTTTCCCCTTTCATTACTCCGGCATGAATTACATCAAAAAGGTCTTCAATGATTTCTTTTGCCTGTTTTTTGGGCAGCTGGTGTTTTTCAGCAATATGCTGCGCCATTGCTGTAGAAGTAATTTTACCGTTTAATTTTGTTTTATTGTTTTTCGTGGCCATAGAAACTCCTTATAGAAAATTGTTCTTTCTGTCGCATAATTTAAGGACATGTCAATTAATTTTTTTCAGGTCAGTTTAAAACTTTCGTTTATTGGATGACCATGAGTTTTAATTTTAGAGTATTAATGGTTGTTAATAATGTGTTTTAGCGTATAATGGAACTGATACGATAGATAAGGAGGCAACTATGACACCGGCGTCACAACAGGCATTAATTAATTTACGAGACCTTTCTACGCTGCAGTGGTACGTGATCCCCCTGCTCGCTCTGACGTTTTATATTTACACCGTGGAAATTAAAAAGGCCCGGAGGTCAGGAGACTGGAACGCGATTTTCGCGGGGCTCACCGTGTTTGGCATGGATTTTATAAACGAGACATGGAACGGCTGGCTCTTTCATCTTTCAGGATATGCGGGGTGCTGGACTACTCCCGGGCCCACCGCCTTGAGAACAATGATAGGCTGGAACATCGAAATCATGTTCATGTTTGCCATTCTGGGAATAATTTACTATAACTCGCTGTCTGATAATAAGGATGACAAAATTTTCGGCATTCCCAACAGGTGGTTCTGGCTGGTCTGGTATACCGCGTTTTGCGTTTTTATTGAAGTAGCGCTTAATATCGGCGGGCACCTGGTCTGGGACTGGCGGTTCTGGAACCGGTCGTTTGAAGGAATATGGCTGATTTTTTTCTTTGGCTATTTTCATTTTTTTCTCGCGGCATATCTGGTCATCGGAATGAAGACCGTCAAAAACAAGATCATTACGGTTGGCGTTATTTATGCTATTGCGATTGTGGCGAACATAATCGGGCTGGGCATAATGGGCTGGAATTATTGAGAAAACAGGCCGCGATGCAAAATATTTTTTGCATCGCGGCAGGAATATCATATTGTTTTCGCCAATCTCTTTTCAACTGCTGTGGCTTCTTTTATAATTCTGTCAATGACCTGCTTGACCGTGGGGGTGTCGTGTATGATCCCGGTGATCTGGCCGAGCGGAAGGATCCCTTTCACGTTGTCTCCGTTCATGGTCCCGACTTCAAATGCCTTGAATCCGATAGCCATGCGTGCCATTTTAATTGAGTTTTTTGGCCCTGAAAGCATGATATATGCTGCAAGTTTGAGCCAGGGAAGCCCCAGCAGGGTGGTGATCTGCTTCGACCTGATAAGGGCGCTCAGAGGGTTGAGCTTTTTTTTCATCAGCTTGCGCGAACCGGGAGTTGTCATCATCCTGGCCGGAAGGCCGTCGAATTTATCGGTATATATGGTGTCATAGGGGCTTTTTTCTATGCTCATTTTTTTCTGTATCTCGTGGACCGGGCTTTCAACCGTGTTCATGAAACGGGTCCCCATTGATATGCCTTCAGCGCCGAGAGCGAGTGCCGCCATGAGCCCCCGTCCGTCCGCGAAGCCGCCCGCGGCGATTACGGGAATATCAACGCTTTCGGCAATGTGAGGAACAAGGGCCAGGGACGTGACATCCCCCCCGTGGCCTGCTGCTTCATGGCCGGTGACGATAAGCGCGTCAGCACCGTCTTTCTGGGCCGCGAGCGCGTGTTTGAGCGTGGTAACGGTCGCGACCACTTTACCCCCGTACGCGTGGACCGCCTTGCAGATCCAGTCGCCTTTGCCCAGGGCGTAATTGACTACCGGAACTTTTTCTTCAATGATCACGTTCGCGTTTTTTTCAGAACCCGGAAAGTAAAGGGTCACGTTGGCCGCGAACGGCTTTTTGGTGAGCTGCCGCGTTCTTTTGATATAGTCCCGGGTCTGCTCGGGCTTTAAAACTCCAGTGGCAAGAATGCCGAGGCCCCCGGCTTCGGCGACGGGCGCCACCAGTTCGGGGGTGCTGATCCAGCTCATTCCCGAAAGAATGATCGGATGCTTGATGCCAAAGAGAGTGGTGATTCTTGTTTTCATGGTTTTCTCCTTATTGTTTTGGTTCGGAGCGGCTGATGCCGCCCTATGCCTGTCGGATGAATTGATAGGGTGATTCAGTGTTCTTTCTATACCTGCGCTTTATTGTCAAATCATTAATGAAAACCGGATCAATTCATTAAGATCTATTTAACGAGGTCCGCAAAAGACGTATGCTCCAGTTTTTCGGCAATATAGTCACGTATGTCTTTGAAAACCGCGATAAGAGCGGGGCTCTGTTCAATGGGTGAATTGTCATAAAAGTATACGCTCACCGATTCGACCGGGGCCAGGGGCCCGTCCATGAGGCGGATGATTTCAGCAAGGAAGATTTTGTCCGCGGGTCTGGCGAGCTGGTATCCGCCGTCAGGGCCCCGCCTGCTTTTCACGAAGCCGGCATTTTTAAGGGAGAGAAGAATCTGCTCAAGAAATTTTTTGGGGATCCCTTTCCTCCTGGCTATTTCTTCGATTTTAATGATTTCCTGTTTTGTATGCTCGGCCAGGTCAATAAGGGCGAGGCAGGCGTATTCACTTTTTAATGACAGCTTCATACTTGACGGTGTTGTAGTTATATTTAATCTTTTACTGCGCGATCATTGAGATTTTTATTTACTATTGACAATTCAATGATAGTATATCGATTTTATTAATGTCAATAACATAAAAAAAGTGATTTACATTTATCTTCATCTGTTGTGAATATTTAACGCTAAACAACATGGTTGGATTAAAGATTTACAGGATCTAAAGATACCGCACTATTGCTAAGGATTGGATTTATTTCAGTGTCCCCTCATAATAACAGTTATTTAAAAAATGAAATTCCGGCCAGAGTTATCACCGCAGCAGCAATGGGTTTCACGGCATTTTTTTTTATCGGGAACCTGTTTTTTGCCCTGGTGATATCATGCGCGGAAATAGTATTTGGTTTTGCCGCCTCGTTTCTGGTGCGGTCGGTTTTGCAGAACAGGGCCGGGAAACGCAACCGGGGAAACGATTCTTTTGTTCTGTGGTTTACCGGCCTTTCCGGCGCCGGCAAGAGCACCCTGGCCAACAAGTTATACGGGTATCTGACCGCTAGGGGGTTTGCCGTCGAACGCCTTGACGGCGATACGGTGCGGTCGATTTTCCCCAACACCGGGTTCACGCGCGATGAAAGGGACAATCATGTTAAACGGGTCGGGTACATCGCGTCAATGCTTGAAAAGAACGGCGTGATTGTTCTGTCATCCTTTATCTCCCCATACCGCGAGTCCCGGCTCGCGGTCAGAAACATGTGCCGCAACTTTGTTGAAATTTATATCGCCACCTCGCTTGACGAGTGCAGAAAAAGGGACGTCAAAGGCCTGTATGAGAAAGTCGGCAGGGGCGAGATAAAAAATTTTACCGGAATCGACGACCCCTATGAGGAGCCTTTAAATCCGGAAATTGTTGTTGAGACCGACGGGAAGCCCCTGCAGGAATCGTTTGATCACCTGATCAGGGAAATTCAGCGGGTCACGGGAATACACATTACAGGATAACGATATGGACCACCTGGACAGACTTGAAAATATCGGCATACATATTTTACGCGAGGCGTATGCGAGCTTTAAAAACCTGTGCATGCTCTGGTCAATCGGCAAGGACTCCACGGTCCTGCTGTGGCTGGCGCGCAAGGCTTTTTTCGGGCACGTGCCTTTTCCGCTCGTGCACATTGACACCAATTTCAAGATACCCGAGATGATCACCTATCGGGACCGGCTCGCGGTTGACTGGAAGCTGACCATGGTTGTCGGCGAAAACAGGACAGCGCTTCAAAACAGGGAGACCTTCCCGGACGGGAACGTTGACCGGCTCACCTGCTGTAAGAAGCTCAAAACCGAGGCCCTGGTGAACACGCTGAACGGTTCCTGGAAGCGCTACCGGCTGAACCACAACACGGGCTCCTACGAGGTCGACAAGAACACCGAGCCCTATACCGGCGTGATCGTGGGGGCACGGGCGGATGAGGAAGGATCCCGGTCAAAGGAGCGTTATTTTTCGCCAAGGGACAACCGCAGCGAATGGGACATCGGCGACCAGCCTCCTGAATTCTGGAACCAGTTCAAAACCGATTTCGCGCCCGGCACGCATGTGCGCGTCCACCCGCTTCTGGACTGGACCGAGCTGAACATTTGGGAATACATTGAGCGGGAAAACATCCCCACGGTGTCGCTGTACTATGATCACGGGGACGGCAAGCGCTACCGCTCTCTGGGCTGTGGCCCCTGTACCAACCCGATTGATTCCACATCGAAGAACGTGCGCGACATCATCAATGAGCTGAAGAGCGGCAGGCTGAAGAACATTGCCGAGCGTTCCGGGCGCGCCCAGGACAAGGATGACGGCGGCGGGCTCGAGACCCTTCGCAGGGAGGGGTACATGTAATGGATATCGTAATCGTAGGGCACGTTGACCACGGCAAGAGCACGGTGATTGGACGCCTTCTGGCCGACACCGGCTCGCTTCCTGAAGGCAAACTGGAGCAGGTAAGGGAAAACTGCGAGCGCAACTCAAAGCCCTTTGAATACGCCTTTCTCATTGACGCGCTCAAAGACGAGCAGTCGCAGGGGATCACCATTGATTCTGCGCGGGTGTTTTTCAAGTCCTCCAAAAGGGACTATATCATCATAGACGCCCCGGGGCACATCGAATTTTTAAAGAACATGGTTTCGGGAGCCGCGCGGGCCGAGGCCGCGCTTCTGGTCATCGATGCAGAGGAAGGCGTGCGGGAAAACTCGAAACGGCACGGGTACATGCTTTCCATGCTGGGCGTAAAACAGATCGCGGTTATCGTGAACAAGATGGACCTGGTAGGGTATGACGAAAAGACCTATAACACCATTGTTTCGCAATACACCAAATTTTTAAAAGAGATCGATATTGTGCCGCGCCTGTTTGTTCCGGTAAGCGGGATCAACGGTGACAACATAACCAGCGGCATCAACGCAATGAAATGGTATTCGGGCAAAAGCGTTCTGGACGCGCTCGACGACTTCACTGTTGAAAAGGACGACGCGAACAAGCCCTTCCGCATGCCGGTCCAGGACGTGTACAAGTTCACCCGTTTCGGCGACAGCAGGCGCATTGTCGCGGGCACGATCCAGACCGGGTCGTTTTCGGTAGGCGATGAAATAATGTTTTATCCTTCGGGAAAGAAGAGCAGGGTCAAGTCAATTGAGGGATTTAACATGGATGAACTGCAAGGCCAGTCCGCTCCCTATCCGGTCGGGTTCACCCTTGAGGAGCAGATATACATCACCCGCGGGGAGATCGCGGTTAAGGCCCGGGAAAAGAGTCCCGGTGTTTCCTCCCGCATCAGGGTCAGCCTGTTCTGGCTGGGCAAGAGCCCCATGGTAAAACAGAAATCGTATTTTCTCAAACTCGGCTCAACCAGGGTTCAGGTGCGGCTCGAGCAGATACACCGCGTTATCGACGCCTCTGATTTGAGTTACAACAACAAAAAAGAATCGGTTGACCGGCATGACGTGGCTGAATGCACGCTCAAGTGCAGCAAGGCCCTCGCGTTTGACCCGGTCGAAGACAATACCTTCACCAGCAGGTTTGTCATTGTCGATGAATATGAAATATCCGGCGGCGGGATCATCCAGCAGAAGCTTGATGACAGCCAGGCATGGGTCAGGGACAAGGTCTATGTCAGGGATTATAAATGGGAAAAAAGCCTGATCCCCGCTGAGAGGAGGGCCGAGCGGTACACGCAGAAATCGTCGCTTATTCTCATCTCTGGCAGGAAGAACAAAGGGAAAAAGAGCATCGCCCGCTCGCTTGAAAAGAAACTGTTTGATGACGGGCGCGTTGTTTATTTTCTGGGCATCGGGAACATCCTGTACGGCATTGACGCTGACATCAAAGGCGAGAAAGGGAAGGATGAACGAAGCGAGCACATCCGGCGTCTTGCCGAGGTCGCTCATATCATGATGGAGGCAGGGGTCATTCTCATTGTGACCGCTGTTGAGCTCATGCAGTC
>DAIUKG010000065.1:0-13393 GCA_036848375.1 Spirochaetota bacterium
GCTCGCCTGGAGCCTTAATACCGCGCGCAACATCGCGCTCTTTGAAGAAGACACCGCCTCCCTTGACCGCAGGCTTGACGCGGCCGCCCGGGCCTGCGACGCGGGCTATTACCTCGCGTTTCATTTTGACCCCATCATCCGCTACCCCGGCTTTCTCGACGATTACCGCGGGGTGCTTGACCGCCTGTACCGCGCGGTCGACCCCGGCCGCATTCTCTGGATATCGCTGGGCTGTTTCCGGTACGCGCCGGGGTTCAAGGAAATCATGCGCGAAAAGTTCCCTGACGAGACCCTTACCCTTGAAGAGATGTTCCAGGGACCGGACGGCAAGTTCCGCTATTTAAAGAAGCACCGGGAAGCGGCGTATGCATTCATGCTCGGTGAAATCCGCGGCCGCGGGGGTAACCCGTTCGTGTACCTGTGCATGGAAACTGCTGACATGTGGCACCGGGTATTCGGCCTGCGCTACGACGCCTCATCAGAACTGGAGCGCGACTTTAGTGAACATCTCAAAAATACTGTTTGACAGACTGCGGACGGCGCCGCTTCATTGAACGCGCTTGTATCGGGACCGACTTTTATAAAGGAGAAACTATTGCAGCACAGGGATTATCAGGAATCTTTACGGGAGCTGCGTGAGCTTAAAGGCAGCGCTGAAGAGATTTTTAACTCAGTGGACATACCCGGCCAGAAGAAAAAGCTCGGTGACCTTGAAAAGGAAGCCATGAAAGAAAACTTCTGGCAGGACAAGGAGCGCTTTGCCGCGGTGAACCAGGAAATAAGCCGGCTCAAGAGAACGATCGAGCCCTGGGAGACCCTGATGCGCGACCTTTTTGAAGCCGAAGAGCTCATGGAAATGGCCATTGAGGAGGACGACGCCGACGTCCTGAACGAGATATGCGGCCGTATCGAAGAGTTTCGCCGCCGTTTCGATGACCTCGAGACCATCGAGCTCTTTTCAGGCGAGGACGACTTTAAAAACTGCTTTGTTTCGATACACCCCGGCGCGGGCGGCACCGAGTCCCAGGACTGGGCGAGCATGCTGTGCAGGATGTATCTGCGCTGGGCCGAAAAGCGGGGCCTTGACATAGACATTATCGACTACACCCCCGGTGAGGAGGCGGGCATTAAAAGCGCGACCATCCTGGTCAAAGGGGATTACGGCTTCGGCTTTCTCAAAGGCGAGAAAGGCATCCACCGCCTGGTGCGCATTTCCCCGTTCGACGCGAACAAGCGCAGGCACACCTCGTTCGCGTCCGTGGACGTTATGCCCGAGGCCCCGGATGAAATAGAGATCGAGATCAAAGAGGCCGACCTCAAGATTGACACCTACCGCGCTTCAGGAGCGGGCGGCCAGCACGTCAACAGGACCGATTCAGCGGTCAGGATCACGCACCTTCCCACCGGCCTGGTCGTGCAGTGCCAGAACGAGCGTTCGCAGCACAAAAACAAGGCCTTTGCCATGAAAGTGCTCAAGGCGCGGCTGTACGAGCTCCAGAAAAAAGAACGCAACGAGAAGATGCAGGAGCTCGCCGGCGAGAAGAAAGACATCGCCTGGGGAAACCAGATCCGCTCATACGTGTTTCAGCCCTATACCCTGGTCAAAGACCACCGTACCGGCGAGGAGAGCGGCAGCATCGAATATGTTTTCGACGGCGACATAGACCGCTTCATCTACGCGTACCTCAAAACCGCCCGATCAGGGGCCTGATCCGTTCCGCTAAAGGTCAAATTTTGCTTGTATTAATTGTAATGTAATATACCATAAGCAGGATGAAATTGACCGTTGAACAACTCGATCAACTTTTTGAGCGGTATCCGCAATCTGATCTTGACCTGAAATACTTCGACAGGCTCTCTATCCGCGGCCAGAACTTTCTGACCGCGGACCTCGTGCTCAAGAGCCATATTGACGTGCTCCGTCAGAACAAAATAGGCGAAATCGAGGTGTTTTACACCCCGGTGATGTATGAATTTCTCTGTGAAGAATTCCCCGAGACCTACCGAAGGCCCGTGGGAAGGATCTCTTTCGTGGACATGGACCGCTATCTTGAAACGCTTGATGACATTAACACCCATTCCCACCGTAAACGCTTCATCTCAATCGTGGGAGACATTTACGGCATTGACCACAAGGAAGGAAAAAGAATAAAAATACTGTGCCACGGCGACAAGCTCAATTACCGGAAATGGAACACGATCAAGCGGGAAGTGAGCAAAAACCAGCAGTTCCTCTATCGCAACTCGGAATGGACCATTATCGTTTTTGTCAACCTCTCACTCACTGCCGATGAGGACTATGTGGAGCGTTTCAAGAAAAACACGGACCTGATATCAATACTCGTGTCCAAAAAACAGGAGTGCAATGAGGAGATCTCGCCGGATTTTGTTCCCACTGAGGACGTTATTTCAGTGACCGATCCTGACCGGCTGCTCGCTGAATACATCAGCGGAAACGCGCGGCTCATTATCATCGGTGAAAACCTGAATGATTCATATAAAAAAGCGCTTCTCGATGTCAGGCGCTATGACAAGTACGTGAGGATGATTGTCGTCCCCTCCCTTGACCATAAAAATCTTGATCATTTTCTCCGGCAGGTAAAGCTGGTATATAATTCTGACCGGTGGTCATAGCAGGTCAGGACGCATTCATCGTTTATCGGATTTGTTGACCACAGGAGGTCCGGGGGTATTTCGTGACAAAAAAAGGGAAGTCAAATCTTTTCAAATCACTTCAGCCAGTCAATATGTCGGATGTGCTCAACAGGGGGTTCAACGGCCTTGATATCGGCCAGGACCTGGGCACGCTCCAGTCGTCTTCACGGGAAAAGCGTTTTCTGAGGACATTTACCGCGGACGGCCTTTTCTCCATCATGAAAAAGGTCGGGCTGGTCGAGCACCTTTCAAAACTCGGCATGGATGATGTTTTCACGACCATTGACGTTGACGATACCGGGATCAATTACATGAAAATCTACTGGAAAGAAGAGAAACCCGAAATGATGCTCTTCGATCTCAGGCTTTCTGAAAGCAGGTTCCTTCCCGATAAACGGTTTTTTGAGGATGAAGATTCGATAATTCCCTATGACATGGTGGTGATCGAATGGCTCTCGGCGCAGAATCCGATGGTAACCTTCAGCAATGACAAGCCCCAGCTTCCCGGGCAGTCAAGGCCTGGCCTGGGAATACTGCGCTACTGTTTTGACATGATGTATATTGTCGCTAAGGAAATCATCAAGGACGGCTTTCTCGACATACCGGACCATTTTCACGGGGCGGTCATGTATTCAAAGAAATTCAAGTTTTTTGATCCCGCCCATGAGGGGGTGCTCCGCGCCCTGATGCGCGACCTTAAACAGTATTCCCTTTATGACATCACCTGGGGCATCCTGACCGGGACCATTATCGAACAGTACACGAACGCGCCGCAGCCCTATGACCCTTCGGAGCAGATCTTTTATGTTTCCGAAAGGATGAGGCATTACTTCCGTTCGAGCAAGTACAGGAACGTCTATAACAAGTACTACAAAAGAAAAAAGTTTAAATTCAACTATGATGAAATGGTGGCCAGAAGGAAAGAAGTGCTGAAAAGCAGGGCCGCGGACGATCTATGATCCGGAATTCAGAAGGCCGGATTTTTTTATGCGGTCAAGGCTTTCCAGTTCAAGAATATATTTTTTTACCTCTTCCGCCGATTTTTCCATGAGTGTGATTATTTCTTTTCTTTTACCCAGCAGTTCCGTCACCAGACTTTCTATCTCGGTTTTAATCGCATACATTTCCCTGACCGGTTTTTCTTTCCTCTCACGCAGGTATTCGTTGATGCCCCCGGGCCTGATACCGAGTTTTCGGGCGAGTTCGTCATCCGTTTTTTTTATCGAGTAATCGAGCGCGTCGATCTCGGATATCGTTTCCTGGTCTTCTTCCAGAAGGGCGATGCATTTTTCGGCCTTCCCTGATTTCATGAAGACTATCTTGTCCGATTCACTGGCGAGGAATTTTTTCAGGTACTGCAGTTTTTTCCGGTACTGTGCCTGCTGCTGAAGGCACAGTTCCCTGATATCATCCCTCAACGCTGAAGTTACCCTTCCTGGTGACATTGGCCCTGTCAGTGGGAGTTTCGGTTGAGGAAATTTTGTCCCATGCTTCGCGCAGGTCTTTAAGCATTTTGACAACGTTTTTGATGATTTCAGTGTCTTTTTTGATGTTGGCCTCAAGCAGTTCCTTTTTAAAGAACATGTAGAGGCTGAAAAGACTTTTGGAGATTTCTCCGCCCTCTTTCATGTTCAGGGAGAGAAGAAGTTCGGTGATGATGTCCTGCGTTTTTATGATATTGCTGTTTACGATATCATAGGTTTTAGGGTTCATGTTCTCAATAGCTATATTAAGAAATTTGATAGCACCGTCGTACAGCATGACGATCAGTTTACCCTGGTTTGCTGTGGTTATCTGTGTTTCTTTGTACTGATTGTAAGGATTTTTTTCCGGCAAAGCCATAATCCCTCCCCTGGAAATCTCATTGAAAAAGCGCCTGTATTATTATCGTATTCTCAAGTGGCTAACTTTACGCAATTAATCAATGATTCCGCCATTATTCATCCTTTTTACGGGCAGTCAATATGATTATACCAATAAATTTTTTAAAAAAAAATAAAAAGTACTCGCTTAAAATCATGCGCTGTGTCTTATATCCGCCATCCTGTGGATGGCCCGGTGTAAGAGCTGCCGGGATTTTTATTCAGGCTGTGCAGTTATTGTATGAAAATCGTGCATTTCTGCGTAAGAGTTGAAGGTCTTCACCGGATATCTTCCCTTCCGGGAGTGATGGTACTGATTCTTTGCCTGCTGCTGATGCCGGCGTGCGCTTCTTTCGCGCACCACACTTCGAACAATGATGATTCAGCCACAATCCTTCCCCTGGATTCATCCTTTCTTGTCGGGTCTCTTCATAAAATAAAAACCGTGGGCAGCCATCAAACCGGTGACGCGCCCCTGCTCATCCCCCTGCATTCTTTGCCGTGCCTTATACTTCCAAGCCAGCCCTGCGGGCTTTCTGAAGAAAAATATCACCGCTGGAGTAAAGGCTCCTTTTCATGAGTTCCGCCATGCTCTGTAATACAACCTTTACCGTGAGGTGGAATATGAAAGCAACAGGTGTTATTACTTTTACAATAGCCTTCGGGTCGTTTTGCATGCTTTATGCGGGTTATTATGACAAACTCGGCGTTTCATACCGGGCAGGCATGATCACGAGCGCGGTATTGACGGCCCTTTTTGTTGTCGTTTTTGTTGTGGAGCAGTTTGTTTTAAAAAAACAGGATTAACATTCATTACCGGCCGGGGAGATTCTCCCCTGGCCGGTTTTCACAGGTAAACCATGAAAGAGTCACCTATAATTGAAGGTATTGATGAACTTCTTGCGCTGTACCGGGAGATAGACGAGGCCATAAAGTCATTTATTAACAGCACCACGGTCAACTGCCCGGCCCTGTGCGGCAGATGCTGCGATACCGCGGCCAGTAATGTGGAGACGTCTATTTTTGAGGTCATGCCGCTCGCGCTTGATATATGGGAAACGGGCAACGCCGATTCGGTGCTCAAGGGGCTTGAGAATCTGCATGACAACGACCCGTGTTTTTTCTACGCGGCAAACGTCAGCGCTGATACGGGCGGGCACTGCACCGTGTATTCTCTGCGGCCGCTGGTGTGCCGGCTTTTCGGTTTTTATTCCATGACGGGGAAATATGGCGACAGGCTCAGGGCCACGTGCCCCAGGCTGGTAAACATGAAGGACGGGGCCCCTGCCGGTTCCATTGATGCGGCGCTGCTTCCGTCAATGACCGATTACGCGGGCCGTTCATCGACCCTTAACCCGTTCCTGGGAAGCAAAAGATATCCCTTTAATTCAGCGCTGAGAATGGCCCTTGCCATGGTCGGACTTAAAAGGGACTACCTGTACGGCAGTCATGATTTAAGGAAGGATGTTTCCTGATCCCCTCAGGGGGTGAAGAGCGATTCAATTCTTCCGAGTATTTCGAGGTACTTGTCCCTGGTCTTCTCGACGATTTCCTCAGGCAGGGAAGGGGGCGGTGAGTTCTTGTCCCAGGTCGTGGTTTCAAGATAGTCACGGATGAACTGCTTGTCGAAACTCACCGGCGAAGACCCCGGCTTGTACAGCGTTTTGTCCCAGAAGCGGGAGCTGTCCGGGGTCAGAATTTCGTCAATGAGGATGACTTCATTGTCAGCGAAGCCGAACTCGAATTTCGTGTCGGCGAGAATAATGCCTATTTTTTCAAGCTGGTCCCGCGCGAATTCATAAATCCGCAGGGTTATTTCTCCCAGGTGGTCCGCGGTGGTATCGCCCATTTTTTCGCGCATGACATCAATGGATATATTCATGTCGTGGCCCGAATCCTCCTTGGTCGCGGGGGTAAACAGAGGGGCCTGGAGCCTGTCAGCCATGCGCAGTCCCGGTGGAAGTTTTATACCGCACACCGAGCCGGTCGCCTGGTAGTCCTTCCACCCGGTGCCGATGATATAGCCCCGCGCGACGCACTCAAAGTCGATCCTTTCGGTTTTCCTAACTATTATCGAGCGGTCTTTGATAAGTTCGGGGAAATCGCAAAACGGTTTCGGAAAATTATTGAAGTTCGTTTCAACCAGGTGGTTTTTTATGAACTTGATATGCCTGAACCAGAGATTGGAAATCCTGTTCAGTATGATCCCTTTTCCGGGAATCCCCTCAGGAAAAACATGGTCAAAGGCCGATACCCTGTCTGTTGAGACAATGAGGAGATGTTCCTGGTCTATCTTGTAAATGTCCCTGACCTTCCCGCTGTAGAGTTTTCTTATTCCCGGGATTTTAATGGTGGTTAGCGCTTTTTCCCCTGACATGGTCCATCTCCAAAGTTACGAATTACGCAATACTAACAGAGTCCTTTCTGTTGTCAACCAGCTTTACGGTCATTTTATACTTGATTAAAAATATCATACCCGGATAAAACGTATAGCAGGGTGACGGGCGGCGGGACCGCGAACGGGTATCGCAGCGACTGAAGCCTGTCTTGTTAAACGGTACGTGGCATAGGGAGTTTATGGAATCATTAAAAGCTGCAGGTCTGTGGAAGCACCGGGGCAGGGGCGCCCTTGTTCTGGCAGCGGTGTTTCTCTTCTCCGCGGGGTATTTTGCCGGCCACACCGCGGGCAGGTGGACCATAGAACACGCCATGACCCGGCAGTTTCCCGCTGTCTTTCTTCTCAACAAGCCGACGTACCGTTTTTATGAAGCCTACCGGCTGGTCAACAGCACTGATGACGCCGAGCGGCTCAGGGGGTATTACCTCCTTTTTGAAAACCGGATCATTGACACTGATTATTTCTGTGAGCGGCTGACCACGGAAACATCTGAAATCAATAGAAGAACCATTATCTGGATCCTCGGGTATTCTTCGGAACAGGATAAAGCGGTAAAGGCCTTCTCATCCCTGTACGGCACCTCAGGCGTAATCATCAGGCGGGAGATGCTTCGCGCCCTTCAACGCATGGGCGATGATTATTTCAGGGAATTCATTACCGCGCATAATATCCGCGGGGAAATTCTCGAAGGCCTGTGATTTTTTTCTTGTCAAATGTGTTCCGGCAGGCAATCCTGTCTGCACACTGCCCGGTAACAGGGGCCTCGGGGAGAAAGAGAAGGATTGCTCAAACTGGGACTTTTCGGAGGAACGTTTAATCCCGTACATTACGGTCACCTGATCTGCGCGGAGAGGATACGGGAATTCTGTTCACTCCAGAAAATCATTTTTGTACCTTCCAAAAGGCCGGTCCATAAAGAACTGGCGGGGGCCGTTGCCCCTGAACACCGGTACCGGATGATCGAGCTCGCGCTCGAAGCCAATCCCCTTTTCGATGTGTCCGACATTGAAATTAAAAGAAAAAAGCCATCCTTTACTATTTTTACGGTAAGGGAGCTGCTGGACCGGCATCCTGATGCCGATCTTTACCTTATAGTCGGGCACGATGCGTACCGGGAGATCGAGACCTGGAGGGACTACCGTGATCTGCTTGACCTGGTCACGCTTGTCGTTATGCAGCGCACCGGAGAAGTCTCTTCGAAGGTCAATCCAGCGGTAAAGGGAAAGCGGGTAGTTTTTGCCGAGAACCCGGTGATAGAAATCAGTTCAACCGATATTCGCAACCGGATCAGGCAGGGGCGTTCAACCAGGTACCTTCTTCCCGAGAACGTCCGTTCTTATATTGAAGAAATGGGGTTGTACAGAGCGTGAAAAAAATACTCGTGATTTCACTGGCGTCCCTGGCCGTTCTGGCCGTGCTGCTTTTCGTGTATTACAATTACAAGATCGTGAACCGGAACACGGTCGAGATACTGGTCAACGAGAAGAAGATGATCAACATCCTGATCGCGGGGGCGAGCGCCTACCGGGACGACCGCTATTCCTTTTTCGCTGTCATGAGCATCAACCCCGAGAACAACAATGTAGGGGTCACCTACATTCCCCCGTCTTTCAGGATTTTTCTTGACGATGACGGCACCGAGATGGCGCGGTTCGATGAGGTCGAGTTCAGCAACTACAACAAGATCATGATCCAGATGACCCTGAAGAGGACCCTTAAACTCAATGTCCCGTTCATTGTTGAAATATATCCCCAGGACGTGAAGAGATTTGTCGATCTTTTTGAAGGCATTGAGCTCTTTGTGCTTGACCAGGTCAAAGACCAGTCCCATCTCCATTTCGGGGTCAATTATTTTGACGGTGATAAAATCGTCAGATATATCAATTCAGTTGAGGGGAATTCAATTTACCTGAAGTTCGACAGGGTGCAGGACATACTGTCGACCCTGTATTACAATAAAGAGCAATACCGGAGGTTCTTTAACCCGGTCATGGTCTCTGAGCTGGGTAAATCCATCAAGACCAATCTCCTTCCCCAGGAAATATTGAAAATCGGCGAGATCATTTACAATGACGGCAATCTTTTGTCGGTCATGCTTCCGGGGAGCCTTGAAGAAAAATATTATATTACCGATGACATAGCCTATACCATCTATGAGGCTGAATTCCTCAAAAACCTGGTGCTCACCGATTCAGAGGAGCCCGTGACCAAGATCAAAATACTTAACGGCACGGACGAACCGGGGCTTGCCCGAAAAATGAGGAACGACCTGATCAGGGAAGGGCTGAGTGTTGTTGAATTCGGGACCTCCTCTTATGCCAAGATGCACGATTCAATAATCATAAACCGGAAAGGGGATTTCCAGGCAGTGAGAAAAGTTTCAGCCCTGCTGGGGATCACGAAAATTTATCATATTATTGACAACACCCAGCTGGACAATGTATTAATAATAATAGGAGAGGACTACAAGAAGTGATTGTTGAAAATACATCGCACAGGAAAGAGGTCCTTGACGGCGCCCTGTCCTGTGCCGGGTTTCTTGACGAAAAGAAGGCCCGGGACACGCTCTTAATGGATCTCAGAGAAGTAAACAGCTACCTCGATTACTTTATCATTACAACCGGCAACTCGCATATGCACTGCAGGGCCCTGGCACGGGACGTAAACAGGCACATGGCCTCCATCGGGTTCAAGCAGCGGAACCGCCCGGACCTCGATTCAGGCTGGATCGTGCTCGATTACGATGAGATCGTCGTCCACATCTTTGTCGAACCGGTACGGGCGTTTTATCAGCTGGAACGGCTGTGGGCTGACGCGAAGAAGATCACCGTCCCCGTGTAGTAACCAGGCATGCCAGGTTACTACACGGGAAATCATCCCTGCCAACATAAAAAAAATATTAATGCAAAATTTCAAACCGTCCGATTATTCAAGTGATTAATAATCGCACTCCAAATTATACCAGGTTGAAGGCTTTTGCAGAATGCACTCTTGCAAAAGCTTTTTTTTTACTGAAATAAAAACAATAATACGATAATTATAGGGGCAGTCTTTTCCCCCGGTCTCTTTCGGTTTTGGAACACGGGCATGCGCAGATGATTTTTGTTATACATGAAACGAACCCACAGAAACGGCTGATTGACAAGGCCTGTGAGATTCTGCGGCAGGGCGGGGTGATCATATATCCCACTGACACGGTCTACGCGTACGGCTGTGACATCCAGGACAAACACGCGATCGAGAAGATATACCGGATCAAAAACATTAAAAAAAACAAGCCCCTGAGTTTTATTTTTGCCGATTTCAACGAGATCAATGAGTATGTGCGGATGATATCGGACCAGGCGTTCAAGATCATGAAAAAGGCGGTTCCTGGCCCGTATACGTTTATTTTTCACGCGTCGAAGCTGGTCCCCAAAATAGCCATAACGAACCAGAAGACCATCGGCGTGAGGATACCTGACAACAATATCGCGCGGGAGCTGGTGCGCGCCATGGGGCGGCCCATAATGTCGACCAGCGTCAATACCGTAAGCGGGGAATACATCGTCGAGCCGAAAGACCTGGAGAAAGTGTACCGGAACGACATTGACCTGGTCATTGACGCGGGGCCCATAATATCGGACCCCTCGACTATCATTGATTTTACCAGCGGGCACCCTGAGATCATCCGCGCCGGCAAGGGTGAGATATTTTTTTGAAATGACAATTTTATCAGCGGTTTTATTCTGTGGCCGGTTAAAACGGGATTTGCCGCAAAACTCGAATAGTGAAGAGGTAGGCCATGTCTGAAGAAATAAGAAGCTTTTTGCTGATGCTCAAGGCGATCGCGATTTATCTGTCACTGGGGGCCCTTGTGGCGTTTATTTTCTATAATCTGAAAAGAAGGGACCTTTTCGCCGGGTATATCGGGGGCCTCGTGGTCGGCGTTATCGGGGCGCTCATCGGCGGGTTTATCCTGGATAAGCTGTTTTATGACATATCGGTCAAAATACTTGAGTTTCTTTCCCGGGGAGCGGGCGTCAACATCATTGCCGGTTTTATCGGCGCCTATGCCGCGCTGTTCATCATGAACAAGCTCAACCATAACAAAGAGCGAAAGAAATACTGAGCGTTCACCGCGCCACGATATGCTTTAGAATCCCTTCATCAACGCCGGCCAGCGCTGCGCGCGCCTTTTCAGGGCCGGTAAAGGGCCGGGCGAGGATGATGTCCGCCGCCCGTTTTTTTCCGATCCCCGGTATCGATTCAAGGCCCGCGCGGGAAAGCCCGTTCACGTCGACCGGAAGCGTAAGCCCGGTGAGCGAGCGCTCCTGATGCCCGGTGATCACCGCCTCATTGAAAGACTTCATCGCGAGCTCACCCGCGATCTTCACGGTTATTGAATAGCTCGCCACCTGCTTGCCGAGGGAATATCCCTCCCTGCGGTCGAGCACGCGCACGTCCCGGAGCACGGTGCCGGCAGGGTAGATCTTTTTAAGCATGGGGATGTCGATGTCGTGCCTGATCCGGTCGCGGTAGTACTCGAAGCGCAGGCGTGTCTTTTCCGGTATCGCCTGGGGGTGCGCATGCAGGGCGGTCCCGGGGAAGGGAAGGGCCCTGCGGATGTTGATTCGCCTGACCAGGAGCCCCTGCTCCAGCACGGACGCGAGCCAGCGGTAGTTTTTCTCAAAGGTCTTCATTTCCTCGCCGCGGAGCCCGTGCACCAGGTTGATGCCCGGCAGGAGCACCGGTATGCCTTCGACGCGGGCGCCGCACGTTTCGTTTATGATCCGCACCGCTTCAAGCGCGCCGGGCGCGGTGACCTTGAGGCTGTTGGCGGCGATGACCTTTTCGTCGACCGACTCTATGCCCAGGGCCAGGGTGTCGCCCGGCGTTACGGCGCCCGCGATGCGGCTGAGGATCTCGGCCGACTCTTCGGGGAAGTTCACGATCGTGCCCGGGTTCGCGTTGTCGATATTGAGCAGGGTTATGGTCCCGGACTCCTTTTTTGTTTTAAGTTCACTGAAGAGTTCGCCCACCGCGGCGGGTTCCGGCCGCGGGAAGCCTCCCCGGTACCCGGAAAATGAGGTGCCGTACTGCAGGATGTCGGCCTGCCTTCCCAGCCTGAAGCGGCTGATCCCCTGCCCCGCGAGCGCGTCGACCTCCGCGGTGATGTCGCTGACCCGCCTGAACCCGGCAAAGGGCACCAGCCCCTCGGAGCAGAACGAACAGTGCGCTTTGCGCGGGCAGCCGCGGTAGGTCTCCATCTCGCAGACCAGCACCGGGTGGTCCGGGTGCTGTTTCACGACCGGGGCGCCGAGAACCGACCAGGCCGCGACCTCTGCCACGGTCGAAGCCCGGTCTTCGGGCCTTCCCCGGTGCAGGCCGTGGGCGTACGCCTCAATATCATGCTCAAGAAGGGTCACGTTCTCCGCGGGGGGAAGCATGAAGCGGATCATCCCCCCGAGCACAAAGGGAAGATGCCGGTTACACGCGATTATTTTTTGCACCTCGTCAACGGTGCCGATCTTCGCGCCCAGGTATTTTCCGGGAACCACCGCGCCCCCGATGAGCAGCACGTGATCGGGTTTTTCGGTGACGCGGTAGCCGTCCCCCCTGAGCCGGTCAACAGTGATGTAGGTTATTGCCGCGGGGTCCGCGCCCGCGTGCACGAGCGCGCCGTACACATAGCGCGGGTAGGGCGCGATAAACGGCGGGACGCCGAAACAGGCCGGCTCGTCCACGAAGCAGTCGATGATGAGGTAGTTTTTTTTCATGGCTGCACGGGCTGCATTTCAGCCAGGGCGGTGTCTATGTCGCAGGTCATGCCCGACCGGATCTTGTTTTCAAGCCTGGTGATGAAGTCCCGGTTGTCCAGTATCATTTTTTTTATGTTTTCGCTGGTGCCGTAACGCTCAACCAGGTCTTCAATGCGTTTGTCGATTGATACGATTTCGTCATGCATGACCCTCTTGTCAGCGTAATACACGATTTCGCGCTCCTCGAGCCTTCCTGATTCGTTGAAGTTTTTGAACACCACATGGGACTCCACGATTTCGGCGATCGCGGGATAGCCCATGTCACGGAGCATTTCTCCCCCCAGCATGTCGTGGCGCAGGTCCCTGTTTTCCAGGGAGTGTGTCTTCGCGATATCGTGGAGCAGGGCCGAAGCGACCACCAGGGACGGGTCCACCGCTGACGGGTCGCGCAGGCGCGCCATTATGGCAAGACAGACATTCATCACCTGTACCGAGTGGCTGACGATATTGGGCAGCATGCCGTGTTCTTCCATTATGGCAAGGCATTGTTTCCGGTCAGGATAGGTCTGGTGTGTGTTCATGGTCCGGCCTCTTTTGGTTGAGACAGCCTGAATCGATAAAAAATTTTTTTCAAGAAGGTTTTTTCGAAAAAAATTTTAATATTTCGGGATCGAGCGCCAGAGGACGGCTTCAGGTGAGCTGATTTCCAATACCTCGTACGCGGTGAATAATGTGTA
>DAIUKG010000066.1:0-12524 GCA_036848375.1 Spirochaetota bacterium
TGCTCACATCTCCATTAAAAGAAGTGGCATTGTTAAACATAAAACTCATATCTGTAACCTGAGAGAGATCAGGGGTATCCGAAGCATTGCAAGTTAAATAAGGACAATTATAAAAAGCTCTGTTCATACTCGTCCACTTAATCGCGCCCCACTGTTCAATTGAAAGTATTGCTAGATGGCTGTTATTTACATTAGGATCAAAATATATTCCCGGAAAGTCACCTGTTATTTTTACCGTATATATTCCTTCAGAATTATAGGTATGAACTGTCGCTCCTGTAACACCGGTATTGTAACTCCCATCGCCCCAGTCTACGTCATAATTATATGTCTCTCCTTCATAAACCAGTATTGTTATCGCATTTGAGAATGAATTCGTGGCCTGCCATCTGGTAATAAATTCAGGATTACTGACTGTCAAAAGATAACTGTCACTCGCAGGATTATATTCATCATCACCGGGATTATACGCTGTAATTGCTGCAATACCTTTATCTACTATATGCACAAGGCCATTTGAATCAACTGTTGCAACTGTCTCATTGTTCGAATAATATATAGTGACACCTGTTCCCTCTGCCCCTGTGGCTGCCTGCGTAAAATCCGCATCAGTTATCAATTTGCTTAAATCTTCACCTGCCGAGAAAGCGGCCTGATCACGTTTTACCGGGTCGCCGGATGAACTTTTTCCGGAATCATCACTGCAGCTTGTAAGCAGAGCGATAAGAAACAACGGCAGTAAAATCAGTCCTCTGAAGGTTAACGATTTCATATTACTCTCCTTACGGTATATGAGGGGAATCGCCTGTGCGAAAAGGAAAGATAATTAAAATAAGGGAACCTCTATAAATTACATTTTTGATGTTCCCTTGTGGGCACATTATCTGATAAAATCAGGAGTTATCATATTTGATAATAATGAAACTCCTGATTTTTAGAGGTGCCCATAAATTTACTGTTACTATCAATATAACTATTTTGTTCACGTATGTCGATCTCAAGGTAAAAATTTAAGCAAAACCGTTAATATTCTTCATCTTTCAAATAACGTTCGCCGGGATATCTGCGTTAGTCGCGTCAATCATGACGATTACACATGGCCCTTCCGTTCTCTGTATCCTCTGTTCCTCCGTGGCAAATCCCCTTCCTTGTAAAAAATTGTATCACCTCACCGCTTTCATAGTCTTAATAAAGATTATCGCCGAAGGAGGGTCTTATTATGGCAACGATAGCGCTTAACCCCATACTGACGTCAATCAGCGGAACAACCGGAAGGCTGGTATTCTATACCCGGAACAACAAAACCATAGCGCGCGCCTTGGTAAAGCCGCGCAACCCCGATACCCCGGCCCAGAGGGCAAACCGTGACCGGTTCAGGCAGGCAATGGCCTCATGGAAGGGCCTTTCTGATGATGAGAAGAACGCGTATAATCACAAGGCGAAGAGGACCGGCATGACCGGGCACAATCTGTATATCTCAGGCTGGATGAAAAACCGCGCGCAGAAAACTGATACGAAACCGGTTCTGGAAACATTTCCGGGATATGTTGCGGATCCCCCTCGTAATGATGAAATATACCGTAGGCGCGTATCGCGATACGCGCCTACAAAAGAACCTTCTTCACCCTGTTTTTACCCCTCCGTTACCGCTCCGTCATCTCCCCGTGTGAGCGAATATGCACTGCGGGACATGCCGTTTTTACGCGCCGGGAGCTCGTAAGCCGGGGCTCAAAGCCCGATCCGTTTCAGGAACTTGCCGTAATTGACCAGGTGCGCGATCGCCCTGAACCCGTCGCGGGGGTGTTCTATGAAATACAACCCCTTTTCCCGGTAGAACTTCCGCGAGTATTCGGTCACTTCGCGGAACGCGAGCGGGATGACCGGTTTGTCGGTCGATGCGGCTGACGTGATGATGTATTCATTGTGCATGGCGTATATGTCGCCCTCTTTTTCAGGGGGGAAGGAAAGGGTCGTGACCATGTCAACGTTTTTGTCTTTGAGAAGGATGCCCATCACCCTGTCCATGCCGAAGAAGAACCCCTGTCCCGTGACGTCAAGCGGGTTGGACGGGTTCGCGAATTCGGGAAGCGCAGCCTTGAGCGCTTCGGTTGTCGCGGGTGACAGGTCGGGTATCTTTATCGACAGGGATGAACACAGGTCCGCGTACAGTCCCGAAAGGCCGCCCGAGAGGGTACAGATCGCCAGCCCCCCGCCTGCCGGTATTTTACAGCGCGAGAAAATTCCCACGGTCTCGACCATCTCCTCGATGCTTTCGACGCGGATGATGCCGTACTGTTTCATGAACGCGTCAGCGATGCGGTCGTTCCCGGCCATGGCGCCGGTATGGGAACGCGCGGCAGTGGCGCCTTTGGACGAGCCGCCGATCTTGATCGCCACGATGGGGATGCGCTTCTCCGCGGCCTGCAGGGCAATGCGTTTCAGCGCCTCAGGGTTCCTGAACCCCTCGATGAACGCGGCGATCACACGGGTTTTTCCGTGTGCGACCAGGTGCTCCAGGCAGTCTTCGAACGAGACCACTGCCTCGTTTCCTGACGAGACCATGAGCGATATGCCCAGGCCCTTCCTGAATATCTTGGTCGCCAGCACCTCGAGCGAAGCGCCGCTCTGGCTTACCAGCCCGATGTCGCAGGGTATTGGCTCGCCCTGCACTGAACCGCCGCCGAAGACCGAGTGCTTTTCAGCGAAGTTGATGAAGCCGAGGCAGTTCGGCCCGATCAGGGTAACGCCGTTGCGCCCGCAGTACTGCCGCAGCTCTTCCTGTAAAATTTCGCCCTCGCCTGAATTTTCAGAGAAGCCCGATGAAATGAGCAGGATGTTTTTTATGTTCTTCGCCACAAGAGAGCGCAGGGCCCGCATCACGAGTTTGCTCTTGACCATGATGACCGCGAAGTCAATGGCCCCGCCGGGGAGCTCTTCGACCGACGCGATTGACGGTATGCCGCAGACCGCGGGAGAGTTCGGGTTCACGGGATAAAACGTGCCGGTGAAGCCCGCTTTTTTCGCGTTTTCAAGAAGGTTCGGGAACCACTGGTTTTTTTCGGATGCGCCGATCACGGCAATATTCCGGGGACAGAAGAAGGTGTTCAGTTTTGTGTTCATACGGAAAGATACCAGTCAATGGTGAATTTATGAACAAACATTCACCGGAGGGCGCATTTTTACAAGGATTTTTTATGCCGGTCGCATGGTCCGCCGTGACATTTTTTTCGGGCAAGGAGTGTTTATAATTAAACCGCCCCCGGCGTTTCGAACTTGAAAAACCCGATTTCAGCTTTCAGTTTCTCTGAACTTGCCGCTATGTTCTCGGTCGAGGCGGTCATCTCTTCGCTCGCGGCGGAAGTGCTCTGCGCCGCGTCATTGATCACTGAAACCGATTTGACTATTTCGAATACCGCGCTCCGCTGCTCTTCCATCGCTGTCCTGATGTCAGCGGCCCGTTCAAGGAACTTCATCGCGTCGTCCCTGACCATATTGTTTATATCCATGTCGTTTCGCGTCAGCTCACCGATCCGGTCAACGACTGTTCCGAATGAACCAAGGCCCTCGAATATTTTTTCTATGTTCACGATCGAATCGTTCAATGCCAGGAACGATTTGTCCATGCTCGTGTTGGTGGTTTTGACTATCTCGGAAATGCTTTTTGAATTCGTCCCCGCCTGGTCGGCGAGCTTGCCGATCTCGTCCGCGACGACCGCGAACCCTTTGCCGTATTCGCCCGCGCGCGCCGCCTCGATGCTCGCGTTCAGGCTGAGCAGGTTGGTTTTGTCGGAAATATCGTTTATCAGGACCGTGTAGTCGAGCATCCGCCCCGCGTCTTCAGTCGCGGTCTTCATGAGCTGCATGGTATCGCTTATTTTCTTTTTCACGTCATCAATGATGATATCAAGAGAGTTTTTGACATCCATCGCTTTATCCATTTCCATGCTTTCCTCTTCGACTATTGAGTAGAGCTGGCCGATATTCTCGATAAGCGCCCGGGTGCGCTTGTGCTGGTCATCAACGCTTTCATATATCGAATCCGTTCCGGCCGATATTTCCTCGAGCGTTGAGGTGATCTCTTCAACCGTTGAGGCCGTAGTCTGGCTTTGCTGCGAGAAATTATCGGCGGTCCCTGCCATTTCACCCGCTGAATTGTTCAGCTCAACGGTCATGTTCTGAATGATCTGCAGCACCGAGCGGATCTTGAACAGCAGCTTGTTCATGGAAAGGCTCATGGACCCGACTTCATCAGTGGTTATCATGGGGACGAAACCGGTGCCGAGGTTTCCCCGGGCCATGTTGTCGAGCGCGGCCTCGATGTTTCTGACCGTTTTCTTAAGCGATTTTGCCAGAAAGTAGGCGGTCATGATACAGGTGACCAGCATGATTACCATGAGAAAGGCGAAGTGGATGAACTGGTTTTGAAGCGTGAGCAGGCCCATGCCGGTCAGGGTCATGAAAGAAATGAAAATCGTCAGGGGCGGCAACAGTATCGCGATCAGAGCGAACACTATTTTCCCGAAGATGGTGAACTGAGGGTATGATTCTTTATCGATAACGATAGTGGAAAGCCGCGGGTCTTCAAGACAGGGGGAGAGAGAAAGCTCAGACTGGAACATGAAAAATGCCGCAGTGATGGGAACAAGCATCATCATTGCCAGCCCTGTTACCGCGAGCCGCAATCCGGTCATTTCCCCCAGCAATGCAATAATCAGGGTCGCCACGCCCACGCCGACAGGATAACGCACCATCATTGACTTTGCCTCAAACCGCGGATGGAGCAGCAACGCCAGCTTCACACGGTAAAAAGCTTTCTCGCCAGGGTCATCGTCACGGTTCAGGGTCGCATACACCGTCCGGAGCCTTATCCACCGCATGACGACAGCAAGAACTACGTTCGCGATGGCCCCGATTCCGACACCGGTGAGGTATACGTGAAGTACTTCGAAATAATTTCCCGCGATCATGATGAAGTATGACAGCAGTACCACGGGCATGGAATGGGCGATGATCTCCAGCGAAAGGGTCAGCTGTGTTATGGAATATGTTTTTCTTTTCATATATAACTCCGGGAGCAGTGAATTATATTCTTTAATCTATTGAAGTATAAGTATACCCTCCCGCATGGCGCTGTCATATGGAGATAATCCATTATTGTTGAGCCTCACGCGCATAAAATGATTTAATGATTAAAATTAACGCATATCCCGCATTATATGTCAAGGGGAAATCAGATGGTGTCGGATGAGGTGAATTTCATTGAGCACCAATCACGGGAGCCTGCGAGTCTGTTTCAGCAGGGATGATAATGTCGCGTATTCAAAACTGCGGGTTGCTCTTTCCTTGTGCGGAAAACCGAAAAGGAATGACCTCATACAAGCGCTGTCCGCGGAAACAGGGGGGCGCTGTATTCAACAGCAAAGCGTGATATTGTATTTATGTAGATACCTATATACAACATAAAAAAATTATATGAAAAATTTTATTTGCAAAAAAAGACTTGCCTCCACGATATTATCAGCGAATACATGAATCAAAAGCAAGGTTAACCACCTCGATGCATGAAAGAATTTTCCGCTTACAGGTTTTTTGCCTGCGGCGATCCTTCTCTCTGCAGTAAAATGTCAGGCGAACCATGAAAGGAAGAATAGAAATAAACCGGGAACTGTGCAAGGGATGCGGTATCTGCGTCTTCTTCTGCCCGAAAAAACTGATAACGCTTTCGGACCAGCTCAACGCCGCGGGTTATCTGCATACGGTCTTTGAGGATACCGGCACGTGCACCGGGTGCGCGACCTGTGCCGTTGTCTGCCCGGAAGTGGCCATAGAGGTGTACCGTGGCTAAAGTGCTGATGACCGGAAACGCAGCGATCGGAGAGGCTGCCATAAGGGCCGGGTGCCAGTCCTATTTCGGCTATCCCATTACGCCGCAGAACGAATTGACCGAATACATGGCCGCGCACCTGAGCCGCAGGCCGGGATGCTCCTTTGTCCAGGCCGAGAGCGAGATCGCGGCCATCAACATGGTATATGGAGCGAGCGTCGCCGGGGTAAGGGCGATGACATCCTCATCGAGCCCGGGCATCAGCCTGAAGCAGGAAGGCATCTCGTACCTGGCAGCGTGCCAGCTCCCCGCTGTGATCGTGAACATGTCGCGCGGCGGCCCCGGCCTGGGAAGCATCAGCGCCTCCCAATCCGATTATTTCCAGTCGACCCGGGGCGGCGGCCACGGCGATTACCGGACCATCGTTCTGGGTCCGGCTTCGGTACAGGAGCTTGCCGACCTCACGCACCACGCGTTCGAACTCACGGACAAATATTTTATCCCGGTCATTATTCTCGGCGACGGCATGCTGGGACAGATGATGGAGCCGCTTGAATTCAAACATGAAGCGCCGGACGTCCCGCCGGTGCGACAGGACGCGCTCAGGGGCGCCAAAGGGCGGCCGAGCAAATTCGTGCGCACGTTCACGTCCCATCCCCCTGACCTTGAAGAAGTGAACTGGAGCCTGTTCAGGCGCTATCAGCTTTTACAGAAACAGGAAGTGATGTGGGAAAACTACATGACCGAGGACGCGCGCCTTATCGTGACCGCGTTCGGCATCGCTGCACGGATCGCGAAAGGCGCCATCAAACAGGCGCGCGCCATGGGGCTCAAGATCGGGATGTTCCGCCCCATCACCCTGTGGCCTTTCCCCTCCGAACAGCTGAAGGAGCTTGCCAAAACCACGAAATATTTCCTGGACTTCGAAATGAACATGGGGCAGATGATCGAAGACGTCAGGCTCTCCCTTGAGGGACAGGGCGACATTTCGTTCCACGGCAGGCCGGGCGGCGTGATCCCGACCCCGTCTGAAGTGTTGCGAATCATCACGCGCATATATCATCAGAAAGGTTTAAACTAGAACCATGGAAAAGATATTCTCTCATCCCACCTCGCTGAAAAAGGCCGTGTTCCACTACTGCCCGGGATGCGGGCATTCCATTATACACCGGATCACCTGCGAGGTCATTGACGAGCTCGGCATTCAGGACCGCGCCATCGGAGTCCCCCCTCCCGGATGTTCGGTCTTCGCTTATTATTACTTTGACGTTGACATGGTCGAATCAGCGCACGGACGCGGCGCCGCGGTCGCGACCGGCATAAAGAGGGCAAACCCCGATTCAATCGTATTTACGTATCAGGGGGACGGCGACCTCGCGGCGATAGGGACCACCGAGACGCTACATGCAGCGAACCGGGGCGAGAACATCACCGCCATATTCATTAACAACGCCGTCTACGGCATGACCGGCGGGCAGATGGCGCCGACCACCATGCTTAACATGAAAACAACCACCTCGCCCTTCGGCCGTGATGCCAGGCTCGAGGGGCATCCCATAAAGATGAGCGAGATTCTCGCCCAGGTGCAGGGCACCTGCTACGTAGAACGGGTCGCGGTTAATTCGCCGGCCAATATCAGAAAGGCTAAAAAGGCGCTGAAAAAGGCCTTCCAGAGCCAGATTGATGGAAAAGGCTATTCCCTTGTGGAAATACTGTCACCCTGCCCCACCAACTGGAAAATGAACCCGGTCCAGTCGTGGCAGTGGGTGGATGACGTGATGTCCAAAGAATTCCCTCTTGGACTGATCAAGGACACTACAGATAAAAAAGATGCTGATTAAAACCATATTCGCCGGTTTCGGAGGCCAGGGAGTGCTGTCCATGGGCCTTAACCTTGCCCAGGCTGCCATGCTTGAAGGCCTTCACGTAACCTATCTTCCCGCTTACGGCGCTGAAGTCCGCGGAGGCACGGCAAACTGCACGGTATCGGTCTCTGACGAGGAGATCGCCTCCCCGGTCGCTTCTTCGCCGAGTTACGTTGTCGCGATGAACCACCCGTCCATGCTGCGCTTCCAGAACCAGCTGGAGTCCGGCGGCATCATGTTCATCAATTCGACACTGATCAAAGACCCGGTCAACCGCGGTGATATCGAATGCATCAACGTGCCGGCAAATGCCGTTGCTGAAGATCTCGGCAACCCCAGGTCGGCGAACATGGTCATGCTCGGTGCTTTTATCAGAAAGAGCAACATGGTGCATCTCGACAGTCTCCTGGACGGGCTCGCTGCCGCGTTGAAGAACAACCAGAAACTGATTACGATTAATAAAAACGCCCTTACCGCAGGGTTCAACCTGGATTAAGGACAACTACTGGAGCCCCACTATGTCAATCAAACAGATTTCAGTAAGCCTTGACAACACTCCGGGAAGATTTTTATCCGTGAGCGAATACCTCGGAGCCGAAGGAATAAACATCCGCGCGATCACGGTGGCGGACACCTCTGACATCAGCACGGTCAGGTTCGTCACCGATGACCCGAAGAAGACCCTTACCGTGCTCAAAAGTCACGGCTTTTCCGCCAAGGAAACCGAGGTGATCGCGGTCGAAGTTCCCGACCATCCAGGGGGGCTCAGGGCCATTCTGAAGCCGCTGAAGTCGGCACACATCAATGTGCTGTATTTTTATCCCTTTCTCGGGAGAGGCGAAAGCGGGCAGCCCATTGTTATCATTGGTGTTGATAAAACCGAGGAAGCCATAGCGGTCTTGAAAAAGAACTGGGTCCACACGTTCGGCAGGGAAATTTATTCTTTATAAATCCTGTTCACTGCAGCGGCGGGTTGCCTCAAAGGCACTTCCTCCGCATACAGGTTATACGTCGAAAATAATGATAAAACGCGTTCCGGGATTTCTCTCAATCCGTATCATCCCCCCGATCTGCTTGATCAGAGTGTTTACCAGCCAGAGGCCGAAACCGCTCGTGTTTTCAATGTCAACTGACTCCGGCATGCCGATCCCGTTGTCCTCCAGGGCGATCGTTGCCTGATTCCCGCGCATCGAAGCCGTGACTTTTATCGTCCCCGCATCAAGCCCGGCGAACGCATGCTTAATGGCGTTCGTAAGAAGCTCGTTTATGATCATCCCCAGCGGAGGCAAAAGTTCCGCGCTTATCATGAAATCATCAATTTCTTTCACGATCTCCAGAAAACCGCTCTCAGGAAAAGAGGATTTAATTTCATCGACCAGTGACGGAAGGTAACTGCTGATCGGCATGTCCTGAAAAAACTCAGACCGGTACAGCTTATCGTACAGCACCTGCATGCTGCGCAGGCGGTTGCCCGCGTCGTTCAGCGCGTCAGACGCTGCAGCATTTTTCATTCTCCTGGCCTGCAATGAAAGAAGGCTTATCATGGTGATCATGTTGTTTTTAATGCGGTGATGCACTTCCTTGAGGAGTATGTCTTTTTCAACGAGAAGGGCCCGGATTTTCTGATCGGCGTATTTGCGTTCAGTGATGTCATGGATCACCACGGTCGAGCCGGTTATCTTTCCTTCCTGGCGGATGAAATCATTGTTGAGTTCGACCCACCTGGCATGTCCATTTTTTTCTTTTATCTCAAGTTCCACTTTCTTTGAAACCGGTTGCCCTGTCGCCATGTCATTCAATCGCCTGGCAAACCTGATTTTACTCTCCTCGGTCAGAATATCCAAAGGGTTCATGGAAAGCATTTCGGCTTCAGTGAAGCCGGTATACTCGCATATGAGCGAGTTGACTTTTATGAAACGCTGGTTAATAAAATCAACTTCTAATATTCCCGCCGGCGCGTGAGTGAAAAGCTGGCGGTACTTCTTCTCGCTCAGGCGCAGGGCCGCATCGGACTGAAGGCGGATGACTGCGCTGCCGATAGAGGAAGCGAGAGTCTCAAGTGCGATGCGCGTCGCGTGGGGAAAATCATCGGTACTGCGCGACCCCAGGTTGAGGATAGCAATTAATTTTTCCTGGACCATGATCGGAATAGATGCTATGCATTGTAATTTTTCATCTATAAGGACGTCAACGGGCATCTGCGGAAAATCACCGCAACTTCCATATCGAACTTTTCCGGCAGAAGCGGCGCGTATCGCCGGGGAATCAGCGTCATAGTATGAAACAAGGGCAACAAAGTCCTCTGACAACCCATAATGTACTATCATATTAAAATTCCCGGTGAGCGGATCGGCAACATAAATTCCGCCGCAATCAATATGTTCAAGACTCATCACGCTCTTGAGCACAATATCAAGGCCCTGCTGCAGGTCGGCGCATGAATTAAGCATCTGGCTGAGCCCATGATGAAAACTTAACTTGTTGTTTGCATCAAACAGATCGTAGGCCATTTCGATAGATGACTGCAAGACAAAATCACCCGAGTTTTTAATTACATACCCGTAACGGGTTATGCCGCGTACCTTCTCAACAATTTCGCGTTCTGCATGTGAGGTAAGAAATACAATAGGGATGTCTCTTCTGGCGAGAATCTCTCGGGCGGTCTGAGGTCCGTCCATCCCCTTCCCGAGATCGATATCCATGAGAACGAGGCCGATATCATTGCTGTTCTCGATAAAATCAAGGGCCTGTTCGCCGGAGTTGGCGATCATAACCTGATATCCGAAACTTTTTACGGTTTCAGCCTGGTTTAACGCAATTACTGCCTCATTCTCTACAATGAGAATCGTTCTGTAATTTTTATTCAAAAGGAAAATCCCGCTTTATGTAGGCTGTTTGTTTATAGACCGCACAGACGGTTTTACCAATAAAATTTGCTTTATGATATTAGTCAATATTTTCTTGAAGATATAACGCTATTTCGAAAAAGAATTGAGAAAAAGAAGGGAATTTAGGCTTATAAATCCGGAGACTCCGTCATATCGGCCTTTAGGGGAAACGGACAATGATGCATTACTCATTCATTTCCTGAGCCATGGTTTCAAGCTGCATGACCATTTCGCCTGTTGATCTGCTGTTTTCGGAAATCATTCTCGATATTTCTACAATCTTCATGGCATATTCCGATACGCCGCTGGTTGTCTTGTTAGATTCCTCTGTGGCGAGTTTCTGCTGGTTCGTAGAGTTTTCAATTGTTTTGCTGGTATCAAAAATTTTATTGTTGAGATTGTCGATGCTTTCAATCGCGTTATCGATCTCGATTATTTTTGTCCCTACTGCATTTATTTCATCTTTAATAACGACTATTGATGAGTCGAGCTTGCTCATCATATCTGATGAGCGGATGATCAATTCACTGCTCTGGTCAATGAGAGAGATGTTTTCTTTAATGATATTAGATATTTCTTTGGAATTCTTTGCCGTTGCTTCAGCGAGCTTGGATATTTCCTCCGCTACAACCGCGAAGCCCCTGCCGTGTTCACCTGCCCGCGCGGCTTCGATAGCGGCGTTCAGTGAAAGGAGATTCACTTTGTCAGCTATATCGTTTATGACGGTAATGAACGCGGATATTTCGCCGCTTTTGGCCTGCAGAATATTGAATTTTTCTATGGACATGCGGATGTGATCTGACGTGCCTGCAGAGTACTGCATGACGCTGTCAAGGTTTTTATAGATACGCGTTGTTCCGCTCTGTACCGTGTTATTGATTCCTTTGAGCATATTGACTGATTGAATCGATGCCTCGGTCTCGTCAAACAGGGCCTTGGCAGTACGGTTGTTTGAATCGGCTTTTGAAGCGAGGTCTTCAAGGGATGCGGATATCTCTTCAAGGGATGATGCCTGATGTTCTGAGATGTCTCTCAGCTCATCGGATATTTTATCCTGTTCAACACTCTGGTTTTTCATTATATCAATGCTCGAAAGAATTGTTTTTGCCATGGTCCGCAGATTTTCGAGGGTCTTTTTCGCTTCCTTCTGTTTTTCAACAGCAAGGGAAAGGAGGTTTTTCGTGGCATTCGCACCTGCAGTTGCTCCGATTCCGACCCACACATAAACCAGGAAGCGTACCATGATGTTGCTCTTCGGTCCTCCGGGGATCAATTCGGGACGAAAAACAAACAGAAGTATCTGGGCGGCAACAATAATAGCAAAGTTAAAAATTGAAGCATTTCTGTTAAAATAAAGGACGCTGAGAACAAATGATATATAAAAAGTCGCGAACACTTCCGGCGCTCCATAAATCACGTACTGGTAGATCATCAAACACCCTATAACGCCGGTTATTGAAATATAACTTGATATCCAGTGGCCTTTCAACCTCCCCGAAATAACAAAGCCTATGATCAAAACTCCAAAAGCGAAAAATATTTCAATAAATATGCTCTGATACGTGAGATATTCCGAGCCTCTTCCTGCGGCCTTTATGGCTATGGTCGCGATATTGGCCAGGGCAAGAATTGACAGAAATGACAGAAATAGTCTTTTATTGTTTCTCACCATTACTTCGGCGAACAGGTCATCAGAAATTGTAAGTGATTTTTTTGGAGAAAATAATCTAGTGAACATGGGAACCTCGATATGAAAAGAAGATCATTGATGCGGCATCATCATTACTAAACAGTAAACTGGCATAAAAATTGTCTATTATTATTTTTACTGATCAGCAGTTTCAATAAAAATTTTATTTTATTCACTCTGTTCAGGGTAGCAGTATAATTTTAAGGGTAACGTAGTTTTGTCATTCCGGTTTTGCATCTTCCGAGTTTGCAAATACC
>DAIUKG010000067.1:0-12382 GCA_036848375.1 Spirochaetota bacterium
AGATGCAAAACCGGAATGACAAAACTACGTTACCCTCAAAATTATACTGCTACCGGTATTACGCCTTATAATAAAAATCCCCGCAGTCCCGACCAAATGAGGCCAATACTCACGGAATGGAGAATTGTCTGAAACAAAGCTCGGTCATTTTTATTCTGCAATAAAAAAGGGGCCGCCCTTGCGGGACAGCCCCCGGTATCGTTCATATCAGCCCGGCCGATCACTCAGCTCCGGCAGGATACATTTCTTCGATTTCGTCAGAGTATTTTTCATTGATGATCCTGCGTTTGACCTTGAGTGACGGGGTAAGCTCTCCGGTCTCCTGGGTCCATTCAGCGTCAAGGAGTTTGAACTTTCTGATCTGCTCAACACGGGCATAATGCTTGGTGTGCTCCTTGATCTCCTGTCCCATGAGGTCGATTACCTGGGCATTCGTGATCAGGTCGCTGCTTGAAGTAAAGGCGATATTGTTCCTTTTCGCCCATGCTTCAACTGCCGAGAAATTCGGAATGACCAGCGCGCTGAGGTATTTTCTCCGGTCACCGATAATCGCGACCTGCTCGATATACATCGAGGTTTTAAGATCGTTTTCGATGTTTTGCGGCGAAATGTTTTTACCGCCTGCGGTTACGATGATGTCTTTTATCCTGCCGGTGATCGCCATATACCCGTCATTGTCGATCATGGCCATGTCGCCGGTGCGGAAGAAACCGTCTTTGGTGAAGACTTCGTCAGTCGCTTTTTTGTCTTTATAGTAGCCCAGCATGACCTGCGGGCCTTTGATAAGCAGTTCGCCTTCATCCGATATTTTTATCTGGGTTTCGGGAAGTGCGGGGCCCACCGTTCCGGGTTTGATAAACCAGGGACAGTTGACATTGGTTACCGGTGTCGTTTCGGTAAGGCCGAATCCCTCGAGTATTTTGATTCCCATGCCGATGAAAAATTCGGCGTCTGCAAGGGCGAGGGGCGCTCCGCCGGATACCGCGAAGTCAAGACGCGTCATCCCGAGCGCGACGCGGAATTTCGAAAACACGAGCTTGTTGAAAATACTGTACCGGATATCAAAGAGTTTCGGACGCGGTTTGTCCTGGCACACGTAAGGGAGGTTTTTTCTCGCCGTTTTCATTGCCGCGTTGAAAAGCAGTTTTTTAATCGCGGGCGCTTCCTCAACTCCCGCGAGCACGGTCGCATGAATTTTTTCATACAGGCGCGGGACGCTGATGATAAAGTCCGGCGAGATCTCTTTCATGTTGTCAACGACTTTCCCAAAATCAACGGCAAAGGCCACGCGCGCGCCGATTGAAAGCGGCAGATAATATCCCGCGGTCCTTTCCAGGGAGTGCGACAGGGGCAGGAACGAGAGCATTGTTTTGTCCGATGAAAAATATTCATGAAATTTTTGATAAATTATGCGCACATCTGAAACAAAGTTGTAGTGTGACAGCATAACTCCCTTGGGATTGCCTGTTGTTCCGGACGTGTAGATGATTGTGGCCATTTTTTTATCGTCCAGAGACTTGAGGCGTTTCTCGAATTCGTTTTTACTGGAGTATTTTTCTCCCTTCGCGAATGCCTGGCTCAGGGTTAATACATCTTTTTTCTTTCCATCGATTTCATCGAAGACGACGAGGGTTTTGACCTTCGGAAGTTTCTTTTTGACCTCAAGGACGTTATCCAGATGGCCTTTTTCGCCGCACAGGCAGGCAACTGATTCTGAATGGTCGAGGATATAGCGTGCCTCTTCCGCGGAGTTAGTGGCGTAAATCGGAACATTGATCGCGCCAACTGAGGTGATCGCCAGGTCAGCGACCCACCATTCGTATCTATTGGGAGAGAAAAGACCAACTTTATCTCCCTTCTTTACTCCTATGGATATGAGAAACCATCCAAGCTTGTGCACCATATCGTTCATTTCATTCCAGGAAATATCGGTATACTTGCCGTCATTCTTGTACGCGACACACGCTGCGTCGCCGTATTTCTTAGCCTGGTTTTGAAATATTTCGGGCATAGTCTTCCCGTTCAACTGTACCATAGAACCCTCCTCATGGAATCTATTGTTTGCAGCGGATGTGAGTGATTGATCATTAAGGATAATACTGATTACGCATCACCGAAAGCGCTGAAAACAAAAATTATATTCAAATAGCCGGATGTGAACATCCTTAATGGAGCGGTTTTAAAAATCAATCGAAAAACCGTCTGTTCATATTTTTTTATATGAAAAAAAATGTATTTTTATCATATAAAAGAAGAAATATTTTTAATTTAGTACTTTTTTATTTTTCGGGTGCGGGACTGAGGTTGCGTTTGAGGGAACTGCGGGGATTGTCATCCCCGCAGAACGGTGCGATTCAAAATTTATTATTAAGCCCTGATTTTTTTCTCAACATTATCAGAGATATGTTTAATCAACTCATCCATGCCGGTGCCTTTTGTGGCGCTCACCTCGATCACTTTCATTCGCGGATTGACCTTTGAGAGATTGGCCATGAGTTCATCCATGCTGTAGTCGAGATAGGGGAGCAGGTCGATTTTATTCAGTACCATGGTCTTGCAGGTGTTGAACATAAGGGGATATTTCGCGGGCTTGTCTTCGCCTTCGGTAACGCTGAGTATAACCATCCTTTCATCATCGCCGATTTCAAATTCCGCGGGACATACCAGGTTGCCGATGTTTTCAACGATGACCAGGTCAAGGTTGTCAAGATCAAGGCTCTCCAGGCATTTTTTGATCCAGGTGCTTTCCAGGTGGCAATCGCCGCCAAAACGGTCGGTTTCGATCTGAATGATCTCGATGCCGTGTTTCGCCAGGCGTTCCGCGTCCTTTGTCGTTTTGATGTCTCCTTCGATAACGCCGATGCGGTATTTGCTTTTGAGTTTTTCGATGATTTTATCGTTGAGCGTGGTCTTGCCTGAACCGGGTGAGCTCATCATGTCTATCATATAGATATTTTTTTCTCTGAGGAGCTCTTTTATTTCGCTGGCAACATCCTTGTTGGATTTCAGGATATCCTGTAAAATTTTGATTTCCATTTCATTCTCCTGTTCTGATAAACATGAATCGTTCTTGCAGATCGTATTTCAGCATGTTTTGACGCTGCAGATATGGTTTGTTACATTTTATAAAGGTCTGTGAAGTGTCAATGTTTTTTACTTAACAGAGTGAAAAAACTGTTATTATTTTCGGGGGGATGAAAATCAGCGCCGGGAGCGGCTCTTCTGCAGCGGGGCTGAAATCGTATTTATATTGACATCTCGCCCGTGTCGTACACTTTGCAGTTGAGGGTTAACCCTTAAACCTGATAGAGGCGGATTCATGGTCAGACAGTATCGCATACGGGTCAAAGGGATCGTCCAGGGCGTGGGTTTTCGTCCGTTTATTTACCAGCTTGCCCACCGCCACGGGCTGACCGGTTCGGTCATCAATGATACCGCCGGGGTGCTCATCCACGCGCAGGGCCGCGAGGAAGACCTTGAAACGTTCATCAATACCATTTCCTCGGCGCCGCCCCCGCTTTCCAGTGTCTACCAGGTCAACAAGGAAGAGCTGGAACCCGGCGATTTTCCTGATTTCATCATCGGCCCCAGCGGCACTGCCGAAGAACGCACGGTCTTCTACTCGCCCGATATCGCCCTGTGCGAAGACTGCCTCAGGGAATTTTTCGATCCCGGTGACCGCAGGTACCATTACCACTTCATAACCTGCATCAACTGCGGCCCCCGGTTCAGTATCGTGAACGACATCCCCTATGACCGCGCTACCACCTCAATGGCCCCCTTTGCCCTGTGCCCGAAATGCGAAGCGGAGTACCGTGACAGCGCGGACCGCCGGTTCCACACCCAGCCCACGGCATGCGGCGTGTGCGGGCCGCGCATGCTTCTTCATGACCGTGAAGGGAACGTTCTGGCAAGCGCGGCCGATGAGGTGGCCCGCATGACCGTGTCCTTCCTCAAAGAGGGAAAAATAGGCGCGCTCAAAGGGGTCGGTGGCTACCACCTCGCTGCGGACGCGCTGAACCATGAGGCCGTGGGCCTGCTGCGCACGAGAAAACAGCGTCCCTTCAAGCCCTTCGCGCTTATGGCGGGAAGCATCGGGATCATGGAATCGTTCGTTGAAATTTCCGCACAAGAAAAAAAGCTCCTGCTGTCCAAGGAGCGGCCCATTGTGCTGCTCAGGGAGAGGAAGGAGTATGTGGCGAGAAATGTCGCGCCCGGCATCACCTGGCACGGGCTCATGCTCCCCTATACGCCGTTTCATCATCATCTCTTTTCGCTTG
Organism: Spirochaetota bacterium; assembly: GCA_036848375.1. GTDB lineage: Bacteria > Spirochaetota > UBA4802 > UBA4802 > UBA5550 > JAKLIV01. The sequence continues at coordinate 4,281 of DAIUKG010000067.1, forward strand.
CCCCGGACATGGTCCTGGTCATGACCAGCGGGAACCTGTCTGACGAGCCGATCGTGTACCGTGACCGCGACGCGTTTGAACGGCTCGCCCCCTTTGCCGATTTTTTCGTCACCTATAACCGTGAGATCATCGCGCAGAATGACGACAGCGTGCTCTTTGTTGAGATGGGCATGCCCTTTTTTATTAGAAGGTCACGGGGGTATATTCCGGTTCCCCTGCCGGGAAGAATCACCCCCAAGAAAATACTGGCCATGGGCGGGGATATGAAAAACAGCTTCGCTCTGGCTCGCAGCGACTTTGTCATTATCAGCCAGTACCTGGGAGACATGGCGGATGTGATGACCCATGAGGCGTTCAGGAGCGCGGTCGCCCATTTCATTAAAATATTCGACGCCTCGCCTGAAGTGATCGTGTCCGACCTGCATCCCGGTTACCATACCACGCTGTACGCGGACGAGCTTGCCGGAACCACCCTTAAAAGAATACAGGTGCAGCACCATCACGCGCACATAACCTCGGTGCTTGAGGAGCGGAATCTCGACGGGCCGGTGCTGGGGATCGCTTTTGACGGCACCGGCTACGGCACGGACGGTACCCTGTGGGGAAGCGAGTTTCTCGTTGCCGACAGGAAGAATTTCATCCGGGCCGGGCATTTCAGCAACTTCAGCCTCCCGGGGGGAGAGTCTGCCATACGGGACGTGTGGAAAATCGGCCTTTCGCTGCTGTATCAGGCGTACGGCAGGGATTTTCCCGTGATGGAGAAGGGCCCCCGTGCCACCCTGCTCATGGACGCTATGGAGCGCGGCATCAATTCACCGCTTACCTGCAGCATCGGAAGGATCTTTGACGGCATGGCCGGGATACTGGGGATCTGCCGTTCGGTATCTTCAGAGGCGGAGGCCGCGATGCTGCTCGAAGAGGCCGCCGCCCGGGGCTCGGTCATTGACCGGGAGTATATTATTCCCTTCACCAGGGGCGAACCGTATAGTATCAGCACCGAGGAGCTTACCCGGTTCGCGGTCGGCATGCTCCAGTCAGGGCATGGCACTGATGATATCGCCGCGACCTTTCATGATGCGCTGTCACGCACCGCGGTTGCTGTCGCGAAAGAAATCTGCGCAGACCGCGGCCTGGACACGGTGGTGCTCAGCGGCGGCGTGTTTCACAACAGGATACTGCTGCGCGCCATGTACACACTGCTCGCAAATTCAGGCCTGAAGGTCCTGGTCCCGGAAAAGGTCCCGGTGAACGACGGGTGCATCGCGCTGGGGCAGGTCGCCGTTGCCCGCGCGCTGCTTGAAACTTCCTGACGCTAATAATAAATTTAATTCATCAGTATTATGTTAATGCTATCTCTTCAGCATCCATGTTATCTTGATAGCAAGAATAAAAGGTCCGTTACAACTGTATAATAAAATTAAAATAGCCTGTTGACCGCAATGCCTTCCCTGTTTTATATTGTAGTTACCATAAAAGGAGAAAGCAATGGAAGGAAACCACGAACACAGCCATATCCACAACCACGAGCACAAACATCTTCATGAACACGAGCACCGGCACGGCGACACGGTCCACAGCCATGAACACGCCCACGTTCATGAACACGAACACGAGCATGAGCACAAGCACAGCCATGAACATTCGGTGCAGTCCCACGTGCATGACCACAACCACACGGGCGAACACGGGCCGCACGAGCATGTCCATGCCGCGCATGAGAACGAGGTGCACGACCACAAACACTGAGGCCGTTCCTTTTTTCTGTTTCTGAAGAGCGGGGCCGGTATTATCTGCCGCGAACGGTTATCACGGCAGTTCCTTTCTCCCGGGCGAGAAAGAGCAGCATGTCCGGCCTGCTGCTTTGGAGCGTGATGAGCCCCGGCGCATCAACCGTGAATCCCCGCGGGAATTGAACTGCGGGAACGAAAATTTCAGTGGGGGCTTCTATTTCAGGTTCGGCAATGAATTTCACGGTAAAGAGTTTTCGCCCGCGGTCAAATGCCATTGATACTGTTTCCCCCTGTACACGGGGCGCGAACGGCCTTGCAAATCCTTCGAGCGCCCTGCCGCCGCTGTTGATGTCGCCACTGTTGTCCTGCTGGTCACGCGAAAAAATGCTGAGGTCCTCCTGGTTCCACCGGTCACCCACGTTCGGGTCGTTGCGGTTTCCCGCGGCGTAGTTCCATTGCGTTGAGCTGACAAGGTTTTCATCCATGGCCCGGTACATCAGGTCAAGGGCGAGGATGTGGCGTTTCCATATCCCGCTGCCGCGCCTGCCTCTGCTGAATTTTTCGTAAGCCTTTCTTTTGTGCATGTCAAACGGGATGCCGAACTCGCCGATGAGCGTGGGTGTTCCGGCCAGCGCAGAGGCGCCGGTGATCGCCTTTATCTGGCGCGCGTACATCTTCCGGATGGCTGTAATGCCCGGCGCGGGCTTTCTCGTTGCCACGTCGATGTTTACCGGGAAGAACCGCTTGAACACCAGGGTCAGGCCGTCGTACCAGTGTGAGGCATTGACCGCGTTTCGGGGGAGCGGTTCGGGAAGTTGCGGGTCGTTCATGGTTTCTGCCGCGTCCTTTTCAAGAAAGACGAACCAGCCCGGGTTGACCGAGTGGATCACGTTCGCGGCCCGCTCATAAAACGGGAACAGAAAGTCCCGGTTGAAGTCATGTTTTCTGCCGCCGGTGTTTCGAAAGAATTCTTCATTGAAATACTCAACGCCTCCCTCGTGTCCGGGCCTCCAGGCGCCTGCCTGTTCGAACGGGTCCGATGATCCGGGCAGCCAGAGTGGGATCCGGTTCGGGTTCACGGTAATTTTTTCTTTGGCCGTGAGTTTTCCTCTGAGCAGCGATATTCCCAGCCGGGGGACCGTGACGGGCGTGCCCCTTGCCGTCATGAGCGCGTCCAGCGGCGAGAAGGCCAGGCCGGGCATGGCGTGCAGCTCATCCGTGTTTGCGGTGATCCTTCGTGAAAAGGGGAACCCAATCCATCCCCGGGACGGTTCGTTAAAGGGGTCGAACCCGATGACATTGCCGCGGCCTTTCACCGCGGTTGCCACGGCCCTGAGCGCGCCGAGGAAATGCTCCTGCAGATACTGCTGCACGTTTCGGCCTTCGACACTGAATTGCGGCGTGAACGTCATCCCCCCGAAAAAAAGCGTGAACATTATCGCGCACGCGGGATACCGGTAATTGGAGCTCCAGCACATGGGCGGGTATGCCTTCTGCAGCGGGTTCGGGTCAGTGAAATCATGGGCGTGCTGCATGACCAGGGCCGCGCCCGAAGCGCTTATTTTCGTGTAATCAATGCCGGTCTTTTCAAAGAGCCAGCAGGGCGCGCCGTCACCGCCGGTCATGCGCGACCACACGTCCTGATGAAAATCGATGAATACGTACAGGCCGAAGTTTCCGGCGCATTCGCAGATGCGAGAGAGGTAATCGAGGTAGTTGCGGTCATAGGCCCCGGGCCCGGCGTGCTCGACCGCTTCCCAGGTCGTGAGCAGGCGCACCACGTTAAAGCCCCATCCGCGCAGGCGAGCGAAATGTTCTTCAGCCTCATCAAGGGGGAAGGGGCGCCCGACAAAAGAAACCTCCCGGTGACCGGAAAAGTCCGTGGGCAGGTGAGTGCTCCCGTCAGGCGCGGCCGGGACCTTGCTGTCGCCGCCAAGGTTCACCCCGCGCAGGAGGACCGTGCGGCCGAAATCATCCGCAAACCGCGTGCCGTCAAGAAAGAGTGAGGGGAGCGTTTCGGGTTTCAGTGGGTCCATGTTCACCTGCAGGGAATAATTGATCAACGATATCCGGGACCGGCGCTATTCAAGAAGGTAGCGCGCGTTGGGCACCACTTCAAGGATCTCGCTTTCGCACACCACGACCGGAATTCCTTTATGGTTAAACGTGTATTTTTTCGCGTCATGGAGCTCGATCTTTCCTTCGCGGGACATTTCGATGAGCCACTTGGTGGCGAGGTTGCGGCCCATGATGACGTACTCGGGCTTTAGTTTTTGCTTTTTCAGCTCGGAAATCAGCCGGTCAATCTGCGCGGTTATTTTCATCATGCGGTGAGCCTAAACCGGGATTGGATTAATGTCAAGTATTAGCGGTTGGTTTTTATTGAGAAAAAAATATTGATCATTCCGGAATGTTAAGGTTTTTTTGAAAAGCTGTGTAATAAAGACAGCCACGGAGACACCGAGGACACAGAGTAAGAAGGAGGGCTTTTTACAGGTCGGCCCCCGGCTCGCTGACGCTCGCCACCCCAGAGGGGGTTAAAATTTTTATTTTACATATTAATAGATATCTTAGACATAATGATGAAGGATTAAGAGATCCGGTTTCGGCCCGGTGATGATTTATCTCTGCCGACGGCCCAAATTGTGGTTGATTTTATACTGCCGCGTCATATGGTGTGGATGTTACACGGGCGATTAGCTCAGTCGGTTAGAGCGCCTGCCTCACATGCAGGAGGTCGCTGGTTCGAGTCCAGTATCGCCCAAAAGCAACTCCTCAATTTTTCAGAAGTTAATAAGCTACCGGACACCCGGCGCATTATAAATAACCCCCAAGTGTAGCATAAGTGTTATTTTTTGATTGAACGAGTTTTTTCAACAGGCGGTATTATCCTTTCAGTATTTTTGAAATTGAGTAGCTGGATACCTTCAACCTTCATTTCCTGCTTTCCTGAATATACCAGATAGGCTTCAGGATCAAGGTTTTTCAATTGCCTGCGTAATTTCACTATCCCTTTCAGAAAATCGCCGGTGTATGTTGATGCGGCCTTTATTTCAACAGAAGTGAATCTGCTGGCCTGTTTATACAGAACGTCAACCTCATTGCCATTGCTGTCACGATAGAAGAAGAGATTGTGGTCGAGCCCTTGATTAAAGCGTTTTTTCATGAGCTCGCCGATCACCATATTCTCAAAGAGGTTCCCCCTGAGGGGATCGCGCTGCATCTGTGAAACTGTTTCAATTCCCAGCAGGTATGAAGCGAGTCCCACGTCGTGGAAGTACAGTTTGGGGGATTTTATGAGCCGCTTCCCGATGTTTTCATGAAAGGGTTCAAGAAGAAATATGATATATGAAGCGGCCAAAATCGAGACCCAGGAATTGACGGTGGGCACCGAAACCCCCAGGTCATTGGAAAGGCTGCTTGCCGAATATAACTGCCCGATACGCCCGGCGCAGAGCCGAACGAATTTTTGAAATGTCCTGAGGTCTTTGATATTCACGATCTGTCTCAAGTCGCGTTGAATGTATGTTTCGAAATAATTTTTGTATGCGGTAACCGGTTCGAGTTTCCGATCGTGAATTCCGGGATAAAAACCGTGCTGTAAATACCCATCGACGGAAAACCGTTTCTTAATTTTATCGAGCTCGCTGAAAGAGAAGGGAAGCAGTGTGAGGATTGCGGTCCTGCCCGCCAGAGATTGGCTGATGGCATTGAATAAATCGAACTGATGACTCCCGGTGAGGACGAACATGCCATTCTTTTTATTGCTGTCAACAATACCCTGGATGAAGGACATCAGTTCCGGCGCGCGCTGTATCTCATCAAGAATTGCTCCGTTGCCCGCTTTTTTTAAAAATTCGCGCGGGTCTGTAATTGCAAGCTCCCTGATATCAGGGTCTTCAAGGGTGAAATACTGATAATCCGGGAAGACTGTCTTCACCAGCGTTGTTTTTCCCGACTGTCGCGGACCGGTTATTGTTATAACCGGGTATTTTTTCGCCACTGTAATCAGGGTGGCACTGATTTCTCTTAAAACGAGCATAGATTAGCCTTTATGTATTATTAAAATTGTACTTTAAAATTACATAAAAATGGCGGATGTCAAGTTAATTTCGGTTTATTTTGTTTTGAAAAATGTATGATAAAGATTGAGGCAGTATAAAAGGGATATTTCTATAAAAACAGATTTATAATAAAACATATATTTGAAGCACTTTAATCAACAACAATACCGGGTTCTCAGTATTATTGTTGACAAAAATAAAACCGTGGTGTTTGCTTGCCTATCTCAAGAAAGTCCCATGAACGCACAAAATATAAATCTGGAAAAGGCAAAGACCGCCCGCTCTCAAAACAGAAGAAAGGAGATTCTCGAGTGCGCCAAGATCATCTTTGCGCGAAAGGGTTATTATGAAACCCAGATAATTGATATTGTCAATGAGCTCAAAATCGGGAAGGGGACCCCTTACCAATACTTTGAAAACAAGGAGGAGCTTTTTCTTTCCCTTATTGAGACTATATATATGAGCTGGCGAAATTATTGTAAAGAAAGGCCTTTCGATGTTTCTTCCTTATCGCCTGTTGATTTTTTTAAATGGAAATTTTGCAATATTATTAACTTTTTTTATGACGACCAGGATAGTGCTAAAATTTTATTACGAATGGGGCCCGGAATAAATCGCTCCATAGAACCCTTTGTAAGCCGTATCGAGCAACAGTTTGTCGACGAGATTAAAAAGGGTATTAAAAAAGGGATCGAAATTAAAGTTATTGAGGATGATTGCAATATCGAGTTGCTGACAAACGTTATTTTCGGGACGACAACAAGGGTCGCGTACCATTACATCGCGCGCAACAATGCCGGAGTTACCAGGAAGAAACTCGAAAATGTCATCACCCAGACGTCGGACATGCTGATTAAGATTATCTATAAAAAAGAATACTGGAAATAATTTTTTTTATACAAATATAATACTGACTTCTCAGTACTAATAAATGATAAGGAACGGGAAATGGAGCAGATTCTTGAAAACATAAGGGTGCTTGACCTGTCTCAATTTCTTTCAGGGCCGCGCGCGAGCCAGCTTCTGGCTTTTTTCGGGGCAGAGGTCATTAAAATTGAACCGCCGACAGGTGATTCAATGCGGCTGCTTTTGCAGATAAGCGGTTCTGAACGGTCAATGAGCTGCCTTCACCAGAATAAAAAAGGGATCGTCATTGACCTGAAAAAAAAGGAAGGAGCCGATCTTTTTTTTCAGCTGGTTGAACAGTCCGATGTTATAATCGAAAATTTAAAGCCCGGAACCCTTGACGCTCATGGTCTGAGCTATGAAAACATTAACAAAAAAAATCCCCGTATTATTTACGCCAAAATTTCAGGCTTTGGAAATGAAGGGCCTCTGGCTGACCGGACCGCCTTTGACATAATTTCCCAGGCGACAGCGGGAATCATGTACGCCAGCGGCACGGTTGACCGTCCGCCGGGAGTCTTTTTCGGAGACCTCACTTCGGGCGCTTACTGCGCGTTTGGCATTATCCTCGCACTCATGGCCCGCCAGAAGACAGGGAAGGGGCAGTTTATCGATATTTCAATGCAGGATGTCATGTATTTTCATAATTTCTGGTGCTTCACCGAAAAGGCGAACGGGCCGGTCAAGGAAAATATCAAAGAGCTGTTCGGCCGTGAAATGAAGAAATTTTTATCCGATCATGAACACCCCATGCCATTCTGGAGCACCTATAAATGCAGTGACGGATATGTCTGTGTCGTCGCCCTGACCGACAATCAGTGGAACAAACTTCTTGAAGTGATTGGACAGCATGAACTGGTTTCTGATCCTCGTTTCACCCACTTCGTTAATCGTGTAAAAAACGCTGACGACGCACGAGCGGTCATCAACCGCTGGATGGAACAGCATACGTGCGATGATGTTATTGAAATGCTGACAACACGGCGCATCCCGTGCGGGAAGGTGGTCGATTATGATGAAGTTAATAATGACAGAAATCTTGATACACGCGGGATGTTTGTTAAAGTCAACCATAAACGATTCGGGAATATCGACGTTCCCGGTAATCCCGTGAACCTTTCAGATACTCCCGGATTCGTTGCTTCGCCGTCGCCGGACCTCGGTGAACATACCGGAGAAGTGCTCGAAAGAGTTTTGCATATATCAGCTGATTCAATCGAGATGCTCAGGAGGGACGGCGTTATACGTTAATGACGCGATCACAAAGATGAATGTTAAAAATAACGAATCGTTTTTTATGGATAACTTTTTTAAACCCCGCTCAGTGATGATAATAGGCGCATCAAACACACCCGGCAATCTCGGTGCGCCGATATGCCAGTCACTGGCGAGCCTGGGCTAT
>DAIUKG010000068.1:0-11888 GCA_036848375.1 Spirochaetota bacterium
CTTGGCGTCAGCCAGGGCGGTGAGCGCGTTCGTGATCCCCGGCCCGGATGTGGTCAGGCACACCGCCGGCCTTCCCGTTGAGCGGGCCATGCCCTGGGCTATGAACGCGGCGCCCTGTTCATGCCGGGCAAGAACATGCCTGATGGAGCTCGCTCCAAGCGCGTGATACAGGGGCAGGTTCGCGCTTCCCGGTATTCCGGCAAGGATGCTGATCCCCTGTCGTTCAAGAAGGCCGGTTATCAATTCAGCACCATTCATTTTCATTGGTTACCTCCGCTTATGCCCATAAAGAAAAAGCCCCCGCTGGTTTGCACCAGCGAGGGCTTTTTCCGGTTGCTATGGCTTTGTTTACTTCAGTCCCTCAAGCGCAAACCTATATCACCAGTGGTGTCTACCACTGTTACCACGCTGACGACGACAGCGATGATAGATATCAGATTTGCACTTAAGTTCATCATAATAAAATAAGGGTTATAGAAATTAGGGACAAATCATATAAACCCGGCTCCTGAATGTCAATCATTTTTTATGATATTCAACATTTATCTTCCGGTCCACATGTCTCCAAGTCCGCCGAGAAGCGAGCCCTCGCCCTGTTTTCGACCACCCATACGGGGCGCATTGCGAATAATCCTGTCAGCGAGGCGGGAGAAAGGCAGGCTCTGAAGAAACACCGTACCGCTCCCCCGGAGCGTTGCGAGGAAAAGGCCTTCCCCGCCGAAAAACATGGATTTAAGCCCTCCCGCACGCTCGATGCTGTAATCAATGCCGCTGGTAAAGGCCACGATACATCCGGTGTCAACCTTCAGCGTCTCCTCACGCAATTCCTTTTTGACAATGGTCCCGCCTGCGTGCAAAAACGCCATGCCGTTGCCCGTAAGTTTCTGCAGAATGAACCCTTCTCCGCCGAAAAATCCCGCGCCAAAACGCCTGATAAAGGCAATACTTATCCTGGTCCCCAGGGCAGCGCAGAGAAAAGAATCCTTCTGGCACAAAATGCCCCCCCCTACTGTTGAAAGATTCAGGGGGATGATTTTCCCGGGGTACGGTGCCGCGAAAGCAGCTCTCTTCGTCTTTTCGCTCCGGTTGGTAAAGTGCGTGATAAACACGGACTCCCCGGTCATCGCCCGTTTCCCCGCATCAAAAATTTTCCCGAGCAATCCCTGGTCGGGCTTTGAACCGTCACCCATTTTCGCTTCAAAAACGATCCCGTCATCCATCCAGTTCATGGCCCCCGCTTCAGCTATGACTGTTTCGCCGGGATCAAGTTCGATTTCAACGGTCTGAAGATCGTCACCGAATATTTCATAATCAATCTCATGAGAGTTCATTCATATCCTCCTGTATTCTGCACCGGCAACCCTGTTTTACAGTTTGCACTATCGCACTCTAATCATTAAATCGTGTTTGAGCAAGAAAAATTCCCCGTTCATGTTTACCAATGTATAATTCTTGACAAATAACAATCCCGGTGCCGGTGTTTATGCACATTATGGTTCGCCCATGACACACACGACAATCGCAGCACTGATCATCTTCGTCATCACCTATACCGGGATCATATTTACCCGCATACCCGGAATAAATATAGACCGCCCTTCTTCGGCATTTTTCGGCGCAGTGGCCATGGTCGTTTTCGGTGTCATTTCCTTTGAAGACGCGGTGCGCGCCGTTGACTTCAACACCATCGCCCTTCTTCTCGGTATGATGATAATCATCATTACCCTTGAGATGGACGGCTTCTTCTCCCTGATCGCGCGCAGCGCCGTATCATTCGGCAATAACCCGAGAAGGCTGCTCTGGATCATCGTGTTTACCACCGGAATATCAAGCGCTTTCCTGGTCAATGACGCGGTGGTCCTCCTCTTCACCCCGGTGATCATTGCCATATGCCGCTCATCGAAATTGGAACCCCTGCCGTTCCTCATTGCCGAAATCCTCTCATCCAATGCCGGAAGCGCGATGACCATGACCGGGAACCCGCAGAACATGCTCATCGGAATCCGTTCAGGGATATCCTACGGGACGTTCCTCCTCCACCTGCTGCCGGTATCGATCATATCCATGATTGTTGTCGCGGTCATTGTCAGGCTTGCATACGCGAAACATTTTAAGCAGGAAAAGCATATCGATATCGGAGAAAACGATTTCCGCTACAATTTCGCTTCAATGAAAAGCTCTGTCCCTATTTTCATCCTGGTCATGGTATTATTTTTCTTCAGCAGAAAGCTCGGCCTGTCTCTGCCGGTAATCGCGCTTGCCGGCGCGGCGCTTGTTCTGATATTCGGGAAAATACGCCCCTCAAAAATAATCAGGGAAGTTGACTGGGTCCTTCTCATTTTTTTCGCTTCTCTTTTCATCGTGGTAAGCGCCTTTGAGAAAACAGGTTTTATGAAAATCTCGCTTCTCGCATCATTCCTGGACCCGGCAAAACAGGGAATTGCGGCAGTGCACGGATTCAGCCTGGTCCTGTCACAGGTGATAAGCAATGTTCCCCTGGTTGTTGCCGTGCTTCCGGTCTTTGAGCAGAAAGGAAGCACGCTCCTGTGGCTCAGCCTCGCCTCAGGGTCGACCCTTGCGGGCAACGCGACGATCATTGGCGCCATGGCCAACCTGATCGTGATCGAATCGGCGCGCGGCGAGGGAATCGTGATATCGTTCCGGGAATTTCTGAAAACAGGGATCCCGGTTACGATTGCCACCATGCTGCTCTCCATTGCCATTCTGTGGATTGAATTCCGCTTCTTTAACCTGTTCTGACTTCAGGCTTCATCAAGGCAAACAGTTTCATCAACGAAACGATTCTGCGGCCTGAGGTAATCGGCCCAGGTCGCCGCCTTGTCGGCAATCGAAACAATTAACGATTCCCGGTAGCGCGGCGGAACAGGGGTCAGCGGCCACATGTGCCGTTTTATCGCGTCCCTCTCGACCCGGCTCAGCGGAAAATATTTTTCAGCGTTTGAAAGGGCTATGTACGGATGTTTGAATCCGTGGAGCCCGGGGCTGTCCGTGTGCCAGTCATAGAGATAAAAATCATGCAGCAGCGCCGCGCGGGAGACCGCGACAACGTCCGCCCCGGAACCTTCAGCCATGAGGAAGGCCCTTGCCGCGACCAGCAGGGAGTGGTCCAGGCATGAAACAGTCCCGTGGTGCCGGTAGCTGCGCATTGACAGGAACAGCTCATGCTGCAGGATCTCATTCACCTCGGGAATGAGCCGCATTTTTTTCAGCACGTCGCATTGGATATCACGGTTCATTTCATTCTCCAGCGGACGATGCCCCTGCGTTTGAGTTCGTCCAGATAAAAACGATACCTGCGAAAAAGGCCCATTGCCGCGGGCAACTCATACCTGATCGCGGCGAACCGCTTTCTTGCCGCATCAAGCGGCGGCAGTTCAATGCGCACGCCAAGTGAGGCCAGCGCAGGCTTCAAGCGTCCCCTGAACACGAGGGCACTTTTTTCCCTGACCTCGCGCGCCCGCTGCAAAAGCCCTGAGGAATATATAAAATCAAGGGTAAGGGTGTAAAGCAGGAGCACATTGAAAATCCTTATCTCAAGCAGCCCCATCTCGGCAGTCACAAGGGACGCGAGAGGATGAAGCACCAGCTCGAACACGAAAGCGCCGCCGATCCACGCAAGTGAAAAGCTCGGACAGATCATCCCCCTGAAATTCTTGAAATTTTCCCGGTAGTCCCAGTATCTCTTCTTGAAAAAATACAGGAGCGTTTCGCCCGTAATATATTCGAGAACTGTTGTCACCAGAAAATAGACACCCGCCCTGAAATAAACGTTCTGGCCGCTTACCAGGTGATAGGTGATTATCAAGACAACCGCTCCCGCGCCGTAAATCGGGACGTACGGCCCGTAATTGAACCCGGGATTGACCAGTTTCCCGTACCGCAGGGAACGATAGATGAATTCAATGAACCATCCGAAGATCGCGAAAAGAAAAAAGTGAAAAATAAGGATGTCAATCGTCATCGTGTCCTCCCTGATCTACTTAACATCAGATTGAGGAACCATGCGCCTGATAAGGTAATCCAGTTCCTGCTCAATTTTTTCGGTATCAATCCCCGGCAGAGCGTCACGCATAGACTGCTCCATTCCGCGGAGAAAATATATCAAGGCGTTAAGAATTTTACTCTGTTCGGCAGCAGCAAGGACCACGGGAAGGTCTTTTGCCAGTATGCGCCCGATAACCTGGCGGAGCCTGCGGTCAAGCTCGTCGGTGAGTGAATGCAGAGTAAGTTCATCCACGCTGAGAAGCCTGTCGCAGAGAAAGGGGCTGTTGAGAATGATCTTTATCCTTTCAGAAAGAACGACCTTGAGTTCTTCCACCGGGTCCTTGATGCCCTGCAGGGTTGTTTCGAGCTTCTTTTCAAAGGCATTTATTTTCTCCTGAATTAATTCATGGATTACGCCCTCCTTGCTTCCAAAATTATTATAGATCGTGCCTTTAGCCACCCTGGCAAGGGCGGCAATATCATCCACTGCCGTCTTTTTAATGCCAAAGCGGTTAAAAAGCTTTTCTGCTGTTTTAAGGATTGTTAACTTTTTTTCCCTGTTCATGGGGACCTCAGTGTTATTTTTAAACTTTTATACTAAATTAGTTCAAAAATAACACTAAAGTTACAGGAATTTTTATTTTTTTATCAAAAGGGGGGTCAGAGCACCAAAATAAAACAAAAAATATATGTTTATCCCCTATTCGTAGTACTCATACGCGTCAATGATATCCAGGTATACCCCGTCAAAACCCGCATCCAGTATCTTTTTCAAATAAGAATCATCGTTTCCGAAAATAATATCCTGCCAGCCGGTGTCCCAGAATTCAACTTTATAGTTGCCCTCCCAGTCAGGGTTCTCCCGGCCAAGCCAGTCAGGGCTTCCCGGCTCCCAGGAGGACTGCCAGTAATAGCGGTAATCCTCGGCCTCGCCGATACTCATGTACGCGATAACGAGCCGGGCCCCGCCCCCGTTTTTTGTTTTCAGGGAAGAAACATCCGCCGATTCGAGCGCCACACCATCCCTGTCAAATAAGTCAATGATCAGCAGGTCATGGTAAGTTGCCTGCAATGCGCTGAGATAGGCTGCGCTATCGCCGAAGGGTTCGGGATCAAGTACATACAGAAAATTTTTGGCCTCGGAAAGAGTGGTGATATCACTGTTATCGCCATTATACGGCGCAACCGGACAGGTTGGGATAGTTGCGAGATCACGGTCCTCTGTGGCAAAGGCGATATAGCCGTAAGAATTATTTGTAACATATGAATCCATTATTTGCATATCACCGATGCAGTAATCCGTGACCAGCACCTCTTTTCCATTGTCTTCCAGCACGTCGAGAAAGCCTTTCATCCATTCCTTTTCATCCGCAGGGGTTGCAATGCCGTCATCCTCGTACCCGTAATTGAAGTCCTCCTGACCGCCGCCGCTGATCGCGTTGAGGTAGTCATCCGCCAGATCGCCGTCCGGCTCGCCGTCAAGGGTGGCCAGTTCATGGCCGTTCTGGGGGATGACGATAAAACCGGGATCAATGGTGCGCGCATACTCGCTCAGCGCGATCACGAAGGCGCGCATGTCCTCCCGGTAATCCCGGGAAGGTCCGCTGTCGGATGAACATCCGCCCCCCAAAAAAACAAAAATAAAAATGATCAATGAAGCAATTGACTGTATCATTGCGTGCTCCCTGATAAAAATTTATTGCAAAATTGAAAAGGCTATACCCCGCCGAGGAGGTTGAGAACTACTTCCTGAAAGCCCCTGCGCGTTCCGGGGTTCACGAGAAGATTAAACAATGAGGTGTCAACGAACCTGCTGAATGCGGCAGTTGCTCCGGGGATGAGCGCTTTTGTTTTCACGTAACGGGTTCTTTTATGGTGATGTTTTTCTTTTTCAGAAAACTAAAAAATCCGTACAGGCGCTTGCCCATAAAGGTGATATCAACCGCGTCAACCGGGCAGTTGTTCACACAGCCCATGCAGGCGATGCAGGTATCTTCGTTGATCTTCCAGGCTGACAGGTCAATGGCGCCGACCGGGCACTTGCGCACACATATTCCGCAGCGGGTGCATGTCTTTTTATCAATCGCGTATCCGCCGGAAAAAAGCTTGAACCCTGCCCACATCACGACAGTGCCCTTAATCGCTTCCCTGAAATCAAACATCTTGGAAAAACTGCTCTTTTTGCCTTCATCGGCGTTTTTCCCGGCTTTCAGGGCAAACGCGCGCACCCGTTTATACGTGTTACGGTCAGGCAGATAGCTGTAGTCGAGAACTCTCTGCTCATGGCCCGCAGCCCATGTTGGAGGATAGGTCGACATGTTGCGGAAAGTGTCAATAGCGACGGGGACCCCGCCCCTGGAAGCGAGAAGTTCGGCAAGAGAGCATGACGCGTTATACTGGTTTCCGCCTTCTCCGCCGTAAGTCACATAGGCCGCTACCGGTATTCCTGTAATTTCCGGCAGGGACGAAATCCACTGCCGCACGTTAACCGGGACATCATAATAATAAACCGGGGTGCCCACGATTATCAGATCAGCACCGGAAAGCTTTGCGGAATTGAAGCTGCGGTAATCGGTCGCCTCGACTTTCAGTCCCCTGGCCGCCAGGGTGGCGGCGATGAGTTTTCCGTTTCGCTCGGTGTGCCCGGCCTGGCTGTACCATATAACGAGCACTTTTTTGACCGGCCCCTTCTTCATGGGATGTTCGGCGATATTCCCTGCCAAAAGGCGAGCCGCGCCGGGAAATGAAATCAGGGATAGAGTATACAGACAACGCCGCAAAAATCCCCTTCTGGTGCTACCGCATCTTTCGTGGTTCATGGATAGTCTCCCCGAGGTATGATTGCCGGGCCCGTATGGGCGGACACGGAGAATCCACGTATAATAGGACAATGTTTATTTTTGTCAAGCAGAATGGCCCGCATTATCATTCGTTATTTTATTATTGACCCGCAGGTGCATTTATAATGTATTTAATGCAAATCCCTGTATCACGCTCAACATTCATACTGGGTGAGTATCATTATCCCGGGGAGAAAAAATAATGTCATACAAAATTATCGCCATTTTAGGAAGCTACCGCAGGGGTGGGATAATACATCAAGCGGTTGATGTTATTCTGGATGCGGCACAAAATAATGGCGTAAATGTGGAAAAAATTGATCTCCTTGACGCAGATATATCTTTCTGCACGAACTGCAGAGCGTGCATGCAGGAAGGCCCTGAAGAAACCAGGGGTAAATGCGTCATCAGTGATGACATGCCAGGGATCCTTGACAAACTGGACAGCGCTGACGCCATCATTCTGGCATCCCCGATCAATATGTATTCACCAACTGCCCTGATGAAACGATTCATGGAACGCCTCGCCCCATACGCATACTGGCCATGGGAAGTTCCTTATCCCAAGACACGAAAAGGTATAAAACAAAAAAAAATAATTATCATCACCTCAAGTGGCGCGCCCGGGTTCATTGTTAAACTGTTTGCCTCCAATTGGAGCAAACCACTCAGAGACCTTGCACGAAACGTCTGGGGAGTAAAAAAACCGAAAACTTTTCACCTGGGCAATGCCGCGCTTTCTTCTGACCAGCAGATTGACATCCGCCAAAAAACAAAACTAAAAAAAGCAGCTGCCTTATTCAGATAAATGCAGTTTTATTCAATTTTTTTGCTTTTCAGTGATAAAAAAGCAAAAAAAAGCCATTTTTTTTTCATAATTCTTCAAAACAAAAACCAGCTGGCTGGTTTTTTCTTGACTTTTAAGCATTATAAGAATATATTGTAGATTGTCGACAATCGATAAATCTAATAATCTTTTCCCTTAAATCACTATTACCAGGAGGACAATATGAATATTGAACAGGAGCACTATGATGCCATAATCGTGGGTTCCGGACCGGGTGGAGCCACAGTAGCCAAGGAACTTTCAAAAAAGAAAAAAAGAGTACTGATTCTTGAGTGGGGCCCCAACCCGAAATTAAAAGGAAAATTCTATCAATACCTGCTGTATCAACTCATCCCTTTTAAAAGCCTGTTACTGACCAATAAATTTCTCGGTATGGTCCGCGGCATAATAACCGGCGGTAGTTCACTGTTTTATTATGGCACCTGCTTTCCTGTTCCTGTGGACATGCTCAACAAATACGGCATTGATGTTCGCAAAGAACTTGATGAGGCCAGGAAAGAGCTTCCCGTCGCCCCGCTGAAAGATGAAATGATGACACCAATGGCCACGCGAATAATGGAAAGCGCCCAGGCACTGGGCTACAACTGGCAGAAACTCGACAAGTTCATGTACCAGGACCGATGGACACCGGACAAGAAATTCGGCTACTACGGTGACCCCCATGATATCAAATGGAGCGCCAAAATGTATGTGGAGGAAGCAATCGGCAATGGTGCTGTCCTGCTCAACAAAGCCAGGGTAAAAAAAGTCATAATTGAAAACAATACAGCGACTGGCGTTGAATTCAAGCATAATGGCAAAACACTGCGCGCTTACGCTCCAACGGTTATTGTCAGCGCCGGCGGGATCGGCACACCGGTAGTTCTCAGGAACAGCGGATTCACGGGCGTGGGAGAGGATTATTTCTTCGACCCTCTCATTTCAGTGTGCGGTACGGTAAAAGACCTCAGGGCCGGCAATGAGATCCCCATGTCAGCGGGCGTGCACATGGCGGATGAAGGATACATGATGACCGACATGTCACTTCCGCCCGCGATCCAGGCGATTTTTTCAGCCCAGGTCTTCAGGTTTCGCCATATCTTCACGCAAAAGAAAACCCTGCGCATCATGATCAAGGCACGAGACACCCTGGGAGGACGGATCACCAAAAGCGGACAGGTGCGAAAAAAACTCGCTGAAGTTGACCGGCAGAAATTATTAAAAGGATACAGGCGGGCAAAGGAAATACTGGAAAAAGCCGGAGCGAAGGGGATATTCAAAACCTGGTATCTCGCGGCCCATCCCGGTGGAACCGTCAAAATCGGCGAATTCCTTGACTCAGACCTGATGACCCGGTATTCAAATCTTTACGTGTGTGACTGCTCGGTCATCCCTGAACCGTGGGGCCTTCCTCCCACGCTGACACTGGTCTGCCTGGGGAAACGGCTCGCGAAACACCTGTTGAAAGAACAGGGCGCTGAACGAAAGTTAGAAGCTGCAATGGTATAAATACTCTGCAGTAAGCATATGGGAAAAAAGTAATGCCAGCAAAAAATGAAGCTTCAGGCATAAGCAGGCGCAGGCTGCTGAAGACAGGCGCGGCAGGGGGGATGACATTCTTCGCTGAAGGGTGCTCCCCTGATTCAAATGCAAACTTCCGCGCCGAGGCAGGGAGTCTGCCGGAAAAAAGCGGTACCCGGAACGGGTACCGCACCTACATGGACGCGTATCATTTCAACGAGTGCCTTGAATGCGGGGCATGCCTGGCCGGGTGCCCTTTCATGGAACTGTCCGAGGGGGGCGCTGCTGCGGCCATTGTCAGCCTCCGCAGGGAAAATGAAGATGAGTACCGGGACGTTCTGGACCGCTGTGTCGCCTGCTTTAAATGCAACCACCGCTGCCCGGTCCAGGCTGTTCCCGCAGCGCTGATGCTGCAGCGGCTGAGAGACCGGCGCAGCAGTGAAGAGGTGGTCCCGAAACCGATACGGTACGCGCTGAACGGCATGGCTGACCGTGGATGGCGCCCCAACCTCTTCAGGGACTTCTATACCGACCTCGATGCTGATGAAAAGCGCGCCCTTGACGCGTGGTCTGAACCAAAAAACTGCGGCAGCGGCGACATGCTTTTCTGCGGATGCGGGACACGGATTTTCCCCTATGATATAGAACACTCGAAGGTCCTTGCTGACCTTCCCAAATTCGGCGGCGCTGAAGACTGCTGCGGCCTTTTCGCGTGCAGGGGAGGCCTCTTCGATCAATCGTGTTTTATCATCGAAAGACTGGTCGCACGCCTGTCACAATCACGATTCAGGCGGCTTGTCGTGGCATGCGGCTCATGCCAGGAAATGTTCCAGGTCGCCCTGCCCCATTACCTGGGACAGAAATTCCCGTTCAGGGTAATTTCCCTGTATGAGTATATCGAGGAGCGAATGCGTGCAGGAAAGGCCGCGATACAGCGGCAGGTCCCCGCAGAAGAAAGCGATGCCTGCCTGTCGGATTCATGCCACGGCTATGAATTCGGCGGGGAATACCTTGCACGAATAGAACGGCTGTACCGCGCTGCGGGATTTTCATGCGTGGAACTCGAACATAACAGGGACAACAATGCCTGCTGCGGGCTTATAGGCTATTTCAACAGAGGCACGGTAGCGGGCATCATCAAGACGAGCACCGTAAAACGTGACGACATTAAAAAAAGCGGCATGAAGAACGTGCTCACCTACTGCCAGGGATGCTATATATCGTCCCGGATTCTGGGCCCCGGCAGGGCGCACTACCTTCTCGAAAAACTCCTCTGGGCGCTGGGGGATGACATCAGATATCCCCAGAGCGCCATTATAAGCAGGGCACTCAATTTCAACAGCATCAAAAACATGCTGCTCTTGGGGCCGGGCGCGTTGATATAAGCTGCGGACGGACACATTCTTTTCGGGTGCGTGACACATAGCGCAAGATTTCGGCCACAATCTTTTTCAAATTCCGTCCGCCGTTAGGCGGACACCAATCGGGCGTCTGCCTGAGCCGAAAGGAGCGAGGCGACGTCGGCGAGTTTCGACCGGAGCCTGTCGCGGCGTTTGAGCGACCGCCCTCTCTTTTCGGCCTTTTTACCACGGCACTTCCTCGCTTCGCTCGGTCGCTCTGGGCGATGCAGAGAAAAGGCCATTACCCGTCCCTGTTCAGGGCCACCCCCATGCTGCATGTGTCAGATATTATCTTAACTATTACATCCTATAACTACTTGACTAAAATACTGCTTTATATTTATCGAGCAATCCTTTCAATTGAATGGGGACCTTCCATTTTTTTTGTCTACACAACTCATCTATAACATCATATGATGCTCGTAGTAAGTTTTTATTTACTAAATCCTCAAACTTCGTTTTATATTCTTGAAGTTCATCAGGCAGTTCTGAATTCAATAACACTAATATTTCTTTAATTATAAAATCAATATCACCCATTTTCTAATCCAATTTTTTTAGTGTGCTAGGATCAACTGGAATATTGCCTTCAACTACAACCTGCGTTGCTTTCCCTGGGCCAAATTTTTTATAATCTCTTGTTAAAGGTTCAGTATAATCAGCCTGACCAAATTTTCCTTTAGGTATCTTCATTCTATCAATAATGTCTAATGAATCTCCTGATACACGGTAATCAGGTCTATAAGGTATTTCCATTTTTCCTTATGCGACAATCCCATCATCAATTTTATCAAAAGAAACATATGTACCACCTCTTTTTGCTGGCAACGTTCCACTTTTCGCGTCTTTTATTGGCGCATGTTTTGATGATGCATATCGATGAAACTCACCTGGTATCGCATCCCCTGAAGGTGTTACATAAAAATCCGGCTTTGCTTTCTTTGCAGCATCTTTCGCTAATTTTTCAGTCCCTTCCTTAACAACTTTTTCTCCGCCTTCCTGAACTCCCTTCTTGACAGCCTGCTCAGCAATTTCCTTGCCAATCTTTTTCCCGGCTTCTTTGGTTGCCTTAACTGCTGCACCTGCACCACCGGGTACACCGGGCAACAATACTGCCGCTAAATCAACTGCACAAGAAGCTGCTGCGATTGCGACGTCTGTTTTACTCCCACTCTTAACAGCATCAACAAGTTCACCAACACTCATTGCAAGGCTGGCTACATCCCAGACCATTTCAACTACATGCCCCGTCGGGTCCTTATACACCACCGGATTCCCGTGACAGTACAGGTACCT
>DAIUKG010000069.1:0-11681 GCA_036848375.1 Spirochaetota bacterium
ATCCGGATACACGGATATGTTGCAATGTTCGCAACGATAATACGTTCGATCGATTTCAATCAATCCGCATAAACTCAATATTTTTCTGGGTCGGAGCCCTTTATTGAAAAGAGGTTTCCCGCACTGTGGGCAGTTTTTTTTTATCATCCTGCTCCTGCTGATATTTAATGATTTCTTCAGCGATGCGTTTCTTGGCCTCTTCGCCAATTTTTACAATTTCTTTCTCGAGTGCATATAAAGATTTTGGGGATCCATCGGTTGCTGCAATAAGCGTATCTACCCTTTTTTCGACATCATCAAGAATCCTTTTCTTTATTTTTTTATGATCCATCATATGCCTCCCTGTGATTTTGGGAGACTATGTCATAACACTGAATATATTAATAGTCTTTTTTACCCCTAAAATTAATCTGCTACCTGTAACACATTTTCTGCTGGACTATCTTGTGGTATTCTTGTAATTTTGTTACTCATAGTGACATATCCTTTTGATTGAAATAGTTTTTGGTGAACCATTTTTTATCTGAGGGTATGTCACTTTGCAATCCACAAAATTATAATATAACTCCTATACTGATTAATATGCATTTAAGAATTATATGATATGATAAATATACAATTTGATAAATTAGCTACACTTGATGAATTTATTCATCTTTTTGATTCAATAAAACCTGAGTTTTATGATTTTGGATGCAGTAAAGGCGGCAGTATGCTTCTGGCGCAACGGGTCTTTGCTCAGGGAAATAAAACCGGGATCGGTATTGACATAAGTCATGAGAAGGTAAATCTTGCTAAGGCCGCTGGTTTAATGGCTATAGCTTTTGATATATTAGATATTCCTCCTGACAGGAAAGTTAAGTTTACTATAATGTCTGAATTTCTTGAGCATGTTAATGATTTTAATGATGTAAAAAGATTTATCAGAAAAGCCTGTGACGTATCGACAGACTTTATATTTATCAAACAGCCTTATTTTGACGCAGATGGATATCTTTTTCGGCTTGGCTTGAAATGTTTCTGGTCTCATTGGACAGGACATCCCAATACGATGTCTACTCTTGATTTATACAGAATATTAAAAGAATTAAAGAACAACGGTATTATCGGGAAATTTTCAATTCACGTTAAACATCCGGTCTTAAATTCAAGCGATCCGGTTATTATTCCTCTTGAATCAAAAATTGATCAACATCACTACGATTCAGTAATTCATCCCCCGAAAAAGAAAAAAATTAAATTCAAGTTTCCTGTTTATCAACAGACTGTTGTTTTTATCACAATGCCCGGGGTTGAGCATGGACTTCTTTTAAAGAAATATGAAGTTGATGAAACAATAATCGATGAAAATGAAAAAATTATATTTTGAAAATAATCCATAATCGGAAAGAAATATGATCCATGATAATGATAATCAGGCAGATTTAGGCAGTTTGTTTATTAACATACTAAAAAAAGATGGGATTTTTACCGCACTTGACAGAACATATCGCTATTTTCTGAACCGGTACAGTCAAAAGAAACAGAAAGAAAAAAGTATATTCCCGGTGAAAGTTGCCCCGGTGAGGATTCAAAAGGGCAATACAAAAAAAATTGCTATTTTTACTGCTATAATTGGGGATTACGATCAGCTCAAGAAGCCGCAATTTGTGGCAAAAAACTGTGATTATATCTGTTTTTCTGATTCTCCGCGGGCTGATACAGGAGTGTGGCAGATCCGGGGCATTGATTATTATAATAGTGATCCAACAAGAACTGCTCGATATATTAAATTGCATCCCCACCTGTATCTGTCTGAATATGATACGAGTATATGGGTTGACGCCAACCTATTGATAAAAGGGGACATCTCCGCATACACATCGAGGATTTCAGCTGAAAGTAAAATAGCGACCTATATACATCCCCACCGGAATTGCATTTACGCTGAAGGCAGGGAATGCATCAAGCGGGGCCTGGATAATGAAGAGACAATTTTACGCCAGCTTGACCGGTATAAACAAGACGGCTACCCTGAAAAAAATGGCCTCTCTGAAACCAATATAATCGTCAGGAAACACAATGATCCCGCAGTGATCCGTCTTATGAATGCATGGTGGAAAGAAATCGAGAATGGCAGTAAAAGAGACCAGTTGAGCCTGAACTATGTAGCATATAAGCAAAGTGTGACTATTGATCATTTTGCAGACAAGGGTTTAAGTTGCAGAAATGACCCATTGATATTCAGGTTCCAGCATCACGAATATCCTATAAAAAAAAGATTATTCAATCGCTTACGCCAACCCGTTTATTGCATTAGGGAGCAAGCTGATCCTCTCGCGGGAACGGTAACAGTCGATATCGCGGTACATGTACAGAAGGACTACCATTTATTGCGGCTCTGTCTTGAATCATTGAAAGGGACAGTAGCTCCTCAGCACCGAATTATGTTTGTTGCCGATTCCGTTGAAACAGCGATGATCAGTTTTATCCGGCGTGAGCTTCGCCGGCTTTCCGTGGAAAATTGCATTGTAATAAAACATAAAAACATGAACGGGTTCTCATCGTTTGCCAATATTGCCCTGAAAGAATCTAACGCTGATTATTTGATACTGCTTCACGGAGAAACAATTGTTTCTCAGGAGTGGATTGAAAAAATAATCCGTTGTGGAGAGAGCAGCCGCGACATTTCTATGGTCGGGACAGTGTGTAATAATGATTTCATAGGGTCAAAAGGTGTGGTTGCCAGACGGCCAGGCTATCTGAAAGGCGATACTGAAGCTCCTATACCATATATCACTGATATAAATAAAATTCTTGAGAAGAAGTATCAGGGAATATTCCCGCGGCTCCCGGTCCTGAACAGTACGTGCATTGCGCTAAAGAAGACAGCTTGCTCAACCATTGGGTTGTTTAATGAAAAAGACTATCCTCAGGCTTTTCAGGATGTAGCTGATTATTGCTTCAGGGCCTCTGACGCGGGTTATTCATGCGCAGTTTCAATTGATACCTATGTGTATAATTACGGCAACATTAACACAATCAATGAATCAGTGAAAACCATGAATGATAGCGTGGTAATTCCCCTGGAAAAGCATTACGTCCGCGCCCGTGTCCTTAACTCAATCGCCACGATTCTGCATAATCCATATATTCATGAACTTTATCAAGACACTGATTTAAATCGTAATATCAATAGAATAGTTCCCGCACTTATTCGTGGAGACAGCGCGCTTATTTTTAATAATGACGCTTCTGCAATTGACATTGCCGCCAATAGTAAATTGATGAATGAGTTTAAAAGAAAGCCGGCATTACAATTGAAGAGGGTCGCCTGGTTTGTCCCGTTTTTTAATAATATTCACAAAGGGGGCATTGCCACAATTTTCAGGACTGCCGAGGCCTTATCCATTCATGAAAACACTGAAAATATATTTGCTTTTTTTGCCCGCGAAAAGGCGCCTTTTGATGAGATGTGTCAATCAATCAGGGAGAAATATCCATCTTTAAAGTTTAAGGTCAGGCGGATAATTGACGATTCGGATCTTAATGCTCTTCCTGAAAGCGATGCAGGTGTGTGCACCCTCTGGACATCGGCCTATTTGCTGCTGAAATACAATCGATGCCAGGCTAAATTTTATTTTATTCAGGACTTTGAGGCTAATTTTTACACTGCAAGCGCTTATTATGGTCTTGTTGAGCAGACTTATCGTTTCGGATTTATCGGGATCTCCAACACCCCTGGTGTCGGCGAACATTATCGCCGTTATGAAAAGTGGGTCACCAGCTTTATTCCCGCAGTTGACCGTTCGATTTTTTATCCGGAAAAAAAGAAAACGAGAAGCACAAAGAGAATTGTTTTTTATGGTCGACCTAATAATGAAAGGAACGGTTTCGAACTCGGCATTGAGGCATTGCGTAAAGTTAAAGCCTATTTTAAGGATGATGTCGAAATCATTTCGGTTGGTGGAAAGTATAGTGTCGATGATTACAATCTCAGCGGGATCATAGAGAATTACGGCGAGCTTAAAACTATTGATGAGGTTGCGGTCCTGTACAGAAGTTCTGACCTGGGCCTGGTTTTCATGTTTACGCCGCATCCGTCATATCAGCCTTTTGAGTACATGGCTTCAGGATGTGTTACGGTGACCAATGATAATATGTACAACACCTGGCTTTTAAAGGATGGTTATAATGCTGTCCTGACAATCCCTACGGTTTCAATGATCAGTGCAAGGATTATTGAAGTGCTGGAAAATAAAAAACTAACCGGTGACATAATTAAAGGGGGTCTGGAAACAGTATCCAGATTAAACTGGGAAAGCCAAATGAAAAATATAATAAAATACATGAAAAAACCCACTCCCCGCAAGCTGTCTTTTTTTAAAAGCTTATAATTTAAATTAATTTCAAAGATTAGTTATATTCATTCTGAAATAAAATTGAAACCACTGATTACAATAAGAAGAATTAAAAGGGAAGCGTTAAAAAGTATTAAAGCTTTGCCCAAGAGAGTGTTTGGCCGAATAAAAAAATTGCTCAGAAAAAAAATTGGCGTAGTTATAAATTTAAAAAATATTCAATTTGCTAATGAAATAAGCCATCATTTATGCAATATACCATCAATATATAAATTGCTGGTTCATGTTGATGATAATATTTCGTTAACTGATATTAAGCGTCTTTTTACAAACAAAAATTATAATGCTGAATCAGTTATTGTTAAGCACTTCAAGTCAAATACGGCATATTATTATAATATCCTTAACATGTTTTCGTCTATTATTAATAAATGCGATATTTTTTTATATATAACAACCCCTGATGACAATATTCAATCAGTTGAATACTGGCGAACTTTATTATTAAACATGATCGGCTCATCCAGGACAGTTAATTCAGTAATTGAAAATTTTAAACAAAAAAACATAGGTATTATTTATCCCGGAAAAACAAATATAAATAATCACGCTATTGGGGTTCCCGGTGCTTATTGTAACCCTGGAGATAAAGAATCCTATCAGGAAAATCATAATATAACACTGGGTAATTTTTGGATTCGGGTTGATGCTTGTAATCTTATGTTTAGTAAGGCATTATTTTCCAAATTAACTGTACAGGATAGTTGTGATTTTTTTTCTTCAGTATGTCATGATCAAGGATTTGTATCTATTGAATCCTATCGATATCCAGATTATTTAAATACTTCTTCATTTTATCTAAAACGCCCTTATCGTATTCGATTTGCAGCTGAAATTGTTAAAAATGTTGACAGGTATAAACAATTAAAAAATAAAAATACAATTGTCGTATATACCGCGATCATTGGCGATTATGACAGTATTTTAATTCCAGAAGTGATTGATCCTGATATCGATTATGTGTGCTTTTCTGACAGGCCGCGTGACGGGTTCGGCGTTTTTTCGATATGGCCGGTTGATTATCATAATGCTGACCCCGTGAAGATTGCCCGTTATATAAAAACCCATCCCCACAAATATTTTCCTGAATATGATGTTTCAATATGGGTTGACGGCAATGTGCTGATAAGGGGCGATCTGAAGAAATATATTGACAAGATCAAATCAGCGGGGATGAGTTTCGGAGCGGTTACTCATCCCCGGCGGAATTGTCTGTATGATGAAGCTGACAGCTGTAAGGAAATGAATAAGGATGACGCGGAGATTATTGATTCACAGGTTGCACGATACCGCCATCTCTGCATTCAGCCAGAAACGGGTCTTATTGAAACGAATTTTTTTATTACATTTCACCATGATCCCGCTGTTCAAAATGCATTGACCCTGTGGTGGTCGGAGATTGAACGGTTCAGCAGGCGTGACCAGCTCAGCGTAATGTACGCGTTAAACAAGACCGGACTCGGATGGTATTCTTTACTTGAAGACAATTATTCTATCAGGAACCACTATGATTTCGCTCTGTTCAGGCACGGCAAAGAAAATATGCCCGAGATTGATGGTGACCTGTCATCAATCTCACGGATACAGGACCCGTATCAGGCCAAAGCATCCAGTGACGAGCAAAAGCGCCGACTCAAAATGATCAGCAGCGTGACAATAGATATTATCATCTGTGTGCACAACGCGTTTGACGATGTTATTGCCTGTCTTGATTCAGTTTATGAATCACTGCAGACGGGCCATTCAATTATTATTATTGATGATTGTTCCGATCATCCGGTAGAAAGTTATTTGATTGATTTCGCCGAAAAAGATTCCCGTATAAAGCTGATCAGAAACGATCGACCTCTGGGATACACAAAATCAGCTAACATTGGTTTAAATAACAGTACTGCGCAATTCATCATTTTGCTTAACAGTGATACCATCGTGCCCGCGGGATGGTCGCATAAATTGGCAGAAGCCGCGTATTCAAACCCGATAGCAGGAATCGTGGGCCCTCTGTCTAACGCCGCGAGCCATCAGTCCATACCGCAGATAAAAGGCACAAACAATCAGACGGCGATCAATCCATTACCGCAGGGTATGGGTGTTGCGGATGTCGACCGGTACTGTGAACAGTGGTCACTGCCAGGCCTGTATCCGTCCGTTCCGCTGGTGCATGGGTTCTGTCTCGGCATAAGGCGGGAAGTCGTGGAAAAGATCGGCTGTTTCGATGAAGCGGCATTTCCAAATGGTTATGGAGAGGAAAATGATTACTGTTTCAGGGCCTCTGACGCGGGATTTGACCTTCTCATTGCCACGAATACATTCGTGTTTCACTCAAAGTCAAAGAGCTACCAGGATGACCGGCGCATTGAATTGATGAAAGCGGGCCGGGCCGCTCTTGGGCAAAAGCATGGTGAAGACAGGATCAAATCGTCCATTTTAAACTTTCAAAATCATCCCCTCCTGGTTCAAATAAGGGATAAATCAAAATTAATATATTAAGGGAACCTCTATAAATTACATTTTTGTTGTTCCCTTGTGGGCACAATATCTGATAAAATCAGGAGTTATTATATTTGATAATAATGAAACTCCTGATTTTTAGAGGTGCCCTTAATAGATGAAAAAATGCGTCGCAGGGAGTCGTTTTAAAAAAACGGGATGGATCAAATAAACATAAAAAGTCGATCAAAGGATTAAAAAGAATTATTCTTGGAATGACTTATAACAAAGATATCAGATATACGGGGGTTTCCCGCAACAGTAATTCCTGAATTACTGTTCGGCGAAGGCGCATTCATGGATTACTGTGATCCGTATATTCCGCAGTTGCCAGAAATGAGGAAACATGGTCTAAATTTAAAGTCAGTTGAATTGACTGATGATTGTATAAAAAATTATGACTGTGTAATTATAGCGACAGATCATGATGTGTTTGATTATGTGCCCCCTGCGTTTATAAATAAATCTTAGCGGTGACATATGAGATTTGTGAAGACGTTATGTAATATCTCTTTTTTAAACAGTATCGGATATGACCAGTTTATAAAGTATGTCCTGGTCAGTATCTTTTCCTATTGCTACGTTTTTATTGGCCTCTATGTATTAATTGATGTATTTCGGGTAAACAAGAGCCTGTCTTTTTTTATTGTGTATTTAATTGCGTATGCGATGCTGTATTTTATTCAACTTAAATATCTCTTCAAACAGAAGCATGAACATCAAAAATTAGTAAAATTTTTACTTCACATCGGATTTTTTTTTATTTGCAATAATTTACTGTTTAATTTATTAATCTGGATCGGGTTACATTATTTTATCGCAACAGCTGCGAATATTTTATTATTGTTCCCTCTTCGATATTTAAGCAGCAAGTTCATAGTGTTTAAACATGAAACAGAGTGATTTTTTTTCAGGCAAACAGCAGGCCAAATATTTGAATAACAATCCCCTTGCGCGATTGCTGGTGCAGAATTTTTTTAGCGGTATAGCGGAATTATTACAAAGAACCGGAAGACCCGGGAACGTTTTAGAGATCGGCTGCGGGGAAGGCCATGTGACCGATATTATTACCGGGACTTTTACTCAATCGAGTATTGTAATAACTGACATAGCCGAAAAAATGGTGGAAATAACAAAAACCAGAATTAATAAACAGGAAAACATGCAATACAGAGTTGCAGATGCTGAAAATTTATCGTTCAACTCTTCATCCTTTGATTGTATCGTAATTTGTGAAGTGCTCGAACACGTTCAAGATCCATACAAAGTGCTCTCTCAGATACATGATATATTACACGATGGCGGGTATGTGCTTTTCAGTGTTCCCCGGGAGCCTCTGTGGCGGATTCTGAATGTTATAAGATTGAAATACATAAAAAGGCTTGGCAACACGTTCGGGCACATTAACCACTGGTCACGAAAAGGATTTTTTCTTTTTGTCGAAGAAAAATTCGACATTATCGATTACCGCCTGCCGCTGCCGTGGACAATAGTACTGGCACGAAAACGTAATTCATTTTCATGAAGGGAATAAATGCTCCTGAATCCATCCTGCCAACAGCTAATACAAAAATTAGATGAACTGATTGCAGCTTACAAAATAAAGCAATGCATTTTTCCTTGTCTATGTGTTTTGATTCTCGTTTCAGGATGTTATTTCAGGCTTGACGGCTACTTCTGCCCGTCTCCCGGCTTTTCTGTTGATGAAGCCCAGATCGCGCGGTATCTCAGCAGGGAGAATGGGTTACAGCAAACGATTGAACATTTCGGATCAAGCCGTCCTATCGGATATCTGGTATTGAGTAAAATTATTGTTGAAGTCTATAATGTTGAAGAAACATTGCGGCTGACTTCACTGTTGCCTTCACTTATAACGTTGCTTTTTGTTTTTTTAATTTCACGCACGCTGTTCCGGTCCAGGCCGGTAATTATTATGGCCCTGCTGTTGTTTTCCTTCAACCCCTTCCTGATATCATTCGCCAAAGAGTTTAAACATTATTCCCTTGAAGTTTTTTCTCATGTGACCGTGATGTTTTTTTTTCTGCGGTATTGTGATAAAAAAAATCTTCGTCGACTGATCGCGTTTCTGGCGATCGCATACTGCTCTGTTTATTTTTCATTGACGGTATTGTTTCTTTTTCCGGGATTGTTCATATATATATTTATCCAATTTATAAAGGATAGGGATTATAAAGGCATTGGCGTTATTGTTTTTGTATCTACCCTGATAATAACAACATCAGGCCTGTTCTATTTATTCTTCTGGGAATCCAGTATGGAGAGATTTGTCTCTACCTGGCAAAAGAAATATATGGGGTTCAACAGCTCTGAGAATAGCCTATATATACAATGGGTCATTTATCAATTCGGGGATATTTTTAAACATTTTTTTAAGTATCCCTCTTCTGGGATTACGGTGATTTATATAATTTCATTCTTTTTTATTAGTTGCGGAGTTTTTTCTTCGATATATACATCCCGTAATTTTTCAACAAAACCCTTCATGTTTATTTTTCCATTGTTAACGGTAGTCATTCTGAATTATTTAAAACTCTGGCCGCTGGGGGTTGACCGGACAAACCTTTTTTTAATAGTTTATTTCAATTTTCTATTTCTCGCTGGATTTGAGCTGTTATTCATCCGCCAAAAAAAGATGCCTGAATTGATCGGCACCGTGGTTATGGCAGTGCTGTTTTTTTTATTCATCCCACCGTGCCCGAATTACTATCATAAAAAAAATTATAAATATGATACCAGCTTTCACGACATAAAGACACCGCTCGAAGATTTATACAGATATTATAACCGAAAAGAGAAGGTCGATTTATTTCTTAATCCACATGCGCGGATAGGGACGGAATATTATCTCAATTATCATCAGACATTATCAGTTAAATACAAAGACAGATTCGCCAGGTGCTTCAGGATCAAGGTGTACAAAACACGGGAAGAAAATTACGTAAAAAAGCATACAAGGCAGATACTGGAACAGACATCCGGTGATGTGTTGTTTTTACTATATCATTTCTGGTTTGAATCAAAGCCGTTTTATGACGCACTGAATGCTAACGCGTATTACACCCAGAGAGTATATAATAATGCCTTATTGGTTCATGCAGTTAACAAAAAAAACGGAATAAAAAAAATACCGGTACTAATGCCTGAAAAAGAATATGATGCTGAAGACGGAGTATTGTTTGCGGTTGCTCATACGGTCAATGCAGATGTAACTGCAGCTTCCGGCAAAAAGGTTACTGACACGAGATTATATTTTAACGTATTAATTCAATCCCCCGGGGAATATGAACTTGTTGTAAAACTACAATCGCCGAATCGGAGAAAAAAGCTCTTGCGGGTGATAACTGGGGACGAAGACCAAAAACGATGGCCCCTGAAAACAAGTAAATCATGGGAATGGATTCATTCGCCGTTTAAACTGAATCTTCAGAAGGGAAAACATGTTGTCGGAATTGACATCCCCCCCGATATTTATTGTGATAAATTATTTTTTTCAAAAGCGGACTAGCGCCTGGTTTAGGCCCGGCGCTGAACCTGAATCAAGAGAGTGAATTATGAAACTATTGGTGATCATCCCCTGCTATAACGAAGAAAAGACTATTGCGGATGTCGTCACGGCCATCCCGAAAAAGATACCGGGAATCAAAAAGATTGACGTTCTTGTTATTGATGACGGCAGCAGTGACAGGTCGGCTGCTTTTGCGGCGAAGGCGGGTGCAGCGGTATTGTCCCATCAGCAAAACAGGGGAGTCGGGGCCGCTTTTAATTCAGGACTCGATTATGCGCTCTCCCGTAAATATGATATAATGGTCAATATTGATGCGGACAGGCAGTTTAATCCCGCTGACATTCCCGATCTTGCCAGACCAATACTCAATAACGAAGCCGATTTTGTAAGTGCATCGCGTTTTATTGATCCGACTGTTTCCCCGAAAAACATGTCAAAGGTTAAATTGTGGGGCAATAAAATGATGTCTTTACTGATCAGCAGGCTATGCAGAAAGAAGTTTCATGATGTGTCCTGCGGGTTCCGCGCTTATTCAAGAGAATGCATGTTAAGAATTAATTTACAGGGAAAGTTCACCTATACCCAGGAAACGTTTCTTGATGTTGCTTTTAAAGAACTTCGAATTAAAGAGGTCCCTGTTAGAGTTAAGTATTACTCGGACAGAAAATCTAAAATTGCCAGCAGTATAATATATTATGCAGTGCAGACCTCTTCTATCATATTCAGGACATACAGGGATTATTATCCTCTTCGGTTTTTCTGGTCAATCAGCGCAGTAACCGGCCTGATCGGCCTGTGCCTGTTTTCATTTTTTATTGGATGGTATATCTATGCGGGTAAATTTTCACCGCACATCTGGAGCGGTTTCGTGAGTGGCAGTTTTTTGGTCTTTCTGTTATATTCTTTTTAATCGGTATTGTAGCGGACATGCTTGACAGGGTGCGATTGAATCAGGAGAAGATATTGTACTTGCTAAAAAAGAATGAATAATGCAAGAATCATTAATTCTGTCATCACGTTGTATTGACTATTAATTATTTAATCAAATATGATTTTCCTTCATAATGAAACTCATCATTAAAAACCCCGCGCCGAATGACCACAGAATGAAGAAATGGGGCGATTACCATTTCGGCCGTTCCCTTTCCAAATATTTAACGCGCTCCGGAATCGAGGTCGTTACCCATTATAAATCACAATGGGGAAAAATAGAAAAGGGGGATGCGGTGCTTGTGCTGCGCGGGAAGTATCCCTATCATCCTGAC
>DAIUKG010000070.1:0-11505 GCA_036848375.1 Spirochaetota bacterium
GGGAAGGCGATAGCGTCCCCCTATCAATACCTGAAAAAATTTACGCCCAAAAAACCGGGCCACCCCTACGCGAAAGTCGGCCTTAAAACAATCCGGGAGTCGCTCGCCTTTTTCAAGGAGCAGTGCTCAGCCGGCGGCCTCAACCTTTACGACAATGGTGAAGAAAATCATTTCCATATAACAGGCCTGGGAACGATGAAAATATCATATTTTTCCCAGGAAAGCGTGTTCAACAGCAGGCTCAAAGACGCGTTTGAAAAAAAAGCGCCGGTCGCGGTGCTCAACTTCGACGGGTTCAGGGACTACTTTACCGACCTCACCCTGGAGCAGCTCAGACGGCTCCCGCTGCTGAAGGACGTGACTATAACAACGGGGAAGATCAGGCTGCCCTATTACTTCCGCACCGAGCGCAACCTGCACGAGTTCAGGTCAATCGACCTTGCCAGGGTGTTTGATTCAGAAAAATTCCTTCCGCGCATCGCGGACGAAATAAAAAAGGCCGCGGGGAACGCGCGCATCGTGAGCCTGCCCGCCTTTATAGGCATCGAAAACTTCAGCAAGATCCACCGCAAGCTGGAACAGATGACCGGCCTGCTTATTTACGAGGTCCCCTCGCTTCCGCCGTCGATCCTGGGAATGCGCATCGACCAGGCGCTTAAAAACCGTTTTGCCGACCTCGGCGGTGAGCTTTCCGCGGGCGACAAGGTTTTCGGCGGCGAAATCATCAAAGGCACACTCGACCATGTGCACACCGAAAATTACGGCAACACCCGGCACAGCGCGCGCTTTTACGTTCTCGCGACCGGAAGCTTTTTCAGCGGCGGCCTGAAAAGCGAATTCAACCGCATTGAAGAGCCGCTGCTCAAACTGAAAATTTCGGACTCGCCTTCCCGGAACAAATGGTATTCGGATTCATTTTTCGACAAAAAAGGCCAGCCCTTTATCTCGTACGGCGTTAAAACCGGGAAAACGTTAAATCCGTTCAGCGCCGACGGCAAAGAGGTCAAAAACCTCTTCTGCACGGGATCGATCCTTTCAGGCTACGACCCGGTCCGGGAAGGCTCCGGGGGCGGGGTCGCCATCTCCACCGGCTATTTCGCGGCCAACAAAATAATCTCCGCAGTGGCAAAAGGTGACAGGGGATGATCAAGCTTGAAAATATAAGTTTCGACCATTGCATCAAGTGCACGGTATGCACCATCTACTGCCCGGTCGCCAGGAACACCCACCTCTTCCCGGGGCCGAAGCAGTCCGGCCCTGACGCCGAGCGCCTGAGGATCAAAAACCCGGAACTCGTTGACGCCTCCCTGAAGTACTGCACGAACTGCAAACGCTGTGAAATAGCGTGCCCTTCGAACGTGAAAATAGCGGACATCATTCAGGACGCCAAATGGAAGTACACGCGCGCGCGCCTGTTCAGGCCCAGGGACTTTTTCATGAGCAGGACCGACTTTGTGGGGTCCATGGCGACCATTTTCGGGCCGCTGGTAAACTTCGTGGTCGGCCTGGGCATCGTAAAATTCTTCATGGACCTTTTCTTAAGCATCCCCCTGCAGCGCAGCTTCCCCTCGTATAACACGGGGACCTTCGCGTCCTGGTTTAAACGAAAAAGAAAGGGCCAGAAAAAGTACCGCAGCAAGGTCACCTATTTTCACGGCTGCTATGTCAATTACAACAAACGCTCCCTGGGAGAAGACCTGGTAAGCGTTCTGAACGCGATGGATATCGGGGTGGAAATAACCAGTGAAAAATGCTGCGGCGTTCCTCTTATCGCCAACGGATACCTGACCAGGGCCAGAAAAAACGCCCGTTATAACATAAAACATCTTTCCGAACAGAAAAAAAACAACAGCGGAAAAATCGTGGCGACCTCGTCAAGCTGCGCCTTCGCGCTGAAGCACGAATACGCCAATCTTCTTGCGCTTGATAATTCGTCGATTTATACCGACACCGAGTATATCACCAAGTACCTGTTTGACCGGTTCGAAGACGGGATCATCCCTCCCCTGAAACCGGTAAACATCAGGGCCGCCTACCACGCGCCGTGCCACCTGGAGCGCCTCGGCGGGGTGATGTACACGATTGATATTTTAAAACGAATTCCCGGTCTTGATCTGGTGATACTGAACTCGGAATGCTGCGGTATTGCGGGGACGTACGGGTTCAAGAAAGAGTATTATCAGATTTCACAGGCGATCGGCCAGCACCTGTTCAGGCTGATTGACCGGGCAAACCCGGAATACGTGATTACCGACTGCGAGACCTGCGCCATGCAGATCGAGATGAACACGCCCTACCAGGTGCTCCACCCGATCAATGTGCTCGCCATGGCATTGAAATAAACAATCTTTTATTTCTGATCAAGACTGCCACAGAGACTCAGAGACACAGAGGGTCAAAGGATCATTCTTTTAATTCCATCCTTCAATGCTGGTGTGTTGAAGTTTATAATCAAACCAACTTTTTTCCCGGTGACTTTCAAGTAAGTCAGCAACTGCGCGTCGAATACGGGTTCAATTCTATCAACAGCTTTCAATTCAACTATTACTTCATCTTCAACAAGAAGGTCCAGACGATAATCCCCCAAATTGAGTCCCTTATAAATAATCGGTATTGCAATTTGACAGTCATATCTAATATCATTTGCCTGGAATTCATAACATAGCGCTCTTTCATAAACGGATTCCAAGAGTCCTGGTCCAAGATTCTTATGAACTTCAATAGCACAAGCAATGATTTTCTCAGTAATATTATTAATATCAACGTCAATATCACCCATTTAATCCTCTGTGCCTCGGTGACTCTGTGGCCTTATTTGTATTATGGGCACTTCTAAAAATCAGGTTTTTTCATCAACTGAAAAATGATAAAACCTGATTTATCCAATGGTTGTGCCCACAAGGGAACATCCAAAATGTAATTTATAGAGGTTCCCTTATTTTAACTGAGCAGCCCCTGGATAATGACTTCGCTGGCCTCGTCCTCGTCCATGCCCCTGGACATCAACGTCTCAAGCTGCTTTTTATCAACGCTTCCGATCGCAGCCTCATGGGTAACATGAGCGTGCGCGTCACGGACATCGACGATCGGCGTGGCCACAGCTATGCCGTTGTCCTTGATGATCTCCTTGCAGTCGACATGGCCGCGCGCGAACGGCGCCAGCGCGGTGATCTTATTGTAAACATTTGAGCGGGCATTGTTGCGCACCGCGACCTTCGAGGTGAGCACCGCGCGGGACGAGGCCCCCTCGAGGAAAGCCGTTTCATGCAGCACAATTTCATCGTCTTCCCTGCCGCTGACCAGTGCCGTCATTTCAACCAGTCCTTCTTCCGCGATATGGGTCTCGTAATCAATGTCCATTTTCCCGACCCTTCCCTTAAGCAGTTGAAACTCGGTTTTAAACCGGGCATGGCGGTCGACCTGCACCATCGCTTTGGGGATGACCTGAACGCCGCCGGCATCACTGTGCACATGCCGCTCGAAGTACGAATAGTCAGCGCCCTCCTTTATGTGTATCCTGGCATCCATGAGGTGCTTGACGTCAACCGCGAACGGGAATGAGCAGTGCGCCATCAGGGATATCTTCGAGTTCCTGCCGATAATAACGTTCATGGTGATGCGCTGAACCCCGGTTTTGGGAATCACGCCGAAACACAGGTGCACCGGGTATTTTATCACGCGGTTGTCCTCCAGCTCCATGCTGATGTCGACCCCGTCGTCAAGCTCCTTCACGTCAACGATCAGGCCGTCAACCGTATTGCTCGCCAGCACCTTGTTTTCGTTTATGGTGACATGAGCGACCTCGGGGTTGTTGAAAGTATGAGGGTCCTGCTCGATGCTCGAGTAGAGCTCGTCTTTTATCGCGTCGTTATTCATTGACATCTCCTTTAATCTGCGGGTCCTTGATCTCGCAGGGCATGCATTCGTCTTCAAAATACCTGCTGATGCGCTTTACCTTCCCCTGGTCAACCACCTGCCCGTGGCACAGAAGGAACGCGTGATCGGCCTGTTCCAGAACGGCCTTGCTGTGGGTTATAAAAACCACGGTGGTGCCTTCTTCGCGAAGAATCTTTACGACCTTGAATATGCGCTGAATTGAATCAATGTCAATACCCGAATCAGGCTCATCCAGCAGCGCGAGCCCCGGGCGCATGAGGAGTATTGACGCGAGTTCGACCTTTTTCCGTTCACCGCCGCTCAGGGTTTTGTCAACGGCCCGGTACATGAAATCATCGGGCTTCAATCCGACAGTATCAAGGGCGTGGGCGAGGTTCTCAGGACTTTTGTCCTTTGCCCCGGCAGCAATATAATCGCGCACCCTGAGTCCCTCAAACCGGGCGGGCTCCTGCCAGGCAAGGGTTATGCCCAGCTTGGCGCGCTCGTCAATTCCCATCTCTTTTATTGATTTCCCCTGGTACATAATGTCACCGCCGAAGTCGCGGTACCCTGCGAGCCCCATGATGGTGTTTGCCAGGGTCGATTTGCCAGCGCCGTTGGTGCCCACAATGGCGTGAACGTGCCCCTGCCATATGTCCATTGATATGCCGTTCAGTATCCGTTTGTCTCCAAGGCTGAGCGTGAGGTTCTTTAACTCGAGGATGTTAACGTTCACTTTGCTTATATTCATACAGTACCTGCCGCGCCGAAAAAGCGCCTTTTAATAAAGGAACAGATTATGACGCGGCCGGTGTCTGTCAAGGATTTTGTTGTTCCCCCCGGTGTGTAGGGAACGGTCGCGACCGTTCCCTACACACCGGGCGACCGTTCCCTACACGACGCACCGGGAAAAAAATGGTTTATTTCAAAAACGATTTATGATAAAGTCGCTA
Organism: Spirochaetota bacterium; assembly: GCA_036848375.1. Taxonomy (GTDB): domain Bacteria; phylum Spirochaetota; class UBA4802; order UBA4802; family UBA5550; genus JAKLIV01. The sequence goes on from DAIUKG010000070.1 coordinate 4,830, forward strand.
TCAATATAATCATAATTATAAGGAGACACCTGATGAAATCCCTGACAGAATACCTCACGTTCAATACCAGATCGCGCAGGGAATACATAAACATCACCAACAAGGTCGAAGACCTGGTGAAACAGAGCGGCGTACAGGAGGGGCTCTGCCTGGTAAACGCCATGCATATCACGGCGTCGGTGCACATCAATGACGCCGAAAACGGCCTTATCCAGGACTTCGACGATTTCCTTGAAAACCTGGCGCCCCATGAACCGCTGAGCAGGTACCGCCACAACCGTACCGGTGAAGACAACGGAGACGCCCATATCAAACGGACCCTTATGGGACGCGAGGTCGTGGTGGCCGTAACCAGGGGAAAGCTTGACTTCGGCCCCTGGGAGCAGATCTACTATGCCGAGTTCGACGGCAGGCGGCAGAAACGGGTTCTGGTAAAGATCATCGGCGAATAGATGAAACTCGTAGACGTTCACTGCCACCTTGAAAGCGAAGAATTTTCCGCTTCGCTCGACCGGGTGATCGCTGACGCCGTCACTACCGGCGTGGTCAGACTGATAACCTGCTCCATTGAACCGGGCCAGTGGCCGGTTTCGCGCGGGCTTGCGCAGCAGTACCCCGAAGTCGAGTTCGCCTGGGGCATTCATCCCTGGTATATTCGGGAGGATGATTTTCACCGCGTCAGCGAACTCGCCGCTGCGAAGGAAGCCGGTGCCGTCGCCATCGGGGAAATCGGCCTTGACCGAAAAATTGAACGTCCCTCATTCGAACAGCAGGCAAGATTCTTCGAGGCCCAGATGGCGGTCGCGCGAGAGATCGACCTCCCGGTCATCATCCACTGCAGGGGCGCCTTCAACGAACTGGTCCTTTCCCTGAAAAAAACCGGCATGCCCCGGGCAGGCGGCCTGGTGCATTCATTCGGCGGCAGCGCGGAAATCGCCGCGGAACTTGTAAAATACAATCTCAGCTTTTCACTGGGCGGCATACTGACCTACCGCAACAGCAGAAAGCGCAGCCGGATGCTCAAATCGATATTTCCCGGAAGGTTCCTTCTTGAAACGGACAGCCCGGACATACCGCCGGTTGAAGCGGCGGGGAAGGCGAACGTGCCCGAAAACATCCGCTACAATCTCAGGGCCGCCGCCGAAATACTGGGGGTCACCGAAGAAGAGGTCGCGGCCGCGACCACGGCCAATGCCGTGAAACTTTTTAACCTGGAACTCTGATATGGACACATCACGAACTGAAATTCTGACAGGAACGGAAGGGGCCGCGAAACTCGCCGGCGCCGCGGTCGCGCTTTTCGGCCTTGGGGGCGTGGGCGGCTACGCGCTTGAGGCGCTCGCGCGCGCCGGCATCGGCAGGCTCTACCTCTTTGACTGCGATGTCGTGGCGCCCTCGAACATGAACCGGCAGGTGCTGGCCCTGGAAAAAAATATCGGGCGAATGAAGGCCGAGGTCGCCAGGGAGCGCGTGCTCGAGATCAATGGCAGGGCGGATGTCATCATCTGCACGGAGCACCTGGCCGCGGAAAACGTCCCCGCCCTTCTCCCGACCGGAGCCGGTTACGCCATTGACGCGATTGACGAAATCGCGCCCAAGGTCGCGCTTATAGCGTTACTGGTCCGCAGAGAAATACCCTTTGTCGCATCAATGGGCGCCGGGAGCAAGCTTTCGCCTCACGGCATAACCGTATCGGATATCAGCAGGACCACGCACTGCCCGCTTGCACGGGCGGTCAGGTCGCGCCTTAAACAAGAAGGCATAACAACGGGTGTTCGCTGCGTGTATTCCGAAGAAAACCTCAACGCCAGAGTTCCCAGCGAAGACGAGCATCCGGCAAAGCCGTTTACCACGGGAAGCATCTCATACGTGCCCGGGCTCTTCGGCCTCACCGCGGCGGGAGTGATCATCCGCGATATTCTTGAAAAACGGTAACGGGCATATATCCCCTTACATTAAGGGGAAATTCATTCCTCTTTACTGTTATCAATTTGTTCTTGACTTTGTGTTCATGCGCAATGATAAATTAATTCGTGGAAACAAAAAATAATAAAAAACTCGTTAAATTCTGGAAAGAGGCCGCCAGGAAGGACCTGCAAACTGCCGTGGACATATTTGATAAAACAAAAAATCATGTAACAGTGCTTTTTTATATCCACCTGACTATTGAAAAAATCATAAAGGCCTATTATGTTTCAATGAAACATAAGCATGCACCATACTCCCATAATCTGCTTTACCTTTTCAAGGAGTCGGGCATGGATATCTCGGAACCTGACAAAAAAATACTTGCCGAGATCAATGAATTTAATATTGAGTGCAGATATCCGGATGAACAATTTTTAATTTACAAAAAAGCGACCCGGGGTCTTGCAAAAAAATATTTGAAAGAATGCATCAGGATGCATGAATGGATATCAGGGACATTAAAGAACGGGTCATAGAACTGCACTCACTGTTAAAGAAAAACAATGTCAGGGCAGACCTGTTTATTCTCTACGGATCATACGCAACGGGGAAAGCGAAGCGGGGAAGCGACATCGATATTGCGGTAATATCGCGGGATTTTGGAAAAGACCGCTTTGACGAAGGGAGCAGGCTGAACTATATTGCCTCTTCGATCGATCACCGAATTGAAGCGGTCCCGATCGGCCTTGATGAATACCTCTCGAAAAATTCAGTCTCTCCCATATTAAACGAAATCATCACTACCGGCATTCCTCTTCTATAAATTTATACATATAACCGGAACACTCAAGACTGCAATTCTGCAGCTTATATTCCGAGTATCACTTTCGCGACACTGAAGTATATCACGATGCCGCCCATGTCAACGATAGTGGCGAGAAGCGGGCTTGAAACCACCGCGGGGTCTATCTTGGCGCGCGTCGCAATAATGGGGATGAGCGCGCCGAAAACGGTCGCCCAGATCACCTGCAGGCCCAGGGACACGGCGATCACGAGCGCAATGGTGGTCAACTCGAAGTTTGCGGGTATCGCCTCTTTATGCGAAAACAAAATAACCCTGCCGAAGGTGACCAGCGCCAAACACAGCGAAAGAAGCGAGCTTACAATCAATTCCTTGCGAGCGACCTTCAGGATATCACGGGGCGTGAGCTCCTTGAGCGTGAGCGAGCGCATGACAACGGTTGCAGACTGAGAGCCGGTGTTGCCGCCTGCGGCGTTGAGCAGCGGCATGTAAAAAGCGAGGATGATCAGCGTTTCAAGGGTCTTCTGAAAATACTCGATTATCAGGCCGGTGACCAGGCCGAATATTCCCAGGATCACGACCCAGAAGACCCTTTTCCTGAAATGGATGTACGGCGGCAGTTCAAGGTAGGGCTTTTCCTCGACACCGCCGCTGATGGCCATGAGTTTTTCAAGGTCTTCGGTCTGTTCCTCGCGGATGATATCAATAGCGTCGTCATAGGTGATGATTCCGGAAAGCCGCTCTCCGGCATCGACAATGGGTAGCGCGATGAGGTCGTACTCGTCAATAAGGCGGGCAACGAACTCCTGGTCATCGGAAACATGGGCGTAGATGACTTCGCGCTTCATGATCTCGCCGATTTTCTGCTTCGGCTGGGCAAGGATGATCTTTCTCAGCGAAATAAAGCCGAGAAGCTTTTTCTCGTTGCTCGTGACGTACACATAGTAAATGGTCTCTTTTGAGGGCGCCTCCCTGCGGATTTTCCTGATCGCATTCTCGACCGTATCGTTTTCATTGAGGGTGATGAAGTCCGTGGTCATGATCGCGCCCGCGGTCTCTTCACGGTATGAGGTGAGCTTGATGATGTCGGTCCGCTCCGAAACAGGCAGAAGGATGAGGAGCCTCCCCGCTATTTCCGGGTCAAGGTGCTGAAAAAGGTCGGCCCTGTCGTCGTGGGACATCTCTTTTAAAAGCTCGGTGATGTTCTTCTTGGTACTGCCGGACGCCATCTCAACCTGGACATCCATGTCCAGGTAGGAAAATATATCGACCATCCGGTGCTTGTCCACCAGGTTCAGGAGTTTCCAGATTTCTGCAGGGGAGAGCATGGTCACGTATTCCGCGATCTCCTTCGCGTGGCCCTCTTCCATAAAAGACTGGAGTATGCTCAAGCGTTTCTTCTTCAGCAGATCCCTGAGTTCCGGAACAAGTATCGGGTTCTTCATAGGCAACTCCCCCGCGATACCTTCCCCTATTGAATTCTTCCAATGCAGTAATATTCAAAACCGAGTTCTTTCATCCTCGAAGGCTCATAGAGGTTCCTTCCGTCAAAAATGACAGGGTTCTTGAGCAGTGACTTCATTTTCTCGAAATCCGGTTTTCTGAAATGGTGCCACTCGGTTACGATAAACAGAGCGTCCGAACCTTCGAGCACGTCATAATTCTTTTTTTCATAGCTTACCGCTTCGTCCCCGATAATCGCCCTGGCAGTCTCAATCGCGATCGGGTCATAGGCCCTGAACGAAGCGCCCTTTTTCCTCAATGAATTGATAATATCGATCGAAGGGGCCTCCCTCATGTCATCAGTATTGGGCTTGAAAGCAAGGCCCCACACCGCGAATTTCATCCCTTTTATCTTGTCACCGAACCGTTCGAGGACCTTTTCAACAAAACGTTCCCGCTGCCATTTATTCACATCTTCAACCGCGGTGAGGATCTTGAGATTATGGCCCAGCTGTTTCGACGTATGGATCAGGGCCTTGACGTCCTTGGGAAAGCATGAACCGCCGTACCCGACTCCTGCGTAGAGGAACGACCTTCCGATACGCGAATCGGAACCGATACCGTGCCTGACGCTCTCGATGTCGGCACCGGTTTTTTCACACAGGTAAGACAGTTCGTTCATGAAACTGATCCTGGTCGCGAGCATCGCGTTCGCCGCGTACTTGGTCATTTCCGCTGACGGAATATCCATAACCAGGACGCGGTCGCCCTGGCGCACAAAAGCGGAATAGAGCTCCCTCATCAATTCTCCGGTCCTTACATTGTCCGTACCGATAATAACACGGTCAGGCCTGAGAAAATCCTCGATCGCGTCGCCCTCTTTGAGGAACTCCGGATTCGACACGACGTCAAACTCAAGGTCGTTTCGTCCCCTTTTATCAAGTTCAGCTTTCACCGCGGCGCGCACTTTTTCAGCAGTCCCGACCGGCACCGTTGATTTATCGATTATGATAAGATATTTTTCCATGACACTGCCGATATCCCTGGCGACCTGTATCACGTGCTGGAGATCCGCTGAGCCGTCCTCTTCAGGCGGGGTGCCCACAGCAATGAACACGAAAAGAGCCTCACTGATACCTTCTTTTATGTCAGTAGTGAATCGAAGCCTTCCATCAGCATAATTTTTCTTAACGAGCTCTTCAAGGCCGGGTTCATATATGGGAATATTTCCATTTTTCAGGTTTTCGATCTTTTTCTGGTCAATATCAATGCACCATACATCATTCCCCATGTCAGCAAAACACGTTCCGGTGACCAGGCCCACGTAGCCTGATCCAACTACTGCTATTCTCATCAAGTCCTCCTAAAATATCGCTGAAGTATTCATTAAATCAGTATGAAAGGATTATCATTTAATTTAAACCTCTATATGCACCGGTAATTCATGCCGGTGTCAACACTTTTCTTATTTTAGTGAGTTTTAGTGTAACGGTACCGTAAAATCGGATGAAGAAGCCCCGGTTTCCCGTATGTAGATGACAGGCACCCCGGTGGTGCAGGTGACAGGCATGCCTGTCACCTGCACCACCGGGGTGGACACAATCAGTATTTAGTCGATTTTTTCAGAAATTCATTCATCATATGTTCCGTGTCTTTTGAAGACTTTTCATATGATTGACAGATAAAGAGCAGGGAGTCATAGAAGAATGAAAGTGTGGGAACAATAAAATCCCTTTTGATGTCATTTCTCACGGGAAAAGCGGTTGAATTCTTCACCTCGCCGAGCTTTCTGTTTTCAAGAAGCTTCCTGCCGTTATTCTGGTGAGTAAAAAGCATATCGTCGGTACCCATTGCTTCCGGGGAGGGGTCTTCTATGATGACCTGGGAGACCATCCCGTTAAGATGGTTGTTTTCATAAATCGTGTACTGGATTTTAGATATGCCCTGGCCCGCGCCGTACACTCTCAATTGTTTTGTTTCTATGCCCACGATGTCCCTGTTATAAATGTCATCCTTAAGGAACACGTAACGCTCTAACTCGATATAGCCGTCGCCTTTTGAATAGGAAAACCGGTAGGGAAGAATCTTGATGCCGTCGTTATTAAAAAGGTCGTATTTTTTGACCAGGCCGGCGATTTTAACATTTAAATCATTAATCAGGGAGTCAAGGTTCTTCCCTTCATTATCGATATTTTCAGACTGAAGTTTATTTTCCTGGGCCTTTTTTTCCTGGCCAAAACCATATACCAGGGGAACAATACAGCAGAGTAACAATAAAAACATTCTTTTCATGGATGCCTCCCTTCCTTTGCCTGGCATCTCTTGTCATCAGGCGGAGTCCACCTGATTGATGCCCTTGTTTTGCTGAGCACTATAGCGGGCATGAGCCTGTGCAGCTGCAGCGTTACATAATAAAACCCGGCAATAATTAATTCAATTATTTTTTTATCGGCAACCGGCCCGGTAACAGGGTAGCAGTATAATTTTGAGGGTAACGTAGTTTTGTCATTCCGGTTTTGCATC
>DAIUKG010000071.1:0-10492 GCA_036848375.1 Spirochaetota bacterium
ATGCAAAACCGGAATGACAAAACTACGTTACCCTCAAAATTATACTGCTACCCCCCCGGCCGATAAACCGCTTCACGAAAAGTCCTTGATAAAATAAGCGTTCACCAGGAGTATGCTAACCCTATCAGTAAACCCGTCACTTCCCCGGGCAATGACAAATCTGCCGCTGTGGAGTTCGCGACGGAAAAAACAAACCAGATTGAGGTATTATCAACACATGAGCGCACAGCTACTTTCAGGACTTCCCATTGCAGAAGCAATTCTGGGCGGGCTAAAAAACGAAACCGATAAACTCAGGGAACAGGGCATCATTCCCGGCCTTGGAACGATCCTGGTCGGCGACGACGCGGCAAGCGCCGGTTATGTGCGGAAAAAGCACGAGACCTGCGCGACCGCGGGAATCAAATCGTTCCACATTGAACTTCCGGCATCGGCGTCGCAGTCAGACCTGATGAACGCGGTAAAAGAATTCAACGACAACCCCGAGGTGGATGCGTTCCTGATCCAGAACCCGGTCCCGAGAGGCTTTGACTTCAACGAGGCGGTTGAGGCCATCGACCCCGCTAAAGACGCGGACGGCCTGCACCCGGTAAACCTGGGGAAGCTGGTTCTGCAGAAGGACGGCCCCCTGCCGTGCACTCCCGCGGGCATTGTTGAAATTTTAAAACACTACGCCATTCCGGTGCAGGGACGGCACGTTGTCATCGTCGGGCGCGGCCCGACGCTGGGAAGGCCCCTGGCTCTGCTCATGTCCATGAAACGGGACTGGGCGAACGCGGCCGTGACCGTGGTGCACACCGGCGTAAAAAACATTCCGGACTACACCAGGGCGGCAGACATAGTGATCTCGGCGATCGGTGTTGCCGGTTTTGTCAAACCGGACATGGTGAGAAAAGGCGCTGTCGTGATAAGCGGCGGCATCCAGTGGGAAGGTAGGAAGCTGCTGCCTGATGTTGACGAAAGCGTGGGCGAGGTCGCGGGATGGATTACGCCGCGCCTGGGCGGCGTGGGCCCGACCACGATCGCCATGCTCCTGAAAAACACCGTGCAGGCAGCGAAACAAAAACTGAAATAGCGCCCGGTCAGTACAGAACATTCAGGGAAGGTCAAAATTAAGCTCAACAACTCCGTCCGCGCCCCGCTTCCTCGGAGCGGGGTCAGCGCGGTCAAAAACCCTGAGCATCGCCTTGTTCTCGGGAAGCACCGAAGCTGACAGCTTTTTAATGCCCCGCTCCGCCGCTATTTTGATGAGGTAATTGAGCAGAAAAGAGGCGATGCCCATGCCCTGGAACTCCTCGTTAACGGCAAAACCCATCTCATAGGTTTTATCATACTCATACCACGCGTAGCGCCCCTCGGCTATGATGCGTTCCCTGCCCCCTTCGTTGATCAGGCCCACGATTGAAAGGGTTTTGTCATAATCGATGTTCACGTACTTCTGCATGTTTTTATGAGGCATGACCCTCATGGCGGTAAAGTACCGCATATAGCGTGAAGAATCCGAAAAAGTATAAAACTGCCGGCGCAGCATGTCTTCATCGGTCGGCTTTATTGGCCTGAACTTCACCTCAAGGCCGTTCCTGAAGGTCTTGACTGTTTCAAGATTCTCCGGGTAGTTCACCGCGTTTCCCGTGACATATATCTGGTCCTGGTACACGTACCCTGTCTCCTTGGCCTGTGTCAGGAGTTCCTCACGGTGGGACGGATGCGCTATATCGATCAGCGCCATTACCCGCTCACGGATTGATTTTCCGAAAAGGCTGGCTATGCCGTACTCGGTCACCACATACTGCACAATACCCATGGTCGACCTGACACGCTCCGTTTCATGTTCGAGCGACATCACGATTGAGCTGTTGCCCTCTCGATCGACTGAACGCAGCGCGCATATGACCCTGCCCTCGCCCAGCTGTGAAGAAACAAGGGCGAAATGAAACTTGCTGGGATACCCGGAGAGGATGTTATCGCGAGCGTGGAAGCGCACGGTGTTGCAGGAGATATCGGTCTTTTCCACGTTCAGGATTGAGACCAGGTTCTTCAGGTGGCTCATGTTCGAAGCAGGGTTATGGTAGTCGAGGGGCACGAACCTGATCAGGGGATTCCGGTGCACGTAATCGTAAAGCCGCCTGGTCCCGTAGCAGCTGTTGGTGATGACCGCGAAGCCGCCGTGCACCGGGTCAGGACTAAGGACTTTTTCTTCTATTAAATCGATCACCCAGTCAGATACGACATTGGTGAGTACCGAAAGGTTTTTCCTCTTCTTCAGGTGGGACGCCAGGGCGTCGAACACGGAGCCGACATGCATCACCACGGTTGAACCGTCATCAATGAGGTTTGAGATGTTCCATCCCATACGGCCTGAGACATCGTCATACGCGCGCGCCGGGCGTTCGGTGAGAGGCAGATCGCTTTCGATAACATGATCCACGTCATCAATATGGATGAGTGAATCGGTGACCGTGAACGGCATATTCGGATTGATCTCGGCAACGACCACCGTTGCCTTTGCTGCGGCGATGGCAGCAACGTCAACGGCAATACCCGGGCTCATGAATCCCTCTTCATCGGGCGGCGAAAGGGCTATGACCGCGATGTCGATATCAAGGATATTCCTCTCGAAAATTTTTGGTATATCTATAATGCCAGCCGGAATATAATCAAAGGTGCCGTAACATACCTCCCGCGACAGGCTCTCCCCGATATGGAAGGTCTTCAGCCTGAAATGGAGGAGATCACATGAATCCGGGGTCAGGAATGAACCGATTGTCATCAACTGTACCAGTTCCAGGTCCATGAGGTTCATTTTATTGGTGCTGATCAGAGCATCAATGGTATGCAGCGGTGAAGCGGGCTCACTGCTCAAAAAAAGCCTGCTGCCGGGCTTGACCAGGTCAAGAAAGGCCTCTGCTGAAATCAGCTTATCATGATATATTCCATTTTTCATGATCAAATCTCCCCCTGACTGTTTTCCGGTTTGGCTGATTATAGTAGTTTATTCAATTACTCAACATATAACACGTGTAATGACCATTATTTATTGACATTTTTGTCCTTTTATGTAAATATCCAGAAAACAACTTTTATGGGCACCCCAAAAATGTAGTTTATAAAGGTTCCCTTACTAAAGAACCATTCATTGCGTAAATTTCAAGGAGTTATTCATGGGCCTTGCAAAAAACATTCGCGGAAAAATTCAGTTTAAATTTATGGACGCCGATCTGCTCACCAGGAAAAAAGCGCTGCTTTTATTCAGATGGAACCTGGTTCTCCTGTGCATGATGATCATACTCACCCTGAGTTCCATGCTGATCAGCTGGGAACGTTTTATACAGTTCACGCTCTTTACCGGGACCATCATGGCTGGTTCCCTTATAAGTATTATTTTACTGACAGCGGGGAAATACGGGTCAGCGGCCTTCTCATGCCTGGTTTCGACATCCCTGGTCGTAGGAATCGGGCTTGCGGGAAAATACGCTCTTGCCCCACATGCGGGGCTCGCGCTCGCCTACTTTGCCCAGGCCATTATCGTACTGGGGGCGTTGTTCTCCAATACTATACTGGTCACCGCGGTCACTATATATTTCATTCTCTGCCAGGCGCTGTTTTTCTTTTTCGTCAAGGGAAAATTTGACGGCCCCCTTCTTGATTCAATTAAAAACTCTTTCCTGGACAGTATCGCGGCCTGCATCATCACCTATACCATATCCCTCATGATAATCAAGATGATGACAAGCGTCATCACCATAATGAACCAGGAAAATGATAAAAACAACGAACAGTACTCGTTCATAAGCTCAATGCTTTCAACCATAAAAGGGATATCGGTCAAATTGAACTCGTCAATCAAAACTACGGATGACGCGATCAGCACGCTTTCCGACAACTCGCAAAACCAGTCAGCGTCAATGGAAGAACTTTCGTCAACGATTGAGGAGATTTCCGCCGGGACTTCACACGCCGCCCAGGCGACCAGGGACCAGAACTCGTCAATGATGGCCCTTGTAGAGACCATTGAAAAACTATCCGAGTCAATAGAGACCATGAAAAAACACGGCCAGAACATCGCTGACCTTTTTTCCGGCCTTGCCGAACAGGCGCATGAGGGCGAACGCTCCTCGGCGATACTGGACGAGACCAACAGGACCCTTCTCGAAAATTCGAACAGCATCCTCACGATCGCATCAATCATGAATGATTTCTTCGACAAGATAAACCTTCTTTCATTGAACGCGTCCATAGAGGCCGCGCGCGCCGGCGATTACGGCAGGGGTTTCGCCGTTGTGGCGGATGAGATCAGCAAGCTCGCCGACAACTCGGCGCATGAATTGAAACAGATAACGCAGCTCATAGAAAAAAACAAGACCGATGTTGAAAGCGGCAACAGGATCATCGGCGACATTATAACCTTCCTGTCCTTCCTGCTTTCCAACGTGAGCGAACTGAAAACCCGGTCCGAAGACATACTGAAAGAAATCGAAAACCAGAAGGTCCTCAGGGATGAAATGAATTCACGCACCGTTGATGTAAAAGACAAATCGGAGCTCATCAACCTTACGATGACCGAACAGCAGAACGCGATCAATGAGGTCGTACGCTCCATTGAGACCACAACGGTCCTGGTGCAGAACAACGCCCACAGCGCGGAAAGCCTGAGGGAAAGTTCCAAAGACATTGTGGCGATTTCCGAAACGTTAAGCAATGAATTCAGGCAGGAAGAAAGCCAGCAAAAGGCCGATGAGCTTTAAAGCCGGATGATAAGCTTCCCGTCATAAGTCTCAATACCGTAGGTTTTCAGCTTCCCTGAAGCAGGCCCGGCAATCCGTGCGCCTGAATAATCATAGGTTGCCCTCATTATGCTGCAGCACTGGACCGTATCGGTATCCGGGACCGGGTCAAACCTTCTTCCCATGTGCCTGCACCGGTTTGAATAAGCGTGAAATTTACCGTCCTCACCGTTTACTATGAGCAGCCGGTCGGGAAGCCCCCTGCCTTCAATGCGCACCGCGCCCCCGGTCCGTGACAGCTCCCGTGTTTTTTCAAGATTGACAACCAGAGTCGACCCGTCATAGGTCCATGAATCTTTTTCCAGGGGCAGCCCTGTTGCCGGAACACCTAACATTCTCATGATAATCGGGCGCTTTAACGATTTTACTGACATAAGGTCCCCCCTCTATTTACTCAATCATTCGGGCCCTTCTCCGCTTCTGCGGAAACACCACATCGCTTGAATCAACCTGTTCCAGATCCTTCTTGTCCATAGGCTCGGCGTACGACACGAGGGTATCGGCCTCTTTCACGCTGAAGTAAACTTTTTGGGGAAGGCCCCTTCTTTGATCAGTTTCAGATATTTTTTGCAGCATTAGAATACTTCCTGCATTGATACCGTCAAACAGGCCGAGATTGACAATAATCCCCGTCTCTTTCAGTTTGAGAATTCTCCCCTTGAAAGGGATGACATCATATATTCGCCTCGCCAGTCTCAGGCACAGATCGGGAAGTGCGTTCTTCCCGGATTCTGATAGCTCAACCGTATTGATGATAATGCCCTTGTGAAAATCCATAAGGTTGCACACGGCAGAAAGGCTCTTGCCCTCTTCAGTACACGATCCATAAACAATATAATCAACCGGGGGAAGGTCTTCATCCTTTATTTTCAGTGATAGCTCCTCAAGCGCCTTTTCAAAGCCGGCTTTCATTTCTGCGCCCTTAACCGCATTCACGCGGGACCGCTCACCCAGGGTCTTCATCCTGCCAAACTGGCCCAGCGTAAACGTCAGCCCGCCGGCTAGAACCGACCCGGCATCGGCGTGGGTCGATACAGCGTCAGTATCAAAATTAAAAACCAGCACCACCGGCACGTCCCTCGGAGGCTCATCGTCTGAATAACCCTCACGATGATACAGCGCGTCCCTCCTCTTGATAATCTCCGCGGCCAGGCGCTCCTGGTACCGCGTTTCGGGATAAAGCCTGTTCATGTCTTTCAATTCATCCAGATAAAAACGCTTGTACCCCAGTACATCGTAATAGCGCATGAGCCGCTCTCGGGCGTCCCGGTTCATCGGGTTCAGAAAAATAGTCCTTCTCAGTGAAAATACCGCATCGTCAGGAAGGTTCTTGCGCTCGTTTTCAAGTGCTGTCTGGTATCTCTCATTCCCGAGCAGCACCCGTGCCGGATGGCCGATCTCGTAATCACGGTACACGAGAAAATTTTCCATGCGAGATCTCAGAATTGAATCCGAAGGAGACTTTTCATAAGCGCGCAGAAAACTCTCAAGAGCGCTTTCCTGGCTCCCTGACCGGTCATAGGCCACGGCAAGATTATACATCACCTGCGGGCCGGCGTGAAGAGACAATGCCTTTTTATAGTAAGCGACACTTTCTCCATACTGCCCCTGCATGAGGGAAATAGTCCCCATCATCCTGTTAGCCTGAAAGCTTTCGGGTTGAATTGAAAGTGCCCGGTTGAGGGAATCAATTGCCTCGGCAACAGCGGCGTTATTTTCACCTTTCAGGTATTCCCGCACGAGCACCTCGGCGCAGGAGATGTAGCCGGCCGGGCTATCGCTGTCACCCTCAATGGCCCGCTGGCAATACGTACGGGCTTCTTCAAACCTCCGCTCAGCGCTTTTTATATCAGCCATAAGAAGAAGCGAACCGGCATGATAGCGGTTGATCTTCAATATCGACTGTGCTTTCCTTTCCGACCAGATCTTTTTCCCCATGAGATAGTAAAGGTACGCGATCCCGTAATGGGCTTCGAGGTTCTCCCCCGATACTTCAACAGCCCGGCTGAAAGATTCAAGCGCCTGCTTCGTCCTGCCAAGCCCCAAGAGCGCGAACCCCATTCCGGTCAGGGCCTGGTCGGAATTTTCCTGCAGTTTCAACGCGTCAGCGAAAAGCTCAACCGCCTTTTCATAGGCCTCTACTTCATTATACGCTTTCCCGAGCCCGATAAGAGAATCCAGATAACGGGGGTTCTGTTTCAGGGCGTTCTTGAAATTCACCACAGCGCGGAGGTGGTCTCCTTTACGGAGATAATTCCATCCGTCCTTGTTATACGAGATAGCGTTCTTTGCTCCCGGCTCTGCAGGGACAAAAAATACCAGCAGCAGGAAAAAAGAGAGAAGTGTTGTTCTTAAACAGCCGTTATTCATAAATCAATCCTGATATCAATAAAGATGGCCACTGAGGCACAGAGAACACAGAGAACACAGAGACAATATTCAACCCTTCGGCTTGAGTATTAACAATTCTGTCTTATATCACCATGTTTGCATGAATTACAAAAAAAAACAATTTCACATAACATTTCTTTATGGGCACCTCTAAAAATCAGGAGTTTCATTATTATGAAATATGATAACTCCTGATTTTATCAGATAATGTGCCCACAAGGGAACATCAAAAATGTAATTTATAGAGGTTCCCTTATATTATACATCACACTTTCTCTGAGCCCTCTGTGTCTCCGTGGCCAATCCTCTTTTTATTTTGCGAACAGGTCCAGGTCGTTCACCATCACCCCGTCAACCAGCCCGGAGCCGACGAGCATATTCAGCGTTTCCCGGTCTTTCGCGACCCAGGGGAACACCTTCATGCCATGCTCCCGCGCCCACCGGGCCTGTTCAGGGTAAAACGAGTCTATCGAGGGATGCACGGAAAAACAGCCCAGGATATCAACCTCGCGGTTAAAGGAAAGCCACAGGCTGTCATACAGCATGCCTGTTTTTACCGCCGGCTCAACGCGCTTTATTTCTTCAAGTGAGAAATGATCGAACGACGAAACAAGCGCGTCATCCAGAAAACCCGTCTTTTTCAGCGTACCGGCAAGTATCTCTTCTATGCCGCGGTAATGGGAAGGAAGGTTCTTGATTTCGATGTTTAACCCGGCCCTTCCCTTTACCAGCTCGATAACATCCTCAAGCAGGGGGATGTCACACGGCCCCTTTTCCCTGAAGGTGTGACGGTAATCGAATTTTCTGAGCTCAGCCAGGCTCATGTCCCCTACTCTTCCCGAACCGTTTGACGTGCGGTCAATGGTTTCGTCATGGATGACCACCAGCTTCCGGTCGCGGGAGAGATGCACATCGAGCTCAATCATATCAGCGCCCGCGTCAAGGGCCGCTTTAAAAGCCGGCATCGTGTTTTCAGGGTATTTTTCTGAATATCCACGGTGCGCGATTTTAAGCACATCAGACATAACACCGAAGAAACAACAGTTTTGATATTTAGTCAATCACTATTCGTCAATCTGAAAACCCAAAAAAGTATTGCGCTATTTCAAAGTATTGTGGAATGTTAAACAATGAAGATACTGTCAAACATCTTTGAAGTAGGCGGCCCGTCCCTGTCACACCCGTCTGACGCAGCGGTCTACCTGATCGCCTCGGGAAGCGAGGCCGCGCTGGTCGATGCGGGAACGGGAAGGGCGACCGAACGGATACTGATGAACGCGAAACGCTGCGGCATCGGCCCTGACGCGCTGAAATACCTGTTTCTCACCCATTGCCACTTCGATCACACCGGCGGTGCTGAAGAAATCCGGCAGCATACCGCATGTAAAATCGTCTGCCACAATCTTGACGCGGTATACCTTGAAAGCGGCGATTCGGAAGTTACCGCGGCCTCCTGGTACGGGTCGTTTATGCGCCCGCTCCCGATCGACATCAAGGTGAGTGAACCGCGGCGCACGTTCTCCCTGGGGGACCTTGACATCGAATTCATCCACACGCCCGGCCACTCTCCGGGGTCATCGGTCCTGACCGTTCGCTCTGACGGGATGCTCGTGCTTTTCGGGCAGGATGTTCACGGGCCGCTTAACGACACGCTCCTTTCTGACAGAAGCCAGTACCGGCAGTCCCTTGAGTTCCTGATGTCGCTGAACGCCGATGTCCTCTGCGAGGGCCATTTCGGCGTGTACCAGGGAAAAGAAGAGGTCAGGGACTTTATTGAGTCGTTTTTATAGGACAATCTGCTCATTGTAAAATGATAGCTAACTTCAGAATGTTGGGATATATATTTTAAAAAACATTTTTATTAAGATTGCCACCGAGGCACCGAGGGCACAGAGAAAAAAGAACGAGAAGTCTCACGCGGAGGCGCGAAGATAAAGATGTAAGATATTTACACGACCTGTGCTGAACTCTGTCGAAACATGAATAGGGATGAAATCCATATACAAAAAAAATTCAACAATTGAAAATGATCTCAAATTACAGAAAAAATAAAAGGATTGACCGGTGTAATTCCATACACTACTTTTGTTGAGGTAATTAACATGAAAATAATAAATGCCACAAAAGCACGCGATCAGCTCTTTAACCTCATTGACGAAACAAGCATGACCCATGAGCCGATCTATATAACAGGGAAAAGGAAACGGGCTGTTCTTGTCTCTGAAGAAGATTGGAAATCTATTGAAGAAACAATGTATCTGCTTTCAATTCCCGGGATGCGCGAATCAATTCAGAAAGGCCTTGCTGAACCGCTATCTGAATGCAAAGAGGACATTGATTGGTGACATACCGTCTGGTCTATACAAGACAGGCCAGTAAGGATGCTCAAAAAATCAAAGAAGCCGGCCTGAAGGAAAAAGTAAAAGAACTTCTTGAAATAATCGCCCAAAATCCTTTTCAGAACAACCCCCCA
Source organism: Spirochaetota bacterium (assembly GCA_036848375.1). GTDB lineage: Bacteria > Spirochaetota > UBA4802 > UBA4802 > UBA5550 > JAKLIV01. Next base: position 9,649 of record DAIUKG010000071.1, read on the forward strand.
TATGAAAAATTGAGAGGCGATCTTATAGGAGCATATTCACGCAGAATAACCATTAAGCATAGACTTATCTATCAGGTTTTAGAGGATGAAAAAACCGTGAAAATCATCAGGATGTGGACCCATTACGAGTGAAATCATTATTCCAGTTAATGAAAAGGGAGTAAAGACGAACAAACTGTTATAATGATGCAATAATAAAAGCCACTGGCACATACATCACACGCATGAACGATAAAATAATCAGAACATCCAGAAAGACCGAACGCAGGCCCGGCCTCGCCGCTGTCCTGTCGCTTGCCGCTCCCGGGCTGGGTCAGATATATTCCGGTTCACCGACCCGCGGCGCCGCCTTTCTGCTTCTCTGGATACTGCCGCTGTGGGCGCTTCCCTTTTACGTTCTCCTCACCGGCAAACAGGCCATAGGAACCCTGTTCATTGTTTCATGTGCTGCAGTCTGCGCCGCGGGCATCGCCTCATGCCTGCACGCGTTCCTGGCGACGAAAAAAAAACCGGAAATCAGGGCCGCCCGGTACAACAGCGTGCCGTTTTATGTTCTCTACGCGCCTGTAGCATGGGCCGCCATGGCGGGCTCGCTGTTCACGTTCTTTTCATTCTTCCCCCTGTCGCAGGTTGGCCCTGCCGATTCAGGGCCCTCACTCGCGCGGGAACAGATCATCCTGCTAAACAGGCTCACCGCCCAAAAATTTTCACCGGGCGACCTGGTGATGACGCATGATGGAGGCGTGTACCGGGTCCTGGCCCTTTCCCGTGACCGGGCAGCGCTCAGGCAGGGCATGCCCGTGATAAACGGCGAGCCCCTGAAACACCGTGTCCCCTCTGACGC
>DAIUKG010000072.1:0-10489 GCA_036848375.1 Spirochaetota bacterium
GTGTTATGAAACGGTTGCCCCTAAAAATAATTTGCTACCAGTACGCCGTCCTGATTGAGGAATAAGATTTGGTTGACAGAGTTTTCATAATGTTTAGTAAGGAGACGGTGTATTGACCCGGCAACATGCATTTCCTGTTATGGTGATATTATGAAATTGAATAAAAAACACGCGCTCCGCCTGATCCTGCTGTTCGGTGGGGTCAGCCTGCTGGGTGACATTATCTATGAAGGGGCACGGAGCGTCAACGGCCCCTATCTTGCGACACTGGGGGCCGGGGCCGCCGCGGTCGGACTGGTCGCCGGCATCGGTGAGTTTGCCGGTTACGGCATCAGGCTTTTTTCCGGGCTTTTTGCCGACCGCACCAGGGCCTACTGGGTGTTTACTTTTCTCGGTTACGGACTCCTGGTCTCCGTGCCCCTTCTTGCCCTGACCGGGACCTGGCAGGTCGCCGCGGTTTTTATCGTTTGCGAACGCCTGGGCAAGGCGCTGAGGAGTCCGGCAAAGGATGTTATTATCTCCCATGCAGCCACACAGGTGGGACGCGGCTTCGGGTTCGGCCTGCACGAGGCCATGGACCAGATCGGTGCGGTCGCCGGCCCCCTTGTTTTCACCGCGGTCTTCGTTTTAAAAGGCGACTACAGCACCGGGTATGCCCTTTTATGGGTGCCGTTTTTCCTTCTCATGGCGCTTCTTGTTGTCGCGAACCGGCAGGCCCCTGATACGCAGGCCTTTGAAGGGGCGGCGCCGGATGGAGCGGAGAAAAACAATCTCACCAGAATTTTCTGGCTTTACACGGGTTTTTCGGCTCTTGCTGTCGTCGGGTTCGCGAACTTCAGCATTATCGCGTACCATCTTAAGGTTAAAAACGTCCTCCCTGACGCGCAGATACCGCTGGTTTACGCCCTCGCAATGGGGATCGACGCGGTGGCCGCTTTGATTATCGGTAGGCTTTATGATAAAAAGGGGATGATGACGCTTCTGCTGATCCCGCTCTTAAGCATCCCCATCCCTTTGTTAGCTTTTACCGAATCGGTTGTGTTTGTCGCCGCCGCAATGCTGTTGTGGGGCATTGTTATGGCAGTGCATGAGACGATCATGCGGGCAGCCATAGCTGACCTGACCTCGCTGAAAAAGAGGGGCACCGGTTACGGTATTTTTAACGCGTCCTACGGCCTGTTTATTTTTCTGGGCAGCAGCCTTATGGGGCTGCTGTATGAAGTGGGGATTCTCTGGATAGCCCTTTTTACCACCGTGACCGAGCTGGCCGCGTTAGGTATTTTCTCGGTGATGATGAGAAAGAGAGGATGATCGAGAATCTTTTCCGCCGTTTATGCCTGTTTGAGCCGGGCGAGTTCTTTTTTCATGTCCCCGAACTTGTTCAGGTAGATGGTGTATATCTCTGACGTTGAAAGGAACTTCTGTTTTCCGTCGATGGTGATGATCCGTTTGCTTGTTTTCTTTTTTTTCATTATGAGATATGCCGCTTCAAGCACGCCGAGGCTCTGGCATGCCAGTATGGTCAGGTCGTAATAGGTGTAGTTGAACGTGCCGAAACTCGCCAGCCCTTTCAGTTTGGCTTTTTCTTCTGACGCCGGCTGAAAGCCGTCCTTTCCCCCTTCGTAGTAATAATCGAGCATGAAATAGTATGTGGGCTTCATCCATGAAAGGATTTCCGATATCTGCTGGTAGAAGTTTTCAAGATTGATCAATGGGGTATTTTCGGGAGTCGCGTTATCGATGAATTCCTCTTTAATCAGGTTCACGTTTTCGAGCTGATTGATGAAGGTCCCTGAAATCTGGTAGTACGATTTGAATTTTATCTTGTATTCGTCAACTTTTTTGAATATCCCCTGGTAGGTTATATTGCGGTTGAGAAAATTTTTCCAGACGCTTCCCAGCCATTTCAATTCATCGGGCGTCATCTGAAAATCGCTCTGCATTTTAAGGTTATACAGAATGTTTGAAATATATAAAAGCATGTCGTTCGAGTCCGCTGTGCGGAAATAGATTTCACAGTCGAGCAGATATGTCGGTGATGCGACAATCTGGTCTATGGAGCGGATCAGGCCTGCGGTCCTTTCTTCGGGATAGGTTGAATAGGAGAGCGCTTTGATCAGAGCCTTGCCGAGTTCCTCGAGAACATCGTTAATGTTTATTTTTGTTTTCATTATTCTCTATCAATTTTTGGTTTTATGTTTCGGAAAATAATATGATAACGGATTCGCACGGCCTTTCAGGTAATGGAGTCGCTTTTCAGGCCTTTGACACTTTTTTTCAATAAAAAAAAGGTATGTAACAGTCAAGTATTATTCGTAGTTGATTACCATTTGAACCGTCAAATGGCTAATTACCTTTTGTATAGTTATCGGCTGGTGAGGGGCAATAATTTAGATATTACTAAAATATCATTGACGCAAACAGGGCCGGGGCACTATAGTTAAAGTACCATTGTTTCCAGTAGAAAGTAGGCATGCTGAACAGAATATATATAACTGAGGCAGCGGCAACCCATATTGAGGTTCCTCAACAAATTCCCGGCGGGATTGTCCCGATAGATAGTATCAGGAATGCGATAACTTCAGTTCTTGAGGGGAATGAAAATGACGTACTTCTTCTAATTATTTTCATCCGCATTGATGAAATTAATACGACCACTGAATTCCTTAACACCATGTCGTATGACAGGATGATTTTTCAGCTGGTTGTCATCGGTTCTGACGAGGAACTGGGAAAATTCAATCCCGAACGGCTGGAAAATATCGCTGAATTCAGGACAGGCTTTATCAACCGGGTCAACTTCGATTTTATTGTCCGGAAGACCTTCAGGGTGCTTAAAGAGTTTTACAAGGTCGTCACCTTCAGGAATGACCACCTGGCCAAGCTTATCGATATCAGGCGTGACCAGGACGATCTTATCAATATCGGCAAGGCCCTTTCCAGCGAGAAGGACCCGGACAACCTGCTCAGGCTTATCCTTTTTCTCAGCAAAAAGATCACCGGCGCTGACGCGGGAAGCATTTATCTGGTTGAAGAGGACGAGGCAGGACGGCAATGGCTGCGCTTCAAGTACTCCCATACCTTTTCAAGGGAGATCCCGCTTGAAGAGTTCATCATGGACCTGAACACTCAGTCAATCGCCGGTTATGTTGCCGTGACCGGTGAAGTGCTCAACATCCCCGACGCCTATAACATCCCCGAAGAGGCCCCTTATTCCTTTAATTCCTCCTTTGACCGCAAAAACAGTTATATCAGCAGGTCAATGCTGGTTGTTCCCATGAGAAACCATGTTGATGAAATTATCGGCGTGATCCAGCTGATCAACAGCAAGGAAGACATCAACAGCAAGGTGAGTTCGGGCAACGAGGCCTTTGAGATAATACTGAATTCAAACGATGATTTTAACCGGTTTGTCGTGACCTTTGAAACCAAATATGATTCTCTCATGGAGGCGATCGCGGGGCAGGCGGCTGTCGCCCTTGAAAACAACAGGCTGATTCAGCAGATACAAAAACAGTTCGAGGAATTCGTCAAGGCTTCGGTAACCGCGATAGAATCCCGCGATCCCGCGACCTCGGGTCATTCCTTCAGGGTTGCTGACCTGTGCAAGGAGATGGCATACGCGGTTAACCGCGTATCGGACGGCTATCTTGGCGCGTACCACTTTTCGGAAAGCGCGGTCCGCGAGCTTGAGCTTGCCGCGCTGCTTCACGACTTCGGTAAAGTGTACATAGACCTCGCGATATTCCAGAAATCGAAAAAACTTTTTCCCAAGGACTTTGAAAATCTCAAGCTCAGGTTCGATTTCCTTTACCGCTGCCTTGAGCTCGAATGCGTGAACAGGGAAATGGAGAGATTGCGCCAGGATTCAGATACTCATGAAACCCGGGCGTGCTTTGATGACATGCTTTTTGAAAGGAATGAAGTCCTTAAAAACATCAGGACCATTAAGGATAAAATCGTCAGGATGAACGAGCCCGCGGTCACGGACGAAGATCCCGAAGAAATTCTCGCGTCGATGTTCCGTGACATCGAAAGCATCGAGTGCAGGGACATTGACGGCAACGCCATGAGGGTGATATCCGACTGCGACAGGGCGAACCTGAGCATCAAGAGGGGAAGCCTTAACGCTGACGAGCGCAGGGAGATTGAAAGCCACGTGGTGCACACCTATAACTTCGTGAGCAGGATTCCATGGCCGCCAGAATTTAAACGCATACCTGAAATCGCGCTGCGCCATCACGAGAAGCTTGACGGTTCGGGCTATCCTGGCGGGCTTTCGGGAAGGGAGAGCATATCTCTGCAGTCCAGGATCATGGCGATCGCGGACATCTATGACGCGCTTTCCGCGAAGGACAGGCCCTACAAAAAGGCCGTGCCCCTGGAAACGACCCTGAACATACTCAGAAAAGAAGCGGAGCAGGGCAAGCTTGACCCTGATCTTGTTGACCTTTTTATCTCATGCAGGATTTATGAACGAGTGTCTTCGTCCCCTGAGTGAGCGTATCTCATTAATTCATGGAAGTTGATCCGGAGCCACGCGGACCGCGATTGTTTTTATTCGTCGTTTTTAATTGTCGTTTGACAAAAAATCAATTTTTTGAAACAACTGCATCCAATTGTTGCTTTGCTTGCCCGGAAGGCCCTGCGTCGTTTCCGGACAGCATTTTTCACGATACATCACGCGGCATGACCGCGGAAGGAAGGGATTTATGAGCGGACAGAAAATACAGTATTCCCGGGGAAAACTGGTTGTTCCCGACAACCCGGTGGTGCTTTACATCGAAGGCGACGGCACCGGGCCCGACATCTGGAGGGCGACACGGATCGTTCTGGACGCGGCTGTTGCAAAGGCATATAAAGGAAAACGATCCATACAGTGGAAAGAGGTCCTTGCCGGTGAAAAGGCCTTTAAAGAGACCGGCAGCTGGCTGCCCGACAGTACCCTTGAGGATATAACCGTCTACAAGGTCGCCCTCAAGGGTCCGCTCACAACCCCGGTGGGCGGCGGCATCCGCAGCATCAATGTCACGCTCAGGCAGAAACTGAAGCTTTATGCCTGCGTGAGGCCGGTGCGCTATTTCCAGGGGGTCCCGAGCCCGGTCAAAACGCCTGAAAAGGTTGACATGGTCATCTTCCGTGAAAACATGGAGGATGTTTACGCGGGCATAGAATGGAAGGAGGGGACGCCCGAGGCCCGAAAAATCATTTCCTTTCTCAGGAACGAAATGAAGTCCGATGTGTCAGAAGACGCTGGCATAGGCATAAAGCCGATAAGCGTGACCAACACCAAGAACCTGATACGCAGGGCGATCGAATACGCCATTGAAAACAACCGAAATTCCGTGACCCTGGTGCACAAGGGAAACATTATGAAATTCACCGAAGGCGCGTTTAAAGACTGGGGATACGAGGTCGCGCGGGATGAGTTCGGCGGCAGGACCATAACCGAGGACGAGCTCTGGGACAAACACGGCGGCAGAGTCCCCGAGGGAATGATCCTGGTCAAGGACCGCATCGCTGACGCGATGTTCCAGCAGGTGATCCTCAGGCCCGACGAATATGAAGTCATCGCAACACCGAACCTGAACGGCGATTATCTCAGCGACGCTCTTGCCGCGCAGGTCGGCGGCCTGGGCATGGCCCCCGGCGCCAATATCGGCGACAGCGAGGCCGTGTTTGAAGCAACGCACGGCACCGCGCCCAAGTACGCGAACCTTGACAAGGTCAATCCCGGGTCCCTCATCCTTTCAGGCGAGATGATGCTCAGGTTCATGGGATGGAAGGAGGCCGCTGACGGAATCATAGCCGGCCTCGAAAAGACCATCAGCCGGAAGAAAGTTACCTATGACCTCGAGAGGCAGATGCAGGGCGCCACGCTCCTCACGTGCTCGCAGTTCGGGCAGGCTGTAGCGGACAACATCCCCGGCTAGAGGGCCCTTCCGCTGCAGCAGAGCTCGTCGCCGAAGTCTGCGCGCTCGACATGTTCATCCCGCCTGCAGGGGTAGGATGTCTTTCTGCAGGGAGGCTGGTACACGACGCATTCGCGTCCCCTCAGCCTGCTCGCCACAATTTTTACATATTCAATCGCCCCGGTGAGCACAAGCACGATCGAGACCGCCCGCTGTTTGATGCCCATGGGGCCGAAAACATCCCGGTACGAACGGGCGATCTCCAGCACTTTTTTCCTCGACTTCCGGTTCGGTGAAAAGGCCCATGCCGCGGTGAGTATGGGCCGGATGTTCGCCGCGATTTTCCGCATCATCCTGATCCTCAGCTCCATGAACCGGTCGTCATGCCCGCCGTCGCGCGCGACATACCTGCATTCTGTAGTGTCCCAGGCAACGCCGCCCATCCGGCGCTGTTGGTGTTCGTCGCGCGCCCTGATGTATCCCTGAAGGGCCGTCTTCGCCATGCTGACCACGCCGGGCCCGTCGTGCAGGTATTTTTTTCTGAAGGCCATGCGCAGGTACGCGGCATGGTCTTTTCTGTCGTTGAAGTGGGGATGAATGAAGAAGAGCTCTCCCGCGCCGTGAACGTAGCGCAGGGGAAGATCTTTCAGCCTCGCTTCTTCCTGCATTTCCCGGTAAAACGCCGTGCCGGGAAGGGGGGTGTAATTCATGAACTGGATGAAGTCCGACCCGAGCCCGATCGCGAAATCGATTTCTTCCCTTATCGTTTTTTCGTCGTGATGGTCCTGGAAGAGAATTGTCGAGGCGTTGACGGCAATGCCCTTTGACTGGAGCAGGCGGATGAGCTCCCTGATGTTGATGTTTTTCAATTTGTCATGGCTGTTGTATTTTGATTCCACACCGATCCAGATCATGCGCACGCCGAGGCGCACGAGAAAATCAACGCCCATTTTCGTGATGACTTCAGCGGATGAAAAAATGTCGAAAACGAACGGTTTGCCGTTTTCCGTCATCAGCTCGAGAAGCTCCTTCGCACGATCGGGCTTTTTCAGGAAGTTTTCGTCGAGTATGGTGAAACCGCGTGAGCCGAGCGCGGCTTCGGTGTCGCAGCAGGCGCGGAATATTTCCTCGCCGGTGGGAAAAAGGGGCAGGTACTTTTTTCCGAACTGGTGGGACGTGGCGCAGAACCTGCACGCGTTGTCGCAGCCGACCCCGGTCATGAGGATCGCGCCTTTTGGCTTGCCCCGCGCGCCGTAGAGGTATTCGTACGCGGGACCGTGAATGAGCGGGTGTTTCAGGGGCCGCTCCGGGTCTTCGCCGAAATATTCCCTGAGCCACCGGACCCCTTCACCGGTACAGATGTCGTCCGCAGGGACCATCTCCCGCACGTCCGGGATCGCAGCGCCGTAGCCTCCGAGAATTATTGTGATTTCAGGGTGATGTTTTCTAACGTGGCGCGCCATTCTCTGCGCCTTGAGAACATTCGGAACAATGAAATTGATGCCCACATGGGTATAGCCCTTTCCAAGCTCCCTGGTGAAATCGTCCCACGCAGGGAAATCGAGCACGGTTGTTTCGACCTGTATGTTCTCCGCGAGCAGGTAAAGAGGGAAGGTCCAGTACGACTGCCGGGGAGAGTGGACGCCCTGCTCCCGGGTGATCTGGTTGTTCAGCAGCTCCATCTGCATTCCCAGGGCCTCGGCGTATTTCGTTTTTACGCCGTAGGGTCCGAATACTGCGGTAAGAAGAAGCTTTTTTTCCATGGCTAACCTCAACAGTAAATTTCGATATCATTGATGAATACCGGCGATGGACCAAAATTTCGCATAACGTTATCGGGCGTGTGGAATCATGCCTTCCGGTTTGCGGACAGGGTCCATCGATTACGGGTATTGTGAAGCGGGAGAGAAACGTTTCGCCGTTTTTACAAGAGACCGGGAGGGGGCCGCCCCGGTTGCAAAAAAAACCGCGCCTGTTATTCGGGTGAGCCGGCAGTGAAACCGGCGGCTATGTTGCTGTCGGTGAGAAAAATTATCAGCGGGATTTCAACAGCGAGGATAAACGACCGTATGGCGACCTGAATGATGTTGAGAAGATTGATGTCGTGACTGTAAACCCAGAAAGAGGCGAGAGACGCCAGGGCCAGGGCCGCGTGGATGTCCATGATATAAAGCTGTAGTTTTCTGCTTGCCTGCCTTCCTGAATTGAGAAGTATCACGTGAAACGTGAGCATGATCGAAAGCAATATGCCCACAATCACGGAAACCACCTTCCCGAAAAGAAGAACCAGGAGAAACATGATATTGATGATCTCAAAAAAATAGAGAGTCGCCGCAAATGCGGTTATTGAGCATATATTGATTGTTATGAAGCGATAGATTCTGTCCATTATTGGGCCGTAAATAAAAATAATCTTGCTTTACTGTGCATGGCGGTATTCTCTTGTCAATAATTAATAGAGATCATATACAATGTCAACACGATACGAAACAACGGTTCCCGGCGAAAACAACCTCGAACGGATCGACAAATTCCTGGTCATTTCACTGGAGGCCGATTTTTCGCGCAGTTTTATCCAGAAGCTCATAAAGGACGGGAACATCCTTGCCAACGGCTCCCCGATCAGGCAGAATTATAAAGTCAAGACCGATGACGTGATCCTGATCGAGGTGCCGGAGCCCGAAGTGCTTGATCTGGTTCCCCGGGACATTCCTCTTGATATCGTGTATGAGGACGATGACATCGCGGTCATAAACAAGAAGCCCGGAATGGTGGTGCATCCCGGCCCGGGAAACTACGACCATACCATGGTCAACGCGCTGCTCTTTCATCTGAAAGGGCTTTCATCCATCGGGGGTGTCGAGCGCCCCGGGATTGTGCACCGGCTTGACAAGGACACGTCAGGCCTGATCGTGGTCGCAAAGAATGACCGCGCGCACCAGCACCTGGTAAACGAGTTTTCGGCACGCAGGGTGAAGAAAAAATACAAAGCCGTGGTCACGGGAAAACCCGCAGATGATCACGGCCTCATTGATATGCCTATTGCCCGGCACCGCAAGTACCGCCATAAAATGGCCGTTGTCGAATCAGGGAGAGACGCCGTGACCGAGTACCGTCTTGAAAAGATGTGGAACAACAGGCTGGGCATTTTTTCGCTTCTGGACATTACGCTGCATACCGGCAGGACACACCAGATCCGGGTACATCTGTCGGCTTCGGGGCTTCCGATTGTTGGCGACCCGATATATTCAAAAAAGTGGGAAAAACACCGCGTGCCCTATCTGCTTCTGGCTTCCGTTTTTCTGTCCTTTGAACATCCGCGCACCGGAGATGAAGTCAGCTTCGAGGTGTCCCTGCCTGATCACATGCGGGACTTTCTGGAAAAGCTTGATTCTTTCAATAGTATATAAGGCCCACTGCCCGTTTTACCCTGTCAAGGGTGGGAATGGCAACAGCCCTTGTCTTCTCGGCGCCTTTTTTCAGGATGTTCAGAACTTCCCCTTTGTCTTTGAGGTATTGTTCCCTTTTTTCCCGGTAGGGCCTGAAATATTCCAGGACCAGGGCGAGCAGTTCTTTTTTAACTTCCCCATAGCCGGTCCCTCCTTTGACATAGCGCTGCTTGAGGTCTTCGACCTGGTTCTCGCTTCCAAAAAGGCGGTACAGGGAAAAGATCGTGCATTTTTCGGGGTCTTTGGGGTCTTCGACCGGGGTCGAGTCAGTGACGATCTTCATTATTTTTTTCTTGAGCTGCTTTTCATCCTCAAAAATGTTGATGGTGTTATCATAGCTTTTTGACATCTTCTGCCCGTCGGTACCGGGAATAACCGCGATGTCATCATCTATTTTCGGCTCGGGGATGGTGAAGATATCGCCATAGGTGTTGTTAAAGCGTATCGCTATGTCCCTGGTGATTTCAACATGCTGTTTCTGGTCTTTCCCTACGGGGATGATGTCCGCGTTGTACAGCAGGATGTCGGCCGCCATGAGCACGGGGTAGGTGAACAGCCCTGAATTGGGGGTTATGCCCCGCGCAAGTTTGTCCTTGTAGCTGTGGCTGCGTTCAAGCAGGCCAAGGGACGTGTGGCAGGAGAGTATCCATGAAAGTTCGGTGACTTCAGGGACATCCGACTGCACCCAGAAAAAGGTTTTTTCCGGGTCAAGTCCCAGTGACAGGAAATCAATCGCGGCATTCAGGGTATTCTCCCTGAGCTGTTCGCCCTGGATAATGGTTGTCATCGCGTGATAATTGACGATAAAGCAGAACAGTTCGTTTGTTTTCTGCAGTTCGATCATCGGTTTCATCATGGCAAAATAATTGCCGATGTGCAGAGTGCCTGAAGGCTGTATTCCGGAAAGTACCCGTTTCATAGTTTATTCCCTGATTTTTCTGTTTTCCTGTATTACAATCTTCATCATGCGACCGGGATGGGCATTTCTAAGATTGATGGATAATCTACTTCAAGAAAGAGAGTCAAATAGTCAATAAAAATTTCATTGCATTTTTTGGTCGCAGTATAATTTTAGGGTAACGTAGTTTTGTCATTCCGGTTTTGCATCTTCCGAGTTTGCAAATACCG
>DAIUKG010000073.1:0-10425 GCA_036848375.1 Spirochaetota bacterium
CGGAAGATGCAAAACCGGAATGACAAAACTGCGTTACCCTCAAAATTATACTGCTGCCCGGATCAAGCTCCCCTCCCCGCTGCGGGAGCATACAATTCACGTAAACTGCGGGAAAACACTCAGGAACCTATTTTACCGTACCGGTCGTATTTGCTGAAGATGAGGACAAATTTAACATCCTTACTGATAAAAGACACATACAGCTTATACTCATCATCCCTGTTCCACAGGTGATGTTCCGAAAAACCGTCGGCGAACACTTTATCAAGATAGGAGCAATCGTCTCTATTGCATTTATAAAATGAATAATCATAATATGGTTTATTAAAATTTCCCGGTGCCGTCCAGGGCGTGATCTCGAGGTATGCGATCTCTCCATGGTAACTTCCGGTAGTGACCAGGATCACTGTAGGGAATTCCTCTTTCAGGTTGGACAGGAATTTCAGGATATTGGGTATTTCAGACTCCCGGTGCGAACGCAGTGAACCGGTTATTGATGCAATCGAGCTTTTATACCGGTTGATAATATCATTGCTCTCATCCAGCAATTTTTGCCGCACCTGCCTGCGGGACAAATAATCACCGCCGAACAGAACCAATGAAATAAAAAAAACAATCGAAGCAAACGCAAGGACGATTTTTTTTCTGTTCACGGTTATTTCATCAACAGAAAGTTCGCGTAATTTACTGTCAGCGATAATCCCGATGTTAAGGCTTATGTTTAAAATCGCCGAACAGGCAACCAGGACAAAAGCCCCGGCGAGCAGGGAGAATAAAAAGCTTGAGGTTTTATTATTAAAAACAGTGAGGTTAAAAGTCACTGTCAGAATAAAGCCGAAAAACCAGACAAGGATCACCGCGATGGTCGCGATCATGATGATGAATGTAAACTTTGACAGCAGGGTCTTGTATTTCAATCTCATATCAGCCCTCCCCAAGTGCAGGCCCGCACCGTGTTATGCGCAGTATAACTGCGGAGATTTTCCCTGGCCAAAAACAATTCGGGCCGCGTTGTGCAATAACGCGGCCCGTGAAATGGTCCGGATTATCAGTAGGCCTGTACCGGTTTCTTCCGGATATTTTTTATCACCAGTATCACCACACCGAGTGAAAGCGCGAGGAGCACGATGTCGCCCGCGGCGAGCATGTAATTTTTCCTGGGCAGGTAATCGTTGAACAGGATCACCCCAAGAGAAGCGACCGTGGTAATAAACATGAACAGGCCCGGGATCATCGCGAAGAGCGACTTTTTCCCTTTTTTCGTAAGCCACACGCTTACCGTGATCAGGGTCAGGCCGGCGAGAAGCTGGTTGGCTGACCCGAAAAGCGCCCACAGCTGTTTAAAGGCGTTGTAATAGGCGAGGATGAACATCAGGCCCACGCAAAGAAATGAATTAAAAACATACGTGTTCATGAAGCGCGGGACGTTCTTGAAGATGCGTCGCCAGAGTTCTTCGAACAGGTAACGGTTCAGGCGCACCGCGGTGTCAAGCGTGGTCACCACGAATCCCTCAACCATAAGGATGCCGAAGACCGTGCCGTACACCTTCGGAAGAGCAAAGGCCTTTTCCATCAATCCGCCGATCCCAAGGGCAAACGCGAGTATCGGGTTTGATTTCACACCCTGGACAGCAGGGAACACGATATTTTTGAACTCGCCGTAAGAGAGGCCCGCGCCCACTGCGATCACAACGCATATCGCGAAAACAGCTTCAAGGGTCATACCGCCCGCTCCGATTATTTTCGCGTCGGGCCGCTCACCGGCTATCTGTTTCGCGCTGGTCCCGCCGGCAACAAGTGAATGGAAGCCGCTGCAGGCGCCGCATGCAACCGTGATAAAAAGGATCGGCCAGAGATATCCCAGGTGCGCCCTGCCGTCAACAAGGTTCAGGCTCGGCGCATCGATGGTGGTGCCACTAAAACCCAGCACCACGGTTGAAGCCAGCATCGCCAGGATACCGCCATACAGCAGAAACGAGTTGGTGAAATCACGGGGCTGCAGCACGATCCAGACCGGTACGCCGGCTGCGAAAATGGTATATATAGAAAGGATGATCATCCAGTAAAAGGGGTCTATTTTTATGGGATTATCAAACCCGATCCTGATCGAAACTAAACATATGCCAACCGCAAGAATTGACGCGACCGAAATCGGGATATTGCGTTTATACAGCAGATAACCCAGAATGGGAGCACAAGCCGTAATTATGATGACCGAAGTGGAAGCGATACCGCCGATGACAGCGTACTTGATCCCGTTTTCCTCAATAGTTTGAATACCACCTATGGCTGAACCGAAAAATTCGAGCGGGTATTTTGAGGACAGGGCCGTGGTCGTCAGAGTCAGGAAGACCGAAGTCACCATGAGAAGCATGATGATGGTGAACCCGATAAAAAGCAAAAAACCCGTTCTACCGAACGTGCTTTCCGCAATTTCAGCCACTGAGCGCCCTTTTTCACGAATAGATGCCGCAAGTGCTGAAAAGTCATGCACCACGCCGACGAAAACCGTGCCGATAACGATCCAGAGCCACACCGGCAAAAAACCGAAAATAAGCGCCACCGTAGGGCCGATAATTGGCCCGCCACCGGCTATGGAAGCGAAGTGGTGCCCGAACAGCACGAATTTTTTCGTGGGCACATAGTCAACACCGTCATTAATTTCGACTGCAGGGGTCGTGTGCGTGCCATCGATATCAAAACTTTTTTCAACGAAACGCGCGTAATAACGGTAACCAAGATAGAGCAGAACCATGGAGACAAAAAGCATAATCAAAATGTTCATACAACCTCCCGTAAGGCAGGAAAAAAATAATTAAAAATATTTTTAGCGCACTGGCTTCATCGTCAATGATAATATGTAGATTTCATTATTTTTGGCGCATTATACTCTATAAAAATGCACAATACGCAAATATATGCCAAATAGACAACAATCATGAGACAGATCCCATTCGCGACCGCGATACAATTATTAATACGTCTTATAATGAATCTGTCATAAGTTTCGACGCGATGGATCCCCGGGTCTTTTCGATCAGCTGGTCCATTGAGGCAACACTGTACCCGGCCGTGGTTATCGGCTCCCCGACCGCGACCTCAATCCTGCCCGGAATAAAGGCGATCTTTCCCTTGGGCAGTATCTTTCTGCTGCCGTTTACGGTAACCGGAAGGATCGGATATCCCCGTTCAACTGCAATAACAAAGCCGCCTTTCTTAAATGCCCTGAGATTACCGTCAGGGGAACGCGTACCTTCGGCAAAAAAGATGATACTGGTCCCCGGGGAAATACGGTCAACTCCCCTGTTGATGCTCTCTCGGGCCTTTTCACTGTTTGAGCGGTCAATGAAAATATTGCGTGAAGCATAAAGGGCATGCCCGAAAAGAGGCACCTTTAAAATTTCTTTTTTAATGATCCATCGAAACTGTATACCCAGGGTGGTCACTATGGCGAGAATGTCAAAATGAGACTGGTGATTTGAGATAATTATGTAGGATGTTCCCTTCTTGATGTTTTCCTTGCCCGTAATTGAACACCTGACAAAAGTAACCTTCAGCATGGTCCAGGCCCAGATACGCGATATTGAAAAGGCGAGGTTTCCCGTTCTGCTTAACCGTGCGGTCGTCATCATGGGGATGAACAGAACCAGCGTACAAATTGTTGCCCACAAAATAATCCAGGCAGCCTTTATAATGTCAATAAACTGTTTCATCAAGAATGTACTATAGAGTCAATAGAACCACGGCTTAAAATTTTTCGCAATGATTTTATTGCTCCATTGATAAAAACCCTGAATTATTCTTCTGGTCCATATGATAAAGATTACCAGTGGTTAAAATTTATTGTCGACAAAAGAATAAAAATATATATGATCGTTTGAAAAAAACACAGGAGAAGATATCTCAATGCATAAGTATGTTTTTCTAACATTACTGGTACTTCTCCCTCTAAAGGCTTTCAGTGCTGAACCAATCGGAATCACAAAAAATTTTGTCAGTTACCCGGTTTTTCAACAGGCTGAATACCTGGAGGACAAGAACGGAACTCTCTCTCTTGGAGAAGCCAAAAATTCAACCAGCTGGAATAAAACATCAACAAGTTCAGTCAATTTCGGGTTTACCTCGTCGGTTTACTGGTTTCGATTTGCCATTAAAAATGAAGACGTCAAAAATCATGACATCTATCTTGAAATCGACTATCCCATGCTTGACTATGTTGACCTCTACTCTCCCAATGAGGACGGCTCATACCGGGTCAATAAAACAGGTGATCTCCTTAATTTTTCTACCCGTGAAATAGATGACCGGAAAATCATGTTTAAGCTCAAGACATCGGATAATACCCTTCCCTATTACCTGCGTGTACAGACAACAAGCTCAGTCAACTTCGCACTGAACCTGTTATCTATTGAGGCATATATCAATAAATTGAAACAGGAGCTCCCGGCTTTCTGGGCGTATTACGGGATCATGGTTGTAATGCTCATCTACAACCTGATGATTTTTTTCCTGACGCGCAATGGAAGTTATTTCTTTTACGTGTTTTATATTTCGTCCTGGATACTCTTCCAGTTCACGCTCAACGGGTTCGCCTTTCAGCACCTCTGGCCCGGGTTGCCCTGGTGGGGCAATAAATGCCTGCCGCTTTTTATCTCTCTTGTCACTGTAGGATGCGGGATGATGCTCCGTACCTTCCTCCAGACAAAAGAAAAATACCCTGTTGCCGACAAGATCTCTCTTGCCCTGATTACCGGACCCGGCGCCGTCTGGAGCCTGGTTTCCCTCATAGGACCTTACAAGATCGGTATAAAGGGGGCGACCGCCATCGCCCTGATCGGCTCGGCCACGATGATAATTTTATCAGTGATTCTCGTGATCCGCGGTTCGCGCGACGCAAGATTTTTCCTCTTCAGCTGGGTATTCATGATGGTGGGAATAATTCTGTACACACTGAAAACATTCGGGGCGCTCCCTTCCAACTTTCTGACAAACTGGAGCATTCAGATCGGTTCATCGGCTACCGCGATTCTTCTTTCAGGAGCCCTGGCGGAAAACATCAATGTCATGCGCCGGCAGGTGCTCAGGCTCAATAAAGACCTGGGTGAAAAAGAATCAGTTGCCAAAGAACGGGCCGTTTTCCTGGAGCAGGTCGTCACAACAGTCAAAGACATGTCGGACAATATGCTTACCGTTACTGATGACCTCGCATCGATCAGCGATAAGTTCTCGCAGATGTCAGGTGAACAGGAAAAAACCAGCACTGAAATGGCCGCGGGTTTTAACGCGCTGAAAAAAGAATATGAACGCCTGTATGCATCAATTGTCAGTCAGCGCGAAGAAGGAAGCAAGACCCGTGAACTCTCTTCAGGGATTCAAAAATCGCAGGAATCAATAACCAGAGCAAGCCAGGCCGTCTCGGAAAGCATTTCGCAGGTGTTGGAATCAAACAATCAGACTGAAAATACCCTGAAGGACCTTATCGATAAAATGAGCCTTATCAATAAAGGCGGAGAATCCATTGACCGGTTCATGACCATTATAGACGATATAACCGACAGGATCAACCTCCTGTCCCTCAACGCCGCGATTGAAGCTGCCCGCGCCGGCGAGCACGGGCGCGGTTTTGCAGTCGTCGCTGACGAGATCGGGAAACTCGCCCTGGCTACCTCGGACAATTCAAAGCAGATATCCGGACAGGTTTCATCAATAATCAGCGACATCGGGCAAGGAACCAGTTTAATGAACAACACAAAAAAGCAGCTCGAGCTGTCCTTCGGAATCATAGACACGATTATCACCAACACCACAGAAGTGAAAAATCTTGTTTTTGAACAGGACTCCGCGATCAACAGAATCGCAACTCAGGCGGGCGTGATGAATGAACTTGCAAAAGACATAGAAAGCGCCACAAGCAGGCAAAACCAGGCGATTGGTGATGCCATCACCACTATAGACAGGATTGCCGAAATGGCCAGGGAAATATCGAACGCGAACAACAGAATTCTTGATCTCAGCGCGCTCATGAAAGAGAAGTCACATCAGATGAATGATGTGATAAACCAGGCAACATAGAAGATTTCCAACTGCTACCGTACCGGGAGAAAGCAACTCCCGGTTTAACGGTGACAGCAATATTTTTTAGCAATACTATTCAGGAATGCTCATGCACTTGACTTTATTGCCTATTGATGAATAGGTCTCGTACATGATCCCCTTTTCAGTAACGATCAATTCATTGGAATCAAAAAGGTCCCCTGAACCGAAATGCACTGACGAGGGGCAGATGAATTTGCCGTATCCCAGCTTAGAAGCTTCCTCTGTCGTTTCATTGAAAAGTATTATTGAATTTCCCATATAGTTCGCTATGGCAACAACCGGGTCTCCCCGGTAAGTGCTCACATCCAGATCATCAAACATCCCGAAAGCGGAATAAATAATCTCCGGTTTTCCGGCAGCAGCGCCGTTTTCAATAGCGACCTTTTTCACCCGCGCCTGCTTATACCCGGTAACCAGAAAATCAGTGTAATAAACAACATCATCACGGATTACTAT
Source organism: Spirochaetota bacterium (assembly GCA_036848375.1). Classification (GTDB taxonomy): domain Bacteria; phylum Spirochaetota; class UBA4802; order UBA4802; family UBA5550; genus JAKLIV01. The sequence continues at coordinate 6,553 of DAIUKG010000073.1, forward strand.
TCCATTCGGGGCGCAGGCCCCGGTTTTATACGAGAGCCAGGTTTCCTGGGTAATAACCGGAGTTTCATCATCACTGATGACCAGTTTTACGATCTGCCCGCACGGGAGGATCGTATAGTCAGTTACATAGAGACTTCCTTCGCTGTCAGCAGCCAGGCCGTTCGGGAGAAACATGTTTTCAAACTCATGCACTTCTTCGAATACGAGGTCCTCGGGGTCTGAGGCCGCTGATAGATCGGCACGGTACAGGGATTTTTTCATTAAACCGTCAGAAAGGGTCCCGAACAGAACAGAATAGTTGCCAGACTTGATTGCTGAACATAAATCAATCGACCCAAGGGACAGGTTAACCCGGTGATAAATCACATACAGCCATTTTCCCGATTGCGCTATTCCGCCAAAAATACCATACGCGTCATGCAGTACTCTTACCGCCGAATACCCATCGATGATTTCAAACAACGAATTGCCGCCAGTCACGAAAAGCCGTCCGGTGTCAGTAAAAAAGGCGTTTTCCGCGTCAGGAATATTGTCCACCACGGTCCAGATGGAATCTTTAACCGAGGAAACTTCATCCTCACTGAGCAATGCAGCAGCACTGATATCATCCCCGGCGTCCTCTTCAGACTCAGCGACTGTTTGTTCATCAGTCCCCTTTGCCAGGGTATCGCTCGTGACCGTGGCATCTGGCTGAACAGAATCATCCCCCCCTGAAACCCCACTCTCGTCATCACATGAAAAGACCGCGACACATAAACAGACAATGATAATCCCCACGTAATTCTTAAAACGTATCATCACTGCAACCTCCGGATACCTGTAATGATCATTACAGGCGATACATATTTTAATTCTTTTTGTAATAGATGATTGTCTAACAAACCAGATTTACTAAAAAAGTCATACCGGACGGTCTTTTTGTCAAGAATTAATACGAGTGAAAAATAAAATTGCGGATATTATTCGACGAAAGCTTAATTTATCTTTTGATTATATTGTTAAAGAGGTAATCATCCCCCATGCCTGATCGTATTCAGACGCTTAAAAACATTATTCTAACAAATCATTAACGGAAACCCTTTGACAATCTTCGAATTTATGCTTATAATTATTTTAACTGTCAACCGGAGGGTGAATATGACAATAAAAATCATAAGGCCGGACAACAGTATTGAAGCAGGCTATCTCGAAGGGGAGCCACTGAATTTTAACTGTGAAGATTACCGGCTGCACAACGCCGCGGGAAAAACAATTACGGGAATACGAAGGCGGTTCAGATTTCACATATTCAACTACCTGGGCATCATTACCGGCGAACACCTTATCGGACTCGCGGCGGTAAGTCTGGGTTTCGCGGACAATGTATTCGCCTATATTATCGACTTAAAAAAGGGGATGCTTTTTGAGTATAAGAACATCACCCCGACGGTTTTCGGGCCATCGTCCCTCTACAGCGCATACCAGCCGGACAATTACAACATATCGTTCAGCAAAAAAAACGCGTCCCTTGCCATATCGAAACATGCCCGCAAATCTCTTCTTGAAGTCAATGCCCGGTTTTCAGACACATTAACCATCAACGGGCAGTTCGATTATGACATGAAAAAACACCTGCCGCTGAGAGTTGCGGACAGTGCCGGCCTTTCAAACTGGGGCTTTACCGAAAAGTGCCCCCGTGCTCTGACCCGCAGCCTTTCAGTTGCCTATAAGGGGTCGGAAATCAGGGTAAAACCTGAAGAGACCTTCCTGATCTATGATTTTTCAGCCGGCTTCATGCACCGCCATACCGAGTGGTTCTGGACAGCCTTTTCAGGCAGGGATAAAAGCTCGGGAGATTTCATTGGCGGAAATTTCGCCACAAACAATAATTATCCCCTCTACTCAGAGAACGGCCTGTGGATCGGCAAAAAGAGGTATTACTTTTATAACAACATCGCCTATTCATTCAAGAAAAACGACCCTCACCAGGAGTGGTCACTGTATACGGTTGATGAAAGGGGACGTCCCGATAAAAAGCTTGAACTTGTTTTCAAACCTGCCCACTCGCCGGAATTTCTCCGCGAAGAGAACATCAATATGCTCCTGATCCGCTCGAGCTTCAGCCAGTATTTCGGCAGGGTCTCGGGAGTTTATCGCGACGGGCGGAAGAAAATAAACTTTTCCAATATCTACGGTATTTCCGAAACACACAGCACGGACTGGTAATACTCCCAAAATTGCCCGAAAAGGCCGAAAAAGCTTGACAGTAACCGGCGAAACTACGCTGACCAGTACCCCTTGGAAATAGTTGAGGAAGATGTTATAATAGAACATGAAAGTGATTTTGAGCATATTATTGAAAATGCGAAAGCACTATCCAGGTCAAAATACCTCAATTTAATTATTCAAAAAGCATATGAGTAAGTGACAGTGAAACAGATCGCTAATAGATACTTGATAAACCTAGTGATCAAAATTCTATATATTGTATAAAATCTTCTGCCATCATATTCCCGTTGGCATCTCTGAGTCCGGATGCACCACCCTTGATTGATATTTCATAAACACAACCTACTAATACATCATAAATATCAAATGAAAAAATTCTGAATTCCTCTCCCCCGAGCCAGTTATAGTTGATGACTTGTGGTAATGCCCCATCTCCGCCCTGCCCGATTGTTCTTTGAATATCAATTGAAAATGTTGAAGGCACTATACTATTAGAAAATTCTATTGAAATATTTCTGTAGGAGGGTTGTTCATCTGTTCCGGTTGGCTCATCATAGGTAAGCATCTCGATATTTCCCAGTGCCCACCCCCCAGGATTGAGTGGATCAGTTATTGATACAACAGTCGGAGCAATTGAATTGGGTCCGTTAGTTAAAAAATGATATACATATTTTTTATCTAGAGGATTGTCCTCTTCATCAGTGATTGATGGAGTAACGCTCATAGTATAATAGGTTTCACTTTTAAGTGGACTGATAAACACAATTCTCGCAATCGTCAGGGTTTCGCCATAAATCATGATATCTTCGTATTCAACATAATAATCAGCTATTGGTGAAAATATGATACAATCATACAGACCATTTTTATTCATTATTTCACTTATGAATTTGATGAAAATTTTAAAAAAATGAATGAAGATAATAAGACATTGACCTTCTCGGTTATTGTAGCAATCCTGCTGGTATATATGATCCTGGCATCACTTTATGAATCCTTCAAACTGCCCTTTGTCATCATGACAACGATTCCCCTTGCTCTTATCGGAGTAATAATAACTCTCTTTATAACCCAATTCTCAATGAATATTTCAGTTTACATTGGCCTGATTATTCTCGCTGGAATAGTGGTCAACAACGGGATTATCCTGGTTCATGAAATCAACAGATCCTATAATTTCGGGATGCTTTCAGAAGATAATCTTAAAGAGAATATTATAAAAATCTGCCTTAAACGGTTCAGACCGGTCTTAATAACGACAATAACAACAATATGCGGACTTACGCCAATGTTATTGAAAAGTGGAGATGGAAGTAATTTATGGCGACCACTGTCATTGACAGTAATCAGCGGTTTATTCTTTTCAACTGCTTTGACACTTATTGTCGTGCCGGTAATTAGTTCAATTGTTTATAAAAATATTATAAAAAGTTGACAATATGAGAAACTATTTTATAAAAAGACACTAAAATTCAATTTCTGAATCAGGAGTAATTTATGAAGAACACATCAAAAATTGTTGTAATAATACTTTTCATGTCACTACTATTCAATGCCTGTGACGATGACAGCAATAATAAAAGCAGCGATACACAAACATTAAGTTCATTAAAGCGATTACCGCTTTCAGTTTCACTACACCGGCTGCAAAAGGAATAATAAATG
>DAIUKG010000074.1:0-8944 GCA_036848375.1 Spirochaetota bacterium
AATATCTACCTGACGGCAGTGACAGCAGGACCTGGTATGATCATGTGTATGTGCAAACGGATGAAAAAAAGAATGGGGTAATAACAGAATCGAATGGAGATGGTGGTGTAACAATTAGAAATAATGAATATCGTAAGAAAACTAAATTTTATTTGCGTTTGAGGTTGCCTGATGATAGATTGATATCCTAGGATTAATGTTTGTTAGTAATTAACTTTTTTAATTAGAGGATGAAAATGTGATGATAATAAAATCAATACTTATAGTGTTTATATTTTTGTTAAATAGTTTTGTATTTGCTGAACAAGGAATTAAAAGATCATGTGTTGAATCATCTCCTGATAAAATCAAAATATTAAAAGAAACATTGACTCCGATGAAGGAATATTCGCCTCAGGGTAAAGATGATTTTATTAAAAGTACATTGTCGGGTTCAATACTATGCAGTGCAAGGTATGCACAATTCACATTTGACCGGAACGGTACTTTTAAGTGTTATTATCATGATTATGATGACAACGTCACTGTTAATACTCAGGGCACCTGGGATGTTAAAGATAGCAAAATTATCCTGAATTTTACCGGTAAACAAAAGTGGTGGAGTGGAAGGTATACTATAGAGTATTACATATTTAGATATTGTGAAAAAATAGAGTATCAATATAATTTTTCAATTGAGCTTAAAGAAGACACTCCTTGGGCTGAACAAACTTTATACTTTAATTTTAAATAACCCTGTTGTTCCTTGATAACGCATCAATGCTCCGGCAACGGGGTACTGGTGATTATAAAACAATGTCTAAGCTATCAAGTAAGTTGTCTGAAAGAACATTTTTTATGTATATGCGCAGCAGCCTGATCAGGAGCCAGGGTTATTTTGTACTCGATGCACCTGAATATATATTCATAGATAAAGTTAAGGATAGATATCACAAGTGCATATATCTATCTTGTATCAAAACCACTCCGATTTATATAAAAACCTCTTGACGCTAAAGTATAGTTATTTATAGTGATTTGATTCTAAAAAATGAGGGAACATCTACGGTGGAGAGTTACCTTGAGGTTGATATAACCGGGAACGGTTTTGACGGTGAAACTGTAAGGTTCGATGATGGGACTCCACAATTGGAAAATATTTTTAGTAGATATGGCATAACCTTCCGTTATTATAACAGTGCTGGGTATAGTGATTTGATCAGGTTAACGTTCCCCCTTGATGTTAAAGTCGGAGATGTTTATACTACTGGTTCTTACGATACATCAGATTATGACTGGAAAGTCGCCTATACCAGCCAGTATGCTGAAGCATCCAGTTATTCATATGCTGTTTCTACTGCTTATGACTTTACCTTCACTGTAACAGAATGGGGTTCTGTTGCCAGGGGAGAACTTTCAGGTACAATATCAGGGTCAAACGGTACTGTTGTATTATCAAACGGCACGTTCCAGTTTCCTGTTCAAGATTAGAGATTAGATGGCTGCGTTTATTCTTTTATTAATTGTTTAAGGCCTTTGTGATAAAGGCCTTTTTCTTATATTGTAGAAAAATGCGTCGAAGTACAATCATTTTTATACTCATATTGCCTATATTCGGATGCGCCACGCTTCCGGATCACCTTGCGGTTCCCTCCAACAATCAAAGCTCGATAATCGGGATGCGGGTAAAGCATCGCGCTCCTCTGCGTTTTTTTCAGCAATATGCGCAACGGGTCTATTTTATAAAAATTGATGATGAAGACTCGATTCTCTGCGCAGATCAGGTATATCCGGCTAATTACATCAGCTTTTCCCATGCCTACCTCGTTAATGCCCGGCCAGGCACCTACGCGGTGGTCGCGACCGCGTACAAAAAAACCAATCCCGAAGACCTGAAAGTAGAATACCCAAAATCCGCTTGCGGCCCGCCTGAAAAACTCAGAGAGAAAAAAGTTGAATGGATATACACGATATTCAATGAAGATCTGATCAAGGCGACCATTGTCACCGTTAAGCCCGGTTCCGTGGTGTTCGTGGGGGACCTGTGCGTTGACCAGGATATTTTTCTTTTTAACATTATGAATACCGATAAGTTTCAACTTCACTTTATGCAGCTTGTCAGACCTTCCATTGACAGTCTTTGTTTTTATTCCGGCAAAAAGCATACACTGGACCGCGATCATGAAACAGAGCTGAAATTCATGCGAAAGGCCCATAGCAAGTTAAAAAATACGGCATGGGAGCCGTTATTCAGCAGCCGGCTCGATGAACTTCTGAAGAATTTTGATGATTAAATAATTGTGTTGAAAGAGACGAGTCCTTCATTTTTATATAGATCCGGCACATCAGAGCAGTTATTGCCGTAAAACCGTTCTTTAAAGGCCTTTGAGGCGTTCTGACGCTCCTCTTCACTCATTGAGATTTGCCGGGCAATGTCTCATTCTTCAGCTTTGGAGAAATTATTATAAATTCTGCAAATACTTTCAACGATTCAACCTGTGGGTATTATAACAGTAAATACATTTCAACGATTCAGATTTTTTGATGCCGCCTTTTCATTATTGTGTTTGCACTGCTCAAGATAACAGTAAATGTACAAACATCCACTCTTCCACCCCCGGCCAGCCGGGCAGTCTGAGCCTCATTTCTTCAGGGAACAGCGCGCGTTCGCGGTGAAATGCTTCATCTCCGGAGGATCCGGGGTCGCCGATGTACAAGAGCCGGCGCCCGCCCGCGTTTCGGTATAGCCGCAGGGCATTGGCCGCCATAGGATCATGGATTTCAGGCCATGCCATGAGAAGCGTCCGTTCAGGGTAATCGCGCAGGGCCCGCTCGTCCCCCTCGACCAGGGGAAACCAGGTATCGTTGAACCAGCGGTTGCCTTCATTCCAGAGCCAGGGATTTTCCTCACCGGGGGGGCGTTTTTCTATGGCGACCACGTCAACGCCGATCTGGTGGAGGCACCAGGCCCAGTACCCGGTCCCGGCGCCGAGTTCAACGATCGGCCCGAACCGGGCGACCGCTTCAAGTATCGGGTACACGGGGATGGAAAAGGCGTACTCGGTGATGAACTCCTGGCGCTGAAGATACAGGGCGGATTTGACATCCCCGCCCTTTTCTTTAAGGGCCGCAATCGCTTCAATGACCGCGTCAAGATACGGGTTTTTCAGCAGCCGGTCCCCGGTGCAGGGAATATATTCAGTGATGTCCGCGGCACACATAATTTTACCTTGCAGAGTATGATGATCATCCCCCCTTATTCGTCAAGAAATTCACGGAATGAATATGCTTTGACAAAAATCACGGGCACGGGTAATCTTCGGAAAAAACGAGAACGATCGCACCAATACAATTGTCTTATGAGCGGAATACCATTACAGAACCAGGCGGCGGAAGAGGACCGAAAGCTTCTCGATTCATTTTCGCGCGGCAATGAAAAGGCGTTTGACGACCTGGTGAAAAAATACCGGGACTTGATCTTCAACCTCTGCTACCGCTACCTGGGTGATTACGACGAGGCGGACGAATGTGCTCAGGAGGTTTTCATTAAAATGTATCACGGGATCGCGGGATTCAGGATGGAATCGGCCCTGTCAACCTGGCTCTACCGTGTCGCGGTCAATGCCTGCAAGAACAGGATCAGCGCTAAAAAAACCAGGCGAAAATATGTTGCCGAACCTGCCCGCGACAGCGGCAATCCCGGACTTGACACCAGGGGGGACTCGTCGTTTGACCCTGCCGGAGTGTTTGAGAACAATGAACGGCAGATGCTGATCCGGAAAGCGATAGAGACCCTGCCGCCGGCAGAGCGCCTCATGATCATCCTTAAAGACATGGAAGGCCGCACCTATGGTGAAATCGAGGAAATAACCGGAATAAAAGAAGGGACGGTCAAATCGACCCTGGCCCGGACCAGAAAAAAAATGAGAATACTGTTAAAGGACATTTTTCCATGAAATGCGCCGAAGTGCAAAAATATCTGCCTGACTACCTCTCGGGCGAGCTCGACGAGAAAAAGCTGAAGGCCGTAGAAAAGCACCTGCAGTCCTGCGCGGAATGCGCCGAAGAGCTGAATTTTTACCGCGCTTACACGCAGGAGCTCCGTGCTGCCAGGCCGGTCAAGGCACCCGCCGATTTCATGGAAAAACTGAACCGCAAACTTGAACGCCGGCCTTCACGAAAATCACTGATAGAGCTGCTCTTTCTGCCGCTCAGGTCGAAGCTGACCCTTGAAGCGGCCGGCGTTCTCGCGGTCGCGTTCGTTGTTTTTTTCTTCTGGAAGCCGTATGAGCACAAGGAGCCGGTGTATATGCCCGAAAACGAGATACAGGCCATGAAGGATGTTCAGCCCCAGCCTGCCGAAGAAGAAAAGGCCGTAAACAAAAAAGCGGCCCCTTCCAGAACGCGGCGCGTCGCGGTAAAACGGGCCCGCCCGGCAGACAGGATCACTGCAGCGCCCGAATCAAAAAAAGAATCCGCACCGGCGCCCGCGCTGTCTGAATCAGCGGACCTGGCGTACGCCCCGGCAAAATCGAAGAAGACCGTATTCAAGGCCATAATGACCCTGTACCTCGAAGCGGACCGGGATTCCCCGCTCTTTCAGCCGGTCCAGGAGCGGTCCGCTTCCGGCGCTTCGGCCAGAGATGAAAAACAGCTGGCTGAACAGGAGAGCGCCGGCAGCCCGGTTTCAAAATCCGCGCCGGTAAACCGCGAAGAACGGCGCTGGCGCGTGGATGAGCACATGGCCTCGCTGGTGATCGGGCACCACGGCACGATCGTGCGCAGGAAGCTCGACCTCTCGGGCGGGTCCGTTCATTCGTATACCGTTGAGCTTCCGGCCGGATCACTGGACGGGTTCCTGAAAGACCTGAAGCGCCTGGGCCCGATAAAAAGCGCGGCGGTCCCGAAGGGCGATTCGATCAGGACTTACGTGATCACGATCATTATTCAGCGCGGCAAATCATAAACTGCGCCGGGTCACAGGATATTCCTGAACCGGTAAAAAAACCATTCCACAAAAAATCCCGGCAGCGACCTGCGCGCGACATCTTCCAGCCTGAATTCACTGCTGTATTTCATGTCATAAAAAAACTGCTTTTCCATTTCAGCGCACGCGTCCTGGTCAAGGATCACCGCGTTGATTTCTAGGTTGCGCCTGAAGCTCAACGCGTCCATATTGGACGAGCCCACCGTTGCCCAGCATCCGTCGATCACCGCGGTCTTGGCGTGCAGGACCGATTTGCCGTATTCAAAGACACGGATGCCCTGCTTCAGGTATTTTTTGTACAGGTACCTGCTCCCGAATTTGACAAAGGGAACATCGGTTTTTCCGGGAAGCAGCAGGCGCACGTCAACCCCCCTCTTCGCCGCGGCGAGCAGGGCGCGCAGGACCTTTGCCGTGGGGATGAAATAGGCGTTCGTGATGTATATGCTGTGCTGCGCGTACCGGATCGCGGAGAGGTAGGACTCCTTTATCGGCTTGAGGTTCTTCTTCCCCTTTGAGCCCATGATCATGATTATTTTTTTCCCTACCGAGCGGATATTGGGAAAATGATTTTTCTGTTCGAGTATTTCCCCGCCGCTGCGGTACCAGTTTTCAATGAAAAAGAACTGCACGTCCTTGACCGAGGGGCCTTCTATTTTAAGATGGGTGTCGCGCCATCCCTGGCCGGAAAAATTTTTGCCCGCGTATTCGTTCCCGATATTGACTCCGCCGATAAAGGCTGTTCTGCCGTCTATGACCAGTATCTTCCGGTGGTCGCGTTCCCTGAAAAACGGGTCGCCGATTCTTTTCAGGGTAAGAAACGGGCGATAGGCGATTAATTCAACGCCGGCGTCCCTCATATAGGAAAAAATCGCCGGAGACGTGCCAAGACATCCCCATGAATCGTATATCAGATTGACTTCAATCCCGGCCAGGGCTTTGCCGGCAAGGATTTCCGCGACTTTCCATCCGACTTCATCGCTTTTAAATATATAGGTCTCCATGTTAATGCTCAACCGGGCCTTTTTCATCGATGTGATAAATTCATCGAAACAATCATCACCGTCATTGAGCAGCTGTATTCTGTTCCCTCCGGAGAGCCCTCCGATCTTAAGCTTTTTCATCCTCCGCAAAAAACGGGGGAGAAAGAGTTTTTGCCTGACCGTTGAAAACCGGTTCGTGATTTCCTGAAGCGTGAGGTAACTTTTCTTTGATATAGTAATTGATTTATTCCCGCTGTTTTTCCTGTTGGAACGGTGTTTTGAATTCTTTTTTCTGTCCATCGGAGTTATTGCATCATATAGTTTGTGTATCTGTCATCATTTAGCTATTCTATGATTAAAAATCAAGGTTATTTCGTGAAATGAATTGACGGGTAATTCTTTTCTGATTATCTGTACCTAAAAAAGAGGATTGTGATGGAATTCAAGGCTTCAGAAAATCTTGCGGAACAGATCCGTGATTACCTGGCGAACAGGATTATTGGCATGGAACTGATGCCCGGAGAACGCATTCTTGAAGCAAAGCTTTCTGAAGAACTCAAAGTAAGCCGCGGGCCCATACGTGAAGCGCTCCGCATTCTTGAAAAAGAAATGCTCGTTGAACTCATCCCCCGCAGGGGCGCACGGGTTACCCGGCTCACGGAAAAAGATTTACACGATTTATTCGATGTTCTTATTGAATTTCTTTCGATACTGGTGCGGCGATGCATAGAAAACTGTGATGATGAGCACCGCCGCAGGCTTCAGGATGCCTGCGATACTCTTGAAAACAATGCGCACCAGGGAGATACCAACGCCTATATCAGTGCGCTGTTTGAATTTATAAACGTCGGGCTTGAGGCGGCATTCAATCCCCTGCTTTCACGCGTTCTCAACGAATTGATGCCTTCGATAAAAAGGGTGCAGTATCTCTCCATGCGCTATCTCGACCGCAAACTGGAGCATAATCTTCATTATTTTAAAGAACTGACCCGTTACGTCGGGCTTCGCAACGCGGAAATGGGGGTTAAAGTGATCAGGGACTATGTAACCAATGAATTCGACATCGCGATCAAGGCCCTTGACTCACTCAATAATTAGCATTTTTTCACTAATAGCATCAACAATGCAAACCGCTCATGAGATAGAATCATTATTAAACGCTGCTGCGAATAAGGCAAAAGCCGATGTTCTCGAGCGTTTTTTTAAAACAGGGCCTGGAGATTACGGCGAGGGGGACGTTTTCCTCGGCGTCCCGGTCCCCCGGCTGAGAAAGATCACGAAGCCCTTTACCTCGATATCCCTGAAAGAATTATCTTCCCTGCTGAAAAGCCCGGTCCATGAATGCAGGCTTGCCGCCCTGCTCATCCTCACCGAACAATGCAAAAAAGCGGATGAAGCCCGCCACCGTGATATTGTCGCGTTCTACTGCGCGCGCGCGCACCGGGTCAACAACTGGGACCTCGTTGATCTTTCAGCCCCTAAAATACTGGGGCCGTGGTTCCTGCCCAGAGATAAAGGGCCGCTGTACGATTTCGCCAGATCGGATAATCTCTGGAAACAGCGAATAGCGATTGTCACCACGCATCATTTCATTAAAAACGGCGCCTTCGAAGATACGTTCGCCATAGCGGATATGCTGATGCATCATCCTCATGACCTGATTCATAAAGCGGTCGGCTGGATGATCAGGGAAGTGGGTAAAAAAGACCCGGAAGCTGAAAAAAAATATTTAGAGAACAGATATAAAAAAATGCCGCGCACCATGCTTCGGTATGCCATTGAAAAATTCGACCATGATCTGAGACAGCAGTATATGCAGTATAAAATATAAAACCGTTACCGGCAACCACCAGGAGAAAAATGTGAACAAAAACGACATAAAAACAATACAGAGTATAGACCGGGCACTGGAAGTGTTAGAGCTTTTTACCGGTGAAGAGAGCACTCTCAGCATATCAGATATCGCAGAAAGATTGAACCTCCCTAAAAGTTCTGTCAGGGGGATCGTCAACACGCTTTTCGCAAGAAATTTCATTGAAAAGAGCTCTTCATCCGGTGATTATCAGCTCGGGACAATGCTTTTTCAACTGGGAATGAAATACACGGGCATCAACAATATCATGACAATATCCGGCGCGTACATGGAACGGCTTACCTTCAAGTATCGGCAGGCAGTCAATGTCAGTATGGCAATCGGCAACGCGATTTCCATAGTCATGAGGTTTGATTCAACACAGAAACACCTGGCGTATCCTTCCTCCGGTTCGCTGATCCCCGCTCACGCTTCCGCAACGGGAAAGATGCTCCTTGCCTTTATGGACGACGAACACCGCGAGATTTTTCTGGGGAACTCCACGTACCGGTCCTTTACTCCGAACACGATCACCAAAAAAGAAAAGTTGATCAGGGAGCTTGATGAAATTCTCAAAACACGGCTTGGTTTCAGCAATGAGGAATATATTCTCGGGCAGTGCAGCATCAGCGGCCCGATATTTAACGCCTCAGGTTCAGTAATAGCGGCATTCGCGGTGTCTGGTCCCGCGGATGCCATTAATGCGAAAAAAAACGAAATAATCAATGACATCAGGTACACCTCATCACTCCTTTCATCCAAAATGGGCCATGCCTGACACCGCTTTTTCATAATGAAAAAGCGGTTGATCATTCCTGCTTTCCATGATATTTTTAAGTGTTCATTATATAGACAAGAGTGAGCTTATGGAAAAATTAAAAATCGGCCAGATACTGGTCAAAGGCGGAGTCATTAACGAAAATCAGCTGAAATTCGCCCTGGAAAAACAGGAACGTGAAGGCGGAAAAATCGGTGAAATCCTGATAAAACTCGGATACATCAACGACAGGGAGCTCATCAAGGCACTGACCGAACAGGTTGAGGATGACTGAAACAGGCGTTGAGACCTGATTCTGTATTTATTTATTCATTAATCGGTAGCAGTATAATTTTGAGGGTAACGTAGTTTTGTCATTCCGGTTTTGC
>DAIUKG010000075.1:0-8940 GCA_036848375.1 Spirochaetota bacterium
CATTGAGTGATTTTGATGATGAAAACATCAAAATCGTATCGAAATGAGCGGGAATGCTGTATCTACTTTACGAAATTCACTCGACGAACGTTTTTTGGGACAGCCCCTTTTATTATTTCTGCGTCTTTTTCTTTTCGTGAATTTCCTTGAGCACACGCTCCTGGACTTCCTTTACCAGGGGAACATACTTGAAAAATTCCATGGAATAGTTCGCCCTGCCGCTTGATATGTTCCTGAGCTGGGTCGCGTATCCGAACATCTCCATCAGCGGGACGAAACCGTTGACCTTCTGGGCCCCTTTCCGGTAGCGCCTCATCGACTCGATCCGTCCCCTGCGCTTGTTCAGGTCGCCGACAACGTCCCCGATATAATCATCAGGCGTGTTCACTTCTATCTTCATCTGAGGCTCAAGCAGGATGGGTTTCGCTTTCATGAATCCCTCTTTAAAACAGATTGCCGCGCAGGTACGGAAAGCCATGTCGGACGAATCGACAGGGTGGAAATTTCCGTCGAGGAGCACAACCCTGACGTCAACGACAGGGAATCCCGCGAGAATGCCCTCATCGAGCGCGGAACGTATTCCCTTCTCGATTGAAGGGATAAACTCTGCCGGGATGACCCCGCCTTTGATGTGGTCAACGAACTCGAAGCCCTTGCCGTCATTGGGTTCAATGCGCATGACCGTGTGGGCGAACTGGCCCTTGCCGCCGGTCTGTTTCACATGACGATAGTTTGACTCGACTTCCGCGGTAAGCGTTTCCCTGAACGCGACAGACGGCTCGCCGACGATCGCCTCGACGTCAAATTCATGCTTCAGCCGGTCGATGATGATCTCCAGGTGCAGCTCCCCCATACCGGAGATGATCGTTTCGTTGGTCTCGTCGTCATAGCGGACATTGAATGACGGGTCCTCCATCGCGAGTTTCCTCAAAGCGGCGCCGAGCTTCTCTTCCTCCTTCTTGGTCGGAGGGGTAACCTTGAGCTCGATGACGGTCGGGGGGATGTAAATCGATTCAAGGAACAGCGCGTTGTCCGGGTCACACAGCGTGTCCCCGGTTTTCGTGAACTTCATTCCTATCAGCGCGACAATGTCGCCGGGCCCCGCGGTCTCGATATCTTCACGCTCCTTGGCGCGTATTTTAAGGATACGGCCGATCCGCTCGTTCTTGTCCTTCCCGGGGTTATACACCTGCATGCCGCTTTTCAGCTCGCCCGAATAAATCCTGATAAAGGTCTGCTGGCCCACGTAGGGATCGTGAATCAGCTTGAACGCGAGCGCGGCAAAAGGGTCGCCCTTGGCCGGATGGCGCGTATGGGTCTTCTGGCTGTCATCGATGTCCGTTCCCGACGTCGCCCCGATGTCGATCGGTGACGGAAGGTAATCGACCACCGCGTCAAGCAAAAGCTGCACTCCCTTGTTCTTATAGGCCGAGCCGCAGAACACCGGAGTGATGAGCAGCTTCAGGGTCGCCTCACGGGCCGCCTTTTTAATCAGCTCAGCGGGGATGTCCTTTTCCGCAAGAAAGAGCTCCATGATCTCATCATCATAATCGGCAAGCTTTTCAACCAGGGCGGCCCTTGCCTGTTCGCACTGTTCCCGGTACTCTTCCGGGACATCGATGACCTGGCGCTCGAACTCGACGAACACATAGGCCTTGCGCTCGACAATATCGATCGACCCCTCGAAGTTCTCCTCGGAGCCAATGGGTACCTGGAAGGGCACGGGGTTCGCGTCAAGGTATTTGTCCATCTGGGAAACGGCCTCGTTGAAGTCAGCGCCCAGCCGGTCCATTTTATTCACAAACGCGATCCGGGGAACTTTATAACGGTCGGCCTGGTTCCATACTGTTTCACTCTGCGGCTCAACTCCGGAAACCGCGCAGAAAAGGGCAACCATACCGTCAATGACCCGCAGCGAACGTTCAACTTCAACAGTGAAGTCTACGTGTCCCGGGGTGTCGATGATATTGATATTGTGTTCCTTCCAGAAGCACGATATCGCCGCAGAGGCGATGGTAATGCCCCGCTCCTGTTCCTGTTTCATAAAATCCATGGTTGCCTGGCCGTCATGGACCTCTCCCAGTTTCCTTGTGGTCCCGGTAAAGAAAAGCATGCGCTCGGTTACCGTTGTTTTGCCGGCATCAATGTGCGCCGCTATTCCGATGTTTCTTAACTGCCGCAGTGACATACAATTACCTCTTTAAAATATAATATACCTGTTCTGCCATACCTGACGTTATTTTCTGTAAGCAACATTATTTTCAGGTTGAGTAAAAATGCAGGGTTTTCACCTGTCTGGTGCAGAAGATACTACTTTCCTGGATAAACCGTCATTTCATGAAAGGATTAGACATATGATACATAATCCGCATAAACAAGATAGCCGGCCTGTCATTTTACCGGACAGGCCCGAGAAAATAAGAGGCATATCATTGATAATAAGAGGATGTGTCAATAAAAAATTATTTTTTTTTAAAATTTCCATATAGTTCGAACACAATAGAACAATGCTGCGATAATATATTACAAAATATTATTCGCTGAGTATATCGATAAGTTCAATCTGAAGAAACGCCTGAGAGGCAAACGAGGAACCGCCGTGTTCCCGGACTATCTCATTAAAAATCTCCGACGCCCTGCCGCGGTAACCCATCTTTTTATAGCAGAGGCCGACTTTGTAATACGCTTCAACACCATCATCACTGTCGCTGTATTCTTCATAAAGGGAGCGGTAGACCCTCTGCGCTTTATGGTATTCCAGCCGGCTGAAATAAATGTCGCCGATATGCATATACGCTTCATTCCGATGAATACCGCGGCTGAAAATTTCAAGATACTCCTGAAGTTCTTCAAGCGCTTTATCAAACTTTTCAAGCCTGATGAACGTCATGCCGTTTTGAAATTTCAAATCATCGGCGATTTTCTGCAGGTTCAATTCCTTTGCCTGCTCCTGCGCGCCTGCCAGGCAGGAAAAAACGAAGATACACAGTATTGCGATAAATGACTTTTTCATGGCTGCTTCTTTAACTATATTATCGTATTATTATATGATCCGGATTAATAATTCTTTTTTCCCGGTTTAATTATTCACCGATAAAAAAGTGCATCACCGATCAATAGAGTAAAAGCACAATTATTTTATTGAAAATATAACCGGCCTGATGATTATATGCCCAGAAAAGGTCGATACGGATGCTTAAAGCAGTCAATATATCCAAATCCTTCGGCAGGCAGACCCTGTTCGAAGGCGTAAACTTCACCATCAACCCGCGGGAACGGGTGGGCCTAACCGGAAGGAACGGCCACGGAAAAACGACCCTGCTGAAAATAATTATCGGCGAAGACCATGCTGACGAAGGGGAGATCAGCATACCCAGGGAATACCGCCTGGGCCATGTTTCACAGCACCTTCATTTTTCCACAAACACGGTCATCGAAGAATGCTCTCTCGGCCTGAGCGAACACGAAAAGGACGACCACTGGAAAGTTGAAAAAATCCTCTTCGGCCTCGGCTTTACCGGCAAAGACATGCAGCGCCGGCCCCTGGAGTTTTCGGGCGGATACCAGGTTCGCCTTAACCTGGCCAAGGTGCTGGTATCGGAACCGAACATGCTGCTTCTTGACGAACCGACAAACTACCTGGATATTCTCTCCATACGCTGGCTCTCGAATTACCTGCGCCAGTGGAAGGGCGAAGTGCTGCTCATCACCCATGACCGCTCCTTCATGGACAGTGTGGTCACCCATACCATGGGCATCCACCGGAAAAAGATCAGAAAGGTTGAAGGCGACACTGAAAAGCTCTACAACCAGATCATAAAAGAAGAAGAGATACACGAAAAAACCCGGCTCAATGACGAGAAGAAAAGGAAGGAAGTCGAAATCTTCATATCGCGGTTCAGGGCAAAGGCCCGCCTCGCGGGCATGGTGCAGTCACGCGTAAAAGCCCTTGAGAAACAGGACCGCCTCGACCGGCTCGAAAAAATCAAGGACCTCGAGTTCCAGTTCAATTACAAGCCTTTTAACGCGCGGATACTGACAACGATCGATGGCCTCACCTTTTCATACAACAGGGCCGAGGAGCCGCTCATCAGGGACTTTTCCATAACCATCGGCAGGCATGACCGGATATGCCTTATCGGTAAAAACGGGAGGGGGAAAAGCACCCTGCTCAGGCTCATCGCCGGTGAGCTTGATCCGGATTCAGGGAACATTCAGTCCCATCAATCCACGGCCATGGGGTACTTCGCCCAGACCAATACCACGGTCCTCAATGACTCGCTGACGGTCGAAGATGAGATCATGGGGGAAGGATGTGAAAAGCAGACCGCCCGCGCTATTGCCGGCGCCATGCTCTTCGAAGGAGACATGGCCCTGAAAAAGATAGCGGTCCTTTCCGGCGGCGAAAAAAGCAGGGTCCTCCTGGGGAAGATACTGGCGCGGCAGGCGAACATCATCCTTCTCGATGAACCGACCAACCACCTTGACATGGAATCGTGCGACGCGCTTATTGGCGCGATTGACAGCTTCGACGGCGCGATCATGATGGTGACGCACAATGAAATGTTTCTCCACAGCCTCGCGAACCGTTTTATCGTATTCCAGGAAAGCGGCATAACCGTTTTTGAGGGCAGCTACCAGCGGTTCCTTGAAAAAATTGGATGGGAAGAGGAAGCAGGCCCCCTTCAGGAAAGGAACGACGAACAGTCGCCGGCATCGGCGGTAAACAAAAAGGAGCTTCGAAAGAAAAGAGCGGACATCATGACCCGCCGCTCCAGGGAACTGAAACCGCTCGAGGAAAGCATATCCCGCATAGAGACTGCCATAATCTCATGTGAAGATGAGATGAAAACCATTAATGATGAAATAATCGCCGCATCAGAGAACGGCAGAGGCGACAGGATCAGCGGGCTCTCGAAGGAAGTGCACCGGATCCAGTCCGAGATCGACCGTTTGTATGGCGAGCTTGAAACTCAGACTATTGAATACGATGCGAGAAACAGGCAGTTTGAAGAGGAACTCCAGAAGGTCCAGTTCGCGGAATAAGATCACGCTTCGGAATCGATCTTTGTTTTTATGCGCTCCAGGTATTCAAGGATTTCATTCCTCAAAATCGTGAGGTCTTTTATCCTGTCATCGAGATTGACCAGGTGGTTGTTAAGCAGTTCCATCAGCCGTGTCAGGACTTTCTTATTTGATTTCTGGATCGACCACATCGCCTCAAGCTCTTCCATCTCGGAAAGGGTCAACCCCATAATTTTCAGCCGCTTGATCAACTTCAGGCGTTTGAGGTCATCATTGGTGTAGACCCGCTTGCCGCCTTCAATGCGTTTAACAGAATTCAGAAGACCGATTTCCTCATAATAGCGTATGGTGCGCTGGCTCATTTCAAGGCTGCCGGCGATTTCACCAATCGAGAGATATTTTTTTGAACCGGATTTTTCAGAATCGCTATCCATCGGTTTCTCCACAGGGGTTACAGTCCCTGAACGCCGGGCGTCCGGCGTCCAGGGACTTGTGTATTATCCAAACTGCTGTTTTAATTCACGCTTTAAAATTTTGCCCGAAGGGTTTTTCGGCAGCTTGTCAATGAACACGATCTTTTTGGGGCACTTGAAACCGGCAAGCTTATCCCTGCAGAAATCGATCAGTTCCTTCTCGGTAAGCGAAGAGCCTTCTTTGAGCACCACAACCGCTGACACGATCTCTATCCATTTGGGATCAGGAAGCCCGATCACCGCGGTTTCGGCAACATCCTTATGCTGGTAGATCACCTCTTCGACTTCCCTGGACGCGACATTTTCGCCCCCGGTTTTAATCATGTCCTTCTTCCTGTCAACGACCGTGAGGTATCCCTCGTCGTCCATGATCCCGAGGTCGCCGCTGTGGAACCAGCCGAAGGCAAAGGCCTCTGACGTCTTTTCCCTGTCATTCAGGTACCCGGTCATGACATGGCCCGAACGGTGAACGATCTCGCCGACTTCGCCGGTGTTGACAAAATTGCCGTCGTCATCCATCAGCCTGGTTTCAACGTTCACCACCGGCTTGCCTGCCGACCCCGGCTTGCGGAGCTGGTCTTCGGGCTTCAGTATTGTCGCCACCGGGCCCATCTCGGTCTGGCCGTAATAGTTCCACAGCCTGAGGCCCTTGAACGTCTCGCTCAGCTTTTTAATGATTTCAACCGGCATGATGCTCGCGCCGTACGCGGCCTTCTTGAGGGTCCCCAGGTTGAATTTCTTGAATTCAGGATGGTTCAGCAGACCGATCCAGACCGTCGGAGGAGAAAACATATGGGTCACCTGGTATTTTTCTATGTCCTTCATCATCTCAAGGGGATCGGCCTTGTGCAGGATGATGTTCTCGGACCCGGTGTACAGGAACGGCATCAGGAAACAGTGGAGCTGGGCGCAGTGGAACAGCGGAAGCGCGTGAAGGCTTACGTCCCCGAACTCGTACTGGCCGTCTATGACACAGCTGAAATACTGCGACATCAGCGCGCGGTGTGAAAGCATCGCCCCTTTGGGCTTCGACTCGGTGCCGCTGGTATAGGGGATCTGGGCCGTTTCTTCAGGGTCAACATCGACATCCGGCTCTTCGGATGACATCCCCGCCATTTCTTTTTCAAGATCAAAAAAACCTTCCGGAAGCTGGTGGGAGTCAACGGGGATCAGGCCCCAGTGCCGCACATCGGGGAAAAGGTCCCTGCTCCCTTCGACAAGCGATAAAAGATTGTCCTCAACGAGAAAAACATTCGCGCCTGAATGGGAAACCACGTAGGCAATTTCCTGCGTATTGAGCATAAAATTTACCGGCACCTGGGCCGCGCCGATCTTTGAGAGGCCCAGAAATGAAATCGGATAAAAATGGGAATTATAGGCCAGAACAGCGACGCGGTCTCCTTTTTTAACTCCTTTCGCGGTCATGAGATTGGCGAACCTGCAGGCCTCTTCTTCGAGTTCTTTAAAGGTCAGTTCGATATTTCGGAAAACAATCGCTTTTTTATCGGGGTATTTGAAAGCAACCCTCCTGGAAATATCACCGATGGTGTCGCGATGAAATTTGTTCGTCATGATATTACCTCATTACTGGTTGTATTTGTTCTGAAACTGCTCTTTCATTTTGAATTTCTGGACCTTGCCGCTCGCGGTCATGGGGAATTCATCCACGAACTCCCAGTACCGGGGAATTTTGTGGCGCGCGATCTGTCCCGTGCAGAAAGCGGTGAACTCTTCCTCAGTGGCGCTCTTCCCGTCCCTGAGCTGTATCGCGGCCAGCACCTGCTCGCCGTATTTTTTATCGGGAATGCCGACAACATAGACGTCCTTCACCTTGGGGTGTTTGTGTAAAAATTCTTCAAGCTCCCTCGGATAAATGTTTTCGCCGCCGCGGATGATCATGTCCTTGATCCTTCCGGTGACCTTGAAGTATCCGGTTTCATCGACCATGCCGAGGTCCCCGGTGTGGAGCCATCCGTCCCTGTCAATGGCGGCAGTGGTCGCATCCTGCATTTTATAGTATCCCTTCATCACGCACGCACTGCGGGTAACGATCTCGCCCTGCACGTTCGGAGGGACGTCCTCGCCTGTTTCAGGGTCAACGATCTTTCCCTCAACATCCGGCAGAAGCCGGCCGACCGTGGACACACGCAGGTCGACCGGGTCGTCCCTTCTGGTCATGGTCATGACCGGCGAGGATTCGGTCTGCCCGAATGCGATGACGACTTCAGAGCAGTGCATTCTGGTGCGCACCTGGTTCATCGCCTCTTCGGGACAGGGCGCCCCTGCCATGATGCCGGTGCGCAGGGATGACATGTCGTATTGATCAAAATCCGCGTGGTCGAGCATGGCGATGAACATCGTCGGCACGCCGTTGACCGCGGTGCACTTCTCGCGTTGAATTGCTTCCATCGCCTTGAGCGGATCGAAGTACTCGAGAACGACCATGGTCGAGCCATGGTACACACTGTTAAGCGTGCTCATGACGCACCCGAAACAGTGGAAAACCGGTACCTGGATGAGAAGCCTGTCCTTTTCAGTCATCCCCATGACATCGCCGACCATTCTGGCATTATTGACAATATTATAATGGGTCAGCATGACACCCTTGGGAAAGCCCGTGGTCCCTGACGTGTACTGCATATTGATTACATCATTTACATCAAGTATTTTTTGACGTGCGTCAAGGTCTTTTTCCGGTACGCCTTCACCGAGTTTTATAATGTCCCTGAAATTAAACATTCCCGGGGTGTCTTTCCTTCCTCCGATATAGACGATATTCTTCAGTTGGGGAAGCTCTTTTGCCTCAAGTTTCCCTTTTTCGCACCGGTCAAGTTCAGGAATAATGTCTTTGACTATTTGATAGTAATTGGCGTCCCGGTACTCTTCAATAAACACTAAAGTGGTTGAATCGGATTGCTGGAGTATGTATTTGAGTTCGTGTGCCTTGTAATTGGTATTGATCGTAACGAGAATCGCCCCGATCATTGCCAGGCCGAACTGCATGTATAACCATTCAGGCACATTGGTGGTCCATACAGAAACATGGTCCCCTCTCTGGATTCCCAGGGCCATAAATCCCTTTGCGACAGTCCTGCAGGTATGATAAAACTCATCATAATTTTGCCGTAAACCGGTTTCAGGATAAACCAGCGCATCCTGCCGGGGGAGTTTTTCAGCAGTGCTGCGTAAAAGATCGCCCATGGTTATTGCTACAAATCCTGACATAAAATTCCTCCTTGGATCAGATAAACATTAATCTGGGAACTAAACAATGTTTTCCACTTTACGTTAACTGGCAAATATAAAGATAATACTGTTTTGTCAATAAATAAATATTTTTTTCATAGTACGGGGTTGATGTTACCGGATAAAAAATCCAGCCTAATGACGGTAGCAGTATAATTTTGAGGGTAACGTAGTTTTGTCATTCCGGTTTTGCATC
>DAIUKG010000076.1:0-8881 GCA_036848375.1 Spirochaetota bacterium
TGACAACAAAATGTGTTATGAAACGGTTGCCCCTAAAAATAATTTGCTACCATCAGGGGGCCGGGATTTGAAAAATTTTTAGTGGAAATTCATTAATTGAGAGGCAGGTCTCTGTGTGTGTTATGTGGACTATCTGGAGAACTATTGTTTTTATGAGTGATACAGCATGACCGAGGAATAGACCATGCAGAAATGGAAAAACCAGCCCAGAATGATGAGGATGTGGAATATCTCATGAAAGCCGAATATCCCCGGCCTGCAGGCAGGCCTTTTAGTCGCGTACACGATCCCTCCGACCGTAAAGGCAACGGCCCCCAGCGCGGTGTAGACGATAATATAGCCGGGCAGTGCTTCCCAGAAATATTTCAGGGGAATAAGAACGAGCCATCCCATGGCCAGGTACAGGGCCGTGCTGAGATAGCGCGGGGCGTTGATGAAATACAGTTTAAAAACCAGGCCCAGGCCAGCCAGGGCCCACTGGGCTGCGATGATGGCAATCATCATCCCCCCGTCCAGGAACATATAGGTCATGGGCGTGTACGTGCCCGCTATCATGAAAAAGATCGCCAGGTGGTCGAGCTTGCGCCACAGGGAAGTTTCGTTTTCCTCTTTCTTTTTATAGTGGTACGCCGCGCTGGCACAGAAAAGGAAAACCGCCGAGGCGCAGTAGGCCAGGGTCGTTATAAACAGTATCCATGATGGTGCGGACGCCCTGAGCAGAACAACACTGAGCGCACAGGCGCCGAAAGCGGCTGCCAGGTGTGAGTAAAACGAAAATTTTTCTTTTTGTTGAAGGGCCATGGTAAATTGTTAAAAGGTATATGGATTTAATGTCAGCATTGTAACTAATGATTATGAAAAGTGGAATTTGGTTGCAGGAAATTTCCAGATGATTATAATTATTTAAGGTTTTACGGAGAGGCATGGATAGTAATGTCACCCCTCCGTGAATTGGAGCCGGTCATTCAACAACACCTTCGATTCTGGTCATTCCATCAGCGTCAGTGAGGCCGTTGCAGTATGGCATCACCGCGTAAACGGAACAGCCGAATTTGTCCAGAGCTTTCTGCTGCAGCTCTTTTGAGTCTCTGCCTTTGAATTGGACATAGTGGTTTGGCAACTGGCACATGTAACATCCGTCTGAAACGTCAGTTACAGCTATTCCCGATGATATGAAGGTAAAAATAAGCCCGATTACACAAGAAACAGCAATTAATTTTTTCATAACAGCACCTTTTGTGTGAAGTATTTAAATGATGACTTATCATAGCAGGCTTATTATTTTTGTCAATAAAAATCCCATACAGGCGGGCTTTTTTTGAAAAATTTATTTACCTGATCTACTATATATTGTCTTCATAATTAATTTTTCAGGTAATCATGTCAGGGTCATTATTTATTGATGAAACTCTGCAAATTTTTTAACAGAGGCTTTCCTTATAATCAAATTTTTTTGCAACCTTTAATTGCTATTCTCTATTCTTCTCTGTTAATGATCGTAATGGCCAGCCGCTTCTATCAAGGAAAGGTTCTGTTCAAATAACGCATAGATGCGGGGCTCCCTGCATTCATTAAAACAGGTATGTAGTGATTTATATTGCCATAAAAATAGGAGAAATATTATGCTTCTCAAGGGAATTTTCTGGACCAATAATAAAAAACACGGTTATGTCAGGGGTACTATTGGCGGATATCTTATGTACCCCTCAATAGTAATATTCCTGCTTTTTCAGGTGCTGTTTCTCAGGCTGTTGACAAAGGTACTGCTTGTTTTTGATGCTCAACCAGTGAATAAAAAGGATTATATCGACTATGGCAGGATTAATCTCGCCGATTACAGCTGGTTTGACCGCCTGAACTGCCACTTCTGCGCCTATGCAAACGGAGTCACTCACATGGTAGCGGCGACTCTCGATATAATAGGGAAAGGAGAGATACATACTCTGGATGATTCTCAGAGAAAAAGGATTAACCGTCTTTTGGGCAGTGCCTTTTTCTGGGCTAAACCAGTGGGCATATTCGGCCTTGGTTTTGTTCTCACATTCGAGAAGCTCCTTGGATACAGGAGGGCTGACCTTAATGCAATAAAGGATGAACTGAAGAAAAACAATTATGGCAAAGGACTGAAGTCTGAATATTTCAAATCGGTATACCAGAATGCATTTAAACTCCGCATACTGTTCCAGTCTTTCCAGACCTTTCTTTCAATAATTGAAAGCAACTGGTGTCCGTTGACATACGCAAACAAGAAGCTGCTCCTTGAACACCAGGAAAAGTTTATATCAACGGGGTATGATGATGTTGTTGATTATATTTATAAAACCAAGCTTTCTGAAATTCCACCTGCATCGGCGAGGAAACAACAGTCTGCAATAGCAGAAGAAACAGAGTAAAAGAGAGAGGCCGCTTATTGATAGATTTATTTTTACCATAGAAGATTACATAACTATTGCAATGTAGCGCTGCGCCTCTCTGATCCTGTAGCTTCATTCAAATTTTTCAGTTGCGTATGAAGTTGAGCAAATAGCTCCGAAGAAGGGTTACAGCTTTTTCCTGAAGAGCGCGTGGTTCTCGACAGAGCGGTCAAAGCGAACCCGGTAAGTATTTCCCGGCCGTGCGGTCTCAACCGGCTCATCATCCATGCCGGTAATTGAATGTACGGTCACGCCGTGGTCTTTGATGGTGCCATTGATGGGATAAATCACCTCAAGGCAATCTCCGGCAGTAAAAGGATTGAATGCCCTGATCATGGCTTCTATGCAGGGGCCGGTTTCATCCTCCCGTGTTCCCATGAACAGCGCCTTTTTAATGTAGGGAATTGATTCAAAGGGGATGTTATTGAATTCATTGAAGATATCCGCGGTGTAGGGCCGGTGGCTGATCAGGTCGAGTTCGTTTTTCCAGAAGGGCAGGTTGCTGGCAAACTCATCGGTTCCTGCCAGTGAAACCGCGTGTTTGTATATCCTTGTCGTGTTTGCCGCGTAATAGATCGATTTCATGCGCCCTTCAATTTTAAAGGCGCTGACACCGGCGTTGATGAAATCCTGCAGTTTTTCGATCATGCACAGGTCCATTGATGAGAGTATTTCGGTGCCGGTCCCGTGTTCAATGATGTCGAGATAATTTCCCGGGCGCTTTTTTTCGATGAGTGAATAATTCCACCTGCAGGGCTGGGAACAGTCGCCCTGGTTCGCGCTTCGCCCGGTCAGATAGCGGCTCAGCAGGCACCTGCCCGAATAGGCGACGCACAGCGCTCCGTGAACAAATATTTCGAGCTCGGCGTCGCATTCGCTGCGGATCATCTTGATTTCTTCGAGCGATGTCTCCCGCGCCAGGACAATGCGGGAAAAACCGGCGTCGCGCCAGAACCGCACCGCAAGATGGTTCATCGCCGACATCTGCGTGGAAAGATGTGTTTCGCTGTCGATCCCCGCTTCGTCGATGAGCATTTTCATCGCAGGATCGGAAACCATGAGTGCGTCAAAATGAAAACGCTTTATCTCACGCAGGTATGCCCTGACCCCGGACAGGTCTTTTTCGTGAAGAAACGAGTTGAGCAGAAATATTGTTTTAACATTGCTGTTCCTGCACAGGTCAAGGCTCTTCTCAATATCTTCGGGCGAGAAATTGTCCGCGCGCACCCTGAGGTTGAATTCGTCGCCGCCGAAATACACCGCGTCAGCGCCGTATAAAACCGCGAACCTGAGCTTTTTCGCATTGCCTGCCGGCGCAACAATTTCCGCTTTAACGCTTTTGCCTGTCTTTGAATCCATTGGGCCTGCCCCTCTGATAAAACTCCACCGCGCGGCTGTGTTCCCGCAATGTCGTGGAAAAGTAGTGGGAACCGTCATTTCTGGCAACAAAAAAAAGATAGCTGCTCTTCGCGGGGTTTATCGCCGCGTCAATGGATTCCCTGCCCGGTGAGCTTATGGGCGTGGGAGGAAGGCCCCGGTATTTATACGTGTTGTAGGGCGAATCGTCAGCGAGTTCGCTGACCGTAATGGGCCTCTCGAAGTTTTTTACCCCGTATCTTACGGTGGGGTCGCAGTCAAGCTTCATCTTCTTCTTCATGCGGTTGTGAAACACTGAAGATATGAGCTTTCTTTCATCCGGGATTTTCGCCTCTTCTTCAATGAGGGACGCGAGTGTGAGAATTTCATGCTTCTTTTTGCGGGAGATCGCCCTTACCCCGGTGATCAGTTCAACTTCCCCGCTCATCTTTTTGTGCATGACAGCGATAACGTCCCGGGGATCCGAGCTTTCGGGGAAAACATAGGTGTCGGGAAACAGGTAGCCTTCCGCTGATGATGCGTAGATCCCGATAGAGGCCAGAAAATTCTCGTCAAAGGCGTAGAAGAGAAAATTCGCCTCATCGCAGATGCGGGACTCTTCAAGGCGCCGTGCTATCTGGTAGAGGTTGAAGCCTTCAGGGACGGTCACCCTGCTGGTGAGGATGTCGCCCCTGGTGAGTTTTTTCAGTATTTCAACCGAGGTCATGCCGGGATGGAATTCATACTTGCCCGCCTTGATGTACTTCCGCCGTAAGGCATAAGACATGAGCACGAAAAAATCGGCGCTGGTAATGATCTGGTTTTTTTCAAGCCGCTCGGCAGTTGCACGCACGGTTTCCCCGTAATTGACCTGGAAAAACGTGCCCCTGCCGCCGGAGGGTGGGCGGTTAAGATAGAAAAAAACTCCTGTGGAAAGTATGGCTGCGAAAATGAGAACCGGTATTATATTTTTCATATGGCCTTCTCCATCTGGTTTCAGTTGAATTTGGCGATGCCCAGTATTTTTTCCATGTTGGGAACCAGCAGGTCGTTGATAAAACGGCCGCGGACAGGCTTCGCGCCGAGCTCCTCGATTAGCCTGCGGTTGCCTTCAGCGCTTTTGGGGTACGACCCGTATTCAGTCGTGAACAGCGGCACCTTGAGCTTGTGCGCTGATTTTCCCGCTTCATAGATCCCCCCTTCGTGAGGGGCTTCAATGATGAACACCGCGCGGGCAAGGGCGCAGGCGATTTTATTGCGTATAAAGGCGTTGAATTTGGTCGCTTCCCGCGTCGGGTAGAACGGTGAGATCACCGCGATCCGTTCAGGGTCAAACACGTCTTTAAGCGACTCATGAAGGGAAAACTTCAGTATTCCCTGCGGAAGCACGGCAATTGTGGTCCCGCTGTTGTCCAGGGCAGACCGGTGGGCAATCATGTCAGCGCCTGCCGCATAGCCGCTTATTGTGGTGATCTGGTGGTGTGAGAGTTCCCGGGCAGCGGTATAGGCTATTTCTCCCCCTTTATCGCTGATGAATTTATCTCCCAGAAGGGCTATACCCCGGTAATTGAGAATGCTCTTGTTCCCATACAGATAGAGCAGGGGCGGGAAGGTCGTCCCCATGATTTCTTTAAGGCGTTCAGGATAAAAGTTTGAAAAGAAAGGCACCACCTCAAAGCCCGAGTCGATCACCTGAAAATAGTCATCCTCAATCTGGGGTGCGGTTGATTTTGCCCGTATGACGCACTCCGCGACTTTCTGAGAAAAGCTGAATTCCGCCGTGATCTCTTCAAGCGAAAGGTCGAAAAGATCGGTTATTGACAGGTCCATGGCTTTCAGGGCATCGTGAATTTCTTTCATGTGGGCCGGGCCCATGCCTTCGGTTTGTTCAAGTGCTATCCAGCAGGAGGTCGTATCCATTAATAGGTCCTTTTTTTTCGTGAAAATGCATGAAACAGGGCATAAAAAGCCATGTTGTGAAATATATGCAGGTAAAGATATTTGTAAATAAAAATCTTTCAAAAATATATTAATACGTTGACATCTAGAATGTAAAATTTAATTTGAGGTTAGACTCATATAATAGCAACGTTAGTTAAAGGTGTAACTGTTCAGCTGAGGTGAATCCTGGACCCTTCAGTGAAGAAGCGGATAATGCCCTCTGAATCAGGATTTCGGGCGTTTAAAAGTTTCATCCAAACTGAATAAGTACCTAAATAATACCTAATGGGAGGTTCTCATGGCTTTAAATCAACTGGTTGACTCAAGAGATCAAAGATTTGTTCTTTTTGAACTCCTTGAAATTCAAAACCTTAAAGACAAAATGCCTCAGTACGCCGACTTTGACAGGGACACTTATGAAGAGTTCCTTGATCTTGCAGAAAGAATTGCTGTAGATAAGATTTATCAGGCCGGTGTTGATGGCGACAAGGAAGGATGTAAACACGACGGTAAAACCAAAGAAGTCACCATTCCTTCAACGTACAAAGAAGCTATTGATGCTTATTATGAAGCCGGTTTCATGGGCGTTTTCGACGAGCCTGAATACGGCGGAATGGGGATGCCTTTCGCGCTCGGTATGGGCTGCAACGAATTTTTCAGCGCTGCCAGCGTTCCCATGATGATGTATCCCGGTCTCTCACACGGAGCCATGCTCCTGGTTCAGAACTTCGGAACTGACAAACACAAAGAGATCTATATTCCCAAAATGATGTCCGGGGAATGGGGCGGATCCATGTGCCTCACCGAGCCGGATGCGGGTTCAGACGTCGGCGCGCTCAAGACCAAAGCGGTCAAACAGGCTGACGGAACCTATAAAATAACCGGGCAGAAAATATTCATCTCCTCAGGTGACAACAACTATTACAAAAATATGGTACACCCCGTTCTTGCACGTATCGAAGGCGACCCCGCGGGAACTAAAGGTATATCAATCTTCCTCGTACCCAAATACAGAGTGAAAGACGATGGTTCGATGGGAGAATACAATGATGTTGAATGTTCAGGTATCGAGCACAAAATGGGTATCAAAGGCTCAGCGACCTGTACCCTTTCATTCGGCGACAACGGGAACTGCATAGGCGAACTCCTCGGCGAAGAAAGAAAAGGTATGAAAATCATGTTCCAGATGATGAACGAAGCCCGTCTGGGCGTCGGTCTCCAGGGACTTTGCCTCTCCAGCGTTGCTTACATGCACGCAGTGACCTACGCGAAAAACAGGTTCCAGGGCGTCCATGTAACCCAGATGCTGAATCCTGAAGCGAAAAGCGTCACCATCATCAACCACCCCGATGTTAAAAGGATGCTGCTGTGGATGAAATCACATGTTGAGGGCATGAGGATTCTCTCTTACCTGCTTTCCAACACGCTGAACCTTGAGCATGGCCTGCACGCCAATCCAGAAGAACAGGCGAAATACACCGGTCTTGCTGAAATTCTTATCCCGATATGCAAAGCCGGAAACACTGACAAGTCAGTTGAAGTCACCTCTGAAGCGGTTCAGGTATACGGCGGATACGGTTTCTGCGCCGACTATCCTGTTGAGATGTTCATGAGGGATTCAAAAATCACCGCTATCTATGAAGGTACCAACGGTATCCAGTCCATGGACCTCACCATGAGGAAAATCCTCATGAATAAAGACCAGTTCAACTACAAGCAGATGACCGGCCTGATGAAAGACACCTGCGACAAAGCCAAAGGCGTTGTGGAAGAAAAATATATTGCTCTGGTCGAAAAGGGCCTTGCCAAGCTTGACGAAGTCATCGAAATGATGAAAGGCCAGATGGCGTCAGGCAAGTTCCTGCACCTGTTCATGGAAGCAACCCCGCTGCAGCAGGCGATGCACATGCTCGCTCTTGCATGGGCGCACCTCTGGGCTCTCACTGTTGCAACACCTAAGGCGAAAGCTCTTGTCGGCGACCTCAAAGGCCCGGAAAGAGAAGCCAAACTCAATGAAGATGCCGAAGCTGCATACTACAGCGGCCGCGTTCTTTCCGCACAGTTCTACATCGGATCAGTGTTCCCACTGTACTTCGGTAGAATCGATTCTCTCATCGGAAACGAAACTGCTGTTATCAAAGCATCGGAAGCTACATTTACCGGAGCTCTTGCCGAGTAATTTCGGTTAACATGAAAAAATCAGGAGGGGGCTGTCCAAAAGGACAGCCCCCTCTTTTATGCCACAATTATTGGACCCGGTAAAATCCTGCCCAGGTCCCGTCCCAGTAGGCGTCCGGGATGGGGGAGGTCAGGGAATAATCCGGGGAGCGGTACCAGCCAGTGTTGAGGAAATCTGAAAGCGGCACGGACTGGACTGCGGGATCGTCATCGTTCTTGTTCGGGTCAACGTAATATACTTTTTTTTCCGCGCTGTCATAACCGGCGACAACGATGTAGTGGCCGCTGAAGAGGGGAAGGCCCATCCAGTCAGGCCTTTCCAGGTGTACGATGACCGGGAACCCCCTGTTTAGAAAATGTTTATTGATCAGCGAGAAGACGCCGCTGTTATCGGAAACAGCATCATCCGCATTGCCCTCGACATGATAATACGCCTCACATGCGTTGTCAGCCAGGTTGGTAATCTTATCGATTAGTTCGGTTATGGTTATGCCGTAGTCGGTCACGCCGAGCCAGATGCTGACGCCCGAATCTTCAGTCACTTCGGTGAGGTCTTCCTGTAAGGGGATCGCCTCGCTGCAGCCGGGCATTTCCCTGAACACGCCTGAATAGGCATGGTCGCCGTAATATTTGAAGATCATGTAAAAGGACGTGGGCCCGCACTGTCCCGAACCCTGTTTCACGAAGAAAGAGCTGTCAATGAACAGAGAGAAATCATCCGCAGACTCGTCAGAACATGCACTGAGAAAAAGAACCGCGATTAAACACATCTGCAGAAATATGATTTTTCGAAAGGGCATGCATTGTTCCTGTTTAAATAATAAAGGTTGAGCCTATCGTGTTCAGTGAAAAGAAGCAACAGAAAAATTTCGGAACCGGTAAAGATTATACGGTAGCAAATTATTTTTAGGGGCAACCGTTTCATAACACCTTTTGGTGTCATCCCGGTTTACCGAAGGTAATACCGGGATCTCATAGAAAATATTCATAAA
>DAIUKG010000077.1:0-8478 GCA_036848375.1 Spirochaetota bacterium
CGTTGCCCCGGTTCCTTCGTCATAGTCCATATCAATAGTAGTTGTCTGGTTTGCCGTAATGGTAACATAACCGTCAGGATGAACAATATCGTCATCAATACCGTCAGTCGATTCTGGAATTGTATCTTTTACAGCAGTATAAGGATCTACAGTCTGGTAATCTGCTGTGGCGTCATTGACATAGATCATATAGGGATCGTTATTTCGGGCAGTACTTTTAGTACTACTGTTCAAATCATAAAAAACAACAACATAATAATTTCCCGCTGCCACGTTATTAAGCGTAATTGAACCGTCAAACTGCGCAATATCGGTTATTTCATCGCTGGAACCTTCTGTTGTATAGTATTCATAAGGAAACAGTGACAATACTTTATACAGATAGACATAAACCAT
Organism: Spirochaetota bacterium; assembly: GCA_036848375.1. Classification (GTDB taxonomy): domain Bacteria; phylum Spirochaetota; class UBA4802; order UBA4802; family UBA5550; genus JAKLIV01. The sequence continues at coordinate 397 of DAIUKG010000077.1, forward strand.
ATTCGTGGCAGCAGTACTTATGCTCAATCCGGTAAAATCATAGTTCACCACCAGTGTCCCCCGAGAAACTGAGGTGCTGTCGTCGTCATCGTCGCAGGCAGGGACCACCCAGAGCAGTGCAGCAAGAAGCAGAACAGATATCTTTTTCATAGAGTCCTCCTTGAATAATTATTACGGATGTTCGGATATGCTTTTTCATTAAATCGCAATTAACGACATTATACCGCGTGCGGAAAAATAAAGAAAGAAAAAAAACAGTGCATTCTCCGGGAAAATTTTAACCGCGGCTAAGACGTGGATGAATAGATGATCTTGCCCGATTCGGTAAAATCGTAATAACCCAGGGCCTCGACCTTTTTCCTGAATTCGGGCGTTGCCAGCACTTCCATCAGGGCCTGCACCCATTTGTCGAAAAAAGTCTTCTGCAGCAGCACCATGTCAAAGCTCTCGCGCACCAGGGGCACGAAATTCAGGCCCAGCAGGCGTGAAATGGCGACTGACGCGATGCCCACATCGGCTTCCCCGGAGAGAAGCGAAAGGCCTATCTCCATGTGGGTGTACACCTCTTTTTCGTATCCCTTAATTGACGCGTGGTCGATTCCCAGGCGGGACAGGTTATAATCAAGGAGCAGGCGCGTTCCGGAACCCGCCTGGCGGTTGATAAAGGTGACCCCTTTTTTCGTGAGGTCGCTGAAGTCTTTGACCGGTTCTTCGCAGCGCGGCGACACCAGGAAACCCAGCTCCCGATAAAAGAGATGGACCACCGCGACATCAAGGTCTTTTAAAAGATCGGCCACCTGGGGGATGTTATATTCCCCGGTCTGCGGATCGAAGAGGTGGCACCAGGCAATGTCGGTCTCGCCCTGCATGAGCAGGTTCAATCCGGCAGTGCTGCCCGTGGCGCTGGTGTAAATATGGAATTCAGGGTAAATGTTCATCATATAGGTGAAAAGAATATTCAGTATGGGGTCATTGCTGCCGGACGCGAGGAGCACTCCCTGGTTGGCCTTCTTTTTTGCTCTGCGCGTTCCGATTTCTTTCTGGGCGTTTGAATGGATCCACTCATCAATAATGTCTTTCGGAAAAAGCCATTTGCCCGTGACCCTGGTGCAGGGAATTTTTTTCTGCTTGATCAGGGCGTATACCTGCTTCTCGTGAATACCCAGGTAGTCAGCCACCTCTCTGGTGTTCATCATTATTTCTGACATTAAAGCCTCTGGTAACAGTTTTTAATGATATTTTCTTATTTAAACGTTTATTAATCAAGAAGATTATCCATAAAACAGGACATATTTGATGGTAGCAAATTATTTTTAGGGGCAACCGTTTCATAACACATTTTGTTGTCATCCCGGTTTACCGAAGGTAATACCGGGATCTCATAGAAAATATTCATGAATTTATCGCATGAGATTCCGGTATTTGCAAACTCGGAAGATGCAAAACCGGAATGACAAAACTACGTTACCCTCAACATTATACTGCTACCTATTTGATACACGAAAGAATCTGTCAACAGGGACGAGCGGGAACAAAAAAATTCACCGTTGATATCCAAATCATCGGGGAAAACATTGTTTATTTTTTCTTTCTCTGTGTCGCAGTGTTGAATCTTCTTGTAACCTGCGTATCCTGAACTATATTTCTCTGTGTCCTCTGAGTGTCAGTGGCATTCTTATAATAGTCCATGCCGGTGCGGTTATCCCTTATTGTCACCGGCCCGGCTGAGCTCGACAAAATACCAGGTCATCAGGGAAAGAATGAACACGAACCCGGTCATGATCAGGTATATTCCGGGGTCGCGGATGACCAGCAGAAACAACTTCTGCTTGTCCGTGTCCGGCGTGACTTTATACACCTGCTCCTTGTTGCAGGATTCACCCGCGAGTTCAGTCTCAACCGGTTTCTGTTTATTATCAGAACCAGACCGGCGCTTTTTCACCATGTCAAGATGCAGGTGGTAACTGCCCAGCACCGCGGGGTGCAGAAACGAAACCGTGATCTTTTTATCAGCGCTGTCCCTGAGGAGCACGGTTGTCTGGGCAATACGGTCGTAGAGAAGTGAATTCTGGTCATAATACGTATGGGTGATGCAGTCAACCGCCAGGTCAACACCGGGGCCGGCGAGGCGGATGGTTTCTCCTTCGCTGAGTTTATACCGCTCCCAGGACCCGGCAACGGAAGTGATGCAATGGCCGCACAGAATAATTAAAAAAAAGCAATGCACCAGGGATGGCGAGAGCCTGAGCATAAAGGTCCTGCGCCCCGTACCTTTTCTCGTGGGCCACAGGGCCATGATCCGTTTCAGGGAACAGCAGAACGTGTTCAGACCGAGCAGAAACAGCGCGATGAGCACAGGCGGCAGCCACCAAATGAGCCCGGGCCTGAGTATCCCTTTATTGATCATCCATCCCTGCAGGGTCATTTCATTCATCGTGTCGAAATAGGCATAGTTCGATCCCATGTAAAAAGACCCGATAAAAAATAGTGCGACGCAGGCCAGCAGGATCCAGAAGGTGAGCCTGAGGCTTCCGAGCATGCCCCAAATTTTCCGTATCATCTCATCCCCCTACCCTGGGAAAATGCATTTCGTGCAGGTTCGACAGGAACGAACCGACAAACACCACCGCGGCCCCGACAGCGGCGAACACGGCCTTTTTCTTCGCGTCCCATTCAGAAAGAAAGCGCAGGTGCAGGTACGCGGCGTAATACAGCCAGATCGCGGCCGACATCATGTGGCGCGAGCTCCAGCGGAAGGTGTTGCCCCATCCGAGGTAGCACCACAGCGCGCCCGAAACCTGGGCGATCGAAAACACGACAAATCCCCAGACCAGGTATCCGTGATAGGAGGATGTGTCTTTGCGCACCAGGAGCGACTTAAACGCGAGGAGCGCGCCCGAATAGAACAGGGCGTGGGCGGTCACCTCGGTGAAAAAGAAAATGTTCGCCAGGAACGTGACCTTCTTCGGCGTGGGCGGGATCATCCCCCGCGGATACGCGAGCGCGAACGCGGACGCCAGAAGCACCGGGAGCAGCAGGGGCCCCCAGTCGCGGTCGTGGTCAAGCAGCGCGGAGAAAAGGGTTATGGTCGCGATCGCGCACGGAAGAATATAGGGCCCCTCGAACATCGGGTTCGCGACAAACGTCCCCCCGAGCCAGCCCCTTCCCACCAGGTACAGGATGTGGAAAATAACGCCGAACAGCAGGAAAGCAAGGGCCGATTCGCGGATACGGATGTAATACAGGGCAAGGGCGACGACATAGGCGCCGACAGCGACATAAAGAATCAGGTGGTTGCCTGTGGCAAACATGGAAAGAACCTACCGTAAATTGAGAATGACTACATGAGACAAACCCCACACGTCCCTGTCAACAAAATAATCCGCCGAAGGGGCGAGCATGTAATCTGATTTTCTCTTTCCGTCGACCTCGTTCGCCAGGAACATGGACTCACCTTCCCGCGTGGAAAAAATTTCGCGCCCGGACAACAGCACCCGGTATCCGTCGCAGGCCACGAAAAGAAAAAAGTCGCCGCTGCCGCATCCGGGAAAATTCGCCCTGAGAAAGGAGCGCAGCCCGTAACCCGATGCGGCTGACACGCCCTTGTAGCCCCTGCCGTGCCCTATCCTGACCCAGTTTTTTACCGAGCACGGCTCCAGGCCGCTCAGGCGCGCCGGGCGGGGCGCACCTTCACTCACGCAGGTAAGCGACGGCGCGCCGCACTTCTCTCCCTTCTTCATCTTCGGCAGCACGGCATTGGGCGCCTCGGGTTCGGACAGGACGATCTCCGTGACCTTGTCGAGGTAGCGGCCCGTGTCACTATCGCGCGGGCACACCAGGCGCAGGCCTTTTATATTTTCAGTATGGATGTTTTTCGTGTACAGCTCAGGGTCCTTGGAGGGAAGCACCTGGGTGCGGTCATACGCGAGCAGCACCGGGTGGCGGTCGTCGGCCATGGTGAGTTCGCCGTAGCTGAAAAAAGATTTGCTCCCTTCTGAAGAGACCACGGTGACGAGCATGTCAAGGGGACGGTCAAACGCCGCGGCCTCGGGCTTTTTGGGCGCGACGCCTTCGAGGATGTTGTACAGGGGCACGCCCAGGTAATTATAGGCGCCCTCGTATTTCCCGTCCGCTGAAATTTCGCGCGTGCGCACCCTGGTTCGGGCAAAGGCGTTGAGCGCCCCGGCGCTGAACCGGTATTCCTTTTTCACCATGCCCGTGACCTTGAGGGACATGCCCGACGGCACGTCCCGGTTCACGGCAAGGGGCGTTGCGCCGGTCACGGCCATGATCTGGGAGTAGTCGCGCGCGAGCCAGGCCCGGGCGAAAACAACTATAAGAACAAGTGAAAGAACAATGATCGCGATGTTTTTTTTATTCATTGGGATTATTTTCCTTATATCATATTTGAGCAGAAACACCCCAGTAGAACATACATCCCGGGCCGGGGTTTAACGGATCAGCGTTATAGTCATCCAGCAGATTGAGCCCTTTCACATAGATGGTGAAATGCTCGGTAATATTCTGCGATATTTTTATATTCAGGAAAACCGGGTCATGCAGCCGTTGTTCCAGGTAGTAATCTGTGCTGAAAGAATCATGAGCTGCAGGAACCGTTTTCATCACATATTTAATTTGATCAATGCTTGACGATAACCACAGGTTGAAAGAGGTGCCGGTTATAAAAGCGGTACGAACGTCCAAACCGATCTGGTGTTCGGGAGTGTATTCAAAACGATCACCTTTATTCAGGTCGGTATCTTCAACATCTGTTTGGTTGCGTTTATCAATAAAGGTATAGGCAATCGAAAAAGAAATATCAACAATGCCGCCTACATCCTTAAAAATTCCACCAATTGATGCCTCAATTCCCTGTATGAGAGCTGAATCGACATTAAAGTATTGTTTGTCTCCGGTATTGCTGTCGTAAATGCTTTCAATTTTATCATCATATTTGCTGAAATAATAATCAGCGCGCAAAGACAGGGTCTTCTTAAGAAAAGAGAACTCGAACCCTGCGCTTGCGTTCAACGACTTTTCAGCCTTGATGAGAGTATCAAGTGATATTTTTTCGTTTACCGCATCTTTTGATTCTACTGTCTTTGAGTACTGCTCAAGGTTTGGGAAGTGAGCTTTATAAGATAATGCGCCCCTGAGTGTGAGCAGGTCTTTAACCGGGTCTCCGGATATGCCGAAAACCGGGCTGAAAAAGTCCCGCGTGCCGCCCAGAATAGAGTCGTCTTTGGCAATGTACTGGTCGACCATTTTTCTGCGGCCATCGATATCAATTTTTTTCTGGAACCGGGTCAGGTCCTGCATGTCATAAGACAGGCCCACAGTAATACGGGTACGATCATAGATATTAAACTCATCTTCAAGGGCAACGGTAAGATTTAACGACTCGATAAACTGGGTCTTGTATTTTTTACGACCATAATCATCAATAAGAGCCGTTGCCTGTCGCTGGGGTTTTTCTTCTTTGAGGTGATCGTCCATTCTGAAGGAAATAGCGGCATTAAGCTTGTTCCATGAGCATATTTTATAAGATGGATATATATTGAATCCATATGAATGACTTGTCCATATTGACCAGTAAGCCGTGGTTTGAAACATGTTCCAGGCGTAAGTAATCTCTAATGGATCCTTAAAGCCTTCCAGGGTGTTCGACTGTTCGTAGTAATATCCATTGATCTTGATGCTCAGGTCTTTCCACTCGGCATACAGGTAGGGGGAGATGTTATAATTATAATATTCGACCCAGTTGTTGGACATATTGCTGAAAAAATCACTTTGCATGGGCTGCGACCATGTACCGGTACTGGGGACCCAGGAGCTGTACCAGTTAGTCTGGTAGGTGCTCCCTTTTTTTTCAGTGTTGTTGTAAAAAGCTGAGACGCCAATTTCTACTCCCTTGACAATTTCGTAGCCCATTTTCCCTGAAATTTTATACTTCATATGACTGATGTGATCAACCAGGCTATCGTCATTAAGATAACACTGAAGAGCCTTATTGTCAGCGAAGTCCGACAGATCAAAATTGCGCGCCGGACTGCTTGAAGGTACCGGAAATTTGTCATACCTGGTGAGCTTTTTTATCCATTTAAGGCGTTCACTGCTGTCAAGTGCTCGTGACGCCTGATATCCGTCAGATTTATCAAAGGTTCCGGTAATCCAGTAGTAGAATTTTCCAATGGGCGCGCCCTGTGAAAGATTTACAAATATGTTATTGTACAGGCCGTATTCCGCTGAAACCTTTCCATATAGTTTATCCGGCTTCTGTGTTACCATATTGATAGTTCCCACAGCGCCCCTGGTACCGTACAGGGCTGATGATGCGCCTCTGGTGACAATGATCTTTGAAAGATGTTCTACCCCTATATTATTAATGTCCATATTACCGCCGTAAGCGTCAGTGATGGGGATTCCATCAATAAGGACCGCGATACGGTCCATGGAAAAACCGCGAACTTCAAATTCCTGATTGCCTTTTTTTCTTTCTACGATCTGCAGTCCCGGGACCATGCGTAATGAATCCGCCAGGAGCTTATCACCATGTGCCTCGATGTCCTCTGCGGTGATTTCTGTTGTGGTCGACGCCTCTTCGATTGATGCTATTGCCCGGTCGCGCACTACGATTTCTCCGACAGTGAATGTACCGGGAGTTTCATGTTTTGGCTTTGATAATATTTTTTTATTGGTCCCTTCTGATTGTTTTTCCCCAGCGGCATTTTCGGCCTGACTTGCCGGGGTCGATCCATTAACAGAACCATTCGGCTGGGTTATCGTGTCTGGTTGTGTCGTCTGTGTTGATTTTTTTTCCTGTGCGGAAAGTGAAAAAGATATAATACATAATTGTATGATTGCAATAATAAATATCCGGTACATGATTGCCTCTCAAGCATTATTAAAAGGACTGTCCTAAAAGTCGTCTCGATACTAATTTCGTAACGCTCATTGAGTGATTTTGATGAAAAAAACATCAAAATCGTATCGAAATGAGCGGGAATACTGTATCAACTTTACGAAATTCACTCGACGAACGTTTTTTTAGGACAGCCCCATGAATTTAAAGTAGATCAGGGTATCGCATCTGCGATTTCGATCTTGGTGACGTATTTTACACTCTTGTATGGCTGAGTACTGTCAGAAGAATCGACAAAAACGATTTTACCCTTTGAACAGGGGTTTTCATCATCAGTGCCGGCGTCTTCAATGTTGGTAACGATGTATGCCTGCTGCATGGCGGCCCAGTCATAGGTATTGTAAAGATTATCTGTATCCAGTGTATCATTGTTTACATATCCATCAGCCGCAGTAACTATAAAGTATTTGTCTGCAATATCGGCATTGATATCGGTAGTAAGGATATCAATCATGGGTATGGCTTCATTACTTTTCTGTTCATCATGTGAATTATTCCAGTAGGTAATAGACTGGCTGGTGTAATCGTTAAGGGTCACATAGGTCGTTGTTGAATCAACGTCGTTATTGACGATCTGTATCATCCTTCTGAGCTCAAGAAAGGTGAACACCTTCATCATGTATTTGCCGTTCCAGTCGCCTCCGTCAGTACCGCTGGGTGATTCATACCCGGGATATGTCGGATCGCCGAATGGCGGAAACCATGCGCGCGGATTGTCAGCAGCAGTGTCTCCATTGTACAGATAACCGGTCTGGAACAGCTCCCAGGTCAGGTCAGGGCTGCTGTCGCTTCTTGACGTGAATCCATCCGAACCGATAAGGCGGTATCCAAAAGTCTCGCACAGTTGCGCATTGGTAAGTTTGTCCTGCTGGTCATAGTCTTCAAGGTCTGCCGGAATAACTATCTCAAGATAATCTGTTCCCGCAGTTCCGCTGACCTCAAAAGGATAGCCGTCATAATCTCCTACATCATCCATTTGCCAGGGATCTGTATTCTTATTTAATGAATAAACGGTGATTGTGTCAGGAACGACTGATCCGGTACTGTCAGGCACTTCAAACCTCAAATCATACGTTACGGTACTGCTGGATTTACTGTTGTCATCATCATCATCACAGGCCATAACAAACGGAAAAATGAGTAAAAACATGAGTAGAAAA
>DAIUKG010000078.1:0-8256 GCA_036848375.1 Spirochaetota bacterium
GGAAGATGCAAAACCGGAATGACAAAACTACGTTACCCTCAAAATTATACTGCTGCCCTTTTGGCCGGCAAAATTTAACAGGAAATCATGGGGGGGATGAATGGCGGTGACGTTCATCTGCTGTATATCAGGATGGTCCCGTCTTTTTCGATTTTCTGATACAGGACCTTGACCCGCTCTGAATAATCTCCGTTTCCGCTGTAGAGTTTCATGACATTGTTGACGTAATCAACAGTTGATTTGATCGGCGGAATGGACATGTTTTTTTTAACCCGCCCCATTCCCGCGTGGTATGCGGCAAGGGCCAGGGGAACGTCCTGGTTGAAGTATTCAAGCAGTGACCGAAGGTGTTTTATTCCGGCATGGATGTTTTCTTCCGGGTCCAGAGGGTCGCGGACCTTGTAGTACCGGGCCGTCTCCTGCATGAGCTGCATCAGGCCCATGGCCCCTGCGACAGATACCGCATCAGCATTGAAGTTAGACTCTATTTTAATGATGCATTTTACCAGGTAGGGGTCAACTCCCTGTTGCCTGGCAATTTTTTCAATAATGCCGTCATAGCTGCTTGCCGGAAGTTTCTGCCTTTTGATTTCGCGGTTATAATATTCGACTGAGCCATCCCGGTGCACCCTTTTCTGGATTTCTGCCCCTGCTGGAGCAGTCACCAGGCACAGTAACAAACAGAGTAGAGGTAGTGTTGACAATGTCCGGATCATCCTCCAATAATAAAACCAGTGATCGATTTCAGGCAAGGACTATTTATTCTGTTGATTGAATACTCCTACAATAAAATAGGATTTTTTCCTACATGAGCGATATTTTTTTGCACATTGACATTTTGGTAAATTTATGCAATGATATTAGAAGAATAGAGTGTCATGCCATGTTCTCATATATTATTTGAGGAGAAAGAAAATGAGCGAAAGCGGGATCAGAGAAATATTTCTCGGTGAAGCTGTGGAAATTTTTGAGAACCTTGAATCGGATATAGTCATGCTTGAAGAAAATTCCGAGGACAAGGAAATAATCAACCGCATTTTCCGCAGTGTTCATACCATTAAAGGAAGTTCCGGGATAGCGGGCTTTGACCGGGTTTATGAATTTACCCACAAGCTTGAAAATCTGCTTGATGATGTTCGGGCCGGGAAGCTCGGTGTTGATGACCGGCTTATAGACCTTGTTCTAAACAGCATTGACTGGATTAAAGAGGAAATCTTTACCGAGGATCATGATATCGCTGAGGCCGACCGCATAAAACAGCAACTGCTGGAGAAAATACGCAATTATAAAGGAGATGAATCACCTGAAGGGAGTGCTGCCGGTGCCGCTTCTGCTGAAGGGACTGATGTTGAAAGTGAAAGCATGTCTGAAATAGACCAGATTCTTCGTGAAGGCAGGGATGAAAATTATTTCCGCGTCGCACTTAAGTTCAGGGAGGATATCTTTGAATCAGGCATAGACCCGCTTATAATCATTGAAGACCTTGTAAACCTGGGAACGGTGATCTTCAAGAAAGTCGATAAGACCTCGATACCCGGGTTTAAAAAATTTAATCCTGAAAAATGTTACCTTTCATGGGAGTTTATCATAAGGAGCACCTGCGAAATCGACAAAGTAAAAGACGTTTTTCTTTTTGTTGCTGATGACAATGATATAACGGTAACTGATGTTACCCCTGAATTCAGAAAGATTGACATCAGTGATACGTCACTGCATGAGAAAAAGGTCGGCGAAATCCTCGTTGAGAAGGGAATTATTTCAGCAGAGGACCTTGACGAGGCCATAAGCTTTCAGGAATCCATGCACAGCAAAATAGGCGAGGTCATTGTCAAGAAGGGGCTTGCCTCTGTAAATGAGGTGAAAGAGGCCCTGAAAGATCAGGAAAAGATTAAAAAGAAAATTGAGGTGAGCACCGTAAGGGTCGATACCCTTAAACTTGACAACATACTCAACCTTCTGGGTGAGATCGTTATCGGGCAGGCCGCGCTTTCGGGAATAGCCGAGTCCCTCGGAGAAGAAAGTGAGCTTGGCTCGCAGCTGAAGAACGCTCTTTTCGGGCTTGACCGTACAACCAGGGAGTTCCAGGAACAGATCATGTCAATACGCATGGTTCCCATTGGCCCGACCTTCGAGCAGTTCAGAAGGTTCGTCCGTGATACGTCACACGCCATGGGCAAGGAGATAAAGCTCATAATTGAAGGAGGAGAAACCGAGCTCGACAAAACGGTAATTGAAAAGATCGGCGATCCGTTAAAGCATATGATCAGAAACTCTATCGACCACGGCATCGAGGAAGCGCAGGAGAGAAAGAGCCGGGGCAAGGACGATACGGGTAAAGTTTTGCTTCGCGCCTACCACCAGGAAGGCAATGTGTTTATTGAAGTAGCCGATGATGGCCGCGGCCTTGATCAGCAGAAGATCAGGGCCAAGGCAGAGAGCATGGGCCTTGTCAGGGCCGAGGACGATGTTACTCCTGAGCGCCTGTTTTCATTCCTTTTTTATCCGGGTTTTTCCACCGCGGAAAAGATCGGCGACCTCTCCGGCAGGGGCGTGGGTATGGATGTGGTTAAAACCAATATCGAAGAGCTCAGGGGAAGTGTCGAGATCAGGTCAGAAAAGGGGAAGGGCACGGTAATGCGCATAAAACTTCCGCTTACTCTTGCCATTATCGACGGCATGCTGATCAGTATCGGGAAAAATATTTTCATCATCCCCCTGTTGTCCGTGATCGAATCAATGCAGCCGAAAAAGGATGATATAAAAACCGTTGAGGGAAAAGGTGAGGTAATACTCGTAAGGGGCGAGTACGTATCCCTGATCAGGATGTACGACGTGTTCGGTCTGGAAGCGAATCACACGGATCCTCTTGAAGGCCTTGTCGTTATCGCTGAATCCGGGAACACCAGGGTAGGGCTTATGATCGATGACCTGCTTGGCCAGCAGCAGATTGTTATCAAGAGCCTGGACAGCTATATAACCGAAAGCAGGGCTATTTCCGGGGCCGCTATTTTGGGAGACGGTAAAGTCGCTCTTATCGTGGACATACACGGTCTTCTTGATGATGTAAATATTAAGTGAGGAGAATGCCATGATCGAATTGAAGGAAAATACTTCAGTCAAAAATATAGGTTCTGTCTATAAGCAGATAGGGACAGAGCTTGATAAAAGCGATGATGTTCTTCTTGATTTTTCCCGGCTTAACCGCCTTGACCTTTCCGTGATCCAGCTGATAATCGCGGCTGCGCGGTATGCGCGGGAACAGGGGAAAACCATCCGGTTGAAGTCAGTGTCGGAACAGATCAGGTGGCAGCTTGAAATGTGCGGCATAAAAACATGATATAAAAAAATGTCATCATACACAGGAGGATTTTATGAGCAACTATATTATGGTAATTGACGATTCTCCCACAATAAGGGCAAGCGTCGAAATTTCCGTAAAGTCTCTGGGGATTCCCGTAAAACAGGCGGAGAACGGTATCGACGCCCTCAATAAGATCAAGGGAATAAAAGATTCAGGGGATGATGTTGCCCTCTGCGTCTGCGATATCAATATGCCCCAGATGGACGGTATAAGTTTCATTAAGGAATTCAGAAAAACCGATAAGTTTACCCCTGTAGTCGTATTGACGACCGAATCCGAGGAGTCACGAATACAGGAAGGTAAGGACGCCGGAGCGGCGGGATGGCTTATTAAGCCCTTTAAACCTGAGCAGCTGCTTTCGGTGATTGAACGATTCATTAAAAAATAGGCGGGAACTATATGGAAGATTTTACCAGTTTTGACGTGAACACTAAAAAGGCGGTTAAAACCGAAGAGAATGATGATCGTCAGTTTGTCACTTTTGAAATTGCGGGAGAGACATACGGTGTTTCGATCCTCCGTGTTCAGGAAATCATAGGAATGACGAAGATAACCGAGATTCCAAACAGCCTTGCGTTTATGCGCGGGGTCATAAATCTTCGGGGGTCTGTTGTGCCGGTAATTGACATGAGGAAAAAGTTTAAATTGCCGGAGAAGGAGTATGATTTCTTTACGGTTATCATAATCGTTGAGGTTGCTGAAAGCCTTATAGGGATGATCGTTGACACTGTCTCTGACGTTATGAGCCTTCCTGTTTCCGGAATTCAGGAGACACCGAATTTCAGCACTCAAATTGAGACTGATTTTATTGAGGGGATCGGCCAGAAGGACAACACGTTGATAATAATTCTTAACGTTGACCGCATCCTGACTATAGAAGAGCGTGAAAAAATTGAGGCCGATCAGAAAGCGGGTCTGTAACCGGTGTAGAGCATGATAAAAAGCAAAAGCAATAAGTTCCATAAGCCGCTTTATCTTCTCTATCCCGGCGAATATTATGCGACCAGGGAAGACAGCGTTCTGGGAACGGTAACCGGCCTGTGTGTGGTGGTTTGCTTTTTTGATATCAGCCGTGGTATCGGCGGTATGGGTCACTTCATCGTCCCCGGATCAATGGGGACCGAAGGCCTGTTTGCAGATGAAATAGCATCACACGGCATAACAAATATGGAATATCTGCTTGGTGAGATAGTAAAACTCGGTGGCGACAGAAAGTTCCTCCACGCAAAAATTTTTGGGGCGGGATATCCGGAAGTTGACTCGAAAAAAGCCATGGCGCTGTCAGAGGGGAACATCCGTTTTATCCAGGAATACTTCGCTGCTGAGAATATTGTCATCGACCGTATTGACCTTGGAGGAAATTTCAGGCGCAGACTGTATTTTTTTCCAAAAGACGGCAACGTATACAGAAAGATTTTAAAGAATAACGAAGAGGCATCTGAATTTGTAAGGATGGAAAAGGACTATATTGATAGAGAGTTGGTAAATAAAGAAAAAAGCGGTAAAATTGTCCTGTTTCAGTGACATTTCAGACCGTAACGGAAACTCCAATGATATACAGTCAGTTGCAGGATCGTGAATTCAATAATTTTAAAGAAATAATTTACCGTGAAGCCGGGATTAAACTTTCAGATTTGAAAAAAGCTCTGGTTCAGGCGAGGCTTTCACGGCGGATTCGTCTTCTCAATCTTACATCCTATGATGAATATTATGAGTATCTTATTGAACATTACGAGGACGAGAAAGTTCATTTCATAAATTCAATTACAACCAATAAAACCGAATTTTTCAGAGAGAAAAAACATTTTGATTTTATGATGGATTCCGCCCTTCCCGCGATTGAGGCATCGGGCGCCAATGAAATACGCATCTGGAGCGCCGGCTGTTCGACAGGGGAAGAGCCTTATACTATTGCGCTGACCGTGCTTGAATATTTCGGCACTCGAAGAAAGCCCGTCATAAAAATTCTGGCTACAGATATTGACACTCAGGTGCTGGAAAAGGCTCAGGCAGGAATATACACCGATGACCAGACTGATACGGTTCCTGAATCATTAATGCAAAAATATTTTTTAAAAAAAGATTCAGACGGCTCTTTATTCTATAAAGTTAAGGATTCAGTCAAACAGCTTGTTTTTTTCAGGCATCTGAACCTCCATTCAGAACAGTATCCGATGACAAAGCAGTTTGATATCATATTCTGCCGCAACGTGATTATTTATTTTGATAAACTGATGCAGGTGAAACTGTTCAGTCGTTTCAGGAATTATTTAAAAGATACAGGGTATTTGATGATCGGGCATTCTGAAAATATTTCGAGCATAACTGACGATTTTATTCTGATGGGTAATACTATTTACCGTAAAAATTCAGGTTATGGTATGGATATGAAAAAACCAGGTAAGTAAGAATGTATGTAAGATCTATGAATAAGTTCGGAAAAAAAGTTATTATCATCCATCCCGGTGAGTATTATGTTTCAGAAAAGGATGAGATGATTGGTACTGTCCTGGGATCCTGTGTGGCCCTGTGCCTGATTGATATGGAAAAAGGGATCGCCGGCATGAACCACTTTATGCTTCCTGGTCGAATTACAAAGGATGATCTTTTTTCTGATAATTCTGCAAAGTACGGCATAACGGCCATTCAGAAGCTCATGGATGACATGGTAAAGAAGGGCTGTAAAAAAAAGAATCTGGCCGCTAAAATTTTCGGCGGAGGCCACGTTTTAAATTTACCGGGACGAAATGCCATCCCTTTTGATAATGTCCGGCTGGCGAAGATGATGATGGAGTTCGAAGATATTCATATAGAAAAAAGTGATGTTGGCAGCAATTTTACGAGAAAGATCCTGCTCGATGTTAAAAGCGGAAAGGCATATCTCAAACGTTCAACCAGGGAGGATGTTTTCGAGGAAGTATACAAAAAGGAAAGCGAATATGCAAAAAGGAGTTTTGGCCATGGACAGGATTAAGGTATTGATTGTGGATGATTCAGCGGTAATGCGACGTTTTCTCACTGATGCGCTTTCAGGATTCAGGGAGATTGAGGTCGTAGCAACAGCGCTTGATCCTTATATCGCGGCTAATAAAATTAAATCCCGTCAGCCTGACGTTATCACTCTTGATATTGAAATGCCGAGAATGGACGGGCTTACTTTTTTATCGAAACTGATGATCGCAAATCCCCTTCCTGTAATCATGGTGAGCTCCCTTACCGAAAAGGGTGCATCAGAAACAATAAGGGCCCTTGAGTATGGAGCTGTTGATTTTATCCTTAAACCGTCGATGGGAAGCGACGAAGACAGAAAAGAGTTTGCCCGAAACCTTGCTGAAAAGATCATGATGGCGAGCAAGTCAAGGGTCAAACGGAAAAAAGTCCCTCCGGCACCAGAAGGACTGGGTATAAACGTAGAAAAAAAACACAGTGCGGATGTTATCCTGGCAAAGAGCGATCCGATGAGACTTAAAGCACGCAGCGAGCGCGTTATTGCCATTGGCGCTTCAACAGGCGGGACCGAAGTGATTGACGAGATTCTGGTGAAAATCCCTAATACTCTTCCCGGTATTGTGATTACTCAACATATGCCTGAGAAGTTTACGGATGCTTTTGCCAGGAGGGTCAATGAAAAGACACCGGTATATGTAAAGGAGGCCGCTCACGGGGACCGTCTCTATAAAGGTCTGGCCCTGGTCGCACCGGGCGGAAAGCATATGCTCCTGCGTGCCGATTCAAGCGGCTACTGGGTTGAAATTCATGACGGCCCCCCGGTAAACAGGCACAAACCGTCTGTGGATGTTCTTTTCCGTTCGGTCAGCCAGACTGCGGGAAAATCAGCGGTTGGGGTGATCTGTACCGGCATGGGCAATGACGGCGCCGCAGGCCTGCTTGAAATGAAAGAGGTCGGCGCCGTGACAATAGCTCAGAACGAATTATCATGCGTGGTTTACGGCATGCCCAAGGAAGCGGTCAAACTCGGGGCCGTTGATATGGAAAAGGATATACAGGGCATCGTCGATTACCTGAAAACAGTGGATTAGATTATTCTACCCTGTACATAAGATATTAATATTTGTTAGCGATAATTGTATCACCGCTGACGAAAAAGGCCTGAGTAAGTGCGCTTTCCGATTCAGTTTCAGGAGAAGTAACCGTGATCGATTTATTGAACACGATCGTGTAGAGTTCGTTGCTTTTATCCTCATCAGTCGGGTCAGTATCAGTTGTCATTGACGTTATGGTTATATCCAGTTGACCGGTTGAATCTGCAGCTGGCTCTGTATAGTTTCTGCCGTTGTATAAAATCGATATGGTGTAATCAGCCGCAGATTTTTGTATTGCTGTCCCCACCGGAAGAGAAGAATAATTGAAATAGATTTTAACGCTGAAATCAGGCGGGGATGCCGTATTACTGTTATTAAAGGCGATGCCGAATTTTCTTGTGCTGCCGAACTTGCCACTGAAGGCGATCACATTGCACTCAACATCCGGCCCGCATGTCTGACCTATGTTTGTCACGTTGTACTGTTTATCTGACCGGTAATAGGTGTCAAATATATTGTCGGTTCCATTATAGGGTTCTCTTTCGCTAAACCCTTTTGAGTGGCCGCCGGATCCGGAATCAGTACATCCAGCGGCAATGAGCACCGTTGCAGCGATTGCTATATGGGTCAATGTTAAAATTCTTTGTTTGTTCATTAAGAGTATTCCTTAAAACATATTTCAGGATATTCAATACAGTCTTAATTTTTCTGTCAATTCTATTATGAAGTAATCTTTTTTTGGGCGTTTGCCCGGTAGCAAATTATTTTCAGGGGCAACCGTTTCATAACACATTTGGATGTCATCCCGGTTTACCGAAGGTAATACCGGGATCTCATAGAAAATATTCATGA
>DAIUKG010000079.1:0-8050 GCA_036848375.1 Spirochaetota bacterium
GGATGACAACAAAATGTGTTATGAAACGGTTGCCCCTAAAAATAATTTGCTACCCATTAATCTTCTCCATAAAAAAAGATTTATTCTTGATTTAAATATATTTATTATTGTAAATGTCTCTTCCCGGATATATCCATAACCCGGTTTAAACTATAAATGCTTGCCCCGTACCCGGGGTTGTCCCCTTTGCCGGGGTTATTATCTCTCATCATCAGGGGGGATACTCATGGTAAAAAAAGAAATACTCGACCGATGGACGATTGAACATTCCGTCGATCTCTATGGAATCAGGAACTGGGGAAAGGGATATTTCAATGTCTCTCCGGGCGGGGATGTCGTCATTACCCCTTTCGATGATAAAAACATTTCTGTCAGTATCCGTGATATCATCGACGGCATACGTGAACGGGGGATGGACATGCCCGTCCTGCTCCGTCTCGAGAACCTTCTCGACGCCCAGATATATGAGCTGAACAAGTCCTTCCAGGACGCTATCGACACCTTTAAATACCAGTCCCATTACCGTGGCGTCTATCCCATAAAGGTGAACCAGCAGCAGCAGATCATTGATGAGATTACCCGCTTCGGCTCAAAGTACCATCATGGCCTCGAAGCCGGGAGCAAGGCAGAGCTGATCGCGGCCATTTCAATGCTCAAAGACCATGAATCGTTCATCATCTGCAACGGATATAAAGACGCAGAATTTATCGACCTCGGCCTTATGGCGGTAAAAATGGGCATAAACTGTTTTTTTGTCATTGAAATGCCCAATGAACTTCCCCTTATTCTCGAGCGCGCAGTAGAGATGAACGTCACTCCCCTGATCGGCGTAAGGCTCAAGCTCTCGTCAAAGGCCGGAGGCCACTGGAGCGATTCAGGCGGAGACAGAAGCATTTTCGGCCTCAATACCACGCAGCTGATCCAGGTAGTTGACACCCTTCGCGAAAGGGGAATGCTTGATTGCTTCAAGCTTCTTCACTATCATCTCGGCTCCCAGATCCCGAATATCAGGGACATCAGGTCGGCCGTTATGGAGGCGTGCAGGATATACGTGGAACTCCAGAAAGAAGGCGCGGCCATGGGATATCTCGACCTCGGCGGCGGGCTCGCCGTCGATTATGACGGGTCAAAGACGAATTACATGAACAGCATGAACTATTCTCTCACCGAATACTGCCATGACATCGTTGAGGTGATCATGTCCACCTGTGACGATATCGGGGTCCCTCACCCGGTCATTATTACCGAATCAGGAAGGGCCACGGTCGCCTATTATTCAGTGCTCCTCTTCAATGTGCTTGATGCAACACGCTTTGAGGCAATGCCGCTTCCGGAAACAATCAACGACACAGAACATGAGCAGATAATCAATCTTCTGGATGTATTAAAGACAGTAAAACCCAAAAACGTCCAGGAGTGCTTTAATGACGCCCTGTACTACCGCGACGTGATCCATCAGCTGTTCAAACACGGCGATATCTCTCTGAGAGACCGTTCGCTCGCCGAAAAAATTTTCTGGAACATCATCAATGTGATCGCCCTTGAAAAAAACAAGATGAAACTTATCCCTCCCGAACTAGAGGGAATCGATTCGGCGATCGCCGACATCTATTACTGCAACTTCAGCGTGTTCCAGTCTTTGCCTGACGCATGGGCCATAGGCCAGATATTCCCGACCATGCCGATACACCGCCTGAATGAATACCCCTGCAGAAACGCCGTGCTCGCTGACATCACCTGCGACTGCGACGGAAAGATCGACCGGTTCATCAGCGACAATGAAATACGCAACTGCATCCCGCTCCATGATTTTAACGATAACGAATACTATATCGGCGTGTTCCTGGTCGGCGCCTACCAGGAGACCCTTGGCGACCTGCACAACCTTATGGGCGATACCAATGTCGTCAGCATAAGGATCAATGAAAAAGGCGACTATGATTTCGTCAGGGAAATCGACGGCGACTCCGTTGCCGATGTGCTCTCGTATGTGGAATATAACCCGAAACTCCTTCTGGAACAGTTCCGGGCAAAGGCTGAACGCGCGGTCAGGGACGGACTCATCAGCGTTTCCGAACGGCGCAAGATCATGAAGGCCTATGAATCAGGCCTGTACGGCTACACGTATTTCGAAAAATAACCGGCGGAGGTGTGATATGTCACGGGTAATGATTATCGGCGCAGGCGGCGTCGGCCAGGTTGTAGCGCATAAATGCGCGCAGGTCCCCGAAGTGTTCAGCGAAATAATGCTCGCGAGCAGAACAAAGGAAAAATGCGACCGCATCGCGGCCCAGATCACGCGCGAGATCGAAACAGCCCGCGTGGATGCTGACAATGTCCGTGAACTGGTAACGCTGATCAAGTCTTTCAAACCGGAGCTCATCATAAATGTCGCCCTTCCCTATCAGGACCTCCACATCATGGACGCCTGCCTTGAAACCGGCGTTGATTATCTCGACACCGCGAATTATGAGCCCCCTGACGAAGCGAAGTTCTGCTACCGGTGGCAATGGGAATATCACGAGCGGTTCAGGGAGCGGGGGATCATGGCCCTGCTCGGAAGCGGTTTTGACCCCGGCGTGACCAATGTGTACACCGCCTACGCGCGCAAGCACCATTTTGACGAGATCCATGAACTCGATATCATCGACTGCAATGCGGGCGACCACGGACAGCCTTTCGCCACGAATTTTAATCCCGAGATCAACATCCGCGAAGTCACCCAGCGGGGCAAATACTATGACAGCGGCCAGTGGGTCGAAACCGATCCCATGTCCGTGTCGCAGGTCTATAACTTTCCCGGCGGCATCGGCGACAAAAAGATATATCTTCTCTATCACGAGGAGCTCGAATCTCTGGTCAAACATTTCCCGAAGATAACGAAGGCACGCTTCTGGATGACCTTCTCGGACAACTATCTCAAGCACCTTGAAGTGCTCCAGAACGTGGGCATGACCCGCATTGACCCGGTGATTTACGAGGGAAGGGAAATCATCCCTCTCCAGTTTCTCAAGGCCCTGCTGCCTGACCCTTCGTCACTGGGCCCGCTGACAAAAGGAAAAACCTGCATCGGCTGCGTGGTGAACGGGGTGAAAGACGGCAAACAGCGTAAATATTACGTGTACAACATCTGCGACCACGAAGAGGCATACCGCGAGGTCCAGTCACAGGCGATATCATACACCACGGGCGTGCCGGCAATGATAGGGGGGATGATGATGCTCACCGGCTCCTGGCGCGGCAAAGGCGTCTTCAACATGGAGCAGTTCGATCCCGACCCCTTTATGGACAAGCTCAACAAGCACGGATTGCCATGGCAGGAAACGTTTTTATAAACCTTGACACCTCGAAGGTAAAAACTCCGTGCTTTATCGTTGATGCCGACTCCGTAGAACAGAACCTGCTCGTCCTCAACGAGATACAGCACAGGACCGGCTGCCGTATTCTTCTGGCCCTCAAGGCCTTTTCGATGTTCAGCCTGTTCCCGCTGATAAAGAAATACCTCAACGGGACCTGCGCGAGCTCCCCGCACGAGGCCCGCCTCGGGCGCGAAGAATTCGGCGGAGAAGTCCACTCTTTCGCCGCGGCGTTCAGCGAATCCGATTTCAGCGAACTCATGAAATACTCCGACCACATCGTGTTCAATTCGCTGAGCCAGTACAGAAAATTCAGGGGGGATGTCATCCGCAGCAGGAGCGTCAAGTTCGGTCTGCGCATCAATCCCGAAGTGTCCCAGGCGCCGGTGCCCATGTATGACCCGTGCGGAAGATATTCACGCCTCGGCATCACCGCTGCCGAGTTCGCCCCCTCGTGCCTGGAGGGAATTTCAGGCCTTCATTTCCACGCCCTGTGCGAAGAGAATTCACCCGCGCTTGAAAAGACCCTCAATGCCTTCGAAGCGAATTTCGGGCGCTATCTTGATGACCTTGAATGGCTGAACCTTGGCGGCGGGCACCACATCACCAGGAGCGATTACGACCGCGAGCTTTTGTGTTCCCTGGTCGAGCGCGTAAAAAACAAATACGATCTCACGGTGTACCTCGAACCCGGAGAGGCCGTCGCTCTCAACACCGGCATCATGGTCACCACCGTGCTTGACGTAATCAGAAACGAAATCGACATCGCCGTGCTCGACACCTCTGCAGCGGCGCACCTGCCCGACGTTCTTGAGATGCCGTACCGCCCGTCGATCATCGGCGCGGACCAGCCGGGCGTGCTTTCCCATACGTACCGGCTCGGAGGGATTTCATGCCTTGCCGGGGACGTTATCGGGGACTATTCCTTCGACCATCCCCTCAAACCCGGTGAAAAAATCGTCCTGCTCGACATGGCGCATTATACCATGGTGAAAACAAACACGTTTAACGGCATCGCGCTTCCGTCAATCGCCATATGCAGAACCTCAACCGGCGAAATAACGACGGTCAGGGAATTCGGTTATCACGATTTTAAAACGAGGCTGTCATGAATTTGTTCAGGGAGAAATACCCGCCGTTCCTCGGCTCCGAAACCGGAAATGTTCCGCCGGGCAAGGCCCTTTTCCATGTCATTCCCGTGCCGTTTGAAAAAAGCGTTTCATACGGCACAGGCACGCGCAGGGGCCCTTCGGCGATACTCAGGGCGTCGCAGCAGCTGGAACTCTTTGACGGCCATTCTGTCCCGGCTGAGAACGGCATCCACACTACAGGGCCGGTGCGCTGTTCAGGGCCCACAGCCGGTGTCCTTGACCGGATCACCAGGGCGTGCTCTGCGGCGCTCGCTCACAGCGCGATACCGGTTATCCTGGGAGGAGAGCATTCGGTGACCTGCGGGGTCATGCCCGCGTTTACCGGGCGTGGAATACAATTCGGCGTGGTCCAGTTCGATGCACACGCCGACCTGCGCGATTCATATGAAGGCGACCGGTACAGCCACGCGTCTGCCATGAAACGGGTCGTCGATCTCGGCATCCCCCTTTTCCAGATCGGCATACGCAGCCTCTCCCCCGGAGAGCAGGAATTCAGGAAATCGCTGCCGGTACCCGGAATCGACGCCGAAGATCTTTTCAAAAACGGCCTTCCGGCGAAAGTCCTGCCGGATGACTTTCCCGGCGACATATACGTCACCTTTGACATCGACGCGCTTTCTCCGTCTCTCGTCCCGGCGACCGGGACACCCGAGCCCGGGGGGCTAGACTGGTACACGGCAATGGCGCTTGTTGAAAGAATTTGTGCTGAAAGGGAAATAATCGGTTTCGACCTGGTTGAGCTCGCGCCGCAAAAAAATCATCACGCTTCAGATTTCACCGCAGCGCGGCTTATCTACAATACCATGGGGATGATCAGCCGAAAACACGCTCTCTGAATGTGTCGAAATCGCTTTTTCCGCAGAGCATCATGGTTGTCAGCGGGGCGACCTCGCGGGCGAGCGCGCTCATCCGCGCCGCGGTCTTGCGAATGTCCCACTGGGCGTGTTCGTCATCCCTGAGGCTTACCAGGTGATACAGTTCGCGCGCGTTGAGCTTGAGCATGACCCTGCGGCGGTGAGCGTTGGTAAGAATATAATTTTTCAAATCAGGAAAATGGACCCGCAGTTTTTCATGCAGCTCCTCTGATGTGCGTATTGCCTCGACAAACAGGTCTTCCTTTCCGATTTCACTAATTGATTCGGGAATGGTATATCCGGTCCTGGTATCATAATCCTGAACGACCTGCGTTGACATCCGGTGCCTTTTCAACTGTGCGTAGTTGCTCGCGCTGATGTTCAACTGGAACGTAAAATCGACTGATTCGAAAAAACGGTCGACATTATCATAAAATTCCCTTTTCGAAAGCGCTGTTTTTATGATATCCCTTTTCTCTTCCCGGCTCATCTTTTTCACCGAATACAGGCACGCTGACAACGAAAAACAGCTCTCCTGGAAAAGGATCGTCGCGCAGAGCATGTCATCCGCGTCAGGAGTGAAATACAGCAGTTCGACATCCTCGTCATCAGACCTGCATTCTTTATTCAGCAGGCCGCTGTGCAGCACCAGAAGGTTTTTCATTTCCTCCGGCCGTTCGGTGTCATACGGTGTCGGCTCGGTAAACTGTATGATTGACGGGGTAAAATTGCCGACGATACTGTAGATACTGTCCGCGAGCGAGCGTATTTCAGGGAGGGTACTGTTCCTGAAACGCCTGAGCATTCGCTCAAGGTTCCGGGCGTTAACGGTCATGCCGAACTGTGAAAGGGTCGCGAGGGAAAGCACATACCGGGCGTCTTCTTTGGCCCAGCCGTCAACAGTCCTGGCGCCGAGAGGGGTTTCGACCTTTTTCTGGTGTTTTAAGAAAAGGTGCTTCTTCAGTTCTTCATAAAGGCTTATGTATGTTTTATTCTGAAAAGCGACCGTCTGCTCATATTCCGCTTCAATGGGCTCACCCCTGAACTCATCAGGCGTATAATAATCTCCTTCAAGAGTGATGTACCTCTGGGATTTTTCCGTATAGGACGCGAGCCTGAACCGCTGAACTTCCTCGACCGCAAGGCGGGAAAGGCCGATTACATCGAGATTAAATATTGCGTGTTCGGCGACAGAATGATGGCCGAACCCGAATATAATACGCTCATTCGACTTTCTCGCGCCGTCAACTTCGGCGCTTGAAACCTGCCGCAAGACTGAAATGTCCCTGGGGTCCCTGGATATGCGCGCGTACGCGGCGCTGAGCGTTTCTGGTGTTACATTGTCCCTGTCCCAGTCTGCTTTTTCTTTGAGTGTTTCAATAATATCAGCATCGACATTATATCCTGCCAGTAAAACCTTCATGGACCTTCCCTTCCTGCGTTATGCTATTGTATGGTAGTCTTTTCTTCTTCGATTCTCTGGATCGTATTTACCGTGTTATTGTTGATTGATTCTGCGTTCGCGGTTATTTCTTCTATGCTTGCGGTAAGCTCTTCTGACGAAGCGGCAATTTTTTCAACTTCAGTGGAAGCGACATCCGCTGCATTGAACACTTCTTCGGGCATCTTTTTCATCTCGCGCTGAATCGATTCAAGCGCGCCAAGGACATCCCCGTTTACTTTTTTGAGCAGATCAACCGTTTCCATGTTCTTGTGATACATATTGTCGATTCCCGATTGGACTGCTGCATTGATAACGTTGATCTCTTTAACGCCGCTCTGTGACTTTTCAGCAAGCTTGCTGACTTCCTCGGCAACGACCGCAAAGCCCTTGCCATGCTCACCCGCCCGAGCAGCCTCAATACTCGCGTTTAGACTGAGCAGGTTGATCTGGTCTGCGATATCGTCAAGCATAACCTGGGAAGCCGATATCTTTTCTGTTTCTTTAATCAGCTTTTGCGTGAGATCATTATTGATTTCGACCGCACGGTATATCTGTGAAAAAGAGGCGTTAACATCACTGTTAAGCCCGTTGAGCAACAAATCTGTTTTTTGATTCATCTCACGAACAAGCTCTACGAGATTGTTTAAAATAACCTGAAGATTTCCCTGTGCCTCAACATTCGACTGGTTTGATTTAGAAAATTCATCGAGCCCGACAAGTATATCCGCAGTTGATACCGTGGTCTGCTTGATTTCTTCAATGAGCCGGTCAAAAATAACCTGGGTCTGCTGCGCCCTGTCCACTGCATTACCCCTTTCCTGATTCAACCCGTCAAGGATAAAATTTTCCCGGTCCCGGTAATCCCTGGTATCTTCTGATTTGATAATTTCAACGCGGCGAATAAGGCCTTTATAAATATCACGTGCCAATGCCCAGGTAATACCGATACCGCATAAAAAATAAATATAGTTAACCAGATGCTGCAGGGCCGCGGGGATGAAAAAACTGCCGGCAAGGCAGGCCAGGAAAAAAGGCACTACGTATTTTCTTCCAAAACGTCGCCTGAGTACCGCCTTTTTGTATTCAGTGTTATAGTGTTTTTTAATAATTTTCTTTAATTCCGGATATTCGACTTCAAGTATATTTATTTTTTGTTCCTTTAAAATCCTGGTGCGAAGGTCACGCGCCACCGACACAAAGAACTTCTGCCATGGCATGAGCATATCATAATAAATGATGAATCTA
>DAIUKG010000080.1:0-7927 GCA_036848375.1 Spirochaetota bacterium
GCATGCATTCTGATCATATATCTATATCAATACTTCCCTGGGCTTGCTTCCCTGCTGCGGCCCGATATATCCCCGGTCTTCCATCGTCTCAATTATCCGTGCGGCGCGATTGTAGCCGATACTCAGCCGCCGCTGCAGATATGACGCCGAGGCCTTTCTTGTTTCTTCAACGATTTTTAACGCTTCAACAAAAAGCTCATCCCCCTGGCCGTCACTGTCAAGATCGGCGTCAGCGTTAAAAAGGCTTTCCTCGATATCAATGTATTCAGGCTCGCCGAGAACGCTCAGGTGATCAACCACGGTCATTATTTCATCCTCTGAAACGAAGGCGCCCTGTATTCGAACCGGATACGAGCCGTTTGGCGATTGAAAAAGCATATCGCCCTTTCCGAGAAGTTTTTCAGCGCCGTTCTGGTCAATGATCGTGCGTGAATCGGTTTTCTGCGCGACCTGAAACGCGATGCGCGCGGGGAAATTCGCCTTGATAATCCCGGTGATAATATCAACAGAAGGGCGCTGGGTCGCGAGCACCAGGTGAATGCCGACCGCCCGGGCCTTCTGGGCGATCCGTGTTATGAAACCCTCGATTTCCTTGCAGGCAACCATCATCAAATCGGCAAGCTCATCGATTATTATCACAATGTACGGAAGATGTTCATGCCTGTTCCCCGTACCCCGTATTTTCTCGTTATACCTTTCCATATCACGGGTATTCATTTCGGAAAGCAGGCGGTAGCGCCGCTCCATTTCATACACTGCCCACTTGAGCACGTTCGGGGCAACAAACGGTTCGGTAATGACCGGTGTGAGCAGATGCGGAAGACCGTTGTAAAGCTGCAGTTCAACCATTTTCGGGTCAACAAGAATAAAACGGACATAGTTGGGATCATAATTGTAAACGAGGCTGCATATGATGGTGTTGACGCAAACGGATTTTCCGGAACCCGTTGCTCCGGCGATAAGCAGGTGCGGAAGTTTTTTCAGGTCAAGGGTTATCGGCTTGCCCAAAATGTCCTTGCCCAGAGCGACTTTGAGACATCCTTCTTTTTTGATATATTGCTCGGTATGAATAATGTCACCAAGGGTCACTTTTTCCCTCATGCGGTTTGGTATCTCAACACCGATTGCCGACTTCCCGGGAATAGGCGCAACAATACGAACCCTGTATGCCGCAAGCGCCATGGCTATATCATCCGCGAGCCCGACGATCCGGTTGACCTTGATTCCCGGGGCGATCTGCAGTTCAAAAAGCGTGATAACCGGGCCCCTGTTTACATTGACGACCCTGGACTCAATGCCGAAATCAGCCAGCGTGTTGACCAGCAGCGCCGAGTTCTTTTTTACCTCGCTCAGCCAGCTTTCAGAATCGGATGGATTTGAAATTTTAAGAAAATCCGTGGGAATAATATAGTCCCGGTTCAGCCTGATTTCGGAAAAAACCAGTGGTTCCGACCGGGCGAGATCATCATCCCCCCTGTTTGTCTTATTCGAGAGTTCAACAGAACCCGTTTTTTTCACTGTACCTGCAACAAACGGTTCTTCCGGTTTCGAGACTGCCCTCTCTTCATCGTCAATACTTTTTATCCTGTTGCACACGATTTCCTGGCTGCCGGCATCCAGTTCCTGGTTCGGGTAGTCCAGATCATCATCAGCATAAAATTCATATTCATCATCTTCAGAAAAAGGGGCCCCTTCAATCTGTTCAGTCTCCCGGTCGCTGATATATTCAGCGCGATTCCTGCCATTAATGGAAACAGGACTTTCATTATTTTCTTTCATAAATTTCATGTCATCACGTTCGCTATTACCCGGAACAGGAAAAGTCACTTCGTCCGGCTCATAATAACGGGAAGGGCTGGCCTCCCGGTTCTTCACCGCGATAGGGACCTGCATTTCAAGGTATTTCAGCGGCCGTCTTTCATGTCCTGTTTCGCCGGCGGGAATAATTATTGTTTTCCTGGTGATCCAGGGAAGGCGCGTTCCGGTGTTATATTTCATTTTCTTGATAAAAAAACTTTTCTCTTCAACCGTGGGATTCTCATCAAGGGAAATACTATTTAATGGAATTTTTTTCTTCATTTTTTTTTCTTGCGCCTTAACCCGAAAATGTTTAATCGCCTCTGCAAAATTTCTCCCCCTGGCCGCATCAATGATCATGGACAGTGAAACGATACCCAGAAGAATCATGCCGACGATGTTCATGATGACGATGATCAGACCGCCGCCGATCGTGCCCGCAACCGTTGTCAGAAAGTGGTGCTGGTATACACCGACATAACCGCCGGAAAACCGGGGAGGATTATCACTGAGCAGCGACATCAATGCCGAAAAGACGATAGTTAAAAAAAAGATGGAAAATATTTTTTCAGCGGCCTGGCGGAGTGTTCCCTTTTGAATGACAGAAAGTCCCGCGACAATGAACATCGGGATAACAAGGTATGATGCGATTCCAAAGGCGATGCGGAGTATATGACTGATCAGGGAACCCAGCGGGCCGATGATATTTTTAACCATCCCCCCTGTCAGCAGCGCAGCATAATCACCGGAATGATAACTCACAAGAGAAAGCAGGATGAGAAGCGAAACAAGAAAAAAAACCGTGCCTGTGATCTCCTGATACCGTTTATCCTTAAACACCCGTTCCCTCCTGGACTCAAGGGCTCAGATGTCATCATCATAAGCCCTGAAAAACACATGGCCGTCAGAAAAAATAAATCTTAACCAGACCTCCTATTCCCAGTGCCATGCTGTAATAACCGAAATAATCCAGTTTGATCTGCTTCACCAGGATGAAAAGCACCCTGATTGATATAATAGAAAAGCAGAACGTTACAAGCATGGACACTGCCAGGGGAAGCATTATTTCACCGGATATCGGCCCTTGACCCAGTTTAACTCCTTCCACCAGACCGGCTCCCGCAATTATTGGGATAGCCATAAGGAAAGAGAATCGGGCCGTTTCTTCGGGCTTTATTCCGTTAAGAAGCCCCCCGACAATAGTTATGCCTGACCTGGAAATTCCCGGCACAATAGCCAGTGCCTGGAAAAAACCAATTATCAGAGATCTGACAAAACCAGTCTCATATAATTGTCGGCTTTTCAAGGGTATTTTTTTAGTGGATATCAGAATAATGCCATTAATTATCAGCATCGCAAAGACCGGGGTTGAAGAGGAATAAAGGTTCTCAAAAAAATCATTAAATAAAAGGCCAATACACACTGCGGGAACGGTAGCAACGGCGATATAAACTATTATTTTACTCTCATTAGTAAAATAATCTCCATTTCTGATCCCTTTTACCGAGCCTGAAATAAGATAAAAAATGTCTTTCCTTAAATAAACGATGACCGCGAGCAGAGTTGCGACATGAAGGGCGACATTAACCAGTAAATTACTGCCGCCGCCTTCTAAAAGGATATTCTGCATAAATGGAATCTGTTCAACAATGACCAGGTGGCCTGATGAAGAAATAGGCAGAAATTCAGCTATACCCTGGACGAGCCCCAGGGCCATAAGAGCAAGAAAAAGATTGTGCATATTATACCTCAATGATATGAACCACAACGAGAGGGTTGCGGTGTGTAAGCTTATACAGGGTTGCTTTAAGGCTTTTTTTCAAACCGGTTTTCACTTCAGTGCATGAATGACCCTGGGTTAAATGCCGGTTCAAGCGTTCCTCTGTTTCTTTTTTAATCTGTTCAAGGAGATGCTCGGCTTTATTGCCCAGGAATCCCCGCGAAGCGACCTCGGGCCCTGACACAAGAAGGCCATTGCTGATTACGGCGCTGACGAAGAACACCCCTTCGGTTGACATGACCTGCCGTTCCCTGATCGTGCTGCTTTCAATGTCGCCGATATCATTCCCGTCAACATAAATCTGTGACAGTGATATCCTTCCGATCTTCCGGAAGTTCTTTTTTGACAGTTCAAGAATATCCCCGTTTTCGGGAATAAGAATGCGTGAAGGCTTGATGCTGAGCGATTCCGCAATATCGGTATGAGCTTTCAAATGTTTATATTCTCCGTGTACCGGCATAAAAAATTTCGGCTTGGTCATGGTAATCATCAGCTTCAATTCTTCTGCGGAAGCGTGGCCCGAGACATGAATGTCCCGTGATTGCTCGTGGTAGACATCCGCCCCTAATTTCATGAGCGAGTTTACAACCATGGTAACGGTCCGTTCATTCCCGGGGATAACAGACGCGGTTATAATGACCGTGTCGCCCCTCTGGGCCTGAAAATGCCGGTGCGTTCCCGTTGCCATGCGGTACAGAGCCGACATGGGCTCACCCTGCGAGCCGGTCCCGATAATCACGATCTTTTTGCCCGGCAAAGACCCCGCCTTGTTAACGTCAATGATGAGGTCCTTTTTAAAACTCAGGTATCCCAGTGAATTCGCGATTTCAATATTTTTCTGCATGGTAAGACCGGAGATGACCACATGCCTGTTATATTTCTGTGCCACATCCATGACCTGCTGAATCCGGTGAATATTTGAAGCGAATGTGGCGACAATAATCCTTCCCTTGGAAGATGCGAATATTTCAGCGAGTTTCTGGCTGAGCAAAGACTCGGACGGCGTATAACCGGGCCGCTCGGCATTGGTGCTGTCAGACATTAAAAGGAGCACGCCTTGCTCGCCATACTCCGCAAAACGGGCCAGGTCAGTAACCATCGCATCAACCGGTGAAAAATCAATTTTAAAATCACCGGTGTGTACTATGGTTCCGATCTCGGTCTGTATGGCCAGGGCGACACCGTCGATGATGGAGTGATTTACTTTTATAAATTCGATAAAAAAACTTCCGACATGAACCTTGTCCCGCGGTAAAATCTCAACGAATTCAGGCTCTTTAGCCGGCGGACGTTCCTGAAGCCTGCTTTGTATTAGACCGATTGTCAGCTTCGTCGCATAAATAGGAGCGCTGATTTCCTGAAGCAGAAAGGGCACGGCGCCTATGTGGTCCTCATGACCATGGGTGATGATAATTCCCCTGACCTTCTCGCTGTGTTTCTTAATGTAGGTAAAATCGGGAATAATAAAATCGATCCCGGGCTGTTCATCAGTGGGGAACATGATCCCGCAATCGACAATGATTATTTCGTTATTATATTCAAAAAGAGTTATGTTTTTACCAACCGCACCAAGACCGCCAAGGGGGATGATTTTAAGCGAACCCTCTGTTTGTTTATCAGTCATTTTACCCCCGAATGGCCAAATCCGCCATGGTTTCTTTCTGTTTCCTGCAATTCGGCTGTTGCAATAAAATGCCCGCGATATATTTTGTTGAACACGATCTGGGCTATTCTCATTCCATTCTGTACCACAAAGGGCTCCCTTCCCAGGTTTGTTGTTATGATCTTTAGCTCTCCCCGGTAATCCGCATCTATGGTCCCCGGCGAATTCAACAGGGTTATGCCGTGATTCAGGGCCAGGCCGCTTCTCGGCCTGATCTGCGCTTCGTATCCCTCAGGTATTTCGATAAAAAGCCCCGTGGGGACCAGAACAGTCTCGCCGGGATTGATGATGATGTCTCTGTCAACAAGGGCACACAGGTCTGCCCCGGCTGATCCTGAAGTTTTATAATCGGGCATTATAGCGCCGGGCAATAATTTTATTTTTACCGGGATCATTTTTCTTCCTTAAAAATATAATATGCAATTTATCATCAACATGAATAAACTTACTGATACTATTGCACCATCCGTAATCCCTTGTCAAGACAAGGAAATTGATTTTTCCAATAATTTACGTCATCTTCATTTCATAAATCATTCATGCTAAATAGTAATTGTAAAATTTACCATATATCCGATAATGAATTAAATGAACCACCTTCAAATGGATTGCCATATGGACGAGCACTATATCAGCGAAAATGACCGATCGCGGGAAGAGAACAATCTTGGTATGTATGAAAAACGGATTGCCAAGCATGAACGTAAAATTTATGACTTGAAAAACCTGATAAGTCTCGGCATCAGCCTTTCATCCAACCTCAATTTTGAAAGTCTTGTCGAATCAATACTTTTCAGCTGCATGGGCCAGATGTTTGTCGAAAAAGTCGCCATACTCCTGCAGGTTGATATCGACGAGCCGAATTATTATATCCATATGGCTAAGGGCTATGACGATAACTTTGAAGATAAAAAAATTATATTAAGAGAAGATTCCCCCCTGGTGCATTATCTGGCAAGCAAGCCGGACCCTCATGTGTTTTCGGATCTTATAAAGACCAGATCTGTTGCTGATAATTGTGAAGCGCTCAAACTCCTGGAGCCTGAACTCATCGTTCCCATGAAATCAAAAAATATGCTGAACGGGATGATCGTACTCGGGAAAAAAATGACCGGGGAGCCATACGGGCAGAGTGATAAAGAATTTATGCATGACCTGGCTAAATTCGCCGCAATAGCTGTTGAAAACTCACGGCTTTATTTAATGGCAACACTCGACAGAATGACCCGGCTCTACATCCACCATTACTTTCAGGAACGCCTTCTTGAAGCAATGAGAAGGAGCAGGAGAAGAAAAACATCCCTGTGCCTGATAATGTCTGATATCGACCATTTTAAAAAATTCAACGATACTTACGGCCATCAGCAGGGGGACCTGGTCTTAAAAGAAGTAGCGGCACTTATAAAAAACAATATACGAAATATAGATATACCTGCCCGCTACGGAGGTGAAGAATTTGCCATAATTCTGCCTGAAACCGAACTCTCTGATGCGATTACCGTTGCGTCCAGGCTTCGAAAAGAAGTTGAAAAACATCAATTTCCGGGGCAGGATCTCCCTCTGCATGTGACTATCAGCCTGGGCGTATCACAATATAATCCCGAGATTGATCATGAGAAGAAAAGTTTTATCGGCCGTGCGGATAGTGCGTTATATAAAGCAAAAAATTCAGGCAGGAACAAAGTGGTGGCACACAAGTAAAAGGCCGGGAAGTTATGATGGATGATAAAACAAACCTGCATGAAAAATTTAATCGTGCGATCACTATGGAGCGCCAGGGAAATTATCTCCACGCCCTGGATGAATACATAAAAATCATCAGTGAAAACAAAAATTTCAGAGAAGCGTATTTAAACCTCGGCTCACTTTACGCTCGAATGAAAAGATATAAAGAAGCCATGCAATGCTATTCCATGGCGCAGGAACTTCGTGAAGATTATCTCACCTATTTCAACATCGGCAGTATTTTTTATACGCAGGGCCTTTTTAAAAAGGCCATATTCAATCTTCAAAAGGCGAGAAATATGCATCCGGGATTTACCCTTTCAATCCTCGTGACGGGACTCTGCTACAGCCGGCTGAAAAATATCAAGGCTGCTGAATCCAATTTCATACAGGTTCTTAATTCATCCCCCAATAATCGGGTCGCCCTCACGGCACTTGCGATGATTTACTACAATAATAAAAAATATGATGAGGCAGTCATTCTGCTGAACAGGCTTCTGAATATCAATTCAGCCAACCATGTGATCCGTGAATTAAAATCAGAAATACTGTTTAAAAGCGGCAGGATTGACGATTCAATCGTTGAATTAAAAACCCTAAAAAAGAAAAAAATCGGATATACCATGTACGATGAATTTATTAAATCCGTACCGGTCGAGGCCTATACTGACCGGTATGGGACCATGGATGAAAAGATAAACACTCTCAAAGAAAAAGCCGGCACTGACAATCAAAGCCTGATTTCATTAAGCCTGTGCCATCTTTTTAAAGGTGAAACTGATACGGCTATTGAATATCTGATAAAAGCACGAAAAAAAACATTAAATTAAAAAATTTTTTTTATTAATCTTGACAATTTTTTGGCCATGGATTTTATTGTAATCCTGGTGGTTAAAGAGAGAGGGAAACACCTGTTCCCATTCCGAACACAGAAGTTAAGCCTCTCATCGCCGATGGTACTG
>DAIUKG010000081.1:0-7242 GCA_036848375.1 Spirochaetota bacterium
CATATTCGAGAACACCGGGACCGCGACCATCCTGATCAATGAAGACACCACGATCGCAATGGTGAATTCCGAGTTTGAAAAGCTCAGCGGCTTCTCGCGGAAAACCGTCGAAGGGAAAAAAAGCTGGCAGGTCTTCATCAACCAGGAAGACGTGAACCGCATGGTCGCCTATCACTACATGAGGCGGGTCGACGCCGGCAACGCCCCGCGGAATTACCAGTGCAGGCTGATCAACAAAAAGGGCGAGACCAGGATCTGCCTCATGACCGTTGCGCTGATCCCCGGGACAGAGCAGAGCGTCGCATCCCTGCTGGACATCACCGAGATGATCAACGCGAAAGAGGCCCTTGCCCGCAGCGAGGAGCGCTACCGGCTGCTTGTCGAGACCATGAACGACGGCCTGGGCGTGCAGAACGAGAAGGGCGTCATCACCTACATCAACCAGAAGATATCGGACATGATCGGGTATTCACGAAAAGAGATGCTGGGCAGGCGCGTGCTCGACTTCCTTGACGAAAACTATCACGAGATCTGGAAACGGTCGTTTCTCAAAAAGGGATACAATGTCTCGTTTGAAGTGGGATGGAAGAAAAAGAACGGCGGCCTGATCATCACCATCGTGTCGCCCTGCCCCATATTCGACAGCAGCGGCGTGTTCACCGGAAGCTTCGCGGTGTTCACGGACATAACCGACCGCAAAAAAACCGAGGAGGCCCTGCGCCAGTCAGAAGAAAAGTTCTCGAAAGCATTCAGGTCGAGCCCGGACGCGATCACCATCAGCACGCTCGACCGGGGGATGTTCATCGACGCGAACCAGAGCTTCCTCACCGTTACCGGTTACAGCCTCAACGAGGTGATCGGCAGCACCTCAACCGGCCTGGGCATATGGCCGAGCGCCGCGTACCGCAGAAACATAATCGCAACAATAAAGTCCGAAGGAAGGATCCACAACCTGGAGATCGAGTTCTACATCAAGTCAGGCGAAAAACGGTACGGCATGTATTCGGCTGAAGTGATAAACCTCAGGGGCCAGCCCTTTCTGCTCTCGTCGTTCGCGGACATCACTGACCAGAAGCGGCTCGAGCAGGAGATCCTCTCCATCAGCGAAAAGGAGCGGCGCACCATCGGCCAGGACCTGCACGACGACCTGCAGCAGCACCTGATCGGCATTGAGGCCCTGGCCTCGCTTCTCGAGGCGAGGCTGAGAAAAACGTCCCCCCGTGACGTGGCCGGCGCGAAAGAAATCCACTCCCTGATCAGCGAAGCGGTCGAAAAGACCAGGCGCATGGCGCGCGGCCTGTGCCCCATATACCTGAATGAAAACGCCATTGTCCCCGCGATCCGCGAGTTCGCCGAAAACATCAGCGACATCTTCGACATCGACTGCTCGTTCTCGAGCGACAAAAAAATAATCATCACGGACAACACCACCGCCGTGCACCTGTTCAACATCATACAGGAAGCGGTGAACAACGGCATCAGGCACGGCAAGGCGAAGAACATAGGCATCAGCCTTCATTCAAAAAAAGGAAAAATATTTCTGGCCATAGAAGACGACGGAAAAGGTATCGCCAACGGCCTGAAAAAGAAAAAGGGCCTGGGCATCAACATCATGAAGTACCGAGCGAAAGTGATCGGCGCGACCTTTGATATCCGCGCCGGAGAATCCGGGGGGACCGTGGTATCATGCGTGATAAATCAAAAATAATGATCGTGGACGACCATCCCATTTTCAGGATGGGGCTCGCGCAGCTGATCAACGAAGAGGACGACATGTTCGTGTGCGCCGAGGCGGAGACTGTTTTTGAAGCGCAGAAGCTCCTCGCGAAAACCGGGCCGGACATGCTCATCGTGGACATCTCGCTCAAGGACACCAGCGGCCTGGAGCTTATCAAGTACATGAGGGAGCGAAAGATGACCACGCCGGTGCTCGTACTCTCCATGCACGAGGAATCGGAGTACGCCGAGCGCGCCATCCGCGCGGGCGCGCAGGGTTTCATCATGAAGCAGGAAATGACCAACAACGTGATCAGGGCGATCAGGCGCGTGCTCGCGGGCCGCACCTTTGTCAGCGACGACATGGTTGACGCTTTTGTGGGTCGGCTCAGCGAAAAAGAGGCCGAGGCGCCGCAGGACCCGGTTAAGAAGCTCTCGAACAGGGAGCTTGAGGTGTTCGGCCTTATCGGCAAAGGGGTCAAAAGCAGCGAGATCGCGGGCCGCCTGAACGTGAGCGTGAAGACCGTGGGCACCTACCGCGAAAACATAAAGAAAAAACTGAATGCGAAAAACAGCGGCCACCTGATGAAAATGGCAATTGAGTGGCTGAAAAAAATCAACAGAGAATGATCATCCCCCCTGGCCCCATAGGTAAATTACCTACCCGTAAATACGCTTTTTACCCGGCTGGAAACAGGGCAAGCGCCGATTCACGACCGTCCGGTCCTCCTGTATATTGCTGTTACGTACATTGAGCAAGGAGGACATCATGAACTACGCAGAAGAATATAACAGAAAAACCGTTTCCGCTTCTGAAGCGGTGAAAGTCATAAAGTCAGGAGACTGGGTCGACTACGGCCACTTTCTCAATTCGCCCTGTTTCCTTGACGAGGCCCTTTCAAACAGGGCGGGCGAACTGCAGAATGTCAAGATACGTGCGGTCACCTTTCCCGGACTTGCGGCAGTGGCTGCCAAAGACCCGAAACGGCAGTGTTTCATTTACAATAACTGGCACTTCGGCGGCGGAGACCGGAAGCTGCACGACCGCGGCCTGTGCAATTACATCCCCCTGGTTTATCATGAAGGACCTTCCCTGTATGACCTGATCAATACCGACGTTGTCATGCTCAGCGCCACGCCCATGGACAAATACGGATATTTCAATTTCGGCCTTTCCAACTCGATAATCCGCAAGGTCGCGGAAAAGGCTAAAATCGTGATCGTTGAAATCAACAAACACCTTCCCTACTGTTACGGCGGCTACAATGAAAACATCCACATCTCCGAAGTCGACTTTATCGTCGAAGGATGCGACAAGCCCCTGCTCAACCTGGCGCCTCCCGAACCCGATGATGTCGATAAAATAATAGCGTCCACCATAGTCAGCCAGATTGAAGACGGCTCATGCCTGCAGCTGGGGATCGGCGCCATGCCCAACGCGGTCGGGTCAATGATCGCGGCCTCCGACCTGAAAGACCTGGGCGTGCATACTGAAATGCTCTGCGATTCATTCGTGGACATGTTTGAAGCGGGAAGAATAACCAACAGGAACAAGGGGATCAACCCCGGAAAATTCGTATACACCTTCGCGCTGGGGACCAACAAGCTCTATGACTTTCTGGACCACAACCCGTCGTGCGCGTCGTTCTCGGTTGACTACACCAACAACCCCGACCACATCGCCTGCAACGAAAAAATGATCTCGATCAACAACGCTGTTGAAGTCGACCTGTACGGGCAGGTTTCCTCGGAATCAACGGGGCACCGCCAGATTTCCGGGACCGGCGGCCAGTTCGACTTCGTGTACGGGGCGTACCATTCAGCCGGGGGCAAATCGTTCATCTGCCTCTCATCAACGAAAAAGGACAGCCAGGGAAACATCAAATCGCGCATACGCCCCTTTCTCGAACACGGCACTACCGTGACCATCCCCAGGACGATCGTTCAGTACGTGGTCACCGAATACGGCATCGCTGACCTCAAGGGAAAATCTACCTGGGAACGTGCCGAGGCGCTGATAAACATCGCGCACCCCGATTTCAGGGACGAGCTGGTCATTGAAGCTGAAAAGGCCGGCCTCTGGATACGGGGATGTTCCCGCATGAGCGAAAGCCTCAGGCAAACCGGATAACGCAATATCAGCCCTGATTCAGGTGAAAACGCGGGCCTTCAAGGGGACGACAATCCCCGGCCCGCGTTTTTTTTATTACCGGGCGCAACACTTCGATGCCTGCATCGGGGAAATTTTTTGTTTTTCCCGGTGAAAGAATTGACAATTTAACGCCCCCTTGAATATCCTCATCCGACAATTTGACGTGGTTACTTCCATGAGCGGCAACGACAAAAAAACAGAAAAAAAGCGGCCTCCTGAAAAAAGGGCACGGACGAAAACGTCACGTGCGGCTGCGGCAAAAAAGCCCCTGGAACTGACAGCCCCGGCGGCCCTGCCGGCCCCGGCTGTTGAAACCGCATTGCCGCAAAAACAGGAAACCATAAAAACCCCTGAAAAGACGGAAGACTTCAGGGGCCTTTTCAGCGGTAACGCGACCATGCCCCTCGCGGACCATCTCCACGAATTCAGGGGAAGGCTCCTGTCAATACTGGTGATGCTCGTGGTGTTCACCATTGTGGGCTTTTACTTTTCAGACTACCTCATTAAGGCAATAACCGACCCCTTTGTGAAGAGCGGGCACAAACTGCATATCTTCACCCTGGTCGGCGGCTTCATGCTCAAGATCAAGGCCTCTTTCGGCTGCGGGGTCATTATCGGGTTCCCCTTTATCGTTTTCCAGATATGGAGGTTCGTGGCACCCGCGGTCCCAAAAGAAAACCGGACCTTTATACGGCTGAGCATCATCGCGGGGATTCTTCTTTTTTACCTGGGTATCGCCTTTGTGTATTTTCTGCTGATGCCGGTCGCGGTGACCGTGCTCCTCGACTTCATCGGAAAGGACATGACCGGAGCGATCGGTGCGGACAACTATCTGAGCTTCATTATAATTTTTTCCGTGGGCATGGGCGTGCTTTTCGAGTTCCCCATCGCGACCATGATCATGACGAAAATGGGGCTGGTCACTCCCCGCTTCCTCACACAATACCGCAGGCACGCCATTGTGATAATATGGGTCATCGCGGCCTTGGTGACGCCGACACCTGACCCGATCAACCTTTCCATAGTGTCGTTCGCGCTTATGGGCTTCTACGAACTCGCGGTGATCGGCTCAAAGATGATTTACCGGAAAAAGGCCTAATCAAAAGGCATGGGGAAAGAAAGGGTGACGCTCACCTTGACCTGGGGCTCGCGCTTGAGGTCGGTGTGGTCCAGGATATTTTCGGCGATTACTTCCGCGCCATGCCTGCTCACGATCTTTTCAACGAGCGTGAGGCCGAGGCCGAAATCCAGCGTATTGTACTGCTCGTATACGAACTTGGTCATGCGGTAAAAAGGCTCAAACACGACCTTTTCATATTCCATGGGGATGCCGAGAACGCCTTCATCTGATTTTTCAGGCTCATTGATCACCGATACCGAAACCGCGCCGTTCATCACATAGAGCAGCACCGCGATCATGGTCTGGTTCTTTGAAAATTTCATCGCGTTCAGGAGCAGTTCAAACAGCGCGGTGAAAAAATATTCCTTGTTGATGTTGACCATGAAGGGGCTGAACACCGGGCTGTACTCGCTCAAAACGATCTTCTGTTTTTTTATGCCAATGAACTCATTCGCTTTCGTTATAACCGCCTTGATGATCTGGTGAAGGTCGAGAAACGAAATTTTCGAGAGCTCGAATTCATTCGATATGATCCAGTCAATATTTGAAAAAGTCTTGAACGCCTCCTGCGCTATGTGGACGTTCTTGACGATCATCTCATACAGGCTGCTGTCAACGAGATACCTGTCATTGCGGTGCTCGGCAGACGTATGCATCATGTCAAACAGGGTTATCAGCGTTCCGAAACCCGCTCCCTGGGTGAAGCTGTTGTTTATGTTCCTGAAAAGGGATTTGTCTGTCCTGGAGATGTTGCGGCTCATGATCTTTTCTTTCCATTCCTGCCAGTCCAGCTCTATCTCTTCGGTTTCGTCGCGCTTTCTCTGGAGCGACTCCTGTATCCTGCTGAGGGCTTCCTTTTCTTTTTTGTTCTCGGTGATGTCGTCACCGATAAGGATGTAATGGCTCGCCCTGTTCTCTTCGTCACGGATGGATGATATTTTCGCGTTAAGGTACACCAGCTCTTTTCTGGCATTCATGTTGTAGAGCTCACCGCGCCAGGAGTCCCTGCTGCGGATGGTGTCCCACAGTTCAGGCTCGGGGATGAGGCAGTTGCCGGGGTCGGTCACTTTTTTGCCCACGATCTCGTTAAAACTGCGGCCGTACAGCTCGGTGAATTTACTGTTCACGTATTCGATCAGCCCGTCATTGTTGATTATGGCGACGACCTCGGGGCTCTGGGTTATGGCGTGGCTGAAAATCCTCAGGTTCTGCTCGATGGTTCTCCTCACGTCGATTTCCTGCTGCATTTCACGGTTGAGGTCTGAAAGCTCGGAGGTGCGCTTGTTCACGATCTCTTCAAGGTTGTTCCGGTATTTCTCGAGCTCGACCTCGGATATCTTTCTTTCGGTGACGTCCCTGACAATGACGAGGGTCTGGCCTTCAGAAGAGGGGACCATGCGGGCCTCGTAATGGTCAATGTGGTTCTCTCTTTTAAGGGTGTAGTCAAAGACCCGTGCCTCGCCGTTTTCGTGAAGCCGGCCCATCGCGCTGAGGGCCCTGCGCGCGACCTTGTCGGACCAGACCTTCCTGCCGGTGCGGGCGTCGTTATCATCGACAAACGACCCGTCCGCCCTGATCCTGAAAACCCTGTCAGGGATCGTATCCAGGATTTCCCTGTTGCGGCGCTCGCTTTCGTGGAGCTTCTTTTCCATCTCAATTTTATAAAAAGCCATCTCCAGGGTCGAATGAAGAATGTGCTTGTTATACGGTTTGAGAATATAACCGTGGGGCATGGTCTTTTTCGCGCGCTGAATAACGTCGTCATCCGTGCTCACGGTGAGATATATGACCGGGATATCGCGGCTTTTTTTGATCTCCGAATACGCGTTAATGCCGTCGAGCTTCCCCTTAAGGGTAATGTCCATGAGGATCAGGTCAGGCATGAGGGATTTCGCGCGTTCCATGGCCTCTTCGCCGGAAACAACGATATCAGCGACCCGGTACCCGGAACTCTCAAGCAGGCCTTTAAGCATAACAGAGGATGAATAATCATCCTCAACAATAAGAATAGTCGGGTGTTTGTCTTTTTTCAGGTCCATTCAGTAATTATCACTAAATCCGTATTATATTCAATCACTAATTGTATAATCGCGATAAATAATCAAATAACAGTAATTAATTATTGATTTATTATATTTTTTATATTATAAAATTAAATAAAAGTCAATTAAAAAAGCCTGGCAATATTAATCCTATTCTTGGTAGCAAATTATTTTTAGGGGCAACCGTTTCATAACACATTTTGTTGTCATCC
>DAIUKG010000082.1:0-7178 GCA_036848375.1 Spirochaetota bacterium
GCTTCAAAAGATACTCTTGCCGAGGTGCTCGCGCGCGCGGACACGGGCATCGACTGGGAAAACAGCAAGATCGACGAGTCATTGTATGACCTTCTGCGTTACGACCTGTGGGGCAGGGACAGGCTTACCGACTCTGACGCGTATCCCGCGAGCTTTCTTGAGAGCTTTTTGTTCCTGGGCGCGGTCACCAGCAACTTCGGATATAGAGAAGCCGGCCAAACAGAGGAAATCAGCTCGGGTTCCGGAACAGATTATGACCGGGTTTCCGGAGATCATGGCCATGGTCAATATACCGGATATATAACTCTCGGGGATTCAATTCATTCCATAACCGGGCAGAATGACGGCACCGCATCAGGGATGGGTGTTGTGCTGGGAACCTACCAGCTCGCATTTGATG
Source organism: Spirochaetota bacterium (assembly GCA_036848375.1). Lineage (GTDB taxonomy): Bacteria > Spirochaetota > UBA4802 > UBA4802 > UBA5550 > JAKLIV01. The sequence continues at coordinate 401 of DAIUKG010000082.1, forward strand.
AATATTCACAGAGCGGCAGCTATGTTCACGCCAACCATATTTTCAGAAGCATGAACCAGTTTACCTATGCTCAAAGGAATAACTATAATTTTAATTACACGCTTGACTATCCTGCCCTGGCGTTTACCAGCGGCCAGGCAGCCGGTGACATCGGCACTGAAGATGGAGGAAACACCGGCGGCGGGGACGGCGCCACGGCAGATGCGTACCGGCCCTATTATCCCACCGGCCAGGGGAATCTTATAGCGTCAGGCTGGACGCTTTCCACCATGGCGCGCATCTGCTGGGAAGGTGAAGGCCCTTATTTTTATGTGGGTGACAATTCGGAAACGATAGAATTTTCTTTATTGGGTGAAAGCAAAACATGGGATGTGGCTTATGCCCCGAACGGCGAGGTATATGCCTATGTCGATCGAAGCGTGACCCCCTATGAATATTATTACCCACCCCGTGAGGGAACATCTGAAGTTAACGACGTGGCGGAATATCTTGTCGATATGAGGGATTGTGTTGCCAGCGTCGAATATATTTCTTCTGTTGATTTAAGTTCAGGTTTGACAGTAACCGGTGATCTTTTGTCGACAAATGCAAAAAGATTTACCTGTACTATTGATGGCAATAGCTTCGAAGTTACTTTTCCGGGTTACCAGCGGCTAATTAATCCATCGATCCATTATTCTTATGAAGAAATTATTATCGAAATCAACAAGCAGGCCGGTTACCAGGTGTGCGAGGCGTACAGCGGGGGAAGGTTCAGGTTCGTCAGCTCTGATGCCATTACTATAGAAACCGAAGCTAATAATGCAGTGAGGGATATTTTTACCGGCAGTGCTTCAACGGTAAGTGTTCCCTATGTAGATGCGTTGACCGCCAGTGCCGTGGTAAGAATAACCATTGACGGCAATGCTCCTGTTTCCGTGTCATTTTCAAATTCCAGCACCTGGACTCCAAGCGCAATTTACAGCCAGATCAATTCCGCACTGACTTCAGCGGGCCTTGGGGCCAGGATTTTTCAAATTGACAGCACCAAGTTCATGATTCGGGGCACGAGCAATGATCCCGATGTTGCCGTGGTAAGTATCGAAGATGTAAGCGGAAACGCACTTGAGGAGCTGTTCGGTGCTTCTGGGGTCATAATGATAAAATGCCCCGGAAGGAAGAACAGGTATAAAGACGTCTGGATATCCGATTTTTATATGATTGTAAGTGACGATGGCGATGTCTATACTCCGAGTGATTTAAGCGGGAGCGCTACTTCAGCCGGGTGTTTGACCTTTAAAGAAATCGTTAAGGAAGACGATGAATACCGGGCATGCGCCACCCAGGAAGAAGCCATGTACCGTAACTACCAGTTCTTTGCCACGGAGAAAAAGATCGTTCTGGTCGTTCCCCTGTGGCTGAGAGGATATGTGACCATATCTCAAATTGAGAGCGCCGCATATCAAATAATAGAAGGGAACGGCTGGTCCGGGGTCAATACCTGCAGACGTTTTCGCGGTAACAGGGTCTGGGCAAAGGCAAACCACGCTGACTCGGTCTCGACAGTCCCGGGAGATTTCAGAATGGACATACGATCTGCTGTTATCCAGGATGCGGGAGGCCTTGGCGCGGTTGATGCGGAAAAGATATACAACGATACCCTTGGCCGGGGCACGGCCAACCCGGCAGTCATTGGCATGAATATTCCCGCCCTGTATCGCCTCGGGTTTCCGCGTCAGAACTGTGAAACCATTATTGGGACGAGCGGTGGAGACATGTATTTTGAGCAGGACCAGCTTGGTTCCATGGATACGAATAACCCCCAATACGAAACGTACATGTCCAGTTTTGCGGTGGGCGACACTGAGTGGAACAGGCGTAATACGCTGCTTCCGGCACTGATAGCCCTTTTTAGCTCATTACATCAGGTATCAACTGAAGATAACCACGCCCTGTCAAAGACCCTTGACGGCCTGACCCCATTGCTCAAGCCATTGACGTATTATAACAATTCACTGCAGAACAACTCCAGGGACGTTGCTACACAGGGGTGGATACCCAGGATACAGGGGACAGAATCAGACTTGATTTATGATATGGGTTCGAATGCGGACCATGCGGCTTTTCTGGTTCCAGATACCTATATTGATGGGTTTAAGCCTTATGGGCCAGATGACGGTAGTTCTTACCGTAATGATTATACAGCAACAACCGATCCCGAGGCCTGGTTCGGCGGCTGGGACGTGCGCGACTATTATCAGCCCGCACACCTGCCGACCCTGCTTTCACTGCTCGTTGACAATGACCTTGACGGCAGCGGAAACATAGCAGGCGACCGCAGCGGCACCAAGATGGACGGCCTTCTGCCCATGATATGCGAGTATGACGTGAGCCAGGCCAGGTCAGACACGAACGAGTCGGTGTCGAACCTGCTTGGCAAAGGCGTTAACGCTCTTGCCGGGTTCTCTGACCCGGAATACGACGACCCGTCAGGCATCGATTATACCCTTACCATGGATGAATTCGACGCCACCACCTATTCGCAGTGGGGCCCGCGCCGCAAGATTTTTTACGGTGTTGAACAGGCGATGAACTCCCTGAAAATGGCGAAGGGCGTTTATGAAAACATTAATATGAACAACACGGTCAAGGTGAACGACACGAACAGCGACGGCAAAGGCGCTGATACGTATTTCCCTGACTGGATGTTCCAGTCCAGGTCAGACGACCTTGATGTAGACAAGATTCTTGACTCCATGGTGGGGCCGGACCAGCCCCTTGAGCCGGCTGAATCGCAGAACACGGGCATTGCCGGGTACCCTGATGACGACCAGCTCCAGGATGAAGAGATCCTGACCCATTTCGACATACTCAACGAGGACACCCTGACTGATCCCTATGACACGATCCATGTGGTAGACGACGAGCTGAAGCTGATCCCGGATGATTACACTACCGGGCCGGTAAGCGTCCCCACGCTTGAGATCTACGCGTACAAATCAGGCGTGAACAGCGACGCGCGGTTCCAGATCAACGATTCCACCGGATCTCTTGCCGGCGCGGATGTTTCTTCAATCGTGAGCGGCGTTACCGACGCGATACCCGACGGCATCACCCTGTACGAACCGGCCGATCTGGACGGAGACGGCGATACTGAAATGAGGATTTATTTCACGCTGCCCGAAGCGCTTAACGATTACGTCATCACCTGTAATTACCAGTTTGACCGTGACGACAACTGGCCGTCCTTCACTACTGCTGTTGAAGACATCGATGACCTGTTCACCGATTTTGTCGACCGCGACGGCGGGTACGCGATCTATGATCCGCTCATGGACACGCTTGACTCGGTTCTTGCGAAGAATACGACCGGCACGTTTGACGATGCCCAGGTCAAGGGCCTTCTTTACACCCTCGGCAAGCTGTTCGCCCATTTTAACGGCGGAAGCTGGACCTATGAAGGCGAGATCGGCATTGATGACGCCGACGGTGACGATATCGACGCCATGGATTTCAACAAGGTCTACCGGATATTCGCCTATCACCTGCCCGCGATCCATCGTTACATGAGGGACAATATTGCGGCAGAAGGCGAAGATGCAGAAGTGTACGGCGAGCGCTATTACGCCCTCCTTACTATTGTGGGTGACGCGCTGCAGGCCGGCGGCGATACGCTTGACGAATACGGCCTGATGCGCTTCCTCCTGGCGACCGTGAATACCGGAAGCTACGGGTGGGAGGATGTTTTCGGCGATCTCCAGGAATTCCTTACCAGCGACCTGGTATGCGATGACGATACCGACATGTGGGATTCGCTTGCCGATCTTATCGCTGACATGAATGAAGCGGTGAGTGAAGTCGACAATGACACTCTGCGCGGCATTCTGAAGAAGTACGGGTTCCAGGACAACAAGTATTAAAACCAAACCTGCCGGGCTTATAACAGCCCGGCAGGTTAAAATACATATAAAGTTTCCAGATATATATCAATAGTTCAAACTGAAAAAATGAGGAGAAAAATAATGTCAAAATTATTGTTCCTGAGCAGAGCTTTATGCCTTGTCCTTGTAATGTCCGTTGGCGCTTTTGCCACAAGCACCGCTGAAACAATAGGGTTTTCAGCGGAAGGGACCGCCATGGGAAACGCCGTGGTTTCAATCGTGCACGACTGGTCATCGGTTTTTTACAATATGGCCGGCCTGGGAAGAACGAGGTACCGCGGCAAGTTTTCGGCTGCGGAAACCGGCACCAAGACCATGGCCCTTAAAAAGAAAGCCGATGAGGGTGAATCAAAAGGCGAATCTGACGATTACTATCCCAATGAGATATGCCTTGGACTTATCTATACCCATCCCGTATTCGATATCGATATCAGCAGGTTCGATTCGGACGGCAATTCGCAGCCGACCGACGCTACGGATGATCTCAATTACGGCGCGCTCATGGTCGGGATAGCCTTTGACTGCAACAACCTGTACAAGCTTCCCGAGAAGATCATATCATCCTGCCGACTCGGCCTCGGCCTGGTAACCAACTGGGACCTTTCGGTTGCCCAGGTCAATGATGTTGACATGAGGAGCCATAACTGGCTGCGTTACGGACGCGAAGCGCGCAGGCTGAGCGCATTTCTCGGCCTTGGTATCGGTTTTCTCAATGACATGTTCGGATTCGGCATCGGTGTAAACGCCTCCTTCTCCGGTGAAGGAAAAGTTTCACTGGACAATGTTCTGGTAAGCGGCGATCCTCAGACACCTGAAGGCCAGACAAAACTGGACCTTTCATTGATGCCCTACGCGGTTTGCGGGTTCTATTTCGATTTTGGCCGTGCCGTATCGGTCCTCGAGGGGTTTTCGCTCGGCGCTTCTTACCGGCAGCAGTCATATCTCAAAGTTGACCCTTTCCCAACGCTGGCAATAATCCAGAACGGTAATATCCAGATGCTTCTGCAGCTTGCCATTTTTGATTACTATAGTCCCCATAACGTGAGTTTCGGTGTTTCATACACCCGCTGGAACGTAACGCTCGCGTTTGATGTAGAGTACCAGATGTGGTCAGGCTACATGGTTTCCACAACGGTAGAGGACGTGTTCGAACGCCAGATCGGCATTGATCTTCCCGATTTCGAGGACATCTTCATCTATAAACTCGGCGTAAGCTATGACGCGCTCAAATGGCTCACGGTCATGGTCGGATATTCATACCAGCCGACTTTTGTGCCTGACAAGGCAGTTACCGGTATTTTTAATGTCCTGGACAATAATAAGCATATCGCCTCCCTCGGCGCGACTTTCACCGTGGGCAAGTACTTCGGTATGCAGGGCCCGATCCAGCTGACACTGGCGTATCAGTTTCAGTATCTTGAGGCGCGTGACGTGAAGAAAAACCAGGCGGCGATCCAGGACGCGCTTCCGACAAATTATCCGTATTATGCGGGCCTGAACCCGAACTATTCATACGGCGGCATGGTGCACAGCGTTCTTTTCGGCCTGACATTCAAGTTGTAATGTTCTGTCTCCTTATAAATGTAAAAAAAACGGCCCAAAACTTCGGGCCGTTTTTTTGTGTGTATGACGGTTGTCATTTTTCCGGTTTATAATTCATTATCCCCTTTAAACAGCTCATCAAAGAAATTGATAAGGTATTTCATTTCTTTGATAAATCCGGTTGCGGTGACTTTATTGGCGCTGTGGTCAAAAATTTCGGTGCCGATGAAATTCGTGTAATAGCCGTGTTTTTTCATGAAGTTGAATAAAGCTTCTCCCTGTGCTTTGGGAACAATTGAGTCATTGGCAGAATGAAGGATAAAATACTCACAGTCAGGGAAGGAATTGTTATGTAATAAGACCCGGCTCAGGTCCAGGTCTTCAAATTCACTGTTGCGGACTTTGAGCATGAGAAGATCATTATAGAGTCCCGAGCCTAATATTTTTTTCATTTCATTTTTATCGGTCTCTCCCGGCTTTACCGCGTTGAATGCCTTCTGTATCAGTTTTTTTTCGTTTTCATTGTAAATGTCGTTTGTCAGGGAAACGGCAAGCTTGACGATGAAGTCAACATTAACTCCCGCTTTGTTGTAAAAGTCGAGCATCGCTTTTCCATTGAAAACCGGGCCGAAGAGCAGGACCTTTTTCGGGTATATTATGCGTGGAACTCTTTCAAATGCAATAAGCATCGATGTCGCGCCGATACATCCGCCCATGGCACGGTAGTCCCCGGGTATTTTTTCATTAAGCGTTTTGTAGGCAAAAGCGATGTTTTCAACTAAAGCTGCCACAAGGTTATGCTCATCTTTAGTCTGTGATTTTATATATGGTTTGATAACGTTCATGCCGGTGGCGTCACAAATCGAGCTCGCCAGAAGGTGCATGGCAGGATGATTGTAGTCCTGAGGAGTCAGGCCGTGAACGATCAGGTAATATTTATTTGATTTAATGTTTTTATGGCGATAAATCATGACCCCCATCGACTTAGCGGGGCTGGTATTAAAAAACTGTTCCTCAGTGGTATAATTTTTCGGTGTTGTCAATTCAGACATATGAAGCAGAAACTTGACGCTTGGTTTGCCGAGGAACTGGCGCAGGGGAAGTGCACAGGCAACAATAATTATTGCCGCAATAATGGCGGCGATATATTTTTTGTTTAATGATATTTTCATCATGTCCCTTAATAAGGATAGGTTAGTGGGTAAATATTATTTAGCAATCAGAAAATGAAAGATTGTGGGAAAAATAATTTTCAATCGATATTTCCAATACCTCGTACGCGGTGAATAATGTGTATGTGAACGGGGTCAGGGTCG
>DAIUKG010000083.1:0-6794 GCA_036848375.1 Spirochaetota bacterium
ACAAAGGCCCGGATGTCGGTCTCGGTGATTTCCCTCACCGGGACGTCATCCCCCCGGCTGCCCGGCGTAATTTCATAGTCTTCGTAAACGGCTTCGGTCTCGCCGCAGAGGAAACGGCCGAACTGCAGGAGGTCCCTGCTGTAGGCTTCAAGGGTCTTGGGTGAGGCGTTCTTTTCATTCTGAAGATAGCTCATGAAATGATCTATCTCGTGGATCATTGCTGTCCCTGTTCCCCCTGGCCGTTTTCATCAAGAAGTTCGAGCTCGAAGTTGCAGGACGTGTTCAGGCACACGACCTTTTCGCCCCTGCCCTTGATCTTGCGCGTGAAAAGCAGCCTGCCGCATTTCGGGCACGAACGGTCGGCCGGGACTTCCCTGGTGAAAAAATCGCACTCGGGATAATCGGTGCATGCATAAAAGGTCCCGCCCCTCCCGGTCTTTGACGAGCGCTTGACCACGTCGCCCTTTTCGCATTTGGGACATTTTCCCAGCGGCAGGGATTTCGCGTTGCGGCAATCGGGAAACCCGGAACACGCGAGAAAAAAGCCGAACTTGCCCAGCTTCTTGACCATCTTCCGTCCGCAGTGCTCGCATTCGATGTCGGTCTGCTCGTCAAGCACGCCCTTCATCTCCTCGATATTTTGTTCAGCATCGTCAATGGACGACTTGAACGGGCCGTAAAAATCATGGAGCATCATGATCCAGTCGGTCTTGGCGTCTTCGACATGGTCGAGCCGGTCCTCCATATTCGCGGTGAAATCGATGGAAACAAGGGACGAGAAGTGTTTGGACATTATTTCGTTGACCAGCTTGCCCAGGACCGTTGGCACGATCTGCCTGCCGTGCCTGTTCACGTAGTAGCGCTTGATCAGGGTCGCCAGCGTCGGCGCGTACGTGGAAGGGCGGCCGATGCCGGACTCTTCAAGAAACTTCACCAGTGACGCGTCGTTGAACCGGGGCGGCGGCGTGGTAAAGTGCTGCTCGCTGCGGAAATCGATCACGTCAGCCCCGTCACCGGGAGAGAAAACCGGCAGGGCCATCTTCTCGGTCTTGCTGTATTTGTCAATCGCGGTAAAGCCGTTGAACAGCACCGTGCTCCCGCTCACCCGGAACCCGTAATCGCCGGCTTTAAGGTTCACGGTGACCACTTCGGAAATCTCCGGCGTCATCTGGGAGGCGACAAAGCGCTTCCAGATGAGCTCATACAGGCGGTACTGGTCCCTGGTCAGGTCGTTTTTAATGGACTCGGGTGACCTGAACACGTCAGTCGGGCGTATGGCCTCATGCGCGTCCTGCGCGTTCTTTTTATTCGAGTACACGTTCGCCGACTCAGGAAGATACCGGGAATCGAACGCATCGTTTATGTAACTGCGCACCGAGGTGAGCGCCCCCTGGGAGATCCTGGTCGAGTCGGTTCTCATATACGTGATGAGCCCTTCAGGGCCTTCTCCCTTGACGTCGATCCCCTCGTAAAGCTGCTGCGCGATGATCATCGTCTTCTGGGACGTGAAGCCAAGGCGGTTCGCCGCGTCCTGCTGGAGCTTGCTCGTAATGTACGGGGGGGAAGGCCTTCTCCTGCGTTCCTGTTTCTTCACGTCCTCGACAACGAGCTTTTTGCCCTTGAGGTATTCGAGCACCGAATCCATTTCGGACGAGCTCTGTATTTTGTATTTGTTCCCCTGAAACGAAACGAGCGAAGCGGTAAACTTCTTGCCGCCATGGCGCGCGTCCACGTCAAGGGTCCAGTATTCTTCGGGTATGAAACGGTTGATCTCCTCTTCACGGTCGCAGATCACCTTCAGGGCCACGGACTGGACCCTCCCCGCAGAGAGGCCCTTTTTTATCTTTTTCCAGAGGATCGGGCTGATGTAATAGCCCACGATCCGGTCAAGGATCCTTCGGGCCTGCTGGGCCTTGACCAGGTCCATGTCAATGTCACGGGGATGTGATATCGCCTCTTTGACCGCTGATTCGGTTATTTCATTGAATTCAATGCGCATGATGTTGTCGTTTTTTGGAGAAAGGGCCCTGGCAAGGTGCCATGAGATGGCCTCTCCTTCACGGTCAGGGTCAGTCGCGAGCAGAACGCGGCTTGCGTCAGAAGCGCGTTTTTTCAGCTCATTGAGCACTTTTGCCTTGCCCCTGATGGTTATATATTCGGGTTTGAAGTCATTATCAACATCAACAGCGAGCCGTGACTTGGGAAGGTCTATAATGTGACCCACGGATGACGAGATCACGTAATCATCCCCCAGGTATTTATGGATTGTTTTCGCTTTTGACGGAGATTCGACTATTACAAGAGTGCTGGGTTTGTTCTTTTTAGGCATCAGGGAACCCCGAAAAGGATAATTTAATTGGACACATGGAACGAATTATCAAGATTTGTCAAACAATTCTTTTATATTCTTTTCAGGGTCCCACCTGATAAGCAGTATCAGGAAAAAAACGAGTACCAGGGCCATGACTGAAAACAGGATCATTCTTTCCCCGGTGTAATAGACATGACCGTCAAAAGGGCGCGAAAAGACAAGGGCCCCGATTGATCCGTTGTTGTTTATTTTTTTATGGCAGAAACCGCAGCGGTCTTCGCTGATCAGGGGAAGTATCGCGCTATAGGTGCTTTTATTCACGGTATACACCGGTTTGGGGTCAAGTGACCTGAGAACGCGCTGAATGTCCGGGTCAGCGGCGGTTTCGTACCGGCCCGGCGCGCTGACTTTATGGCCCAGCCGGTCAAATACCTCGACCCTGATATCATGGTTCTTCGGAAGGTCCTGTAGATAGATCCACGCGTATACCGGCCGGGACATGGTTTTAATGGACACAAAGGAATCCGCGATGATCCTGAACTCCCGGTCGAGCTCATGGAAATAACCGGATTTATACAGGGGATAAATATCCCGGTTAAAGGGGGGGACGTTAAAAATCTGCGTCAGTGATACCAGCAGTAAAAAAACTACCACCGCGATTATTGAATACTTGATCTTCATCGGTTCATTTCTCCGGACAACAATTCGGCCCCCGCATTACAGGGCCGCCACCATGTTCCCATTCTTGATTATTCTGCCGGAAAGTTCAAGCATAATGACCGCTTCATTCACCTCGCTCACGGAAAAACCGCTCTTTCGCGCGAGGGAATCGATATCGGCCTCGCCCTTTCTCAGCAGTTCGATGACCGCCTCTTCAACAGCGCCCCCGCCGAAAAGCGGCGGCCCCTCATACCGCGGCGGCCGCGTCCCGGGGAAGCCCTTTCTGCGGTTAAAAACGGCCCGTGAGACAAACAGCTCCCGGTGCCTGAGCTCGGTGACCACGTCATCCTCTGCGGCGATGACCACGGCCCCCTTCTGGATCAGGCGGTGGCAGCCTTCATATTCAGGGTCAAGGGAATACCCGGCGCAGGCGAAAACCTCACGGTTCTGTTCAAGCGCGTAATCCGCGGTGATCAGGGCGCCGCTCCTGGCGCCTGCCTTGACCACCACCGTTCCCCGTGAAAGGCCGCTTATGATCCTGTTTCTCCTGACAAAGGTCCATTTCCTGGTATAGATCCCCGGGGGATACTCCGACACCAGGCCGGACCCGGGAGAATCAAGCATGCGCCGGTACAGGTCGCGGTTTGATGAAGGATACATGATGTCTATGCCGTTGGCCATGACACCGACAGTGGTTCCCGCGCTGTCAAGCGCGGCCTCATGGGCCTCCCGGTCAATGCCGATCGCCATGCCGCTGACCACGGTAAACCCGGCAGCGCACAGGCTCCCGGTGATCCTGCGGGCCATCGCCTTTGAACGGGGATCGGCCTTTCTGGTGCCCACCACGGCGACCGAATCGGCGGACGGCAGGTCGCCGCGCGCGTACAGAACCAGGGGCGGCCTCGCTGTCTCGCGAAGCAGGCCGGGGTAGTCACCGCTCCAGTAGTCAATGATCCTGATCGATTTTTTCTCAGCGGCATGGATTATCTGCCCGGCCGCCTCAAGGGGCACGGCTGAATACCGCTCACGGAGAAAATCCTGGGTTGACAGGGCCGCCCCGCCGGCAAGCGAACCGTACAATGACCGCGGTTCAGTGCCCTCAATGCTGTCCCATATCCGCAGCAGCGCCGGGGATGAAAGCGTTGAAAGCGCCACCGCGTAAAGCTTCTTTTCCATGCGCGCCCGGCCTTTATTTGTTCCCTGAAAGCTCAACCATGAGGCGGGTTATGTTGTCCTGGCAATTCTTGCGCAGCTCCCTGATGCGCGGGGTCTCTTTTTCCCTGTTCAGGTCATCGTAGAGTCGTTCATATACCGCGAGCGCGGTGGCGGGGTCGTCTTTCTCGTAATAAAAGCGGGCAAGGGCGAAGTGGGCCTGGTAGTATTTCGGGTCGGTCTGAATTATGGACTTTGCCATGGATATCCCCGCTTCCCGGTCCTTTTTTAAATAGTACGTGAGTATGGCCATGCCGTACGCGGCGTCGGCCAGTTTCGGGTTGATCTCAAGGGCCCTGCGGTAATGGGCCTCGGCGCTTTTGACATCATCCCCGCTGTCAAGGTCTTTCGCCCGGTTCGCGTACGCGACCCCCAGAAAATAGTGGACCCGAGCCCCTGAGCGTCCGTATTCAATGGCCTTTTCAAGGGACGTTATCGCGGGAGTCCAGTCCTTGTTGCGCGCGTACCCGATCCCCAGCTTTTCATACGCGTAACCCGCGCGCTCCCCGTTTGCCGCTGAAGTGATATCCTCCTTGAACATTGCTTCGGCATCTTCGGCTTTCTGCTTCAGCTCCTCGATGCGCGACCCGCGGACTTTTTTAATCACCGAAGGGATAAACAGGTTTTTAAACCCGTAAAAATATCCGCTGACCAGAAAGACTGCCAGTATTATCGCCGCGACCAAAATTTTTTTCATAACACTCCTCTCCCATCCGGGGTTTTATTACCGATTATACGAACAGCAAGGCACAAAACTAAAAAAAAACATCCGCCTTTTCAATTTTCCACGCGTTTCAGGATCGCGTCGATATCGATATTGAAATTCTCGAATACCACGTTTCGGGCAAGGTCCCTGCGGATAAGGGCTATGTTGTAGTTGACCAGGCTCTGCAGCTCGGTCCTGCGCGCGATTATATAGTCATCCAGGGCCATTTTCACCTTGAGCGCGCTGTAACGTCCCCGCCTGAACTTCAGTATTACCTGCTCGTAATACCGCTTTTTGTAATCCGTGGATTGTTTTGTCTGCACAAACACCTTGTACGAAACATCGCACTCCCTGACGATGGAAAGCACCTCGTCGCGGACCTGCTTTTCAAGGTTCTGCAGTTCGACCTGCTGCTCCTTGAGGTTAAGGCGCGCCTTTCTCATCCTCGCGCTGCCCGCCCTGTCGCCCAGGGGATAGGCGAACTCAACGCCTACCGCATATTCCTCGTTAAAGCCGTCGAAACTGCTGCCCCATGAACTGTCGTCATAGTCCTTGTTCCCGATCGACCCCTTTAACTTCAACGACGGCAGTTGGTTGTTTGACGCGATCTTATATTCGAGCTCGGCGTTCTGGATGGTCACCTTCTGATTGTTCCAGTCGATACGTTTTAAAAACGCGTCTTTTACCGCCTCTTCAAAGGTCACCGAAGGCGCGTCTGTCTGGAAGGTCTTGCCGATGATGATATCCAGGTCTGAATCGAGGTTAAGGGTGCGCAGAACGGCAAGCCGTGCGTCAAAAAGTGACTTCTCGGCCCGGTCAACGGTATTGGTGCCCTCAATAACGCGGCCTTCCCACTCGAGGATGTCTTCACGCTCGGTGAGGCCCAGGCGCATCTTGTCGGCGACCAGGTTCCTGATGTCCCTGGTGCTGTTAAGGCTGAGCTCGGATGTTTTCAGGCTCTCGTCCGCAATGGCAATGTTCCAGTAACCGATGATGGCGTCAACCAGGAGGGCCGCGAGTTTCATACGCACGCCCTGTTTGCGCATCCATTCGCTGTTGGCCAGTTGCTGCTCGCTGTACCGGTCAATCACGCCGATGCAGTTTTTCATCAGTTCCTGGGAAAGTTCGATTTTAATGGATGACTGGTAACCCTTGCCCCCGATATCGTAGCCCGGCAGTCCCGCGCCCCTGACATTCTGGTAATACGTGGTAAGCCCGCCGGAGATGGTGGTCCCGGTGCTGAACTTCTTGGCGATGCCGGCATACAAAGAGGTCACCTCTGTCGATGAACCCTGGAAGATGGTGGTATTCTTATTGGGATTGACTTCATATGAGTATTCCCCGTTCCCGATTATCGTCGGGTCATACCTGCTCTGAAAGGACATCAGATCGGTTGTCACGCCCCGGTATTCCAGGAGCGCTTTTTTAACATCATAGTTGTTGCTCAAAAGGTACTCGACAACGCTCTCAAGCGTAAGCTGCAACTGCCGGTCATTTTTCAGCTGAACCGCAATTCCCTGCTGTTTCACCTGCCCCTGGCCTGAAGCGGTTGTACCGGTTTCATTCCCGGCATACAGGAGGCACGGCAGCCATCCGACCAGCATCAAAGAAGTCAGCAATATAACAATTTTATTCATATCAGTCCTCATTACCTTTACCCAGAGGCAACAGATTGCCCCTCATTGTAATCCCGGGAAATGATCCGGGCCGCATAATGACGTGTCCCGTGCTATCCGGGGATCTGTTCACTCAATGACATTCTCTATGAACATCCGGTTTGCAGAAACATTGAAACAATTCATTGCTGATTTAAATAATTACGTCAACCCTGATTTAACCCAGTACCGGTCGCAGTATAATTTTGAGGGTAACGTAGTTTTGTCATTCCGGTTTTGCATCTTCCGA
>DAIUKG010000084.1:0-5617 GCA_036848375.1 Spirochaetota bacterium
GCTCCCAGGGGGCCCCTTCGATAATAAGCCGCCTGACCTCTCCCGCGCTGATGCCCTTTTCCTCAGGAGTGACATCCCGTAACACCTCGGTCGCCAGGCCCAGCTCAGTGAACCTGCGGAGCTTCTCCCTTCCCCAGTCGTCATAGATCGTGAGGAAAAACACCGCGTCCATGGGCACATAATGCCGCAGCAGGTCGGGCCTGTTCACCGGAAAGGGCACCACCGTGAATTCCGAAAGGGGGACCCCTTCGCCGGCAAGAGCGGCGCGGACCAGCTCCTGCCGCTGATAGTACGTGAGGGGATTCGATTCCTCGGAGTCCCGGCCCGGGGCCGCTTGCTCGCGGCCGCTCAATACCGGGTCAGGACTTGATATGCCCACCACCAGGCGGCGGCACCGCGCGCGCCCTGCCATGATGTACTTCATGTGGTCACGGTGGAGCACCTGGAACCTTCCGTGGACCACGCCTGTTTCGTATAAATTCATGAGCGCTCCTTTTACAGTTTCAGGGGGGATGACCTGCCCGGCCAGAATGGCTGGTCGGCCGCGCAGTCCCTGAGCCCGGCGAGTTTCGAGCGGTCCATGATGTTCAGTATGCTCAGGATCAGCTCCCTGCCGCGCAGGGTGCCGAGCGCGCCTGTCGCGGCCCGTATCTCATCGTAACGCCTGACCCTGTCCCGGCGCGTGCCCCTGCCGCAGAAAATGACCGGGACCGGCTCACCGGAGTGGACGAGCGGCCCGCTTGACGGGGTCGAGTGGTCGCCCATGACCACGACGAGAAGGTCTTCCCTGGCGAGCAGCCCCTTCAGGTGCGCGCCGATGCCCCGGTCCAGGGCCTCGATCGCTTTCATTTTCAGCACCGGGTCCTTGCGGTGAGACGCCTCGTCAGGCTCCTTGGAATGCACGTGAATAAAGTCGTAGTCGCGGAACTTTTCCAGGGCCAGTGAAATCTTCCCGGTGAAGTCCTGTTCCGGGGGCCTCGAAGGCAGGACGATCGAGTCCATGCCGATGTAGCCCGCGATGCCCCGGTATATCGACGCTGAAGAGATGGACAGTGACCTGAGGCCGTAACGGTCATGCATTGCCGGGACTTTTTTAAGCCTTCCGGCGCGCTGCGTAACGATCGCGTTGATCGCGTTCAGGCCCTGTTCCCTTCGGGCGGAGTTGATGGCGTATCCGTTCAGGACATGGTGGGCCCACAGAGTGTAGCTGTTCATGAAGCATGACGTTTCCACTGCCTCTTCATCCGCCTCGGCCTCTTCCCAGGGAACAATTTTTTGCAGGGGCAGGCCCCTGGCAACGGAATCCGAATCAGTGATGAAAGGCGAGGCGTTTTCAGAAAGGATGATAATGCCGTACGCGCCCTTATACCGGTGCGCCCTGAGTGAAATCCCCTTTTTTTCATAGCGGCTGACGATCCCGAACAGCTCATCAGCCTCGCCGTCAGTGAGGGCCGGCTCCCCGTTACGGAGCACGAGCGTGCCGTCCTTTTCTTCAACGCAGGCGAGGTGCGCGAGAATGGCGACCTCACCGGGGCCGAACTCGATGCCCGCCCCCAGTGCCTCAAGCGGGCCCCTTCCCGGGAACTCGTCAATGCCGTAACCGAAAATGACCAGGTGGGCGGTTTCGCTGGGAAGGTTCTGGCCGACCTGCGTGGCATGATACAGGCCGCAGGAGCCAAGGCGCGCGAGGGCATCAAGCGCGGGAGTGCGCGCTTTCTGCAGGGGAGTTTTATTGCCAAGGACTTTATGGGCCCGGTCGCCGACACCGTCGAGCATAATAAGAAGACATTTGGTGTTCATGGTTTGCCGCCTGGGACTGATGATTAATAGTGTCTCATCAGGGAGGGTTAATTGCAAGCCTTTTAAAAACCGGCGGCGGGAATGTTACTTGCGGGGCCTCCCTGCGGTCAACACCGCAAAGAAGCCCGTTTAATGTACTCATATACCATCACTGCGATTGACAAGCGCTGGCAGGCATGCACATGTTAAAATAGCCATTGTAGCAGCAGACCCAGTCATAGCCCCAGAGATTACAGTCAGGATTAGACGAACAGGCATATTGCTCATAGGCACTGCACATACTTGAAGACAGACACATCTTCTCACCGGTCAGACCACAGCACTCGTATCCTTCATTACACTCCGTGTCAAAAGCGCATTCTGACAGAAATGACCCTTCTTCAGCTTCGCACGCAACCCCGCTGTCGCTGTTGCCGCTCTGGCCCGTACACCCGATCAGGGCGTCCTCCTGAGCGGCGTCCATGGTGAAGGTGAACCCGCCCGGGCATTCGATCTCCATTGCCCCGCTCTCCGTTATCCGGATAACGATTTCCTCATTGTCGGCAAACCGATACGTCATGGCCCCTGATTCGTTATAGGCCACGGTGCCGCACAGGGTTCCCATGGGCCCGTAATATTCGAAATCAAGCCCGCCGGTAAAAATATTATAATCGGACTCTATGCGCGCGCCATTGTCGAACGTCATTTCATATGAAGGCATTCCTCCCAAAAAGCCGGGGTCTATGACAAATGAGCATCCCCCCTCAGGAGAAAAACACCCGTAGAATTCACCCAGCGCCTGCGCGCAGGTCCCCCAGAAAGGATTATCATCATAAGAGCCGATATCGCAATCAGCTTCAGCGTTTTCACCGGGGTCAGGGGTTCCGATCTCGATTGAGCGTATGTGCTTGCAGCTCTCTTCAGCGCAGTCAGCCCCGTCATTGCTGCTCACGATCATTCCCCCGGTGACCACCCGTGTGGTTATAGTCTCATTGTAATAGATCGTCAACAGGGCCCTTTCATCCTGCTCGATGGTCATGCAGTAATTCCCGTAGAGGTCGGTATGCCGGTATGAGTAGATGCCTCCGCTCATACCAAGATCATTGTATATCTGGGCTGTCATATAGGCGCCACCGACGCCATTCCCGCTTGAATCAACCACTTTACCGTGTATGCAGGTAGGTGTCGAGGGGTCATCGCAGTTTTCCCAGCTCAGGTGGCTGATCGTCGCGGCATACGTTCCCGTACCCGGATCATACGTGCCGTCATTGTCGTGCTGTACCCATATACAGTTTTCCATATCAAAATACCACATATTTATGGTATCGGGCCGGGTATCGATCCCTGACGGGGCCGGAAGGCTGATGTCGACAGAGCTTCCCTCCGCGATCTGGAGCTTTTCGCCGCCGAGCCTGACCGTGACATCCATGATCCCGTAGGTCTCGAGCCTGACCTCATGGCCGTTCAGGTCAAGAGCGCTTAACTGGCCCGGATACGCGAGCGCTTCGTTCTGTATCGAAGGGTCAAGGGGCGTCAGGTAAACGTCCACCTCTCCGGTGACCGGGGTCCCGGAAGAGTCAACAAAAACACCCGCGCCCGCGGTGAGCGAAGCGTTTCTCTCGCCGTTCACCGTCCCCCCGAGCAGGGCATTGAGCTTGAGGGGAATCGCTTCAGGGGCCATTCTTACCGTGACCGTGTTTTGCCGGTTCTGTTTGATATCGACTTTCTTTATGGTGTCAACATAGCCGTTTCGGGTGAATGTGATCAGGTGGTCAGGTTCAATCGCCAGTATAAGGGAAAAGGTGCCGTCATCAGCACTTGTGGCGGACAGGCCCCCGCAGGCGATGTTCACATCCCCTATGGCATCGTCCTCGAGGTCCAGAACGACCCCGGTTAATTCTGATTTAGAGGGATTGTCGCTCGATGAGTCCTTGTCGCCCGTGCAGGCATTCATAATGGACACGGCGGCAATAAGCAGGAACGCTGTCATGCCATACAGAAATTGAAATTTGAATTTTCGGAAATTCATGATTCATGCCTCCTTGATTCAAAAAGTCTGGTTGCAGGGGAAAAATCGGCCGAAAAGAAGGAAAAATTGTATGTTATAAATTACAGACCGCGGGAAATTATGTGTTTGTATAAGGGAACCTCTATAAATTACATTTTTGATGTTCCCTTGTGGGCACATTATCTGATAAAATCAGGAGTTATCATATTTGATAATAATGAAACTCCTGATTTTTAGAGGTGCCCATAAATTATATATACTTTTCTTTGGTGTCAATTTCAATATAAATTTGCCGGATTGGAACTTTTTCAAGCGGCGATTTTAATAAAAAAAGCATTTGACATTACACCTTTAGTGTAATATATTACACTTATATTGATAATCCAAAAGGTGTAATATGGACAACCCATTTGTGTTTACCGGCATCGTTACCGGGAAAAACTTTTGCAACAGGGCCGGGGAACAGCATGACCTGATCAGCTATATCAACGCCTCGCAGAATGTTTTGCTCTTCTCGAACAGAAGAACGGGAAAAACGTCGCTGCTGCACCAGGTTTTCTCCCGGCTGGGGAAAGATATCGGCAGGATGTATGTTGATCTGTACGGAACGGTAACGGAGCAGGATTTTATACTTTCAGTGATGAAAAACATTGGCCAGCTGGAATCAAAGATCGATAAACTTATAAAAATAACCAGAGAAATTTTTACCTCCGCGAATATTTCACTGTCAGTCGACCCGGTAACCGGATTGCCCTCCCTGTCTCCGGTATTCACCGCTAAAAGCAAAAACCTCCTGCTCGACAATGTAATGGCGCTCCTGGACACGTATTCAAAAAAAAAGAAAACCGTTATCGTATTTGACGAGTTCCAGGAAATTGAAAACTATTCAAAAGGCGATTTTGAAAAAAAACTGCGCGGCATCATCCAGCACCACAATAACATATCGTATATCTTCGCGGGAAGCAAACAGCATATCCTTGACCGCATGTTTCATTCGACCGGAAAGGCCTTTTACCGGCTTGCGGAAAGTTACCCTTTACCGGAGATCGATGAACTCTCATACCTCACATGGATCAGGGGGCATTTTGGAACAAAAAACACCATTTCAGACAGCACCATATTAGATATAATAACCATCTGTGAAAAACACCCCATGTATATTCAGCAATTCTGTTATCATCTGTGGGAGAAAAAGCCGGCCTCAGGGGATGTCATCAATGAGATACTGTCCCTGATATTAAGCAGAAACGAAAATGAATTCATGTCGCTCTGGGACAACCTGACGTCAAATCAGAGAAAAGCGCTCAAGCTGATAGCGCTCAACCAGGGCGTTGACCTGTATTCAGCGGGTTCTTTGTCCAGTGTCGGATTCACGTCCCCCTCGCAGGTAACAAAATCAATTGAAGCTTTGATGACAAAGGAAATAATCGCGAAAAACGGCAGGTACATCATACAGGATGTCATGTTTAAACAGTGGCTTTTAAAACTGTAAAGCATCAATAACAATTGTTCCCGCTTCCAATTCAATAATAAGGGAACCTCTATAAATTACATTTTGGCAGAGCCTTTTTAGCTCATCCTGACCTGGCTCTGCAGTGCGCACAGGATGTGCGCCTGCAGACATAACGCAGGATGTGTTAAAAATGTCTGCTTCGATCATCGTGATCAGCAGGCACAACCATTGGATAAATCAGGTATTATAACCCCCACTAACTCCCCCTATCAGGGGGAGAACAAAAGAGGGGGTTGAAAAAACCTGATTTTTAGAGGTGCCCATAAGGGTAGCAGTATAATTTTGAGGGTAACGTAGTTTTGTCATTCCGGTTTTGC
>DAIUKG010000085.1:0-5615 GCA_036848375.1 Spirochaetota bacterium
ACAGGTCTGTGTTAAATTCTTTCATCTTTCTCTGTGTCCTCAGTGCCTCCGTGGCAATCTCCCCTGTTAAACCCCCTCCGGGGGTGGCCGTAGGCCGGGGGCAGGCGCGCAGGGGGCCAGGGGGATGAGGTCAGAACCTGAACCCGACCCCCAGGGTTGCCGCGTTCAGTATGGTATAGGTCCCGTTCTCGATCTCGGCCCATACCTGGTACCCGATATTAAGGCTCACGAACTTCTTGAACGTGCACGTGAACTCGAGGCCGCCCCCGAAAAAGGGCACGCCGTTGGTTTCTGTCGAGTTGTAGCTCCCCGAGACCGTGGAGCTCTGGAGGATATAGCCGCCCCCGACCTTGGGGTGCAGGCCCAGCATCTCGCGGTAAAAGATGATGTCGTACACGAAATACCCGCCCAGGATGAAGTTGTTTGTCTCGATCATCAGGCTCTCTATTGCCGGGTTCTTGTCACGGATGGGCTCGTGGCGCAGGTAGTTGAACTCGAACTGGAACGCCAGGTCCTTCCATATGAAGGGAAGGTTCGTGCGCAGGTATATGCCCGCCATGGGCTGGCTCGCCTCGATGCGGTCAGCGTACCCGTTCAGGTAAAAGGCGTATCCCAGCTTCACGCCGATGGTGAACTTGACGCGGTCAATGTCTTCTTTCAGGGTGCCCCGTTCGAGCTTGAACTTGATGCTCTGCTTTTCGCCGGGCGTGCCGTTGATAATGTAGCGGTACTGGTACTCGTTCTTTTTGAGGATGTCGATCTCGACCGTTTTTTCCCAGTTCTCGCCGCTGCCGCTCATGGCCACCGGCTTCCAGCCCGTAAAGTCCCCTTCGAGGGACACGCTCTTCGCGGGCTTCGCGTACCGGAACACGTACTCCTTGCGGTTTTCGATCTTCACGTCCGATATGGAGGCGATGTCCGACCGCCTGATGGGATACTCCTTGTTCACCGTGAGCTTTTCGCGGACAATGATCCTGTTCGCGTCCTCGTCAACGATGTACCCGTCGCGGTAGGTCCCGTCCTTGAGGTACACGTACTGTTTCCTGACTTCGGTAAGGTTGTACAGGATGCGGATGAGCTTTCTGCGGGGGAACTTTTCGTCAGCGCCTTTGCCGCGCCTGCGGAACACAATATCGTTGTCTGATTCACTGATGACCTTTCCGTAATAGACAGTGCCGTCCTTCAGGAAAAGCGCCTCATCTGCCCGGGCCCCCTGCGGCAGCAGAAGGCAGAGCAGCACCGTAAGCACGCAACACGGTAGCGTAGATTTCATGGATCACCTGAACGCGTAAAATATAACATCAAGCTGAAAAGACTATCGCGCTTCCTGAGTGTTTTGTCAATATTAATCAATACCTCTTTGAAATATTAATCGCGTCCGGCTGGACTTTTTGCCTGTTCCGGCAGGAAAATATTTTTATCTCAAAACGTTTCCTTGCGGGGCATGAGCTGACGTGGTTTATCCGATTTGATGAATCACTAAAAGATGTCCCTGTCGCTTCCCTTCTGTTTGCCCGTAATCCGGGATTAAATATCTCGCAGCGAAAAAATAACCTGCTGATGTTTGATTTCACAGGGGCGTACAGAAGTTTCGTATGTTGAAAAATGCTTCAGTTGATATAAGCCCTCCTGATTAAAAGGGTTTGACCTAAATCTAACGATTTACAATTGACAGAATAATACGCGGATGCAAGGCTTCTAATAACGAGGAGAATCAAATGCCGAAAAAGCAGAGGACACCTGAAGAAATCGAGCAAGTGAAGACCGGCATTCTACAGCATGCGGTGAATTTGATGAATGAGGTCGGATACCATGATTTCAGCATGCGGAAGCTAGCGCGCGAGATGAAAGTAACGACACCCACCCTTTACAGTTATTACCGAAACAAGGAAGAGCTCTATCTGTCCATGCTCACCGAAGGTTTCTCGCGTCTCTATGTTTTTTTATTGAATGGATATGAGAAATCGAAAAATCCGTTTATGCGGTTGCGGGCACTGAGTGATGCTTTTGTCGAATTCGGCCTTAGCAGCTACAATTTTTACAATCTGATGTCGACGTGGCACGTTCCCCATTTCGATGCCTACCGGGGCACGGACATGGAGCCCGCAGCCAGAAATTTGTTTGATATATCCTTCAAAGTGATGAACCTTTGCATCAAGACCATCCGTGAAAGGGCGGGAAAAAATTATATCCTTAAGGCCAAAGACGCCCGCTTGATGCTGGTGTTTTTCTGGAGCGTCCTTCATGGTTACATCGCAAGCCAGCACAATGCCCTGCTTAATTATCTTCCCGGAGGGTCTCCTGTTTCACTTAAAAAGGAGATGATCGACGTAATCAGAGAAACTTTCGAGTACGAGATAAATTTTCGCAGGGTGAAGACGGCACGTAAAAAAAGTTGAAGCGGTGAACAGGAATATTTGAAGATTGGCCTGTTGCTCTATCTCAGCCGTTTTCCAGTATGCCCGCCTTGTCCTGCGGCAAATATCGGGAAGATTCATTCATATTGCCCCTGCCTTTACGCTGATTTTTTGTTCATATACAACATTAAAGATTTATCGATGTTTGTGTTCATAAAATAAAACTCATGAAACTCTAATAAAAAAGTTGACGTTTTAAAGGCCATTTTTAAATTAGCATATGTTAGGATAACACATGTTAATTTTATTGGAGAAACCATATGTTTGAAGAGTATCAGCTGGATAAGCCTGACAACCTGGTTGAATTCCTTGAGAAGAGCGTTGCAGAGCATGGCGACAGGCCTTACCTGGAAATAAAAAAAAAGGCTGGAGGATATGAATGGGTAACATACCGGGAAGTCGGCAAGCGCGTTGACAACCTGCGGGGCGGGTTGGCCGGTCTCGGCATCAGCCAGGGTGATGGGGTCGGCATTATTTCGAACAACAGTATAGATTGGGCAGTTTCCCATTACGCCACGCTCGGCCTCGGGGGATTTTATGTGCCGATGTACGAAGCCGAACTGCCGAGCACGTGGGAATATATCGTCAGAGACAGCGGCATGAAAATTCTCTTTGTTTCAAAGAAAGAAATTTACGACAGGGTCAAGGACTTTCAATCGCGCATCCCTGAATTGCAGAAAATCATCATCATTGAGGGCCAGGGCAACGATACGATGTCTGAGCTTGAAGCCCTCGGCGTAAAAAATCAGGTCAAATCAATCCATCCAAAAGCTGAAGACGTGGCCGTGCTTGTTTACACCTCGGGGACTACCGGCGATCCTAAAGGAGTGCTGCTCACGCACGGCAATTGGACCAGCAACCACCATGCGCGGGCAAAGGCGTATCCGTATTTCAATCCGGATGACCGGACCCTGTCGCTGCTGCCCTGGGCGCATTGTTTCGGTCTGGGAGAACTGCACACAATGACGGCGGTCGCCGGATCCCTGGGATTCATGGAAAGCGTGAGCACGATTGTTGATGACATGTCCAGGGTGAGACCGACCTTTCTCGTAGCCGTGCCCCGTGTCTTCAACAAAGTTTACGACACTCTTGTCACACGGATTAACAACACAGGCGGACTTAAAAAAATGCTTTTCGACGCTGGAGTGAAAGCGGCCAAGGAGCGGCGACTTCTAACGGAGCAGGGTAAGAAAAGTTTTAAAACGGACATAAAGTTCAAGATCATCGACAGGATCGTCTTTAAAAAAATCCGTGACCTGTTCGGCGGCCGGCTCAAGCTGACCCTGACCGGGAGCGCGACCATGAATCCCGAGATATCAAGGTTTTTCTTCGACATCGGGATACCGCTATACGACGCATACGGCCTTTCCGAAACGACCCCGGGTATATCAAGCAATGTGCCCGACTGTTACAGGTTCGGCAGCGTCGGGAAGGTCATTGACAAGGTCAGGGTCGTCATTGACAAGTCCGCTGTGGAGCCGGACGCGGATGACGGCGAAATCGTCTGCTACGGCCCCAATGTCATGAAGGGCTACCACAACAAGCCTGAAGAAACCGCGAAAGTCATGACCCACGACGGCGGTTTGAGGACCGGAGACCGCGGTCGCTTCGACCGGGACGGGTTCCTGTGGATCACCGGAAGGATCAAGGAGCAATACAAGCTTGAAAACGGAAAGTATGTTTTTCCCGCAGCCTTGGAGGAGGACATATGCCTCAACCACTATGTTCAGAACGCACTCGTTTTCGGGGCCGGGCGCGAATACAATGTCTGCTTGATTGTACCCGAATCCGGCGCCCTCATTGAGTATGCCAGGAAGAAAGACCTGCCGATGGATTTCAAGGTACTCGCGGCACAACAGGATATCCAGAACATGATTACGGGCGAAATTGTTGAAGCCCTGAAGAAAAAATTTGCCAGCTATGAGATACCCCGGAAATTCTTTTTTTTGAATGAACAGTTCACCCTGGAAAACGGCATGATGACCCAGACCATGAAAATCAAACGCAAGGTAGTGCTCCAGAAATACCATGCGCAAATTGACGAGTTATATAAGAACTGAGCAGTTGAGCGAAACTCAGCTCACTTCATTGATTATGACCCCGTTGTCGTAATCGATCTGCACGTTGATGGATGAAACACTGGCCCTGGACGGTATGGCATAGATCTTTTTTACCGCGTCACATAATTGCTTTTTCTGCCGGCCGGTCAGCAGCCGGTCATTCGACGAGACAACAATGTCTTCTGCTGCGGGCCTGGGGAGATTGCCGACCCGCAGGAAATATGTTTTATAAAAGCACGACACTTCATATTTCCAGAAGGCTTTTTTGTTCTCACTTACCCAGGTCTTGATGACCCGTAATAATCTATTCTTTTCCAGGGGGAGTTGTTTTGAGGCAGTCATTTTTTTTCACTCGTTAATATTTTATTGACATATCCGGAAACCGTTTCCAGTGACGCGAAAAATTCCTTTTTTTCCTCTTCAGAAAAACCTGATATCAGCGACTCAAGGTGACCGTCAAAATCATTTTTAATGCTTTTCGCCGCTTTGCTCCCCTTATTCGTGAGAGATAATTGAATTATCCTTCGGTCGCTTTTCGAGGGGTTCCGCGTGACAAACCCTTTTTTTACCAGGCGCTCAACGGAGCGGGTAAATGAACTTTTTTCCATCCCGGTCATCAGGCTGATTTCGGACATGGATTTCTCCCTGTTCACGCTGACCAGCATCAATATCTGGGTCTGGGTCTTGTTGATATCCAGTTTCAATTTTGATATGTCATGGTCATAAAATGCCTTTTTAAGGAACTGCGGAAAACAGTTGATCTTATCGCTGAACATTCGTGCACCTTTATATTTGTTGTATATGCAATTGGTGTATTTGCAACCATTTTTAAGGCGTCCGGTTGTCTGTCAATTAAAAAATGAACTCTTTCCGAAATGCGGAAAAGACAGCCACAGAGACACAGAGGCACAGAGGTTTTTTATGCATTGATATGGATTCCCGCTTTCGCGGGAATGACAGGGCCCAGATGCGCACCGGTTATGACAGATTGGCCCGGGCCCTTTCCCATCCATATAATTATCTTTCTCCGCGAGCTTCGCGCCTCCGCGTGAGCATCTTCTTTTCACTCTTTCCGAAATGCGGAAAAGACAGCCACAGAGACACAGAGGCACAGAGGTTTTTTATGCATTGATATGGA
>DAIUKG010000086.1:0-1668 GCA_036848375.1 Spirochaetota bacterium
TTTCTCCATCAAAATCACTCAATGAGCGTTACGAAATTAGTATCGAGACGACTTATGGGACAGCCTTTCGGGAGGGGGTGATATAACATCCCCTTTTTTTATTTCGCCTCTGCTGCCCGCGCGGCAACGCGGTCGAATTCCTCGTGTATCTTCTTCCGGTGCTCAGGGAAAAAGCGGTCAACAATGACGATCGCGGCGCAGTTCGATAAAAATCCGGGCACGATCTCGTACATGGTCTCGCCAAGGCCTAGGTGCTTCCAGATGATCAGTACCAGGGTGCCGGTCACCATGCCTGCCAGGGCCGAGCGCCACCCCGTGTTTTTCGAGAACAGCGCGAACAGCACCGGGGGCCCGAACGCCGCGCCGAGCCCGCCCCACGCGTACGCGACCAGTCCCAGGACCGTGTTGTCCGGGTTCAGCGCCAGAAAAAAGGCGATCAGCGATATCCCGATCACGCACAGCCGTCCGACCAGGACCAGCTCTTTCTCTCCCGCGTTTTTTTTGAGCACACGCTGGTAAAAGTCTTCGGTAAGGGTCGATGACGAAACCAGCAGCTGCGAGTCAATGGTTGACATGATCGCCGCGAGGATGGCGGCGAGCATCACGCCACCGGTCCAGGGATTGAACAGCTCGTGGATCATGAAGATGAATATTTTTTCCTCGTCGCCGCCGGCAAGATTGCCGTACATGGCGTTGCCCAGCGCCCCGACTGCGACTGCGCCGGTAAGCGAAAGGCCGACCCACACCAGGGCTATGGTCATGGCCCTGGGCAGTCGCGATGCGGACGAGATGCCCATGAACCGCGCCAGTATGTGCGGCTGCCCGAAATAGCCCAGGCCCCACGCCATGGATGAGAGCACTGCCGCAGCGGTAAGGGACCCGTTGCCGAATGGAGACAGGGGGATGTTTTTCGCTGCCATGGCGGCCGCGACCGGCTCGGCCCCGCCGGTCTTCTGCCAGGCGAGAAGCGGCACCAGCACAATGGCCGCGATCATCAGCGCTCCCTGAAACAGGTCGGTCCATGAGACCGCCAGGAACCCGCCCAGAAAGGTGTAGAGCACGATCGCGGCCAGGCCCAGGAACACGGCCAGAAAATAGTCGATGCCGAAGATCGTTTCAAAGAGCTTTCCCGCGGCAACCAGGCCCGAAGAGGCATAGATGGTAAAGAAGAGCAGGGTAATCACCGCGGAAAGGACCCTGAGCAGGCCGGACGGGTCCCTGAACCGCCGCTCGAAAAACGTCGACAGCGTGAGAGACCCGGTTTCTTCAGTGTAAAGGCGCAGCCTCGCTGAAACGAACTTCCAGTTGCATGCCGTGCCGATGAACAGGCCGGCCGCTATCCATGCAGCCGGGATGCCGCCCGCGTATACCGCGCCCGGAAGGCCCATCAGGAGCCACCCGCTCATGTCGCTCGCCTGGGCCGAGATCGCGGTGACCCATACGCCCAGTCCCCTGCCGCCGAGCAGGTAGTCCTCGATGCGGGTGGTTTTCCGGTAAAAATATATTCCGATCGCCGAAAGGAAGATGAAATACACGATAAAGGTGATAAGGGCCGGTGTCTGTATCATCGCGGGCGGCTCCATAGTAAAAATTTTTCCGCCGAACCGTGGGCGGGAGTTTTTTTTGCACCAGATATATATGCTTTGCGGTCATTAGAATATTTGAAAG
>DAIUKG010000086.1:1768-5033 GCA_036848375.1 Spirochaetota bacterium
AAACAAAAATTTAACGATAACACTATTTTTTCTTGTCAATTCCGCGGTGCCCGGCTTATTGTTTCTGCTTAACGGTCTTTTTATGTTTCGGGTTTTTTTATTTCCTGTAAGCGGACAATCCCGGTCATTAAACGGTAAAAATAAAGACTATATCATTTTCGTAATTTTCGATTTTGCGAGGTCCAGCAATGATTAATCGTATTTTCGCCGCGCTGTTTTTAACTTTTGTCGCTCTCACGTCAGTACCGCTTTTTCTGACCGCGCTGCTGATCCGCGTTACGACTTATCCCTTTGACCGCCGGCTCAGGCTGCTCCACCTGTTCACCTGTTTCTGGGGGTCCCTGTACACCTATATCATGACGCCCTGGAAGATATCGACACAAGGCAGAGAAAAGGTCCGCAGAAACGCCACGTATATGGTCGTCATGAACCACCAGTCGCAGCTTGACATCCTGGTCGCGTTCAGGCTTTATTTTCACTACAAGTGGGTCTCCAAGATCGAAATTTTCAAGGTCCCCCTTATCGGGTGGAACATGAGGCTGAACCGGTATGTCAAGCTCGTCAGGGGAGACAAGGAAAGCATCGCGCAGATGATGAAAGACGCTGAAGAGCGCCTCGCGGAAGGAAGCTCGGTCTTTTTCTTTCCTGAAGGCACGCGCTCCGCTGACGGCGTAATCAAGGCCTTCAAACCCGGCGCGTTCATCCTCGCGCACAAGATGAAGATCCCCATCCTTCCCATTGCGGTGAGCGGCACGAACAAGGCCCTTCCCAAGTACAGCATGAACGTGCATGAAGATCAGAAAATAATCATCCGTATCATGGATGAAATCCCCTATGAGCGCTTCGCGTCGATGTCAGTGGAAGAAACGTCCGACATGGTGCGGCAGGCGATCATCAAAGAGGTCGACGAGCTGAACAAGGTCACGCTCGCGCCGAAATAACGGGAGTCAGGGCCGGGTAAACTCGACCGAGCGCACCGCGTCCCTGCCGGTTTCGTTAAACGTAAAATTGACGTTGGTGGCGCCAAGCGCCTTTGCCAGGGACTGGAGCGTCTGGCTCGCGGAACGCTCGACATCCGATGAGAGCTTTTCGATTATCCCTTTTGCCTGTTCCTCCGCCCGTTTTTTCGCTTCGTTTTTTATGCGGTTTTTGTCTTCCTCGGTAAATCCGTCGGTGAAAATGTTGTTGATGAAGTCCGGCAGCAGCCAGGGGACGAGCCTGCTTTTCTGCTCGTCGTAAAAGTGGATGTCGCGGATATGAATTTCATGGAAACACGGGGGCATGATGAAGGTGAAGGCGCCGTTCTTTTCCTCGACGCGGAAGGACGGGCTTCTCAGGTCGTACCTGAAATCGATCTCGAACTCGAAGATCATGGCCATTTTTTTGGTCGACATGATCCAGGTCAGGTATTTTTTTCCGAACTCGCCCCATGAATGGTCAACTTCGGTCACGATTTCTTTGGTATAGACTTTAAAGGCCGACAGCTCGCCGATCGCCCTGATCTGTTCGATCCCGGAAATGAAAAAATTCTGGCGCGACGGCTTTTTCGCGCTTTTTTTTCTGATGATGCTCCATAGCGCGATTCCCGCGAGTGCCGCAAGAATACCGATGCCAAAACCGCCAATGATGTCCATAAAACCTCTCTGTGCGAGTATGATAGTAAAGAAGCGGGTGCCAGTCAAGCAGCATTTGGGCTCAGCTCGCCCTGAAATTTTCTAAACAGCACTTCCTTGGTAACGCCCCCCAAACCCTGCCACGGGACAAGGCCCCCCAAACCCTGCCACGGCACTTCCTTCGGTCGCCCACAGGGGGCTTGAAGAATTAAGGCGTAGTGAAATTTATAACCCCCTCTGGGGGTGGCGAGCGTCAGCGAGCCGGGGGCCGGCACAGTACCGGTTTCTATTCTCCTTCTAAAATAAAAAATAACCCCTGTATTCCATGATATTCCTTGCCTTTTATCGGATTATCGTATTACACTGGTTATATAGCCTTGTTTTGTTACCAGGAGGACTTTATGGCAGGTAAAATTTTTTATCGTGAGCGGCGAAAGGTTGAGAAGGGTGAAAAAAAAGCCCGGTTCACGGTTGCCGCTGTTTCAGACCTCGATATCGACTTTATCGCGGAACACTTCAGGAAAAATGAACTCGAGCAGATAGCAGCGGAAGTCGGCGCGGAACTGGTGTTGCTGGAAGACATTAAGGAAACCGAGCACTACAAAGAAAAACCGTAAGCTGATGTCTTCCGCATTAACGCGACGTCTTTCCATGAGAACATATTTTTCCGGAGGGCCCGATGGCATTGATACGTGAAAAGGACGGGAAACGCCTGCACATAAAAAGCAGGCTCATGGGCGAGAGCCTGGTGAGCAGAAGTTTTTTTGAGGAGCTTGAAAAGAAGCCGCAGCGGCGTCTTTTTCCCGATATAAATATTCTGAAAATCGGGGGGCAGTCGATCTCTGACCGGGGCGCCAGGGCCCTGCCCGGTATAATCGAGGAAATCGGCGAAAACAGGGAGCGCCATAAAATGCTGATCACCACGGGCGGCGGCACCAGGAGCAGGCACATTTATTCCCTCGGTATTGAGCTCGGCATGCCCACCGGGATTATGGGGAAGTTCGGCAGCGCCATTTCCGAGCAGAACGCCCTGCTCGTGGCCACGCTGCTGGCCGGGCACGGCGGCATCCTGGTCAAGCAGGAGCAGATCATGGAGCTCCAGCTGTATTATGAGGAAGGGGCAATACCGGTCATGCCCGCGATGCCTCCCTATGACTATTTTTCCATCCCCTCGAAAAACGGGCGCATCCCCATGCACCGCACCGATTCAGGGACCCTTATCCTGGCCGACCTTATCGGCGCCAGGAGCTGTATCCTGGTAAAGGACGAAAAGGGCCTGTATACCGACGACCCGAAGAAAAACCCTGCCGCGGAATTCATCCCCAGAATATCGGTGTCAGAGCTCAGGAAGCGCGACCTCGACGACCTGATCATTGAGCGTCCGTGCCTTGAAATAATGGAAAACAGCGAAGTCATTGAAAAGGTGCAGATAATCAACGGCCTTGAAAAAGGGTCGATTACCAGGGCCCTTGACGGTGAGGAAGTGGGTACGGTTATTTACAAAAAATAGGAGCGCGCCCTTCGCTGCCGGCGCCGATAACCGGAACGCATTTTCCCGATTTCACCGCGTTGATGAAATCATCCCTGCCGGTAATATCAGCGTCGATATCGGTGCAGTATGAGGCGATCTCATGCGGTTCATGGGCGTCGCT
>DAIUKG010000087.1:0-4775 GCA_036848375.1 Spirochaetota bacterium
ATGAATATTTTCTATGAGATCCCGGTATTACCTTCGGTAAACCGGGATGACAACAAAAGGTGTTATGAAACGGTTGCCCCCCAAAATAATTTGCTACCGCTTGATCCTGTATTCCTTTCCTGAAAAATCTATTGACATTGCTCTATTACAGTCATAATTTTATAAATTTTGCATATGAGGTCGTTATATGAATGACAAGAGGCATGTCTCCTATTCCGCGATATCGATCATGGCCATGGCCCTGTACATCACGGGCCTGATAACATCAACGTTGATGTTCAACGATTTCAAGAACAGCCTTATACAACTGGGAGTCACGCTGGGGTTGTACCTGGTTTTTGTCCTGGTATTGATGACGGTGAAACGCCTGGTAACGACCCGCTGGGGTTCCTTCAGGGATGGTGCCGTTATCAGTCTCCTCTGGGGCTCGGCGTTCTTTCTTTTGACATCATTTCATCAGAATTCCACGGTCACCGATATCCTCCTGGTGATAACCGGGCTGGGAGCTGTTCTTGTCTTTATTTTCCAGGAACGCCTTTTTTCGTTCGGGAAATCACCGCTTAATATAATGGAAAAAATAAAATCAGCGCCTGCCGGCGCGGCATCGTTCGGACGACTGGTCTCCGGCAGGGCACTCTGGCTTGCGGCTAAAATAAAGGGGCTGTATCCGCGCCTTGTTCCGCTGGTGCGGAAACTTAAAGAGAGCAAAAAATCCAGGCCGGCAGTGATCGGTGCCGCGGGATTGCTGGCCCTTATCGTGGTTTATTCTGTTGTCATGTATTTTTTCAGGGTAGATGTGGAATCGTACGGGCCAACGGGGGAGGTGGGGCAGAAGACGACCCTGAGGGTGACCTTTGAGGAGGATGTTTCGGTGTCTCCCGATTTTGTCGACATCGCGCTTGAGGGCCAGAAGGAACAGGCCGGAGACCTGGTGCAGATAAAATCCGGCGCTGAGCTTTTTTCAATTGATCCCCCCATACCGGGTTCATACCGGCTCGAAAACAAACGCACCGTTATTCTGGTCCCTGACAGCGAGCTGAAGCCGTCAACCGGGTATTCGGTTTCGTTAAATACCGCGCACCTTAAAGCGGAGAAGCCGATGATCGAGGGCGTGTCATTTTCATTTTATACTCCCGACTTCAGGGTGACAGGCGCAAACTTTTTTTATAACTACGACCTAGTAAAAAACATCGAGAAGGAAGTGATCTGCGAGATCAACTTTAATTATCCGGTTGACATGGCTGAGCTTTCCAAAAGGATCAGGCTTGCCGTTGACGGAGACCGCATTGATTTTACGATTGAACCCTCAAATGTTCCTTCACGTTATTACATAAAATCATCGAAAATCGCGCGAAAAGACCGTAACAGCGAAATAAAGATCTCCGTTTTCGATGACCTGGTCTGTATCGGCGGGACTGAGCCCCTTGAGCGTTCATTTGAAAAAACAACAACCCTACCCGAAACCGAGAAGCTCCAGGTGCTGCGCGCCGAGGCATTCCCGGTGGAGTCGAACACGTATGTCGCCGTCCTCTTCAACCGTCCGGTTTCAGATTCCCAGATCAAGCAGTATGTCAGGATAACGTCTCCCTCAGGGCAGGCCCTTCCTTTTACCGTTGATACCGAGTACTGCTACGCAATCCTTCAGTCGGATTT
The DNA here is from genome assembly GCA_036848375.1 of Spirochaetota bacterium. Classification (GTDB taxonomy): domain Bacteria; phylum Spirochaetota; class UBA4802; order UBA4802; family UBA5550; genus JAKLIV01. Next base: position 1,654 of record DAIUKG010000087.1, read on the forward strand.
CAAACCAAACCAGGAATACGCAGTCTCAATAGGAGAGGGAATAAGGTCCAAAACAGGGGAGGTACTGCAAAAGGACTTTACCAGTTCGATTCTTATCGAAGACCTCCCTCCGTCGGTGAAGTTCGCTTCCCACGGGAAACTGTTGCCGCTCTCCGGGAACCTGGACATCGAGTTTCATACGCTCAATCTTGATAAATTCAATGTTCAGATCAACAAGATCTACCGCAACAACCTGGTCTATTTTCTCAAGAACACCAACTCAAGCGAGTACGGACGCAGTGTTCTTTATAAAACATATGAGGTCACCGGGGGTGAGCTGAACCAGCTGGTACCTCATTTCATCAACCTGAGGCAGTTGCATTCAATGGAATACAGGGGGCTCTTCAGCATCCGGCTTTCGGAGGTGAGTGACCAGTGGAACTACGACGAACAGTACATTCTGTGCACCGACCTGGGCATGATCGCGAAAACGGACGGCCCTGACCTGAAGGTGTATGTCTATTCGATAAAGGGCCTGCAGCCGGTCTCCGGTGTGCGCTTAAAACTTTTAAGCTATGACAACCAGGTCATGCTTGAGGGTGTTACGGGTTATGACGGGGTCGTGGAGTTTGAAAGCTGGAAACACAACCGCAATAATTTTTATCCCTTTGTCATTACCGCCGAAAAGGACGAGGACTTTTCCTTCATGCAGTTGTCCGAGTCCGAGATCAATACGTCACGTTTCAACACTTCCGGCGAATACAACGCTGAAAAGGGCCTCAAGGCGTTCCTGACGCCGGAACGGGGCGTGTACCGGCCCGGAGAAAAAGTTTATGTGACCGCGATTGTGCGCAGCCACAATCTTTCGGCCCCGCCCGCGATAGACGCGATCCTCGCGATAACCGACCCCCGGGGCGAGGGTTTTGCCGAAATGAAGAGCACGGTCCCTTCCCACGGCATGCTCAGTTACGAGATTGATCTCCCCTCATATGCGCCCACCGGCGAGTACCGCGCCGAACTCCGCTTTGGAAGAAGCGTGACCATGGGATCAACGTCCTTCAAGGTCGAGGACTTTATCCCGGATAAAATCAAGGCCGAAATCATAACCCCGGAAAAGGCGGTTGACCCGGGCAGGCCCGTGGCCTTTACGGTCAAAGGGACCCAGCTTTTCGGCCCGCCCGCCGCTGGGAACCGGGTAAAGACACGGGTAAGCTTTGTATCGCGGACCTTCTCCCACGCGTCGTTTGCGGGATACAGCTTCCTTGACAATGAGAAAGATTACAACACCGAGTTTTTCGACCTCGGTGAAGACCGGCTCGACGACAAGGGGCAGAAGCAGTATACCGTCGACATCCCCTCGACCATGTCTCCCCCGTCCGCGCTCACGGCGCGGGTGTACACTGAAGTTTATGACAGCGGCGGAAGGCCGGTCAGCGCGGTCAGAAGCATCCCCGTCAATTATTATGACCTGTACCTGGGACTTAAAGTCGAAGGCAATGATGTGTATGTCAAGGGCCAGCCGGTTGACCTCTCGTTTGTCGCCGTAAATCCCCGCGGGGGGTACGAGCAGGCGAAAAAGATACAGCTTTTGATCAGGCACAAGGTGCATTATACGATCCTGAAAAGAAAGGGGGTCTTCAAAAAGGAATACGAAAGCGATACTTACGAAGAAGTCGTCACCCATACCGAGCTGTCGTTCAACGGGAAAGGGCGCTACCGGTTTACCCCGCAGACACCGGGCGAGTATATCATTTACCTTTACCGTGAAAACGGCATGAGGACCAGCCAGAAAATCCATGTTCAGGGGCCGGGGATGGTCACGACAAACATGGAGTCAGCGGAAAACCTGCTGATTTCACTCAATAAAACAAAGTGCAGGCCCGGAGAGACAATCACCGCTGACATACTGTCCCCGATCCCCGGAAGGCTTTTCTTTTCAATTGAACGGGAGGGGATCCTGTATGAGGAAACCCGGATGCTGACCAGCAACCGGGCGACGGTCACCTTCACCGTGCGCCAGGATTATCTTCCGAATGTCTATATCAACGCGTTTGTCGTGAGGGAACCCGACGCGTCCCTCAAACATCTTCCCATGACCTCTCTGGGAATCAGGAACCTGGAAATAGACCCCGGTGAAAAACATATGCCTCTTGATATCGGATGCCCGCAGGAGACACGCTCGGACCGTGGTGTGTCGGTGTCGGTCAGGGCCCCTTACGGGACCCGCGTCGTGGTCGCGGCGGTCGACGAGGGGATTCTGCAGATCACCCAGTTCAAGACCCCCGACCCCTTCAACTTTTTCTATCAGAAGCGGGCGCTGCAGACCATACTGTATTCGGTCTTTGACGCGATCCTTCCTGATGTCAGGGCTGCGTCGCTTGCGATCGGCGGGGATGAAGGGGAATACGACCTGTCGAGGAAACACATAAACCCGATCCAGGCGCGGCGCGTGAAGTCCGTGGCGCTGTACTCAGGAATACTCACCGCCGACGCCGACGGGTATGTCAGGCACCATTTCGATGTCCCCCGTTTTAACGGCAGGCTCCGCGTCATGGCCATCGGCTCGAACGACGACCGTTTCGGCGCGGGCGCGGCGTATGTGACCGTTGCCGACCCGATCGTGCTGTCGCCTTCGCTGCCCAGAATACTCGCGCCGGAAGACACCTTCGAGATACCGGTCAAGGTATACAATAAAACCGGCAGGAACGGCCCGGTCGCGGTTTCGGTGGCGGCACAGGGCCCGGTTTCGGTTTCGGGCAAAAAAACGGTGACACGCTATATCGAGGACAGGCAGAGCGTCATGCTGTATTTTCAGGCAAAGGCCCTGAAAGACGCCGGCAGGGCAGTTGTTTCGGTAAGCGCTTCAATGGGGGATGAAAAGACCGCATGCACTACCGAGATCGCGGTGCGGCCCGCGCGCTCCCTCACCACGATCACCAAAAGCGGCGCGCTGAAAAAAGGCGACTCGGTCTCGCTTGCCGTCCCGGCCGATTTTATCAAAGCCGGGCAGCGGGTGAGGATCAACGCGTCGCCCCAGTATCTTACGCGGTTCATGGGCGCGCTTGATTATCTGGTCACGTATCCGTACGGGTGCTCGGAGCAGATCGCTTCTTCGGTGTTTCCCCTCGTCTATTACAGGTCCC
>DAIUKG010000088.1:0-4461 GCA_036848375.1 Spirochaetota bacterium
TGAAGTCAAGAATAATATTCACATATTTTTAATCATAAATTCATATCATCTTAAAATTATCTTTATAAAAAATTAACAATTTTGATTTTTAATTTCATAAAGTTAAAAGAGGATGTTTATAATCGTAATTTTTTCTAATTCTCCTCTTTATAATAATATATTTTAATCATTAAAGAACAGCTCAGGACTAAATCAACTACTAATTTTACAGTAATCCAGGAGGATTCACAATGAAAAGAACACTCACAATTATAATGACAGTTCTTCTATCGTCGGTAATAGGTTTAATCGGATGTTCAAAGGGCCGCGATACGCAAAAAAAAATCGTAATCAAAGGCTCAACAACCGTGCTCCCCATTACCCAGAAAGCTGTTGAAGCCTATTCTAAAATTAATAAAAACATTTCAATATCTATTTCCGGCGGCGGGTCCGGAAACGGCATCAAAGCCCTTCTTGATGGGTCCACTGATATTGCCAATTCTTCACGGGAAATAAAAGAACAGGAATCAAATCTGGCTGAAGAAAAAGGAATCACCACCAAAGAAATCGTCATTGGGTATGATATGATCGTTCCGGTTGTCCACCCCGAAAACCCGGTTAAAAACCTCACAACAGACCAGCTTAAAGCCATTTACGATGGATCAATTACCAACTGGAAGCAGCTTGGAGGAAAAGACAGCAAGATTATCGTAATATCCCGTGACACCAGTTCAGGAACCTATGAAGTGTGGCATGAAAAAATAATGAATAAGACAGATGTAAAAAAAGACGCACTTCTTCAGGCTTCCAATGGGGCAATTGTTTCAACAGTATCACAGAATCCTAAAGCAATTGGATATATCGGGCATGGATATATTAATGATAAAATCAAGGCTCTCGATGTCAACGGCATTGAAGGAACCATTGAAAACGGAAAATCCGGGAAATTTCCCGTTTCACGCAAACTTTATATGTACATCAATGATAAAAGCGCGACTGAAATAACCAGAGATTTTATAAAATTCCTCTTAGGCACCGAAGGACAGGCACTGGTCCAGGAAGCAGGATTTATTCCTCTATAATTAGGAAATAACTGTTAACATCCCGATTTATTGCCCTTTATGAACCATAAAGGGCATTTTATTCAATAAAAAGAATAAACTTGACATTTTTTTGCCGATATATAAAATATACTGATTTGTTCGAATTTATTTATCGAACACCCGCATCAATACTGTTTAAAAAATATATTCTTGAATAAAAGAATGACAGTTGACCGGATATAATTTGTAAGGGAAAAAAATGGCCTTAAATCCTTTTAAAGATTCAAATTTAAATGATTTACAGCAAAATATTAAATCATTTTTGTCTGCCCACTTCGACGGCCTGAAAAAAAATTTAAGGCTGAAGCGGGAACGTTTTATCGCTAAAGGGAACGAAAAAATCACCCTTATGGTGATTCCTCATTCAGAAAAAAAAATAGTTAATTTTCATATATCAATTTTTGCAATCAGCTTTATCGTTGGCATAACTGCGGTTATTATTACTCTTACCTCAGTTTTAATAATTAACCATTCATCCACCATCAAAGAAGTTTCCAAACTTAAAAATTACGGTTCAAACTCGAAGATTCAGATAAAGATGTATAAAGAAGAAATAAACAAGCTTTATTCGATATTTCAAAAAATGAAACCAGAGCTGACCCACCTTTATTCCCTGACTCCCGGAAGCGACATTGATTCACTGTGGGCCAGAGGCGGCATAGACAACCCGAATCCCGGACCTGAAGCTGAAAACGAAGAAGATTCTTCGCCCCCTCTTGAAGTTCTTAACATCCAGGAAATTAACACCGAACTTGAAACGACAAAAAAAATCTTATCCAAGGTAAAAAGTTTTCTTGAGTACCGGAAAAAAATAATTGAAAATACTCCTTCTGTCTGGCCGGTTGATGGCTATATAATCTCGCGTTACGGCCAGCGCAGTTCACCCTATACTTTCGCCCGTGAATTTCACAGCGGTATTGATATCGAAGCTTTTCCCGGCGCCGAGATAAGGGCTACAGCTCCAGGGACTGTCGATGATATACGATGGGATTCAACCCTGGGTCTTACCCTCTCCATAAAACACAAATACGGTTTTGTGACCTGCTACTCCCACTGCCAGAGAGTGTCAGTTGAAATTGGCCAGAAAATATCAAAAGGTGAAGTTGTCGGCTATGTGGGAAGATCAGGAAAATCCAACAACTATATTTGTTTTTATCAGATCAAAATCGGCACCGAATATGTTGACCCCATGCCCTACCTGAACCGAATAGTTCCCTAGCAAAGAGTGAACAGGTAATATAAAAAAAATAAAAAAGGCCGCCCATTCTGGACGGCCTTTTTTGTGCAGTTTATATATCCCTAATTAAAATTCATCTTCTCCGCGTTTCGTTGTCAGCAGTTCGTCAGGAACTTCCTCAATACGTTCACCAACTTTCACTGCAAGCCTGTTGGAAACAACTCCCGGCCTGCATCGATACTTCCTTCTGCCCCCGATCCTGAGTACCATGTCGGAGCCTATCTTCGTTTCGGGCAGCTTGATCACATCACCCGTTGAAAGGTTTAACACTTCCTGAACGGTTATTTCAACCTGGCCAATTTCAGCCACTATGGGAAGAGTGACGGTTTCGAGCCGGCTCTGAATAACAGAAAGGTTTTCGTCCGTCGCGCCTTTACGTATGCTTGAATACATATACTGGGCAGAGAGCTTCGATATTACCGGCTCAATGGATATATAGGGAATACAGAGGTTTGTCATCCCCTCAACTTCACCGACTTTAGTCTCAAGAGTAATAAGAACAACCATGTCATTGGGCGGAACAATCTGGGCGAACTGGGGATTGGTTTCTATGTTGCCGAGTCTCGGCCGCAGGTCTATCACGTTTGACCATGCCTCACGAAGATTTCCCAGAATACGAACAATAATGCCTTCCATAACTGAGAGCTCAATATCAGTGAGTTCCCTGCTTATCTTTGTTGCTTCACCCATGCCTCCAAAAAGCTTGTCAATAATCGTAAACGTGATCGAGGGGTCTATCTCAAGCACCGCTGAACCTTTAAGCGGGTCCATGTTGATGACAGCAAGCGTGGTCGGGTTCGGGATTGACCGGATGAATTCCTCATAGGTCAACTGGTCAACTGAAGCAACGTGAACGCTTACGAGCGCCCGGAGCTGTGCCGAAAGAGCGGTTGTGGTCAGACGGGCAAAGGTCTCGTGCATCATTTGCAGGGTCCTGATATGGTCTTTGGAAAACTTGTCAGGTCTCCTGAAATCGTATATTTTGACCTTTTTCTGCTCCTTTGCAGCAGAATAGTCTGTGGTATCTACCTCTCCTGTTGAAATTGCGGTCAACAGGGCATCTATTTCATCTTGGGAAAGTATCTCGGTCATCGTGCAATACCTTTCATTATAGTTGCTTCAAGGCCGGTTATCAGCCAATGATCATTCTCTTTTTCAAGTGTGTAGCGATAACGAAATCTTTTTGTTCTCCTCGGATTAAATCTATCAACAACAACATCAACATATGATATTTTTTTATTATTTTCAACTTCTTCCTGAGTAATTTTAAAATCAAGAATGTAATCGCTTCTTTCCCTTGATAAATAACTGATAAAATCGTCTTCAATAGTCCGCTTTTCATCGTCATCGGCGAGCTGGTACAAACGTATATAATCTGAATATGAATTAATATATTTCTTAATATCAATATATTTAATGAATTTGTTCATTTCCCTGTTTTTTTCACCGAGAAGATGTATTATCACTACCTCTGATGGTGCCATAGTTCGGTCAAGCTCAATCTCCGGCCTCTCTCTTATTATTCCGGTCTTTACGGTTCCCAGACCGCGGTCACTGACCACCAGCGATACTTCATTATTGCTCTTTAGAACCACCTGTTGAGCAAGCAAATCGGGGAAAAAGAAGCTTCTCACCCGGTATGGGACATCATTTTCAAGTTTATAAATCGTATTCAGGGAAATAGAATGTGTGAACACTTCACCGGGATCAAGAAGAATGGCACGTTCTTTAAGTGTTTTTGAAACTTCCATTAAATTTTGGTTTTTCATTTTATACGGGACAATGGTTTCAGCCTCATTACCCTGATTATCAAACACAACAGGCTGAAAAGTGAGATAATCACCGATTTCAGGCCCGCCTGAATAGATTTTAAATGAAGCAGAGGTGGATGATATATTTTTAATACAAATACTTAACCGAACAGTTGTATCCGATTTAAAGTGGTCCCGTTCAAGGCGGTTATACACCAGGAATGCCTCATCAGCGGGTTCAGCTGTAAAAGAATTAACACCGCACAATACAGCAATCAAGAGCACAATGAACTTTATTCTTGTTATAAGCATTCTCAGTGTCCCACAATAATAAAAAGGAATAGTTAAAACGCCTTTCTCTCAATTTCGGTATTTTATGGTATAATTGTGA
>DAIUKG010000089.1:0-4335 GCA_036848375.1 Spirochaetota bacterium
GAGCGCAGATAGCGCACAAACTTGTCAGGAAGCTCTGAATTGTTCCGGTCAAAGTGTACCCATTCCCCTTTCGGGCTCAGGCGTGAAACACCCTTCTCTTCTTTCCTGGAATAATTAAACCAGGTGTTGCCTTTCATGTCTATTTCAATTTGGATCAGATTGTTTGACCTTAATTCTGACGAAGTGGTATCAAGAGTTGCATAGTGGTCTATAACCCATCCGTTTTTAAAAAGAATTTCTGTCGCACCTGATCCCTTGGGTGTCCCATAGATAACGTAGAGCTTGCGGACATTGTTGTAGTTGTAAAAATACGCAGCCCGTATGTTTTTGTCGGCCAGGGCGTCTTCTTCAACAGGAAGATGAATTACGGGATTGGTATCAGTAATATTTTTTATAGGATAGAGAAAAATGCCATTTTTTTCAGTAATAACCGCGAACATGGACTCTGTGAGTTTTGTAAGTTTTTTTATCTGCCCCAGATCATCCAGAAATGAGGGTTCCCCCCATGTTTCTATGATTCCGTCCCGGTAAACGATAAGATGGTTTTTGTTTTGATTGTTTACAGCGAGAAGAATCTGCCCATCCCCGAGCTGCAGCAGATCAATAAGAGTGAGCTTTGATGTATCGCAGCTGCAATAGGAACATATTATTACACCGGTAAAAAACAGAAGAATCCCTTCCCTGAGAAGGGAAGGGATTCTTTTTATTATTTTCTTAATAAGCATTTGTTCAAAAGGCCTTATTTCTCTTCGTTTGTCTCAGCAGGTGCTGCTGCTGTTTCGCCGAAGTTATAAGTAAGGGTTATACTGGATGAAAGATCTTCGCTGCCGCCGCTTATGAAATTCGGTCCAGTAGTGAAGAGGCCTTTGTTGATAGTTGCTTCAAGAAGGAACTGGCCAATTTTATAGGCAAGACCGATTGAAGCATCAGTTCTGTAGTTGTATTCACGGTCATCGTAATATGACGAATCACCGGCTGATGCAACTTCGTTTTTATTGTCAACATCATACAGCATGATGTCATGAACTACACCAAAGCTGCCTTTGAGGCCGCCGATAATGGTTCCTTCACAGCCCATATGCAGTTTGAGGGTCCATTTGGTGATGTCAGAAGAAAGTTTTGAGGCATCAGTTGTTCCCGCTATTGTACCGTCATAGTAGTACTTTTGCATATCCATGTTGAGGTTGAGGCCAACATATACCAGAGATGATTTTGAGAAATTCATTTCATCAGAAACACCGATCTGGAGTTTGTGCTGATAACGATTAAAATCTATGTCTGTATCATTGTCAGCGGTATAATTCGTTGAATGGTCAGCATCGATATATTTGACAAATACGTGGAGGAGCATATGTTCCATAGCCTGAAAGTTAAAACGGGCAAAAGCGTACAGGTCATATGCGTTGACTGATTCATAGGTATATTTGCCATGATAGTTGTCGCCGACTTGCTCGAGCATCGGCATGCCGAAACAGAATGCCGCGTCAACACTCATGCTTGAAGTAAGAGCTATTGAGGTTCCAAGCTTGACTTTCCACTCAAGAGCGCTGTCGCTGTCTTCGCCAGCATATCCAAAACTGCCCTCAAGGCCAAAAGCCATGTTGTTGATCTTATAGGCAAAGGTCATTGTTGCCATCATAACAGCAAGTGTAGCAGGCTTGCTTCCGCTGATGTTTGCTGCATCAAGAAGAAGTCCTGAGTTGTTGTTGATAAAACTGGGCAACTCATCATAAGGAGCAGGCAGTCCGCTGGCAACGTATGTTCCCATATGCCAGAAGTTCGCCCATGAAGGATTGCCGTCAGAACCTAATCCTTTGAAGGCATCTGAGTTGTAGTCAGCAGAAATCAAAGAGTAGAATTCCACATTCTTGACAGGTTTGAGTAAGATTTTTCCGCCACCGTGGGTGTTGCTTGCGCCATCCCAGTAGGCTGTTATTAAAGCGGGAAAAAAGGCAATTGATGCCGGGTTGGTGCTCCAGTGCGCTGAATCTTTCTGGATCATCATGTCAGCACCGGTGAGCCCCATGCTGCTCATGCGCGTCCCTGACGCAAATGCTGCGCTGGAGACAAAAAAGAGCGCTGCAACAAGAGCGGCAAGAAAAGTCAGTTTGCTTTTCATAAACTATCTCCTTATAAATTTTTAATTATTTTCCTGACAGTATATTTTTGGTCAGGCATATTCAATTGGAACGAATACTATAAGAAAATATTAATTTGTCAAGCCCTTTAGACTTTTTTGTGGAAACCTGAGTGTCAGGCCTAAGTTTAAGTTTATAGGCCGGTTTAATGTCACGTGATCACTACTTTTTCATTTTTATAGATGCTAACGTTGCCGATAATTACGGGTTTTTCCCCAGTTGAAGCAAGAGTATTTATTGTTTCATTCGCTGAATCCGGCGAAATGAAAATCATCAGGCCAACACCCATATTAAAAGTGGTGAACATTTCCCGCTCACTAACGTTCCCTTCCTTCTGAATCACGGTGAATATATCCGGAACAGTAAATGAAGAGCGCTCGATAGTTGCTGCGCACTTTTCAGGCAGGATGCGGGGGATGTTTTCATAAAAACCCCCTCCGGTAATGTGCACGATACCCTTCAGGGTAAGCCCCCTGTCAAGACAGGCGATAACCGCTTTAGGATAAAGCCTGGTCGGGACGAGCAGGTTCTCTCCCAGTGTTCCGGTAAGCCCGGACAGGGTGTCATTAACACCAAGTTTCATCATGTCAAAAAAAAGTTTTCTTACCAGGGAATAGCCGTTGGAGTGTATACCTGACGAGGGAAGGCCTATAATGACATCCCCCGGAGTTATCGTGCTTCCGTTGATGATTTTCTGCCGGTCAACAACGCCAACCGCAAAACCCGCTATGTCATAGTCCTCCGCTTCCATTACCGAAGGATGTTCGGCGGTTTCGCCTCCCACGAGGCTGCATCCGGACTCACTGCATCCCCTGGCGAGCCCCTTTACTATGTCAACCAGGACGTCCTCCCTGAGTTTGCCGCAGGACAGATAGTCAAGAAAGAAAAGGGGCCTGGCGCCGGAAGTAATAATATCATTCACGCACATCGCTACAGCATCAATGCCAATGGTGTCGTGTTTATTCATCATCTGCGCTATTTTCAGTTTTGTGCCGACACCGTCAGTGCCAGAGACCAGAACCGGCTCTTTCATATCCGGGAATGAGCCGTCGTAAAGAGCCCCGAAGCCGCCTATTCCGGTTATTACCCGGTTGGAAAAGGTTTTTTTTACGATCGGGGCGATTCTCTGTACAAAACGGTTCCCACCGTCAACATCAACCCCTGAATCTTTATAGGTTAAGCCCATGTTTTCCTCAATTTTACTAATAAATTTAGATGCCCGCTGGGGAACACATTTGAATTCTTATTGTAAGCTTTATTATTACCCTGTACAATAGTAACAGTTCTTTTTTATGCAACAAATATTTTGTCCTTTAAACATTATTGTACCCCATTAATAATTTATTGCTTGATTTTAAGCGGGAAAAAGATCACTGTTTTTCAATTTTTTAATTATCAGGTCCGAACTTAATGAAAAAACTGGAATCAACCAGAAAGATAGCGCCCGGAAGTGTACTCAGAGTATATAAAAAGGGATTTGGGTATGCCAGGCTGGTGGTCAGGGATTTCGAAGGCAGTTTTTTTACCGCTGAATCGGACCCGGTATTTATTGAACACATTAATGACGGTGACGAGGTTGAGGCCTATCTCTGGTTGGAGAATGACACTTCATATGATTTTATCCTCACGGTTATCGGCAGGATAACAATAGGAAATACGGTTTTAATTTTTAATCACACCGAGGACATCCTTCACAATAATGAAAATGAATGTCTCACGGCCCGGGTTTCAATTCCGGTCCGCTTTTTTATTCTTGATACTGGTAATGAGAACAAGGGTATTTCAACAGAAAAAATTGTTCATCACGCAGGTATTATTACCGCTTTAAGCGACAGGGAAGCTGATATTTCCAGTATGGATGATATTCATTCCGGAACCTTAATTAAACTTCACGCATTTATCGGGACCCAGGACCTGGAACTCATCGCGAAAATTGACAAAGCCTCAGTTATTAACAGTCAATGGAATTACCATGTGATATTTACCAACCTTCATGCACATGAGAGAAATCAGATACTTGATCAGGTATTTACCATGTACCGTGAATGAGAATCAATTTTTATATATTATACAAACCGCTTAATTGCCTCTGTATAAACTTTTTATTGCTGCATAAATAATACAGTTCAAGCATATTTTTTGTCACAATTATACCATAAAATACCGAAATTGAGAGAAAGGCGTTTTAACTATTCCT
>DAIUKG010000090.1:0-4102 GCA_036848375.1 Spirochaetota bacterium
GGGATGACAACAAAATGTGTTATGAAACGGTTGCCCCTAAAAATAATTTGCTACCTTTAATAAGCATATTAATTACTTTCTTTACCTCTTGACAAAATCTTGCTTAGTCATTATTTGGATAAATGTCAACTTCTATTACGTGTATGAGAGGTGCCCCATGATAGATCCCAGAATAATCCGCGAAGAACTCGGCAGCATAAAAAAAATGCTTGAAGTCCGGAACATGACCGGTGTGGTAGACCTGCAGGAACTCGAGGATATCGAGAAAGAGCGCAGGGAAATAATAACCAAATCAGATGAGCTCAGGGAACGCAGGAACGCCCTGTCCAAGGAAATCGGCAAAATCAAGTCACAGGGCGGCGATGCCGCTGATTTGATGAAACAGGTCCAGGGGATCGGGGACTCAGTCAAGGAACTGACTGACCGCTCAAACGTGCTGAATGACAAATTCAATGAAATGCATCTTTCGATTCCCAATATGCTCGACGCGACAGTCCCTGAGGGGAAGGGCGAAGAGGACAATGTCGTGGTCAGGACCTGGGGCGAGAAGCCCTCGTTTTCTTTTGAGCCGAAACCTCATTTTGACCTGGGCACCGAATCCGGGATACTCGATTTCGAGCGCGGCGTGAAGATCGCCGGCACCCGCTTCTACGTGTACCGGGGCCTCGCGGCAAAGCTCGAGCGCGCCATTATCAACTTTATGCTCGATCTCCACACGACCGAACACGGCTACACTGAAATCTTCGGCCCCTATATCGTGAACGACGACAGCATGATCGGCACCGGGCAGTACCCGAAATTCATGGACGAGTACTACCGCATCGAGCGCGACGGCCTCTCTCTGATCCCCACCGCCGAGGTGCCGCTGACCAACTTATACCGCGACGAGATACTCGAAGGGGAAAATCTTCCCGAGTACGTGACCATGCAGTCCGCCTGCTTCAGGCGCGAGGCGGGCGCCGCGGGCCGGGACACGCGCGGCCTGATCAGGGTGCACCAGTTCCAGAAAGTTGAGCTGGTCAAGTTTGTCGACCCTGAAACATCCTTTGACGAGCTTGAAAAGCTCGTGGCCAACGCCGAGGAGGTGCTCAGGAGGCTCAAGATCCATTACCGCGTGGTGCTTCTGTGCAGCGCGGACACGTCCGCGTCATCCGCCAAAACCTATGACATCGAAGTGTGGATGCCCGGGCTTGACCGGTATGTTGAAATATCATCCTGCTCGAATTTCGTCGATTACCAGGCGCGCAGGGCGAAGATACGCTTCCGCAAAAAGAAAGGCGACAAGGCCGCTTACCTGCATACCCTTAACGGCTCCGGGCTCGCTGCGGGCAGGACCCTGGCAGCGGTCATGGAAAACTATCAGAAAGCGGACGGGAGCATCGAGATCCCTGAAGTGCTGAAGCCGTACATTAAATAATGCCCCTGCCTGTCGCATTGAATCATCCTGACTGGGTACTGCTGCGCCAGGCCCTCGCGTACTCACTGGCACGGGTGAAGCCGGTGGCGCTGAAGGGCGGCGCTGATTTTCTGAACGGCAACGAACGCTTTCAGCCGGTATTTGACGACATTCGCGCGGCGTGTGAACGGCTCGGCGCCGGGGCCCTTGAAACGTTTTCCGGTGACATTGTTTTTACGCCTTCAAAGCCGCTCACCGGAACCTTCGCGCTTGAAACCGGCAGGTTCTCGTCAGCGGTTGAACTGCTTCTTTTTTTTCTTCCCGCGTTGTTCACCGGCGATTTCAGGACCGTGCTTGCCGTAAAGGGCGTGACCCATTCCCCTCATTCGTATTCCACCGGGTTCATCAAGGAAACGCTGTATCCCGTTCTTGAAGAGTGCGGGCTTTACGCGAGCCTGGAGCTGCGGCGCTTCGGCTTTTACGGTTCGGGGGGGGGGATGATTGAGGCCCGCGCTTACCCTTCTGAGGAGAGAAGGCCCCGGCGAACGATGTTTACCGGCGCGCGCTCAATCGAGGGCGCCCGGATCTTCGCTGCCGGGGTGAGCATGGATCTCGCCCGGAAGGAGGCCCTGCTTGTCAGGGAGGCTCTGGGGCTCGCGGAGGGCAGGGTCTCGATCATCGAAATCCGTGACGCTGACGGTATGGGCAACACGGTGCAGGTGTATGTCCGGTGCGGGGATGACATGCTTCTGCTCCAGCGGGAAATGGAGCTGTACGACTGCAACGGAGACTTCATTTACGATGAAGACGCGTTCAACGCGGCCATGCAGGGCCTGTTTGACGAGGCGCGCGCCCGTTTGCAGGGAGGCGTCCCGGCCGCGGTTGCGCGGGAGGCCCTGGCCTTTGCTGACCCTCATGATTTATTCGGAAGCGGAACGGGCACCGGGCATGATGCGGCACTGGCTGAAACCGCACGGGTGCTCTCGCTGATTGACGGAAAATAATTCTTAATCGTCCATATCAAGCGCTTTGTTGAGCTCTTTCTGCTTGAGGTTGTGGGTCAGGCCGTCTTCGTTTTTAATTATTTTAAAATATCGCGCGGTTCCGGTTATATCAAGCAGTCCGCGGATGGTCTCATTGGCGTTCATGAGATACATGGCGATGTTCTGTTTATTCAGGTCGTTCATCAGCTTTACCAGAAGGGCGAGCGCCGAGCTGTTGATGAAGGGGACCTTGTCAAGGTTGAGGATTATGGTCGGGAACTCACCCTGGGCATTTTGTTTCACATAGTCTTCAATAACACGGGAGTCGTCAAAGCTGATATCGCCTGACAGGTCGAATATGTCATATCCATATTTTGTCCGTTTATTTATCTGAATAGCCATAGCGCACCTTATTCAATGAAGTCGATTGTCCTGCTGTCAGCGTCACCCATGATGATTTTTTTTATATTGGCTGATTTTTCTTCTAATAAGTTCACCCGGTCACTGCTGATCACTGCGTCAGTTCCAGATTTAAGCCCCTGCCTGGTCTGTCTTAGGTAACCGGCCAGGGGTACAACCTGAATATCAGGACATTCCCTGCTATTATTATACTTCTTTTTTGTGATAATTGAAAGCAGAGAAAACCGTGTTTTAATTTTTTTCGCTATAATGCTTTTTGATACTTTCAGGGTCACGATTATTGATTCTTCAGTGTTAATATCACCGGCACCCGGACTTTTTATTGCTTTTGCGGACTGGTTTGAGATGAAATTACCCAGGCTGTAAAAAATATGGCACAGCCTGCCGTCAGAAGCCCGGTACTGTTCCAAAGGCTGCAGAACATGGGGATGATGCCCGATGATACAGTCAACACCGGTGTCGCAGTATTTTTTCATCAGGGCGCTGTCTGCCGGTTCAGGTTCTGTCCGGTATTCCTGGCCGGTATGGACCATGAGCACGACAAAGTCCGCCTGTTTTTTCATGTTTATGATATCTTGTGAGAGTTTTTGCTCATTGTAAAACCAGTTGATATGAATTTTGCTGTTCTGCCGGATGGGGTAGTTGATGATCCCGGTGCAGGCAAGAAATCCTACGGTAAGGTTGCCTTTCTTCTTTATTACACCACGGCGGGCGGCCTCTTCAGTACAGTTTGCTCCCGCTGCATCAAAGCCGCCCTGCAGCACCCGGTCCAGGGTTTCGCGGGCGCCGGAGATCCCCTGGTCGAGTATATGATTGTTGGCCAGGGAAAACATGGTAAAACCTGTTTTTTTGAGGGCCTGAAGCACTTCAGGCGGGCAGTTGAAAATGATCTCCTGGCTTTCAAATGGCGCGGCTATGGGGAATTCCAGGTTGCCGGCAATGATATCTGATTTTTTAAAGTGGGGCGCCACCTGTTCAAAGAGGTAGTCAAACCCGGCATTATTGGTGGATGAACCTGACGCATCGATCCGGTTATTGCATGCGGCGCATTGCTTTACCGCTGAGTGCATCATGATGTCCCCGGTAAACGAGATGGTCAATTCGCCTGAAAATACTGTTCCGGGCAACAGCAGCGTCATGATGAAAAGGGTGATTGCCAGTTGAACTTTAATGCGCATGGATGCCTTTTATCAGTCATAGAGTGAAAAATAGCAATTCATTAATTGTGGCGGTCACGTCAGTCATTAGGGTAGTAAATTAATTTTGGGGGCAACCGTTTCATAACACATTTTGTTGTCATCCC
>DAIUKG010000091.1:0-4031 GCA_036848375.1 Spirochaetota bacterium
CGGATATGAGCAAATATGGTTCAACCGTTGAATCGTGCGGTGGATCAGGTATTACAACAAGTGAAAGAAATTATTATGCTAAAAATACAAAATACTATCTTCAATTAAAATTATTGGAAGATCGATTACTAAAATAGAGAGGTTAACATGAAAAATAATACTGGCTTTCTGGTTTTTATACTATTTGCAAGTATACTTTTCTTATCACAATTAGAAGCAGGTGAATCAAAGATGGTACCTGAAAAAAGAACAATGATAATTGAGAAGATGGAAAAAGAGAAGATTTATCAAGCTAAAGGTAATGAAGATTTTTTAAAGAAGGTTTTAGCCGGTTCCGAGTTTCGAGGGGGGCTTTATTCCTGGTTTAATTTTAAGCAAGATAACACATTCACTCTCAAGTTCGATGATTATCAGGAAAATGAGAAGTTTACCGAAAAAGGGACCTGGGATGTGAAGGATG
The DNA here is from genome assembly GCA_036848375.1 of Spirochaetota bacterium. Classification (GTDB taxonomy): domain Bacteria; phylum Spirochaetota; class UBA4802; order UBA4802; family UBA5550; genus JAKLIV01. The sequence continues at coordinate 461 of DAIUKG010000091.1, forward strand.
GAGGTCTTATTTTAAAATTTCTTGGCAAACATAAAACTTGGAGCGGTATTTATAAATTTGATGAGTATATTTTAGGTTATAGTAATGAAAAAAAAATCTATACCATAATGATCTATATCAAGGACAAAACGCCATGGCATGATCAGGCACTGGGACTTGATTTTAATTAATTCTCCCGGATCACGCATCCCGTACCGGCAACGCAGCACTACCCAAAGCTGCGGTAACGCGGCCGGCAATGTTGCTGTGACACGTGACCTGGAACCAACACTATTTTATTCTTGACGCGCAATGCTACATGCATTCATATAAGTGAAGCTATTAATTGAATCCACAGGAGTACAGCATGAAACACAGAGCAGCAGGTTTAATAAGCATTATGATGATATTCTTTTTTGCCCTGGCCTTTATTCCGGCCTGCGATGATGACAGCGGCAGCGGAGGCGGGGACGGGGGTACCGTGGAGAGCTTTGTCAATGTAGAAATTGATGGAGTGCAACGAACTTTAGTTGTTGAAACAGTCATGGGTGAAGAATTGAGAATTAATGATGATGGTCAGTACGCAATAAAATTTCGCTATTCTGAAAATCAAGAAATTGTTGATTTAATTGCGTTTTATTTTCCTTCAGATGTTTTAACTGGGGATATTTATAATCAGAATAATTTTGCTAGAAATACCGGTTTCTTCTGTAGTTATATAAACGGGTATGAGATAGGTTCGGCATATTCTTTTTCTCTTACTGTTACCGAATGGGGTACTGTCGCCCGGGGCACTTTTTCTGGTTTATTATATAGTTCATATATGAGCGATATAAAAAACTTTACAAACGGCACGTTCCAGTTCCCGGTCGAGTTGTAAGATGTAAAACAGTCTGATTACATACAATATATACAATAGAGGCCTTTGTAATGAGGGCCTTTTTTATTGTGTGACATCAAAGCCGACCATGGCGACTTTAAGACCAACGAGGACCCGGGGCTGACCGATGAACGGTATGAAGACTGGGTGAACTACAAGAACCTTAGGAAAGGGTTTGCCGGTTAAATTATTTATGCTACAAAAGATAATTATCAGCGCCCGATAAATGCCGACGGCAGTTATCATTCATACGGAAAGCCTGACTGCGTGATCCTGATGGCGACCAGAATACACATTGTTTTCATTTCAAATGGCGCAATTCTCGATGGTCAGCTTGCGGATTTTCATGTGTCAGGTTCATCACCACCGCGCTTCTTCCTGTCCACAAGCTGCTTTACGGCATTTTTCAGCTCTTCATCCGCCTGCTCCGCCTCGATCAGGATTCGGTCCTTTCTAAAGCGATCATATTCAGCTTCAGCAATCTGTTTTGCCAGTTCAGCGGATACTTTGCCCGCGTTGTTCAATACTTCCTGTTCGTTGACTTCGAGAAATGAATTGAGCTTTTCAATCCAGTCCCGCATGGTCATGGCTTTTCTTCGTTTTGCCTGGAGTTCGGCAAAATCGAGATACTGCCCCACCAGAAGTTCAAGGGTATGCATTTCATCCTGGCTGAGATAGTTCTTGGATACGGACACATCTGTCTTGCCGAGTACCAGTCCGCGGCCGGCCCCTTTCCAGGTTGTAAGCCCCATATTGGGAAGTTTCGCGTTCGCCCGGGCCTTTATCAGTTCCGCAGCGGTCATGCCGGTGGCTGCATAGATCATCTTGTTCTGTACCGCGGCGTAAAATTCCTGCGTGAGAGGGTTTTTCGGATCATAATCCAGGCTGGTCATGTAAATGTCGCGTACCTTCTGGTAAAAGCGCTTCTCCGAGGCGCGAATGGCGCGGATGCGCTCAAGGAGCTCATCGAAATAATCGATCCCCCCGGGTTCGGCAAGGCGCTCATCATCCATGGAAAAGCCCTTGACGATATACTCTTTCAGCTTTTCAGTGGCCCACTGCCTGAATTGCACACCCCGGTGGGATTTCACCCTGTATCCAACGGCGATAATCGCTTCAAGGTTGTACATCTTGGTCTTGTATTTTTTGCCGTCAGAGGCAGTTGTCAAGTAATCCTTGACAACTGATTTTTCCGCCAACTCGTCATCGGCGAATATATTCTTCAGATGCAGGCTTATATTCTGCTTCGTGGTCTGAAAAAGCTCGGACATGGCTAGCTGCGAAAGCCATACGGTTTCGTTTTCAAGGCGCACGTCGATTCGCTTTTTACCGTCCGGGGTCGTGTAGAGGATGATTTCGCCTGATTGTTCGGGGTTATGATTTATATTTTTCTTCATCGAAGTCTCGCATCGTATTGATCTGGTATCAGTTCATAATCATTAATGCCTGTAAAAACCGGGTTATTTTTGATTTCTATATCAGGCTTTTCACTCAATGTTGTCAACCAGTATACATATTCTGGGAATGGCCAATAATAGCGCGGGCATAGCGGCAAACGCCAATGACTATGAAGACACTGGCTGGAGCTTTGATGATTTGCGGGACAGCGCGGGCAAGCGCCCTGGGATTATAACTGACACGCGTACAACATATTTCATGGGTATTATCCCAACAGGGACAGATGACTATCAGCGCTTTGATGAAGGCCGAATTAATGGAGTGACTAATATGCTGTATAATAATTCACTGTTTGACAGATTTGACGCGTCAGCATACACCGGAGACGTTACCGGGTTTATCGGTGTCACTGAAAAAACACAATATCTACCTGACGGCAGTGACAGCAGGACCTGGTATGATCATGTGTATGTGCAGACTGATAATTCAATTGAAGGTCAAATTGTAGAATCAACTGATTGGAAATATGCAGGCAACAACATGAACAAAGGGGTTACAATAAAAGGTAATGAGTATCAGAATAAAACAAAATATTATTTGCAATTAAAACTTCCTGATGAAAGATTAAGTTCACGAGATTAAAATAAAATTATTGGTAAGAAATAAAAGGAGCAGAAGCATGTTTAACATTAAAATATTGTGCATCGTTTTTATACTTTCTATCAGTAGTTGCATTTTTGCTGAACTCGGGCCTGATACCCCATGCATTGAAACATCACCCGAAAAGATAGAATTATTAAAAAAAACGTTAACGTCAATGAAAAGAAATTCGCCTCAGGGGAAAGAGGATTTTTTAAAAAAAATAATGACTGATTCAATTTTTTGTGGAGGAATGTATACGCTATTTAAATTTAATCGTGACGGGTCCTTTAACTGCTTTTTTCGTGATACCGATTACAAACCTGAACCTATTATTAATACTCAGGGTACCTGGGATGTTAAAGACAGTAAAATTATTTTGAATTTTACCGGTAAACAAAAGTGGTGGAGCGGTAAATATACTATTAAATATTATATAATGCAGCACAGTGAAAGATTAGAGTATCCATATGGTTTTTTAATTGGGCTTGCAGACAAAACTCCCTGGAATGATCAGGCTTTTTTCTTTGATTTCAAATAACCCTGTTGTTTCCCGAATCACACATCCCGTACCGGCAACGCAGCACAGGCCATAGCGTTGCGGTAACGCGGCCGGTAATGTTGCCGAGGCACGTGATTCAGGCGGGCATAATACTCGTTTATTCTCTTGACAAT
>DAIUKG010000092.1:0-3866 GCA_036848375.1 Spirochaetota bacterium
GATGCAAAACCGGAATGACAAAACTACGTTACCCTCAAAATTATACTGCTACCCTATCCACTTAATAAATATGGCATGAAGTATTAATTCTTTTAACTATTAAAAGAAAAAATCTAAAAATGATGTTTTACTGGATAAACATGTTCACCCACAAAAAACGGTTGAGGTATTCTTCCATCGCTATGGCGCCTGCCCTGCCCTCATAATGGTTTAACGTATATTCTTCCGCGTGTGTCTGGTCCCTTGTTCCGGCAACACTGGAATCAGGCCCGCCCTGTAATAGATTATTATCAATAGAAGACGTGTCCTGCCGCAGCTGCTGATTTTCATATTTGGTCAAAATAATTTCAAATATCTCCTGAATGTCTTTACGCAACTGGTGATCAAGGCTGCATAACCGTTGAAAGATCGTCAGGTACTCGGCAGGAATATCAAGACTTCTCGAAACCGCATCATCAGTCAGAAAAAACTTCCAGAGTTCCATGCCCAGGGCTTTGCACACCCGGTCTATGGCGTCAAGGGGCGGAAAAGATGAATTCTCCCAGAAAGAGATATTGGGGCGGGAAATTCCTACTTTTGCAGCAAGTTCTTCCTGGCTTAAACCGGCATTTTTTCGTAATTGTTTAATTCTTTTTCCATACATGAGTTAATAATAAAAAAAAGGTAAAAATATTCAACAAAAATTCTCATTAATGTCAATAATTTTAGAAATATTATTGACATATGATAATATTTTAAACAATTTAATATTATAATGTTGAATAATTAAACATAATTAAAGGGAGGTTATCATGGCTTTAAACTGTTTAGTTGATTCGCGGGATGCCCGTTTTGTGCTTTTTGAGATGCTCGAAGTTGAAAAACTTGCGGCAAAAGACCAGCGGTTTGCTGATTTCGACAGGGCAACGTACGAAGAATTTTTAAGCCTTGCCGAAAGAATGGCCGTTGAAAAGATCTATCCCGCAGCTGCAGAGGGCGACCGGCTGGGATGTACTTTTGACGCGGCCTCAAAAAACGTGCTCATCCCACCATGCTACAGACCGGCCCTTGAGGCGTATCACGAATCCGGTTTCATCGGCATGTACGATGAGCCGGGGATCGGCGGCATGGGCCTTCCCTATGAAGTTGCCATGGGATGCTCGGAATTTTTTCTCGCGGCAAGCATCCCCATCCTCATGTACCCGGGATTGAGCCACGGTGCAATGAACCTGATAAAAATTTTCGGAAACGCTGAATTAAAGAATACGTATATCGATAAGATGATGAGCGGGAAATGGGGCGGGACCATGTGTCTTACCGAAGCTGACGCCGGCTCGGATGTCGGCGCGCTTAAAAGCAGGGCGGTCCGCAATTCGGACGGGAGTTTTTCCATTACAGGCCAGAATATTTTCATTTCATCCGGCGACAACGATTATTATGAAAACATAGTCCATCTGAAGCTGGCCCGCATTGAAGGGGACCCGGCAGGTACGAAAGGCCTCTCGATTTTCGTGGTCCCCAAGTATTTGCCCACGCCTGACGGGGGTGTCGGGGAATTCAATGACGTCACCTGCGCGGGCATCGAGCATAAAATGGGGATAAAAGGGTCATCGACATGCACCCTCTCCTTTGGTGACAACGGAAAATGTAAGGGGTTTTTGCTTGGAGAAGAGCGCCACGGGATGAGAATAATGTTTCATATGATGAATGAAGAGCGTATCGGCGTTGGCCTTATGGGCCTTGCCATCTCCAGCAGCGCGTATATGCACGCGGTTACTTACGCGCGGAACAGGATCCAGGGCATTCATGTGACCCAGTTGTTAAACCCCGAAGCGAAAGCTGTCTCGATCAGCAATCATCCTGATGTGAAACGCATGCTCCTCTGGATGAAGTCATACGTTGAAGGGATGAGGGCCCTCTCCTATTATCTGGCGCACAATCAGACCCTCGAGGTCATTTTGACGGGAGAGGAGAAAAAGGAAGCGGTTGCGCTGGGGGAAATACTTCGTCCCATTCTGAAAGCGGGGAACACCGACTCATCCGTCCTTGTCGCATCTGAAGCGGTCCAGGTTTATGGAGGATACGGGTATTGTTCCGATTATCCTGTGGAACGCCTGATGAGAGACTCAAAAATTACCGCAATTTATGAAGGCACCAACGGAATACAGGCGATGGACCTGGCCATGAGAAAGATACTCATGAACAGGGAGCAGTATAATTATTCGATTTTACGAAAACGGATAAATAAAACAATAACAGAGGCGAGGGGCATTGTTGATGATCAATACATCGCTCCTGTTGAAAAGGGGCTGGAATCACTTGACCGGGTCATTGAAATGATGAAAAAACAGATGGGCGAGGGGAAATTCCTGCATCTTTTCATGAATGCAGTGCCTCTTGAAAAAGCAATGTTCATGATTATACTTGCCTGGATGCATCTGTGGGCAATGACAATTGCCATACCTGAAATGAAAAAGATTATCGGTAACAGGAGCGCTCAGGATAGAGAAATCCTGCTTCAGGAAAACAGGGAAGCAGCTTTCTATTCGGGAAGGGTCCTGTCGGGGCAGTTCTTTATCGGTACGGAGTTTCCGCAGTATTCTGGAAAAATTGACTCGCTCCTTGCGGGCGAAACCGCATCTATTAAAGCGTCTGACCCGATTTTTACCGGTGCCCTGTAAACCGGTAAAGCACCGTGCCGATACACCAAAGGCGCGGCGCTTGTTTTATACATTAAAAAGGGGCTGTCCCAAAAAACGTTCGTCGAGTGAATTTCGTAAAGTGGATACAGTTTTCCCGCTCATTTCGATACGATTTTGATGTTTTCACCATCAAAATCACTCAATGAGCATTACGAAATTAGTATCGAGACGACTTTTAGGACAGCCCCTTATTTCGGGGCGACTGGATTTGAACCAGCGACCACATGACCCCCAGTCATGTGCGCTACCTGACTGCGCCACGCCCCGTGTTCCAAAAATGTTGTAACAAAATAGGCACCGTGCCGGTTACTGTCAAGCTTTTTCGGCGTTTTCGGGCAATTAAAAAGCCCGAATTGCCCGAACGCAATGTTCTGCGTACTTACTGCTGTAGTCTTGCCATCCATCATCGAAACTTTGAGTGAGCGCCTGATCATCAGAATATGTTGAACCCCTTTCGGAGGATGTCCAGTAATAATCCTCATAAAAATTACCCACACCGTTATTTCCGCCTGATCCATTATTAACCAGATTATCCCAGATTGCATCTAGTTCAGCTTCGGATGGAAGAAACCAGTCATTATAAGTTTGACCGTTATTAACAACACTATAGTCTGAACACTCTTTTGCTGCCACAGTGCCATTATTATCAGAAGTAAAAAAACATGAAGGGTTTGTAAAGATAATGTTGGTACTGAAATTGTTAGTATAATAATCTGGGTTAAGGCCATCATGAAATTCTACAATTGCTGTAGTGTTGGTTTTGCCAGTGCCGATAGCAGTATCTGTTTCTATTTCGTAACCATAACCGCCCCATTGCTTGGCATTCCCGCTATCAATATCTTCAAGGGCGGTTTCAAGGTATTTCCATCCCTCAGTTGCTGCATTAGCGTTAATATAAAATATTTTGCCACCGGCTGGTCCATAATCCCCGATACTGTATTCCTGTACTGTTACAGTTACTTCGTAAGCCTGTGTGCTTCCATCTTCTGCCTGTACGGTGTAAGTCTGTGGTTCACTGAAATCATTGGCAATATCGGAAGCGGGTGCAATACTTTCTCCAGTATGTGTTATTGTCGGAACCAGAGATGTGGTTTCACCCCACACTGTGATTGTAATTGAATGTGAAGTTTCATTTATTATTCCTTTTGCAGCCGGTGTAGTGAAACTGAAAGCGGTAATCGCTTT
>DAIUKG010000093.1:0-3730 GCA_036848375.1 Spirochaetota bacterium
TTCTGGCTGGTCGACCCTCTCGACGGCACCAAGGAATTCATAAAAAGAAACGGCGAGTTCACGGTCAATATCGCGCTGATTCAGGGGAACGAGCCCGTCCTCGGCGTGGTCTATGTTCCGGTGAGCGGGGTATTTTATTTTGGCGGTAAAGACATCGGGGCCTGTAAACTGCACGTTAAAGAAGTCGGGGGGAAGGATGACGAAGAGGGCCCCGGGAGCGTGTCAGCGGAATTTTTTCTCGGTGAGCTGGAGAACAATTCCCTGAAAGAGATTTTACGGGTTTCAGCACCACTTCCCCAGCGAAAAACAGACAGCGATTATGTGGTGATCGCGAGCAGGTCGCACATGAACCGGGAAACCGAGGAATACATCACGGCATTGAAAAAACAATATCAACACGTAAGGATGATTTCCGCGGGCAGCTCCCTGAAGCTGTGCCTGGTCGCCGAAGGGCGCGCTGACTGCTATCCGCGCCTTGGCCCGACCATGGAGTGGGACACGGCCGCTGCTCATGCTGTGGCAAACGGCGCGGGCAAGAGAGTAATTATATTTGACACGGATGTCGAACTGCAGTATAACAAGGAAAATCTTTTAAACCCGTGGTTTGTGGTGAAGTGATCAGTGAGCATTAAAAACGGATCAGAATTCGAAAATGACCGCTATCTGTCCCGTATCAGGGAAATAGTGTATCATTTTTTTGACAGAGATACCGGGATCGTGCTTTTCGGATCACGCGCTACCGGGAATGGATCTCTATATTCGGATTATGATATAGCCATTATTTCCGGTTCACAAGACCGGACCAAAAAGATTTCACTGGTCAAAGAGAAGCTTGAAAACAGCACAATTCCTTATAAAGTGGATGTTCTGGACTATTACAGCACGAGCGGCCTCCTCAGGGAGGAAATTGACAGGGGCATTAAATGGAACGCCTGAAAACAAGTGTGGAGTTATTTGAAAAGGCCCTGGTATCTCTTGAGGAAATATCAAATGAGCGTTTTACAGTAATTATCAGGGACGCGACGATTCAGCGTTTTGAATACACCTTTGAAGCAATGTGGAAATGCCTAAAAATATATTTACGCGCAGTTGAAGGAATCGAATGTAATTCCCCGAAAGGATGTTTCAGGGAATATCAGTCTGTATTAAACAGTGATGTTGCAGATACGGAAATTCTTTTGGAAATGACTGATATGAGGAATCTCACGTCACACACATACATTGAACAGGTTGCTCAGGACATATATCAACGCATACTTTCATCATACATTGCCGTAATGAGACGGGTATTGCTGAGAATTCAAAAGACAGACACAATCAGTTAACAATGCAAGGTTATATATGAATCCCCTTAAATTAATAAAAGAAGCACTGAATTTTTTCAGGCATATTTATCAGAACAAGTACCTGCTCTATGAACTGACAAAACGCGATTTCAGGCAGAAATACGCGGCGAACATAATGGGCCTTGCCTGGGCGATTCTTGACCCTCTTGCCATGATGCTGATATTCTGGCTGATCTTCGGCCTCGGATTCAGGGGCGGGAGGAAAATGGATGTTCCGTTTGTCACGTATCTGATTTCCGGATTATCGGCATATATGTATTTTCAGGGGACCCTTTCGCAGGCAACGGGTTCGATAAAGTCATATTCATTTTTACTGAAAAAGGTCAACTTCAGGGTGAGCATTCTTCCGCTGGTTAAAATATTATCTGAACTGTTTCTTCATCTTATCGTTATAATGATTGCTGTTGTGATCATACTCTTTAACGGCATATTGCCAACCGTGTACTGGATCCAGATTTTTTATTATATTTTTTGTACCAGCGTGCTTCTGCTCGGCCTTTCCTGGTTCACCTCGTCGGTCAATCTTTTTTTTCCGGATATATCAAACATAGTTAACATCGTGCTCAGGTTCTTTTTTTATCTTACCCCGGTATTCTGGGACCCGTCAATTTTTCCAAAAAAATACCTGATGATACTTGCGCTGAATCCGATGTACTACATCGTTCTGGGGTATCGCGACAGCCTGCTGTATGGCCGCCCCTTCTGGCATCAATGGCAGATGACACTATATTTCTGGTGTTTCACCCTTATCGCCCTGATTGTGGGCATAGTTGTTTTCAGCAGGCTTAAACCGCACTTTGCCGATGTAGCATAAATACGCTCATTACAGGTTCAGCTTCTTGAACGTAATGATGTTGTAGAAGTTTTCATTCTGGAAATCGCCGTAATAATCCCTGTTGTCAAAGAGATTGTCGATGATGTCGCTTATTGAATACAGGGGCTGGAATCCCAGATAGGTCCTGGCCTTGTCAAAGGTCACTTTATAATTGCGGAAATCCCTGATGTTTTTGATGTCAAGGCTGATCTTCTCGCCGGTCTTTTTTTCCACTTCATGTTTTACCAGGTCTCCCACCTGCCCAACAGTATAGTTCCCCGAGGTGACATTGAACACGCCGCTGATGCTTTCGTTCGCCTGCACCGCGCGGATAAAAGCGCTCGCGGCGTCGCGGATGTCATAAACCGGGCGCCATATTGAAGGGTTGTTGATCGTGATTTTTTTGTCACAGAGCGCGCTTTTAAACATGGTGTTCACGATAAGGTCAAACCTCATGCGCGGGCTGTACCCGGAAATGGTCCCCTGCCGCAGCGCGATCACGGAAAAGCTCTCATCATGCATCTGGAGCACGCCGCGCTCTCCCTGGAGTTTTGATATGCCGTAGGGATAACTGCTGTTCACCGGGCATTCTTCGTCATAGAGCTTGTCAACCGTGTATCCGTAAACCGAACATGACGATGCATAGATGTACCGTTTGACCCCGGCGTTTTTCGCCTTGTACGCCAGGTATGAGGGCAGGGCCCCGTTGTCGACGAAGTTTTTCGCTGGATTAAATTCGGCCATGGGATCATTGGACAGGCCCGCGAGAAAAATTACTTGATTGAATCCGGCGAGGTCTTCTTCCGTGCATTGAAACAGGTCCTTTTGTATGACCGGCACGCTGGCTGGAAGATGGTTCCCGAACCAGAGAAGGTCAACGACCGTTACATCATATCCATGTTCAATGAGCGACGGGACCAGGACAGACCCGATATACCCCGCGCCGCCGGCTACAAGAATTTTCATTGCCATCCTCCAGTAATCTTTCCGTTATTTGTTTTTCACCAGGGCTGTAAAACGGCCGCAGTCCAGAGAAGTGTCCGCCGGGACCGTAAAGTTGAGTTCGTGAATTGAAAGCTCCTTGATTTCCTTTGCCGGGTCAAGGCTTTTTGCGTATTCGAACACGGTCTTGCGCGGCCCGCCCACGTGCACGGTGCCGGTCGCGCCGGTCTCAAGCAGTGAGGCGATCATCCCAGCGGTTGTTGAAGCGCTTTCCCTGCTGGTCCACTGGTCGGTGAACGCCTTTTCGTAGGGGAACACGTTCGGGCCGAAGGTCGTGCGGATGATCAGGGAGTTGTCGTACATCCGCACCGCGCATTCCCCGCCGAGTTTCGACCACGCGTACTTGTTGACCGGGAACACTTCGTCATCCTCCCGGTAGTTTCCTTTGTCTCCCCTGAACACGTAATCGGTCGAGATATAGACCAGTTTGAGGTTGTGTTTCATGCACAGCCTGACTACGTTTGCCGTGCCGATAATGTTGACATCCACCGCTTTCAGCGGTTCCTGTTCTATTTTCGGGGGGGATGTGAACGCGGCAGCGTGGATGATCATCGAATATGCGCCGTTC
>DAIUKG010000094.1:0-3678 GCA_036848375.1 Spirochaetota bacterium
GAACGGTGAAACCCCGTAAATGGTCGCGAAATTGATGATTTTTGCCTGGCGCCGCATGTCCTGGGTCACGTTGTCGATCGGGACGCTGAAGACCGATGAGGCGGTGAGCGCGTGGATGTCAATGCCTTCCTTGAAGGCCCTGATCATGCTCGCGTCACCCGAGAGATGGGCCGCAAGCCTGAGTTCGATCTGGGAATAGTCAGCCGACATGAGCAGATGGCCTTTCCGGGGAACAAAGCCCTTGCGGATGTTTTTGCCGAACTCGTCGCGCACCGGGATGTTCTGAAGATTCGGGTCGGATGACGAAAGACGGCCCGTGGCCGCGACAGTCTGGTTGTACGAGGTGTGTATCCTCCCGGTCCTTGGGCTGATCAGGGCGGGAAGGGTGTCAATATAGGTGTTTTTAAGTTTGCTCAGGGTGCGGTACGCGATCAGGCTGTCGATTATTTCATGGCTTCCCTTCAGCGCTTCAAGCACGCCGATGTCGGTTGAATAACCGGTTTTGGTTTTTTTCTGTTTTTTCAGGCCGAGTTTTTCAAATAGGATGTATGAGAGCTCCCTCGTTGAATTGATGTTGAACTCCTGGTCCGCCGCGGCGTGGATTTTTTTTTCAACCGATTCCAGAAGCGACTGGTTTTCTTCGCCCAGTGTTTTCAGGTAGGATGTGTCGATCAGCACACCTGCCCTCTCCATTTCCGCGAGCACGGTCACCAGGGGCATTTCCATGCCGGTGAAGAGTTTAAGCAGTTCAGGGTCAGTGAGCGTCTTCGAGAAAACACGGTACAGGCGCAGGGCGATGTCCGCGTCTTCTATCGCGTATTCAGCCAGGCGCTCGAGTTCGACTTCAGTTATCGGTACCGCCTTCTGCCCGGTGCCCACGAGCTCCTTGAAGGTGATGGTGCGGTAGTTCAGGTGCTTCATGGCAAGGTCGTCGAGGTTGTGCCTGCGCTCATTGGGGTTGAGCACATAGGACGCGATCATGGTGTCAAAGTGGATCCCTTCAAGCTCAATGCCCGAGTTTTTAAGCACAATGTAGTCGTACTTTATGTTCTGGCCTACTTTTTGTATGCCGGGGTCTTCCAGCACGGGCTTGAGCAGTTTCAGCGAGATTGACGGGTCCAGGTAGTCCTCGCTGAACAGGCCCCGGTTGACCAGGGGGATGTACCATCCCTGCGCCTCGCTTATGGAAAGGGAGACCCCGACGATATCGGCGTCGACCGGCGAAACGGACGTTGTCTCAGTGTCGATTGAGACCAGGCCTTCGGCCCGGACCCTCTCAAGCGCGTCACGCAGGGATTTTTCGTTCCGTATAATCGCATAGTCGCGGTTTTTCGCAGGCTGCGGGGGCTGCTTCTCTCCGGTTTCATCCCCGAAAAAATCGTTGATGATCGATGCCATCTCAAGGCCGCGGAAATATTCCCGTGCTTCAGGCGAGGCAAGGTCGGGAAGGGCCATGTCGTCAATGCGGGGTTCAAGGGGCGCGTCCCTGCGGATGGTGACCAGGTCTTTGCTCAAAAGGGCCATCTCATGCGAATTCTGCAGGAGTTCTTTCTGCTTGCCCTTGATGTCGTCGATGTGTCGGTAAATGCTGTCAAGGCTGCCGTAGGTCTCTATGAGCTTAAGCGCTGATTTTTCGCCGATACCCTTTACTCCGGGGATGTTGTCCGATGCGTCACCGGTCAGGGCCATGTAATCGATAATCTGTTCCGGCCTGAGGCCTGTTTTTTGCGTGATGTTTTCTTCGTCGTAAATTTCGTATTCGGAGATGCCCTTCCTGTTGGCGTAAATCCTGACGTTTTTGTTCAGGAGCTGGTAAGCGTCCTTGTCCCCCGTGACCAGGACCACCTCCATTGACTTCGACGCGAATTTTTCCGCCATGGTCCCCAGGATGTCGTCCGCCTCGTAATCGTCGAGCTCAAGCCGCGCGATGCCAAGTACCGCGACCATGTTTTTGATTTCATCGATCTGGGAGCGCAGGTCATCCGGCATTTTCTGCCTGTTTGCCTTGTACTCGGAGTACATTCTGAACCTGAATGATTTTTTCGGCGGGTCAAAGGCAACCGCCAGAAAATCGGGCTTCTGGTCCGCCACGAGCCGGTAAAGCATGCGGGCGAAACCGAAAATGGCCGAGGTGTTCTGACCCTTCGAATTGGTCAGGGGGTTGCGGATAAATGCGTAATAGGCCCGGTAGCACAGGGCATGACCGTCAATGATGTAGAGCTTTTTTTTCACCTGTTTTCTCCGGAATAATGTTGGAGTGCCGGGTTTTATTCTGGGAAAATGCCGGCGAAAACATCCCCCCTGCCTTTTTTTATTTTTTTGATAAAAGATCTTTTAGTCAGTTGGCTCAATTCCCGGTGGGGGAGGGTTTCTCGGACTCCCGTGCCATGTATGATTGACCTTATACAGATACAGCGGGTTATTTTCAACCAAATAATGAAAAAGCGTTAATATTGGTAATATATTTTTTATTATCCGGGCAGAAAAAAATATTTCCGACGTGCTTTTTTAATAGGTTTTGCTATGGCTGCAATTAAAGGGGTGTCAGTTGAAAAGACTGGTCCTTTTTATGCGGGAAAGGTGATAACGTATCTAGTCCCGTTTTCGATGCGCAGTGAGATAACGCCGTTAAGCTGCCTGACCAGGACGCGTATCATTTCGAGTCCCATGGTTGTTGGCTCATCAATGTTAATAGTTTCTGCGAGACCGGTCCCATTGTCTTGCATTTCAAGGTTGAATCTTTCATTATTGCTGTCGGCGGTAATTTTAATCGTTATCAGTCCCTGCTCATCGCCGGTGAAGGCATGGATCAGTGAATTGCTGATGATCTCATTGATAATCAGGGCGCAGGGGATCGCCTTGTTGATGTTCAGGCTGATGGGGTCGATGTTGCATTTTATGGTGATATCATAGCGTTCATGATCAACGAGGTTGTTTCTTAAATGGCGCACCATATTCACCACATAGTTTTTAAAATCGATTTTATCGAGGTAATCCTCATGGTAGAGTGAGTCCTCTATGCGGGCGATGGCGTGGATTCTCCTGGTGTAGCTTGAAAATAAATTTAGATAACGCGTGTCTTTGACTTTGTCGGCCTGTATGCACAAAAGGCTTTCAATGAGCTGAAGGTTGTTTTTCACCCGGTGATGGATTTCCATGAGAAGAGCATCGCGTTCAGTAATCATTGTGCTCTCACGTGCATTTAATAATTGCCGTTGAATCATAGTATCTCTTTATGAAGAGGTCAATGATAGTTACCGGTAGAAACATCAAGGTAATCCGCGATGGAATCAAGGGCCCTTTGTAATATGCAGTACACTTCACTGATTCGCTCCAGTGCTTCTTTTTTTTCCGTGGAATTCATTGTTTGAATTTCTGAACCAAGAAATTCGAGCCTGTCGATAAGAGTTTTTATGTTTAGTAACTGATTTTTCATTTAATAGTTCTCCTTCTGTGATGGGGGTTGCTTCCCCCATCACTTTGATATCAATATTTTTCATTCTTGCCGAATTTTTGGGAAAGAGCGCCACGGAGACACAGAGAACACAGAGGTTTTTATTAATTTTTTAACATTCCGGGTTTTACCGTCTGACTTTTTTCGCCGCATACTCCGCGATTCAGCGTGAACATCTTCTTTTCACTCTTTCCGAAATGCGTAAAAGACAGCCACAGAGACAC
>DAIUKG010000095.1:0-3654 GCA_036848375.1 Spirochaetota bacterium
CCGGAAGAGTATTTCCCCGGACTCCAGGCCTATTATGAAGCGGGTTTCCTGGGCCTCACCAATGATCCTGAAATCGGCGGAATGGGAATGCCCGATTGTATCGGTCAGGCCGCTATGGATTATTTTTCATCTGCAAGCATAGCATTCTCAATGTATCCGGCGCTGAGTGTCGGTGCTCTTAATCTCGTGAAAAATTTTTATAACGGTGGCGACAAACAGCTCATCCTTGACAAGATGCTTTCAGGAGAATGGGGCGGGACGATGTGTCTTACCGAACCTGATGCCGGTTCGGATGTCGGCGCGCTCAAATCAAAAGCATCCCAGAAGTCTGACAGCCTCTACAAAGTTACAGGGCAGAAAATATTCATATCGTCAGGAGACAACAATTATTACAAAAACATGATACATCCTGTTCTCGCGCGCGTCGAAGGAGATCCCGCGGGAACAAAGGGAATATCAATTTTTATGGTTCCCAAGTACAGGATCAAGCCTGACGGTTCCCTGGGCGATTTCAATGATGTCATCTGTTCCGGGATCGAACATAAAATGGGGATCACCGCTTCAGCAACATGCAGTATGAGTTTCGGCGACGATGGGAACTGCGAAGGCTATGTTATGGGCGAGCAGCGCAAGGGTATGAAAATCATGTTCCAGATGATGAACGAAGCCCGTCTCTATGTCGGACTCCAGGGAATGTCTGTTTCAAGTGCGGCGTACATGCACGCTCTTGTCTATGCCAAGAACAGGGTCCAGGGACCTCATGTCACCCAGATGACCAACCCTGAAGCAAAAGGCACACAGATTATTAATCATCCCGATGTTTTACGCATGCTTCTCTCAATGAAAGCAAGGGTCGAAGCAATGAGAACCCTTACGTATTACCTCGGCAAATGCATTGACCTCACTCATGTTGAGCAGGGGGATGTAAAGAAAGAGTGCCAGGCCATCGTTGATTTTCTTATCCCGGTCAATAAAGCAGGGAATACCGACACGGCATGGGACGTTACCGGTGACGCGATCCAGGTATACGGCGGATACGGATTCTGCTCTGACTATCCGGTAGAGCAGTATGCGCGTGACTCAAAAATCCTTTCACTCTATGAAGGCACAAACGGTATCCAGTCCATGGACCTCACCATGAGAAAGCTTCTCATGGACAAGGAAAATTACAACTATTCTGTGTTCAAAAAACGAATACAGGAAACCATCGCGGCTGCGAAAGGCGTTGTTGATGACAATTACGTAAAAATCATGGAAAAGGGCCTTGCTAAAATGGATGAGGTTGTTGAATACATGAAAGCGCAAATGGCAGGGGGAAAATTCCTCAATCTTTTCGCCAACGCGACCCCGCTTCAGCAGGCTATTACCATGCTGACTTACGCATGGATGCAGCTTATAGGCCTCGTAAAAGCTTATCCTAAAATGAAAGCCCTTGTCGGTGATGCGAAAGGCGCTGACCGTGAAGCGTTACTCAAAGATAATCTGGAAGCCGCTTTTTATACCGGCCGTGTTCTTTCAGGTCAGTTCTACATCGGCGCTGAGTTCCAGAAATTTTTTGGTAAAGCTGACTACATACTGCAGGGAGAAACCGCGGTGCTTAAGGCTTCTAAGCCTATTTTCACCGGCGCTCCTGAAGAATAAGATTTTAACGCATATAAACAAAAAGGCCTTCCCCGCAAGGGAAGGCCTTTTTGTTTATATGCCTGATGAGTTTTCAGGGAAACCTTAATTATGGGCACCTCTAAAAATCAGGTTTTTTCATTAACTGAAAAATAATAAAACCTGATTTATCCAATGGTTGTGCCCACAAGGGAACATCCAAAATGTAATTTATAGAAGTTCCCTTATTAATGTATTAATAGTTCTCTTATGTTTTCGGGGATAGCAAATTCGGCTTTTTTAAATATATAGAGTTCTCCGTACTGTATTGACAGAAAGAATGCGGTTATTTTCGCATCGTTTATAATTGTCCTAAGCTGGCGAAGACTTTCCCTGTCTTTCTTTTTAAAATAGAACATGAGACACGTGCTGCCGTCATACTCTTTATCGCGAATAACCAGTGATAATGATACAGACTGTTCATCGGTGTTGATCCCCCACCCGTATTTTGAGAAATCCATTTCATCAAGGTTTTGATCGTGGTCAACATAACATACAAACACTCTGTCATTAT
The DNA here is from genome assembly GCA_036848375.1 of Spirochaetota bacterium. GTDB lineage: Bacteria > Spirochaetota > UBA4802 > UBA4802 > UBA5550 > JAKLIV01. Next base: position 2,174 of record DAIUKG010000095.1, read on the forward strand.
CATCGATAAAGATATACGTTTCTCCGGGCCGCTGCATGTGATTATGGATCATACCGCACACTCCCCCGGGATTTAATTGCTGCCCTTCAGGGGTGTGCTCCAGTTCATCGATTATTTTCTGGTCACTGTGATCAAAGTCTGTTGGCCCTTTCCCATCTGTCATAAAATCCTCTTTGCTGTTGTTACAATTTTATCATTGACTATGATAAAAACCGGCTGCTATATGTCAAGTTATGTATGTGTGTAAGCTTATCCATGCCTTCCCGGTAAAATTTAATTTTAGAAAAGCCATGGCGATTTCAATTATGGTGCATGCCCTGCTCGTTGCCATGCTTCTCCATTCCGGAAACAGGATGCAGTTGAATGTTGAGGTGAACAGGGGACTGTCAAGTATTGCCGGGCAGAATGGAGCTGATGGTGCCTTCCGGGGCCAGGATTCCCGGTCCGGATATGACGCCTCACGGTTGCCGGACCATTTATTCGTCAGCGTTGATATGACGACTCCCGTTATTGATTACCGCAGGGAGAAGGTGAATTCGTCTTATACGGGTAAGCGAACACGTGACATTATCGGTGCAATAACAGAGAGGGCGAAGAGCAATTCAAAAAATCTTCCTCCCCGTTATCCCTATGCCGCGCGCCGCATGCAGGCGCAGGGGAGGGTTCTTCTTGCCATTGAAGTCCTGCCATCCGGCAAAGCGGGACGTGTTGAAGTTCAAAGGAGCTCAGGTTATGATATCCTCGATTCTGCTGCTGTTTCAGCGGTAAAGCTATGGTTTTTTTTTGAACCACATGAACTGATTTTATCCGAACCCCTGTTAATAAATCAGGAAATCGCTTTTATTCTTCAATAAAAATTTCTAATTGACATAATAATACCCGTATTTCAGAATACGATACGACATTGTAGTAAAAAATTCATTAATTATCAATTTTTTGTTGACCAGTTGAGAATGATTATATATTTTCTGTACATATAGTTTTTTATTCGATAATAACGTAAAATTTTTAAAAAAGTGTACCAAAAATTTTTTTTGTTTTAAAGAAAAAATAATCCGTCTGGTCGGTAAAATTAATTGCAGGGAGAAGCTGTATGAATAAATTAATCAAAATCATCGCAGTACCCTTTTTCATAAGCATTGCTCTATTGATGATGACCGCATGTGATGACATCGCAGGGAGTAAAACTGCCTACGATGATGGAATAAGCAGCAATGCGAGGCTCGCGAATCTCATCGTTTCTGATGGTGAACTGAATTATCCCTTTAATCCCTATGACTGGGTGTACGAAACATCCGTGCCCTACGAAGTTGAAAGTATTACCGTCACTGCAATGGCTGAGCATCTCCGCGCTACGATGAGCATCAACGGTGAACCCGCTGACTCCGGATCTGCTTCTGAGCCGATTTCACTTGAAGTTGGAGAGAATGTCGTAACAGTAATGGTGACAGCCTGGGACGGCACTGATAATATTTATACAC
>DAIUKG010000096.1:0-3556 GCA_036848375.1 Spirochaetota bacterium
TTGTTTCAAAGAACTGATAGTGAAGAGTGTACAAGCCAACATATAGCACGTCAAATACTTCTTCGTTTCCGGCAATTCCCTTCCGGGCGCGATAAATCATCCTGATTTCGCGCCCTCGAACCCTCAGCGTCCGTGCTTCGGGTATTTATTGTGTGTGTGAGTACGACGATTCAGGTGTACTGCGTCCGCTCCACGCGGCTTTGGGCGTGCCCTGTTCTATGGAAATATTTATTTAAGGCTGCGGAGGTCCTTCCTTGTCCAATCCTCGCCAGTTGGCTACATCCTGTAGCCTCCACTTCTGCTTCCGGTATTCAGTGTAAACATTCACCCCCGTTGCCGCGCCGGGAGCGGACTCCGACCCGTTGTTGCGCTCATTACGCTGGTACTAGCTCAGAGCAAAATATTGGCCAACAATTTTATCAAATCATTATCATGCTTAGAAAATAAATATTTCTCTGTATTTTTCATGCCCACTATCTTGATCACATTCCCATAACGCGAACATGGATGTTCGCGTTGATCGCGTCAAACAGGAAGTTTATACGCGATCAACACTATGCATTCATGCCACAGTGGTGACGGCACATTGCGAATACCGACAGTTCAGGTTTACATAAAAATTCACTGATTCGAAAAGGAAGGCTCCCCGCCGCATGAGGGGCAGGCCCTCCGCCGCATGAGGAGTGGCTTTTTTGGCTACTTTTTTCGCCAGTGAAAAAAGTAGCATGGCCCCGGCCCTGCTCAGGGCCAACCCCCTGCCGAAGGTTTCGGCATAAAAAATAACCTTATACCACATATATAAACTATTGTCTATGATTCTGACAATAAGATTGAAACTATAACCACGACTGGATACACAAGTGAAGGCTCTGTTGATGAAGTTTATGTACAGACATTTATTTGGGAAGCTGAAAAAATAAACAGTAATTCCGCCCAACGATTCTTTAACTTTATCTATTTTGAAGGATGTTCTAACAACCTCTGGTAATCTACATTAATTCGAATTTGGGGAAGTTGATTATAGCACATTGAAAATAATCAACTTCCCTTTTTATAAATCTTTTATTTATTTCGTCTAACGCTATAATGATGTAAATTAAGATGTTTAATAAGTCCCGCCATGCACCCGCCTTCGAGTACCGAAATTTTTCGAAGGGGAGTGCCGGGTGAATAGAGACTGTCAGGAGACAAAAGGATTTGTTATTCTAATTGATTTATCTATTTGCAATGCATTTTGCATATCTTCAGTATACAATATATCAGCTTCGGAAGAGACAGCGCTCGCAACAATGAGGGCATCATACCATGATAATTTATACCGTTCTGCTATATCCAGGGCATAAGAGATGTCCTGCTCGTCAACAGGCACAACCTCTACCGTTTCGATGATCTCATGCACTATTAGCTGGATTTTTTCATAAGAGAAGGCCGTCTTTTTCAAAAAGACATTCACCAGCTCCGCAAGGACCTGACCGGATACAACGATTTCTGATGATTTACGCAGCAGTGAAACGACGACAGATTTTTTATTTTGGTCATCTACAGATTCTGAATCGCTAAATAAATATACCCAGAGATTTGTATCGACGAAAGATCTACCGCTCATTACGTTCATTCCGAGAAGGTATATCAACTTTCTCTATCCGGCAAGCATTGTGCTCTGCAAAGGCTATCAACGATTCGATAGGCCTTGTCGATGATCTGATCAACAGTTTTCCCGGATATTTTTTTAAATAATTTTTCAATTTTTCACGTTCATTTCTGGAATCGATGTTTACTACCAATTTCATATTTTTTCTCCGCATAATACTATGTCAATCATTGCTGACTGGATTTATCAAGTATTTTTTTGATGTCTTTTTATTCGGTAAATGTGCGAAAGATATTTTACAGTACCAAGGGGAGCGCCAGGGTTAATATGTTCATCTGTATACTTTAAAACTTTTGCGGAGAGGGAGAGAGTATGATGAATGGGCTTGTTAAATCAACTCAACTGTTCCAATTACTGGAGCACTATTAATTGATCTATCATTGTTAATAGTTGAAATAGAATCTGTATCTACTGATAATAAAAGAATATTCGCAGATAACTGAATTCTATTAAGAATATCTTCAATTTTACTTCCACTATGTCTAGGTCTACATAAAGCGACAATAAGGACTTTCCCATTATATTTTATTGGATTTTCTAATTTAATCAAAATATGATCTATATTAGTATCTTTGATAATACCTTTAAAAGGACCTATACCACATTCAGTTCCAAACTCCCATGGATCACTAATTTTTAAAGTAACTTTATGTCCTAGTAATTTAACATTTTTCATAATTAATATTTAAGAATATCTAGTATCTTTACTGCTATATTTCCTGTAGCAGTCCTTTCATTCCCTCCACCAGGTAAAATTTTTCCAGGCTTAACATCAAAAGGTTCTACCTTACTTGGAGCTGAGAATTTTCCTTCAGGTACTTCCATCGAAACTCGCACTTCAGGTTTATTGGGAATTGCTAATCTTTGTCGTGCTCGATTTGCTGTTGAATTAACCGCATCACTAACATAATGAGTACCTTCTTTTCCTCCTCTAATCAATCCTGTTTTTTGGGTTTCTACCAATTCAGCTTTCGACATTGCTCTTTGAACAACTTCTGTCCCAGCTTTTGTACTGGCATTTACTGTATCATCAGCAGATTTATTAAATAACCCTTTGGTTTTATCAACAACATTTTTTATTAGGCCAGAACCCGCTGCAGGTGCAACCTCGATTGGATATGCCATCGGCAGGACAGGTTCTTTACCAAATACTTTTTCAGCTACTGCCTTTCCTTTATCTAATACATCTGCAACTAAATTTGCTACTTTACTATTAGGGAACTCATTCCGTATTGTATTAGAAAGACTAACTTTATCATTACCTTGTGGTAATATAACATGCCCTGTCGGGTCCTTATATATAATCGGATTCCCCGAACAATACATATACCGGTTCCACCCCTGCGTGGAAAGCTCTCCATCGATCACATTATCCGCAGTGGTGAACCTGCTGATGGCCGGGTCGTAGTACCGGGCGTTATAATAATAGTAGCCGGTTTCCTTGTCAAGCTCCTGCCCATTATATTTCGGGTTGTGCTGCTCCTCTATCCCGGCTTCGGTCTCGGTGATCCACTCTTCGCCGTAAGGTGGTCGCTGCCCGCTGGAGGTATGCCCTTTCTCTGCTCGCCCAGAGAAAGGGCGAAAGAGAGGGCGCCGCCTCGCCGGCGGTGGCTATTAACCGTTTCAGGTAACTAATCACATCGGGCGGCGATAAACTTCGTGTTTGCGCCGCCCTACTCCGCCCTCGCCCATCCTGGGCTCGGGCCTCGTGCGTGTCCCAAACTTTGTGTCCGATACTTTTCTTCTCGAAGAGATTTTTTGTTTCAAAGAACTGATAGTGAAGAGTGTACAAGCCAACATATAGCACGTCAAACACTTCTTCGTTTCCGGCAATTCCCTTCCGAGACTTCTCCCTTCCGGGCGCGATAAATCATCCTGATTTCGCGCCCTCGAACCCTCAGCGTC
>DAIUKG010000097.1:0-3452 GCA_036848375.1 Spirochaetota bacterium
CATGCCCCCTTGCATAATTTTACATCCTGCATTATAATAGAACGAAAATAATCAAGGATATTATTTATGAAACGATCATTCATTAAAAAAATGACCAGCGTCGGCGGAAAACTCATCGTTTTCCAGGCTGTCGCAACTATTGTTCTCATATCCGTTCTTGCCCTGGGTGCCGGCCAGCTTATTAAAAGCAGGTTCATCAAGAAAAGCACTAAAGAGATGGCTGACCTGAATGCGCGTATCATTGAAATGATCGATGCGTATAATTTGAAACTCAAGGAGCACGCTGTTTCACTCGGGGATGTGCTTGTGCGTTATAATGCTGAAAACAGGGCAGGTGCCGAACTTTCACAGGAAAGCATCGACCGTTTTACAAAGATCACGGGCGCGGTCGCAACACTGTTCGTCAAAAAGGGGGATGATTTTCTTCGCGTGAGCACGTCCCTCAGAAAGCAGGACGGCACCAGGGCCGTGGGCACGCTTCTTGACCGGAACCATCCCGGTTACAAAAAAGTGCTGGCAGGAGAACGGTATGTCGGGCCGGCCGTGCTCTTCGGGCGGAATTACATGACTCACTATGATCCCATAATCAGGGACGGGAAAGTCGCCGGGATATATTTCATCGGGCTTGATTTTACCGAAGGCATAAAAAACCTGAAGCAGAAGATACGCGCCATAGATGTCGCTGATACGGGCTACGTGTTCATCATCGAAGGCCCTGAAAGCGCGAACAGGGGAACCTGTGTTGTCCATAAGCTGGACACCATGGAAGGCAGGGACATGACCGAAATGAAAGACAACAACGGAAGGGAATTTATCCGTGACATAGTGGACAAGCTCAATGGTGTCATTGTTTACGAGTGGAAAGATGAAACGAGAGGGGGGGATGTGTACACCAAGTACGCATCATTTAATTACTACGAAGAGTGGAACTGGATCATAGCCGCAAGTGCCGCTGAAAGCGAGCTCATCGCTGACGGTCTGGTCCTGCGAAATTATCTTTTTGCCGGGTTCTTTGTAATCAGTCTTTTAATACTGCTTGTGCTTTATGTCGCGGTCAAAAAAGTAATCGTGAAGCGCTTTGCCGAACTCAATTCCATTGTTAAAGACCTTTCGGAAGGCGAGGGTGATCTCACCGTACGCCTCCATTTTACTGAAGATGACGAGATCGGCGAGCTGGCCACGAGTTTTAACCGCTTTCTTGATGACCTGGAGCAGATGATCACCGAGATCATTGAATCAGGGAAAAACCTGGTCTCTACCGTTGAAAACATCCGAATGGGAAACCAGAGCCTTTCCGAGAGGACCCTTGAACAGGCCTCAAACCTTGAAGAGATCGCTTCGACGCTTGAACAGACAACAAGCGCCATTAATATCAACGCTGAAAACGCCATCAAGACACGGAAGATCACCGAAGAGGGGGCCGGCAGGGCTTCTGAAGGCAACCGTGTTGCCGAAGAGGCGGTAACGGCCATTGAAGAAATCAACGTGACCAGTAAAAAGATCGTTGAAACCCTGAGTATCATCCACGAGATTACCTTCCAGACAAATTTGCTCGCGCTTAACGCCGCAGTCGAAGCGGCCAGGGCGGGAGACCAGGGGAGGGGGTTCGGTGTCGTTGCGGGAGAGGTCAGGAACCTCGCTCAACGTTCCGCTACCGCCGCGAAAGAAATTGAACAGATCATCCGTGACTCGGTTTCAAAGATCGGAGGGGGGACGGCGATGGTCGCCAGGACCGGCGAAGCGCTCAAGGAGATCGCCCGGTCTGCGCAGGAATCGGCCGCACTGATCGCTGACATCAGTAATTCCATTGAAGAGCAGAGGCAGGGCATGACCCAGATCAACAGGGCGGTTTCGAGCCTTGACCAGATGACCCAGAAAAACTCGTCGCTTGTTGAAAAAACGGCCTCTGATTCAAACAACATGGCTGACCAGGCACGGGCCCTGGTCGGTATGCTCGAGCGTTTCAAGATCACCGAGCATGAAACGTCAATCAAATACCTTGAATAAAAACAAGAACGACCGGGGGATATCTTTATCTGCACGTGTATCCTCCGGGGATTCCTCCCTTTGACAGGCAGACCTGCCATACCTGAAGGTCTCGCGCGCGAAAGGCCCCTGCGGATGAAAGGAGAAAATAGCGCCACATGCGGTGAAACCGTTCGCCCAGTTCCTCCCTGAAACGGGGCCACGCTTTTTCAAAATTTGCGTGCCAGGCCATGAGCGTCCGGTCGTAGTCTGCGCCGATGTTGTGAACATCTTCGATCACGAAAAGATCGTCAGCGGCGTCAGCAATCTGCCCCATTGAGGGAACCTCTCCGTTCGGAAAGATATATTTGTCGGTAAACGGGTCGGTGGCGGTTTCTCTCTGGTTTTTCCCAATGGTATGCAGCAGAAAGAGGCCGCCCTCTTCAAGGCATTTATGGGCCGCTTTCATAAAGGTGCGGTGGTTTTTGTGGCCGACATGCTCGAACATCCCCACGCTGACGATGCGGTCAAAACGGCGGTTGATGCGCCGGTAGTCTTCGAGACGAAATTCAACCGGAAGCCCGGAATAGCGTTCGCGTGCCCATGAGGCCTGCTCCCTTGAAACGGTGACCCCGGTGCATTTCGCGCCGTAATGTTCAGCGGCAAAGCACATGAAACTGCCCCATCCGCACCCGATATCGAGCACGGTCATTCCCGGCCCGAGGCGAAGCTTCCGGCAGATCATGTCAAGCTTTGATTCCTGGGCCTCGTCAAGGGTGCGCGCGTTTTCCCACGAAGCGCAGCTGTAGGTCATGCGGCGGTCAAGCATTTCACGGTAAAAATCGTTGCCCAGGTCATAGTGCACCTCGCCGACCTTCCATGCACGGCTTGTGTTCTGACGGTTGAAAAGACGCGCGCACAGGGCGAAGAAGATGAGCGACGGCGGTTTCACGCAGCGGTCAACTCCCGCACGCAGCAGTCGGTGAAAAAATTCATCGAGCCTTTTCGCTTCCCAGTGGCCGTCCATGTAACTCTCGCCAAGGCCGAGGCTTCCCCGTGCCAGAATCCTTTGCGGCACTGAAGGGTCGTTCAGCCGCATGTCCCAGGGCCTGGTACCGTCAATCCGGATGTCGGCCTTTCCCAGCAGTTCGGCCAGGAGCTGGTACATTTTACTTCTTTTGGGGGGGATTATTGTTCTGTTCATGCCGATCACCTTTTCCTGTGAATTTCAGAAGCGGTCCGGGCACGTTAACATCCCCCCTGATCAAATAGTTAATTGTTTCGGGAGGACGATGTGAACAATGGGGGCAGGAATCAATGCTGCACACAGCATCTCATCCGCCGGGAACGAATAGTCGGGGAATTGATTATGAAAATGATGACATGTTTTCGGACTTAATGCAATGATTTTTTTATTATTTAACTGCTCTATCCACGGTAGCAAATTATTTTTAGGGGCAACCGTTTCATAACACATTTTGTTGTCA
>DAIUKG010000098.1:0-3286 GCA_036848375.1 Spirochaetota bacterium
ATTCCGGTATTTGCAAACTCGGAAGATGCAAAACCGGAATGACAAAACTACGTTAGCCTCAACATTACACTGCTACCTTTAAGTCCTGTTTTACTTTTTTAAATAAAATGCTTGAAAAAAAAAACTGTACTATTACAAGTGACTTCTTAATATTAGAAACTTAAGGAAAATAATATGGCTAAATGTGAAGTTTGCGGAAAATCAGTACAATTCGGGTGCAATGTCAGCCATTCGCATAAAAAGACAAATAAAATATGGCGCCCCAATGTGAAACGGATCAGGGTTCTCGAAGGCAACAAAGTTGTCAGGAAAAACGTATGCACAAGATGTATAAGGTCCGGCAAAATACAGAAAGCGGTGTAAAGACCTTACCTTTATTACATTATTAAACCGGTTAAGTAACAAGGGCTGCGAAAATCGCGGCTCTTTTCTTTTCGGCGATTATGGTGACCCGGTTATTACTTCTTTAAAAAGAGCCGCGGCCCTGGACAGGTTCCGGTTGACCTGGTAAACAAGATAAAAATCGCGGTTGATATTTATATTTTTTATTTGGATTATTTTAACACTTTTCAAAGCGAGTTCCTTTTTAATTGCCAGCCTGGAAACAAAAGAGACCCCCATCCCAAAAGCCACGCATTCTTTAATGCCTTCAGGGGACGTGGTTTCATAAACAATCTTAAGATCGGAAGGATGTAAATTATACGTGGACAACGCGTTCTCAACAGCCGCCCTGGTCCCGGAGCCGCGTTCCCTCATAATCATTTTAAGCCCGGGAATATCATCCACCGAAACACGGTCGGGCATGTCCTGCGCCCCGATAAGAACAATTTCATCGGAAAACACCTTTTCATAGGCCAGAGACGGATGCTGCATCTTCCGCCCCAGCACCCCGATTTCTATTTTTCCCTCCTTAATCGTCTCAACGACTTCCCTGCTGTCAGCGATATTGACCCGGTAGTAAAATCCGGGCTGTTCTGCTGCGAGGCGCACGATCACCGGGGGAATAATATAGGATGAAGGGATAGTGCTTGCCGATATTACCGCGAACCCGACTGACGACTTCTCCGAAACGTTCGCGACCAGGGAATCAATTTCCTCAAAGAACTTGAGACAGAATTCCCTGAACAGTTTCCCCTCATCAGTGAGCGAAAACTCCTTGCTTGACCGTGTTATGAGGGAAAGGCCCAGCATTTTCTCAAGCTGGCTTACATGGTGGCTGATCGTCGCCTGGCCGAGATTTAATTTTCTCGAAGCCCTGGTAAAACTTTCTTCATTGGTTACTTCACAAAACGAGCGAAGCTGGTGCACGTCAAAGTTTAAATCTTTGTATTTCATCATTCCCCTGGTAACAATAAATTTATTTGTTTTGAGCGGGCCAGCATACTCAACGGTCCCTCTCGGCAATTTCCTGCTGAATACGGATCAAGAAATCACCGTACTCCTTCTGTGCTTTCAGGTACTCAAGGATTATGGTGTTGCTGTTCACCTCCTCCGTGGTCTCATTCAGTTCACGCTCTTCATAATCTTCAATAATATCACCATAGGCGCGCCTTTCCTGGAGTTCTCTGGAAAGAGAGTATAGTTTTTCAAGTAAAAGTGAGGATTGCGGGTCTTTTTCAAGGGCGCGGGACGTTTCGCTGTACCGTTTATAGATTCCGGTTTCGCGTATAAGCATCCCTATCTCACGTGCTTTTTCCAGTATGGCTTCCACGGTTTACGACCTGACCTCTTTATTGGTGAACAATGACGTAATAATTTCAATAATATTCTATTTTGCAATAAAAAAATATATAAATCCCGCACATCCTCCAGTTTCACTGATTTTATTTGACATAATAGTTTGCATAATTTATACTTACCACCGTTATTTAAAGTTTACGATTGACGGGTGTTAGGGTCTCATCCCGGTTAAATTTCCATTTCCAAAAGGAGCAACTAATGACCGATACCAAAGAAATTCTTGAGGATGAAAATAAAATAGGCACGGTGATCGCTGATGATATACATTTCAAAGGACGTCTTTCATTCAAAAACTCCTTAAAAATCAAAGGCATTTTTGAAGGTAAAATCGAAACTGACGGACATCTCATTATCGGACGCGAAGCAAAAGTCAGTGCCGACATCAAGGCCGACCTTGTTTCCATCAGCGGCATCATGAACGGAAAGATTAAAACTTCCCAGAGGGTCGATTTATACAAAAAAAGCCAGACCAGCGGAGACCTGATAACTCCTGAAATCTATATTGAAGCAGGGTCAATTTTCAACGGGACCTGCATAATGGAAGAAAAAAAATAGGGACGGATGATGAGAACCCTTATACCAACACTTGTATTAAGCCTCTCTCTGTTCTGTGTGCCCCTTTTTGCCGCGGATGAACAGAAAGGTGATCCGAACGTCTCTTTCGGGATCGGTATAACCGGTGGCATTTCAAGCGTATGGCAGCGCGTCGGGGACACGAAATGGAACCTCGGCTACTGTTACGGCGCCGGATTCATCGTTGAAAAAATGTTCTCGAACCGACTCGGTATTCATTCAGGGTTATGGTATCTTCAGTCTGCAGTCACCATGGAAATGCCGGATAATGAAGCCGATTCTGACGCTGCCATGCATTTACTGACCGTTCCCCTGTATCTTATTGTCGCTGCGAACCGGGGCATTTTCTCATTTAACTTTCTCACGGGTATGGACCTCACTGCCCTTGTAGCCTGCACCACGCACACCGATACTGACCTGGTGAACAATAAAACAGCCGATGTGAAAAAATACCTGACCCCGTACCAGTTCGGCCTGGCCATGGGCATGAACTTCAAGTTCAGGGTGGCAAAATTCATTGACCTGTATATCGGGGTCATCGGTGATTTCTACCTCTCCAGCCTGGATAAGGACCATGGCGGCAGCGATTATTACTCTCATATGTATGATGCCCGTGCCACGATGGGAGTTCTTTTCAGAACCAATATTTTCCCCATGCCCGATAAGAAATAACCGGCGCAATCTTATCCCTTTTCACCCCCTTTTCAATCCCCGGTCATGCTCCACTATAAAGTGACATAAATACAAAAATATTGACAAAACAAGTCTACTTGATAATAATCGCTTACCGTTTACGGCCATTTAAGTTTACTTTTCAGGAGCATTTTATGCAAAAAAAATTTTTTCTTCTGTTCCTTGCCATGCTTCTTCTTTCTCTGGGCACCCTGGGGGGATGCGACGGCTCATCTTCAGGCAATAAAAATTCGACCAGCCCCCCCAGTCCTGAACCGCCGCAGTGGTCCTCAGGATATCC
>DAIUKG010000099.1:0-3193 GCA_036848375.1 Spirochaetota bacterium
AAAACAAAAACCTGTATCTGATGAACAACAACGGAGCGCGCAACCTGGCCCTGAATCTGGGCAGGGAAAAAGCGAAGTGGATCTTGCCCTGGGACGGCAACTGCTTTCTGACCCTTAACGCCTGGAGCGAAATTTCACAGGCTGTCAGCGAACAGCCCTGGAATAAATATTTTATCGTTCCCATGGCCAGGATCGTTCGCAACGACGATTTGCTGCAAGCCGGGTACAATCCCCTCGCAGAGGAGGAGCCGCAGATCATCTTCAGACGCGACGCGGTGGAATCCTTTGACGAAAGTTATGCGTACGGCACCATGTCCAAGGTCGAGCTGCTCTGGAGGCTGCGGGTGCCCGGCCCCTGGGACCTGTGGCCGCGGGTGCTTCCCTGGGGAAAGAGGCGTAAACGAGCATATTCGCCGGAAGCGTTTCAGTTTTCCCGGTGCGGATGGGTCGCCCGGCTGAATTCTGGCAATGACGCCGCGGAAGGCAGCCTCGGCAACCGGGGGCTTGACCGGGTGCGCGGCATCGTTGAATTCATCAAAGGCGTTGACGCCTCGTTGCGCAGAGAAACATCCGCCCGATAATTTGCAGTCTTCAAATATTTTTATTCTTGATTTCTGGATGAGACCGCGCTGTTATTAAGCATGAACGTTCCCGTAGTCATTGTCGCCTACAATCGCCCGGATTCGCTTGCGCGCCTGCTGGGTTCGCTTGCCCGCGCGCGGCACCCCCGAAAGACCCGGCTCATCATAAGCGTTGACGGGGGCGCGGGCAATGAAGAGACCGTGCGAGTCGCGTGTGATTTTGACTGGAAGCCGGGTGAAAAAGAAATAATCGTGCGCGAAAAGAACCTGGGGCTCAAAGATCACGTGCTTGCCTGCGCGGGCATGGCGGCCGATTTCGGCGCGGTGATCATCCTCGAGGACGATCTTTATGTTTCTCCTTTTTATTATGAGTACGCGATGAAGGCGGTCTCGTTTTACCGGGGGGATGACCGTGTGGCCGGGATATCTCTTTATTCCCACGGGTTCAACGAAACAGCCGGGTTTCCCTTTGTGCCCTACCATGACGGAAGCGATGTCTTTTTCATGCAGGTCCCGTGTTCCTGGGGCCAGTGCTGGACCGGGGAGCAGTGGAAAAATTTTTCCGCCTGGCATGAGGCGCATCGCGGCAATGATGATCCGCTGTTTGCGGCGCTTCCCCCGAACGTTCTCCGCTGGCCGGCCACGTCGTGGAAAAAAATTTTTATGGCATACCTGGCCGATACCGGACGCTTTTTCGCGTACCCCAGAGTTTCCCTGACGACCAATTTCGGCGACCGGGGGACGCACCACCGGAAAAACAGTATTTTCCAGGTGCCATTGCTCCATGGGAAAAAAACATTCGCGTTCGTGAAAAGCAAAGATTCCCTGGCAAAATACGACCCGTACTGCGAGATGCTCCCGCGGATCCTGTCAGCGTTGAATCCCGCGCTCGCGCGGTACGATTTCGCCGTTGACCTTTACGGAATGAAGCCCCTCGCGCACCTGGCCGCAGACTACGCGCTAACCTCAAAGAAATGCAAATCTCCGGAGCTCTCGTTCGGCCGCGACATGCTGCCTCTTGAAAGCGGGGTCATCGGGAACATAAGGGGGGATGATATCTCCCTCGCACGCAAACGAAACTGCGGCGAGGTCGGCAGTTTTATCCGCTACCGCTACAGAAAAAACAGTGATCCTGAACTGATGGCGTATCATTATTCCATGCTTGCCGTTCCCGGAACGGCCAATCCCCTGAGGAAGCTGTTTGCCTTAATTCGCAGGATAAAATAAAATTACCGCTAAGAGGCGCTCCCGAGAAAGCAATTAAAAGAGATTCCCATGCTGGGGAGTGAAATAGCGAAGTTTTATATTGCACGAGCAAGGATGATTCACTTATTTCCTTATACCAAAATGCACTTGCTTTTATTTTTCCATCACTCTATGACGGTTTTGGGATTTCGATACTTGAAGCTTTTGCCTCTGGCTTCCCGGCTGTTTTAAGTAATACCAGATTTTTTCCGCAAGCAGGGGGGAGTGCGGCCCAATATTTTGATCCAGTACGTAAATCTTTATTCGTGATGCAACTGCATGGGTACTGTCGGATAGTGATTAAAGAAAGCAGATGAAACAAAAAGGATTCAAGCAATTTGAACTGATTTTTTGGGAAAAAACATCAGATAGAGCTAAACACATATAAGGATGTTTTATCATAAATGAAAAAATACCTCATAACGGGCTTTTCCGGTTTCGTAAGCCGGCATTTTCTTGATCATCTTGAATCAAAAAATGAAAAATCGAAAGTTCTGGGGATCGACCTTGAACCTTCCGGCTGGAGCTGTGACGGCTTTCAGCATGTTTCGTGCGAGTTCAAGAAAATTGACCTGATCAGGAAAGAGGAAGTTGAACGGGCCGTGTTTGGTTTCCAGCCTGATTATATTCTTCATCTCGCTGCCCTGAGCAGTGTCGGGTTCAGCTGGAAGAACCCGGTGCTCAGCTTCAAGAACAACACCAACATCTTTCTTGACCTCATTGACGCGGTCAGGGAACTCGGCCTTAATTGCAGGATTCTCTCGGTTGGCTCATCGGAAGAATACGGCAATGTTACTCCGGAACAACTGCCGCTCAGGGAAGATATGCCCCTGACCCCGGTGAGCCCTTATGCGGTAGCACGGCTTTCCCAGGAATGGCTTTCAAAGGTTTATATTGAAGGGTATGGCCTTGATATTGTCATGACGCGTTCTTTTAACCATATCGGCCCTGGGCAGAGGGAAATCTTCGTTATATCATCATTCGCGAAGCAGATCGTCGATATCCGGGCAGGCGGAACCAGGCGGGGGAAAATTAGGACCGGGGACCTTTCAATTATAAGGGATTTTCTCGATGTGCGCGATGTGGTAAAGGCATATGATCTCCTCTTTGAAAAAGGGGAGAAGGGCGCAGTATATAATATCTGCAGCGGCACCGGTATTTCACTTAAAGAGATCATTGATCTTATGTGTCAAATCCTTGATGTTACAATAGATCAGGAGACCGATCCGGGTCTCATTCGGCCCAATGATAACCGGGTGATAATCGGGTCCAATGAAAAGCTGAAAAAAGCCACGGGCTGGGAGCAGCGGATACCTTTACGAAAAAGCCTGGAGGACATCATACAGTACTGGCAGCAGAAGATATAA
>DAIUKG010000100.1:0-3129 GCA_036848375.1 Spirochaetota bacterium
CTTCAGTGTAATCCAGGTCCTCGTTAAGGCCGTAACCGTTCGCGCTGGGCCATCGAGAACGGTTACGGCCTTAACGAGGACCTGGATTACACTGAAGAGGGCGGATGCGTTGCCGGTGCCGACCCTTCGCGGATTTCCGCACGGGCACGGGAGCGCGGCAGGGGCCAGGTGGGCAGCCTGGGATCGGGCAATCATTATCTTGAAATCCAGTATGTCGCTGAGGGCGATATCTTTGACAGAGAGAGGGCCCGCGACTTCGGTATTACCGGAACCGGCCAGGTCGCGGTGATGATTCATTCCGGCAGCAGGGGATTCGGGCACCAGGTCGCCACTGATTACCTGCAGCGTTTTATCAGAGTCATGAAGGAGAAATACAATCTGTCGGTCCCTGACCGGGAGCTCGCGTGCGCGCCGTTTTATTCAGAGGACGGGCAGGATTACTACGGCGCGATGAACTGTGCCATAAATATAGCTTTTCTTAACCGTCAGCTTATTATGCACCGGGCGCGGGAAGTCCTGACCGATATTTTCAGCGGTGATGGAGGCGGGCCGGCCATGCGACTGGTCTATGACGTGTGCCATAACACCGCGAAGCTGGAGAGGCAGCAGGTTGACGGAAAGGACCGCCCCCTTCTGGTGCACCGCAAGGGCGCGACCCGGTCATTCGCTCCGGGGATGAAGGACGTGCCCGACCGCTATCAAAAAACAGGCCAGCCCGTGATCATCGGTGGGAGCATGCAGAACCCGTCATACCTGCTCGCGGGCGTTGCTTCCGGGGCTGACGCTTTTTTCACCACGGCCCATGGCAGCGGCAGGACCATGTCGCGCATGAAGGCGAAAAAGCAGTTCAACGGCCGCGAGCTGCAGAAGAGCATGAAACAGCGGGGAATATACGTGCAGACGTCCAGTTTTTCGGGGCTTGCCGAAGAGGCGGGCGCGGCTTACAAGAATATTGATCTGGTCATTGATGCGACCGCCAGGGCGGGGCTGAATATTCCGGTGGCGCGTTTTACTCCCGTGGGGAACATTAAGGGTTAGCCGGGATGTCTTTTGAAATCATTGAGGGGCTTACCATGGCTGACATCGCTTTTATCGCGCGGGGCGCCAGCCTCAATGAACTTTTTGTCTCCGGGGCAGAGGCGCTGTTCCATATTATGCTTCAGGACCCGTCATCAATAAAGAAAAAAGAAACGGTCTCCTTTCATCTGGACAGCGCCGTTCCGGATCTTCTTTACTACGCATTTCTTTCCGAGTTTCTTTTTTATAAAGACGCCAGGGGACTTCTGCTTGTGCCTGAAACAGTCGATGTTGTTGAAAAGCAGGGCCACTGGTTCTGCTCCTGCGAAGGTTCGGGTGAAATGATCGGCCCGCATCATGTTTTCAACACCGATATCAAGGCCGTGACCATGCATGGCCTCGAGGTGAAACAGGAGAACGGGCTCTGGAGCGCGCGGGCGGTTCTTGACGTGTGACCCTTATCCTTCCCCCTTCCTGATCTGAGCGCGGTATATGCCCCTTGCTTCCGTGAAAAAACCGACCGCCTCGGGCCTGCGGTAATCCGGATACGTCCACTCCCAGAAATTGAAGCGTCCGTCGCTGTACCGGTATTCGTTTTCGAGGTAGACCCCCCTGTTCAGGTATGCCCGGTGGTAGTATTCCTTGCACGAGGCGAGAAAGAGGTTCGACATGGTCAGGTACCCGGGATCGATGTTGATCCTGCGCTGCCCGCCGCCGGAGAGGGCGGTCTCAAGCTCATTGGTGAAGAGTTTGATGTCGACGATTTCTTCCCGGCGGATGAGTTTTTTAAAAGAAACATATACGCGCGTGAGACTGCCCATGTCGCGGTAGTAGTCGCTGTGATCGAAGGGAAATGGTCCGCTTGTCAGGTCAATGCCGCCGCAGCGGCCAACAAGGGCATCGCAGGCGCGGTCGAACATCCCCCCGTCCGGGTAGAGCAGGCCCGCGATCAGTTTTGCCTTTACGGGAACAAGGGCCAGGGTCATGAGTTCTGCCCGGCGAGAAAATTCCTGAAGTCCTCGGGCATGGGCGCGGTCAGGCGCAGCCGGGCTCCGGTGCGGGGATGCCGCAGCAGCAGTCTGCGCGAATGCAGGGCGCACCGCGGGAACCCGAGCCTTTCGGTGATCGAGGGGGAATTACCCTCCCTGGTGAACTGCAGGTAGAGCTTCTCGTCAATGCCGTAGAGCTTGTCCCCGAGCAGGGGAAAGCCCGCGTGAAGCAGGTGCGCGCGTATCTGGTGCTGCCTTCCTGTTTTGGGTTCTGCCTTGATCAGGGTGTAGTCTCCCCGCGAATAAAGCGCGGTGAACAGGGTCAGGGCTTTGACCGGCGCGCCGTGGTAGGCGGCCTTTTTTTTGCGTATTGCCGATGCCGGGTCAGGGCCGAGGGGAAGGTCGACCGTGAATTTGGTTTTTTCCGGGCGGCCGTGCACGATGGCCAGGTATGATTTCGACACCAGCCGGTTGAACGAGCTCTGGATAATCGAGGCGGTCTCGCGGTCCCTGGCGAAGATGATCGCGCCCGAGGTCTCGCGGTCAAGGCGGTGCATCGGATGGAGCCGCTCGCCCCTTTCCTGCTGCAGGAGGGTGAGCAGCGTGTTGTGGTAGAACACGCCTGAAGGATGCACGGGAATGTTTCCGGGCTTGTTGACGCATAACAGGTAGGGGTCCTCGTAAATTATCGAATAGCCTCGCTCGATCTCCGGCTCAACGATCATCCTTCCTTTATAAATAATGAGATCGCCTTCCCTGATCTTTTTATGGTGATTGCTCACCTCAATGCCGTTGACCAGGACCTGGCCTGAGGATATCTCCCGCTGCCATTCGTTGCGGCTCATATAGGTGAAGCGCAGGGCAAGGTAGCGGTCTATGCGCTCGCCGCAGTATTTTCCGGGCACTGTTGATTCGGACGTTCTCATGCGAACAAGAAGCCGCGGTTCGCTGAAAAAATCAATTATTTTATGGATGCCGTGAAACCGGTAGCAGTATAATTTTGAGGGTATCGTAGTTTTGTCATTCCGGTTTTGCATTTTCCGAGTTTGCAAATACCGGAATCTCATACGATAAATTCATGAATATTTTCTATGAGATCCCGGTATTACCTTCGGTAAACCGG
>DAIUKG010000101.1:0-3016 GCA_036848375.1 Spirochaetota bacterium
CTCGCGACCGGCAGTGACGCGCCCAGGCCTGCATAGACCCCGAAATCGTGGTCCGCGTTATCTTCATCGATGTCACCATTTGGAGCTGAATCCTTCGTGATACGCTGTACATCCTTATCGTCATATACCCGCGCGTATTCCCATTTACCGACCTTGGGGCCGAGGAACAGGCCAACCTCGTAATAAAAATAGGAAACGTAGCCCTTCCATCCGAAAAGAATATCAATGAAGTTGGTATTGATCGTGTCAGTATACTTTCCCCATGTCGGGTGGTCGCCGTGGATAATAAACGGCTTGCCCGTGTACTCAACCCCGAACATGACCGCTCCGGCATTGACCGGCGCGTAGCCGAAACTCACCCCGCCGCTGTAGGCGAACCCCACTCCCATGACCTGGTCATGCCCATCGGGCAGCTCGCCGCCCATCATTGAAATACCGACAGCGCCATGGGGCTCAATAAGGAATTTTCTCGCCATTGAAGGAGGGCTCATCAGCCCGGCCTGGAGCGCCGTTCCGCTAAAAAACAAAATTACCAATGAACATAAAACGATTCTTTTCATAACCTGTCCTCATGAAGTATTAATAATGACCACATAACCGTCAGAAGTGGTGGCCATAAAAATAATACAGTTCAGGCGCTCCCTGTCAACTCATATATTCACCCTGCCTGAGAGCGGTCTTACTGTCCGGTTAAACAGGCGCAGCAGGTCATGGCGCGACAGGTGCTCTGTTTCATTATAAAAAGCGGAAGAGCGCTGCACTTTCCATTCAGTCACGGGCCGGTGCACATCATAATAAACCGAAGGGAACGCCTTCACCCCCAGGCCTGCCAGAAACGAAAGGGTATCTTCGATT
Source organism: Spirochaetota bacterium (assembly GCA_036848375.1). Taxonomy (GTDB): domain Bacteria; phylum Spirochaetota; class UBA4802; order UBA4802; family UBA5550; genus JAKLIV01. The sequence continues at coordinate 856 of DAIUKG010000101.1, forward strand.
TCTTCTTTCGTCTGGTCTGGAAGGCCGAGAATAAAATACGCCCTGACATTCATGTCCAGTAAAAGGGCCGCACGGGCAAGGCTCCTGACTTTTTCGGCGTCAAAGGGGCGGGCGTGTTTCTCTTGAAGCTCCGCGGATTTCGTGACCAGGGACATGTTCAGCTCGCGAAAGCCCGCCCGGTGCATGAGCGCAACAATCTCCCCGTCAAGGTTTTCAAGGGACACACCGTTCATGGCCGTGAAATCAAGGCGGCCCCTGCGTTCGGTGTACTCGATCAACGCATCCAGAAGCTCACGCGCGCGCGACCGGGTCGGGAACAGGTTGTCATCCTCAAAGTTAAACACCGCTGCCCGGTATGTTTCTGCGCAGCGGCTGATCTCGTCAGTGACCGAAGCTGCCGAGCGCTGCCGGTAGCGTCCGCCCCAGAATTCGCGCGAGGTGCAGAAATCGCACCGGTTCGGGCACCCCCGCGACGCGGACAGGGACACGCCCCGGGTGCGGTAAAACGAAAAATCGCGCTCGCGCAGGAGTTCCCGCGCGGGGTGCGGCAGCAGGTCAGGGTCGGGCTCAAGGGCCTTTGGCGTGTGCCTGAGATCACTGCCCTCGCGAAAGCAGAGATTGGGCACGGATGAAACCTCCCCCTTTCCCGAAAGGCACGCCAGAAGGCCGGCCGAGGCGGCCTCTCCCTCGCCGGTGACCACATAGTCCACGCCGCAGTCTTCGAGGTAAAACCGGGGATGCAGGGCGGCGTGGTACCCTCCCGCGACGATTACCGCGCCGGGATTGGTCTGCCTGACCAGGGATATGACCTCGGCCGATTCCTCGTAGTAGGTGGTGAACAGGCATGATACGAAAAAAACATCCGCCCCGCTCGCCCTGACCTGGCGGTTTATTTCCTGGTACGAGGCGCCGAAATGGCGGTAGTGTTTGAAGGGAAAGCGGACGCTCTCATCGGTCGAGTTCATGAACGGCCTCAGGTAGTCGAACTGCCGCGGCAGGGGGATGACGTGCTGTTTGGGAGTGTGGCCGTTTATAAAACTTACGGAATGTCCCGCGTTTTTGATCGCGGCCGCGACATAGAGCAGGCCCAGGGGCTGGCGGCGCACCCCGGTGCAGTAAAAATCCTGGATCGGCGGATTGATACAGCAGACCTTCATTGCACCCATATGCATGAAACAAGATGAACCTGTCAAGCGGGATGAAACAGGCCTTTCAGCGCAATGTGCTTGAAAAATTATGGTGAAACTTTTTATCTGTAATGATTACAGATTTACTACTGTTTTAAAACAGGTACATTATATGGACAACCGGAACAGCGAACGGGAAACCAGCGTCTCCATTGTGGCAGCCATTGTTTTTATCCTCCTGTGGTTCGCGCTCATGAGATGGGTGCTCCCTTATTTCGGCATCTACACCTGAATGAGCGACTGCTCCCAGGTGCGGAGCGTTGAGACGATAAAACAATAATATAGACTTCTCACAGGAATCTTATTATCAATTTTTTACATGCAATTACCCTTCAAAGGGATTAACAATTTTCACTTGCTTATTTATGATCATGCCATGGCTCATGTCTTCTGAATAAAAAACAGCAGCGTCATTTTCAAGTGCGCTTGCGATAAGCAAACTATCCCAATATGACAGGTGATGTTTTTTTCGTATTGTAATTGCGGCATGGTATGTCTGCAGGCTTACCGGAACAATTTTAGATATTTTAACAATGCTTTTAACTTTTTTATCAATTACATCAGGATCAAACTTATATTTTCTTTCCAATACCCAGTGAAATTCATTAATCACCTGAACAGATGAAATTATCTGGTTTTCCTTTATTTCTTTTTCAATAAAAGCTATAATCGCATTATGCCTGTATGGGTCCTCTGACTTAACATGAGCATAAATCCAGATATTTGTGTCAATGAAGGATATCTTCATAGATTTCTTCCCTGCGGAAGCTATGATATGATTTTGTTTTTAAAGGCTCTCTGAACTCCCGTGGAAGAACCTTCTTTAATTTTACCGGTTTGCGTGCGTTTTTATACTCAACTTCCACATAGGGGATTTCATTAAGCAGTTTGATAATCTGTTGTGCCTTGGTGCTATTTTTAATGTTTACAAGCAGTTTCATGGAATGCCTCCACAGGGTTTATAAAAAAACAGC
>DAIUKG010000102.1:0-2532 GCA_036848375.1 Spirochaetota bacterium
TTAATCCAAGGATTGATATTTCCTTTAATGCCGGGGGAAATAAAAGCCTCACAATTGCTGACACAGGCATAGGAATGAATGCTGAAGATTTAACCCAGAATCTTGGTACAATTGCCAGTTCGGGAACAAAAAAATTTTTAGAAAAACTCACCGGTGATGCGAAGAGGGACGCTAATTTAATAGGTCAGTTCGGTGTGGGATTCTATTCGAGTTTTATGGTCGCTGACCGGGTTGAAGTAATTTCCCGGAAGGCAGGTGAATCAAATGGTTATAAATGGGCCAGTGATGGTAAAGGCGAATTTGAAATTGAGGAAGTTCAAAAAGAAACTGAAGGCACTGTTGTAACTCTCTATCTTAATAAAGAAGGAGAAGAGTATACCAACAGGTGGGAAATACAGAATATTATTAAAAAATATTCTAATCATATTCCATTTCCAATTTATTTACATTATGAAGACATTAAATATGAAGGTGAAGGTGATAAAAGGAAAGAAACACGGGAGCAAAAAACAGATCAGATAAATGCCGCATCAGCAATGTGGAAAAGGGCAAAATCGAGCCTGAAAGATGAAGATTACAATGAATTTTATCGTTCGATTTCCCATGATGTTGACGATCCACTGATGCATATACACAATCACGCTGAAGGGAGGCGTGAATACACAACATTATTTTATATACCTCAAAAGGCCCCTTTCGATCTTTTCAGGGTTGATTATGTGCCCGGAGTCAAGCTGTATGTTAAAAGGGTTTTTATAACTGATGATGAAAAAGAGCTCATGCCGGTATATCTTCGATTTCTCCGTGGTGTGATTGATTCAGAAGACCTTCCTCTGAATGTCAGCAGGGAAATGTTGCAGCAGAACCAGATTCTTGCAGAGATAAAAAGTTCCTCTGTGAAAAAAGTGCTCGGCGAGCTAGAAAATCTTCAAAAGAAAGACCGGGAGAAATATAATACATTTTTTACAGAGTTCGGGGTTCCCATCAAAGAGGGCCTGTACCAGGATTTTGAAAACAGGGAAAAGCTTTTGAATCTGGTTATGTATAAGTCAACGAGGGCCGATGGTTTTACGACTTTTGAAGAATATGTTTCTCGAATGAAACCTGATCAACAGGCAATCTATTATATTACCGGTGAAAAAGAAGAAATATTGCGCAATTCTCCACTGTTGGAGATGTATCAGGATAAAGACATTGAAGTACTGATCATGGACAATGAGATTGATGATATTATTATTTCAACGGTGCCCAAATTTAAGGACTTTGATCTTAAATCAGTAAACCGGAGCGATTCAGCTGATGATTTAAAAACTGAGGATGATAAAAAGAAAGAAGAATCAGCAAAACCCGTGATCGAGAAGATAAAAGAATGCCTCGGGGACAGTGTTAAAGATGTTAAAGCCAGTGTGCGATTAAGCGGGTCCCCCTCATGTATTGTTGCTGACGAAAAAGACCCGACAGTGCAGATGCAGCATCTTTTAAAAGCAATGGGACAGGGTAATATTCCTGATTTTAAACCGATTCTCGAAGTGAATCCCGATCATCCAATCGTAAAAAAACTGACAGATATTGATGATAAAAATATTATTTCAGATATCAGTTTTCTTCTTCTCGAGCAGGCCATGCTTGTTGAAGGAGTAGAGCTCAAAAATCCTGTCGATTTTGTGGCGCGATTGAACAGGGTGATGGAAAAAGCAATTTAAGACAACAGGTAAAGCATCATTGATTAAGGTGCGTATAAAAAAACCCGCGTTCCCGCGGGTTTTTTTATCTATTGATCACCCTGTTCAGCAGGGGCGGATTGTTCAGACTGTGGATTTTCTCTTTTCTTATCATCGATAGGCGGCTCACTATCTTCAGAAGCTGGAAACGTCATTTCCAGTTTTTTGAGTTCCAATGTCTCATAATCAAAGAAAGCGAATTTTGTGGCACTGTTTATATAATCAAGAGCAACAAAATCGATTCCTTTTTTATACGGTATGAAATAGATGTTCCGCGGATAATTTTTATCGAACTCCCATAGTTTGACTTTTATCCATTTGCGTTTTTTAATATTAAGGAGAGATACTGAATCAACATACTGGTTTTGCTTCGCAAGAGGCCTGGTCTTGACTATGACATAACCATCACGGTAATTTATATCCCTTATTTGCGTTTCATTTAATCCACCTGAAGAGTCAGGGATGAAACGGTTTATTGATCTGCCGTTAAAAGTATATACCCCGGTAGTGTTGGCCATAAGCAGTAATTTATCGGTTACATGAAGATCGATAAGGTCAAGCACCGCATCTGAGACAAGCTCCCGTATGCCCATTGCCCGGGCAACAATTCCCCCGGTTGTTTCTCTTTCACCATAAAGTTTCCATTTTTCACGATCTTCTTCGTCCTTCTGGCCTGGTCTGTATTCCAATCGTGAAAGACCTGAAACTGAGGCAAACCACATATTATCTCCTGCAACTCCATCATCCGGCCCTTCTGAGCGCAGATAGCGCACAAACTTGTCAGGAAGCTCTGAATTGTTCCGGTCAAAGT
>DAIUKG010000103.1:0-2332 GCA_036848375.1 Spirochaetota bacterium
TTGCCTTATATCTTGACTTGAAGGATGGTGGATACAGTTACGCAGGGTTGAGCGCTGTTGATCCTTCTGATTACTGAAACGAAGCACTCTGGCTCATAAGTTCGGTGACGTATTTCGCGCTGCATTTTTTAGCAGGCGCGCTGGGTTAGAAAGGCGTGCCAGGACATTTTAAGATCCTGGCGGGTAAATTTCCATTGGAAAGCTGTCGCCGTATTTTCGTAGAGTTTCTGGAAGTCAAAAACGCGGGACTCGAGTTCTTCGAGATTCACGAAGTCATTCGGGGTCAGGACTTTACGTTCAATGACGGAAAAGTAAATCTCGACTTGATTGACCAACTGGCATGGATGGGGGTGTGAGCCAGGATCGTGTTCGGATACCACCCGGTGATTCGAACTTTCGCCGCTTGGTACCGATGAGAAGAGCCGTTGTCGGTGATCCAGAAGACACGCCGGGAGGAACGGTAAGGTTCCTCCTTGCCGCCGGTGTGGCCATTCATCCGACGATCCGGGAAATCTGATCCTTCAATCCACGATGTCAAGGAGCGCAATGCACTGCCAAGGCCCTCGCGGACCTTCGCATGTCCATAATATCGTCATTCTATTTTTAAAAAACCGTTAAACTTGGGTTTGGGATTATGGCTCAGCAGAATAATCTGACAACCAATAGGCTTTTTACATTAGACTTTATAAGATCCTTGTCCATAATTTTTATCATTTTTTATCATTTTAATATATGGATTAATAGAAATATTACGGCAGAGTTAATCATTTCTTCTTGCTATACAGTGCTGGGCATTATCGGGGTTAGCCTTTTTATAATTTTATCTGGTGCTTCTTTATCTTTATCAAATCCGTCCCCTTTTAGTATCGGCCGGTTTTACTGGAAAAGGTTTATGGCCATCTTCCCTCTTTTTTATGTCAGCTACCTGTTCATTTTATTAATTCGTGTTTTTTTAAAAAGAGGGTTTTTACCGGATAGGGCTCCTGAGTCCTTTCTATTGACACTGATTGGAATGGATGGTTTTTTTATATTTAAAGTTAAAACATACTACTTGATCGGTGAGTGGTTTTTAGGATTTATAATTATCTTATATATTGTTTATCCGATAATCAGATTTGTTTTTATGAAAAAAATGCTCATGGTTCTATTTATTGCCGCGGGCATTTCTTTTGGTTCATATTACTATTATGATGCCCCCATGTTCATTTTCAGATTTCCACCAGTCCGACTTTTTGAATTTGTTTTGGGCATGTATATAATGACGGCTTTCAGGACAATCTCGATCAATGAACGGATATCATTTATGATACTCTCAAGTTGTTTTATAACGATCTGTCTTTATTCTAATTTAGGTCAGTTTCTTTACGTGCGTTTCGTTTTATTAGGAAGTGCTACTTATGTATTCTTGTATTGCTCTGCGTCGTTTTTCGATCTGAACTGGTTCCGTCCACCTATCAATTACCTGAGTAAATACTCATATGGCGCTTTCCTGGTTCACCATCAGATTATTTATTTCGTTCCTGTTCATTACCATAAAATGTATGTTGTAGATAAACTTTCAAATGCGATATTCTTTTTAATCTTACTGGCCGTGATATTTTTCATTTCCTTTCTATTAACAAATTTAACAACCTATATTTTGAGAATTATAACGAAACAGACCAAGCTAATCAGAGATAAAACATAAAAGTTGGCTATTGGTTCGTATACTTTGCTAAACCCATCAACGAAAAAATGACCTGCACCCAAAGGCCAGTCCGAATGTTAAAACACAAGTGATAACGTAAAATATTATTCGCTTATTTAAAACACGGAAGTGTCGGTCATGTCGGTAAAAGTTCGTAATATTGTTTCATGAGATCATCGACATCCCCCGTTCATGCCGCCTTTTTCAGAAAACCTCGCTGTTCTTCAATAAGTGACTGTTTGATATAACATTTACCGGTAGACCAGTCTTCGCTGTACTCGATAAGATAGCAGGTGACGAGTCGGACATAAGCGTACATGCCGGGAAAGATGCCGACGACCCTCGACCTTCTTCGGATCTCCCGGTTCAGACGCTCAAGGACATTGTTGGAGCTGATCTTACGGTGATCGAAGCACGGGAACGCCAGAAATTGCAGGGCGTCCTCCAGGCCCGCCTCAAAAACATCGATGGCTTGGGGAAAACGGTCCCGGTATTGATGTCAACACCGAGTGTTTTTGTCCTCAATACCCAGTGACCGGGCCAGGTATCGGCGATGACGAAGGAGCTCGACGAACAGATCGCCCGGTTTAGAACCCGTCCCCTGGAGAGGGAATATCCTGTCATCTGGGTGGATGCCCTCTATGA
>DAIUKG010000104.1:0-2304 GCA_036848375.1 Spirochaetota bacterium
ACCCTCCGCCGAAATAAAATATGCACCTTCTGGTCGCTTCAAGAAGAAACCCGAACGAAACGGGAAGGGATATCTGCCAGGTGTTGAAGCGAATCGTGTTTCGGTCACCGGCCGGGGGCTCGATGCTTCCCATCGTCGGATAGAGAAATGCCTCAAGGTATTGGAACCCGATTCTTAGAAGAAAGAACTCGATTTTAAAGCGGATGTTTATTCCGAGTATGCCCACATAAGGGATATTGAGCGGGCTGACCTCGGTTCCGGAATTTGCCGATTTGTACGCTTCAATCGCGCTGTTGTACGAGGCGATTTCTTCTTCAATGTTGTTCGGGTCATATGACATGCCGCCTGAAAGGCCTATGCCGATCTCGGTGATGGCCCGGGCCGGTACGGACGCAACGGCAACCATGATGAGTGCCATGAAAGCGGTTTTGAATAGAATACTCCGCATGGTCACTCCTTTTTCTTCTTTTTAATAAAATAATAGGAGAATCCGATGTTCCACCTGAACCCGGAAAAATCGATCTTCGCATAATCGGAACGGCTTTTAATGACATCGCTTGACCCCTGGTAGTAAGCCAGGGATGTCGTTATCGCTATGTCTTCACGAAAGAAATATTCACCGCTGAGCATGATCAGCCACGGGAATGTCCATGTCTCGAACGTGGCGCTGCTGTTCACTGTCGAGGACTTGAAGCTGTTGCTGTAGCTCCCGTACGCGAACGCGACGCCGCCGCACAGTGATATGCGAACGATATCGCCAAAGGGGACCGAAACCCCCAGCCCGACCGGTATGTCCACAATCCAGAGGGAGTATTTCGCGGTCAGCCTGTTCTCGCTCTGGTCAAGTGTCACGCCCGTCCCCCCGAAAAAATTCATCACGAAATTGGTCTGCAACCTGAAAAGAAAATATTTCGCGAAAACGACCTTGAAATCCATGCCGCCGTACGCGCCGAGCAGTTTGTTTATCTTTTCGGTTTTGACCCCGTCCATGGAGCGGTTTATCCCGTCAATACCGTTGTCAACACCCAGTTCGGTCCGCTGGACCCGCGACTGGAGGTTGCCGCCCATGTCCGGCGCCAGGCCTATGTGGGCGCCCAGGGACACCGCGGTGTTTATCGCAAACAGGGAGGAAGGTAAAAGAAGCGCGATCAGCAGTGCGTGGATTATTCTATTTGACATAGTAGAACACCCCGCAATGGAACCTGCTGCCGCTGTAATCCGGTGAAAAGTTTTTCCAGTCATGTGCCGGGTCAATATCGATTGCCGGCCCGGTATCTGAGAAGAGCATCTCCAGGTCAAGGTACAGGCCGAAATCTTTCGTCAGCCTGATCTGCATGCCCGTGATGAATCCGTGTGAAAAGATAATTTCCCTGAGGTTTTTTCTGGCAGTCGTGCTTTTTAGATAGCCTGTGCCGATGATCCATGCTCCTCCCGCGCCGATATAGAACTTCCCCCTGTCCCTGACCGGGAAGTTCAGGCCGCCGTAAAGCGGGAAGGCGAGATACTGGATGCTGGTTTTTTTCAGTTCCCCGTAGGAATCGTTAAGTATTTCCCCTTCCGAAACAAGAAAGGTCTGCTCGATCCCCAGCTGCATGAAGAAAAAGCGTATGTCTGTTTTTACCCGTGCACCAAGTATAATGTTGATCTGCGGGCTGACCTGCGCCCCGGGCAATGCAGAGAGGTTGCCCACGTCATAATGCAGGCCCATATGGGCCGCTAAGCCAATATTGTCTCCCGCGCTGCAGGGGGCATATGCCGCGACCGTGATCAGCAGCGCGAAGGCAATCTTCATTAAGGTTGAAGATGATCTTTGGATATCGGTGACCTGTTACTTGTTCAGTTTCTGGTTAAGGATTTCTTTAACAACAGCGCCGTCCGTCTTGCCCTTGAGCTCTTTCATCAGCGGGCCCATGATTTTGCCGAAATCTTTCTGCGTCACCTCGCCGAGTTCAGCGAGTTTTGCATCGATGATTTTTTCGACTTCATCCCGGCTGAGCTGTTCCGGCAGATACGATTCAACTATGACAAGCTCGCTTGATTCGATGTCCGCGAGGTCTTTTCTTCCGGCCTTGGTGAATTCCTCAATTGATTCACGCCGTTTTTTCGCGGCACGGGCAATGACTTCCAGGATTTTTTCATCATCCAGATCTTGGCCTTTTTTTGCTTTTTCATACATAATGTCGGATTTAAGCATTTTTAAGGTGCCCGATCTGACCGTATCGCTGTTTTTTATGGCATCTTTAAGATCACTTTCGATTTTTTTTAATAAGTTCATGGTTTTCTCCTTGACCTCACACTGGTGAT
>DAIUKG010000105.1:0-2126 GCA_036848375.1 Spirochaetota bacterium
CTGCCACCTGTTCAAGGCGTGCATCGTCCATGTTGTCTTCAGTGATCACTGTCGATTCATCGCTAAGTTTCGGATGAATTGAAAGATGAAAAGTATTGGTCAAAAGGTCCTGGATACTGTCACTGAGCAGCATGGACATCACATACGAGTCGATGATCATGGGATAGACTGTTGTATCGTCATCTATGTCACTGACGCTGCCGGTACAGGCATAATCATCCCAGGCATATTGGTTCACATCGGTCACCGCGAATGAAGTGCTATAGGTGTACTGCAGCCCGGAAAGATTGACAAAATATTCACTGTATGACGGCAGGGCCGTGTAATATTGGATTATTTTCGCGTTGAAACCGCAGATGTCCCATACCTCGTCACCGTAGACATACACCTTCAGCAGCGGGTACCCGGGCATAAGCGTGGTCTGGTCACCCATCCAGGTCATGCCCAGGGGCTGCAGGGCGAACAGGTCCGCGAACGAAATGTCCTGGCCCGCGGCGAACGAGTTGCGGATCGTGCCGTTTGCGCATCCCCCGAATGTGGTTGCGCCGCTTGTTCCCGCATACCTGAACGCATCCGCGATCAGGCTGCCGAGCCCGTTCTCTCCCGGTGATGAGCCGCTCAGTGCCGGCACTGTTGTGGCGACCGTGTCTTCAACATCATAATCAAGCGACATGGCGTTGATCGCGGCGTCCCAGTCGGCAACCATGGTGTTGACATCAGTGTCGCCCAGGATAGTGTCATCGATGGTATGGTTCGTAAGCCGCGCTCCCGCAACCGAATTCTGGGTCATGCTGACTTCAAGGTCGAGCTGGGCCAGGTTCCGGGTGTACGCGCCCGCGCACACGATGCGGGAAACATGCTCGGTAGTGGTGTTTGTCACACTCACGATTGAACCGGTCATTTTATGTTCGTGGCCCGAGAGGATGATGTCGATTCCCGAAACGTTCTCTGCGAGGCTCACGTCATCCCCTGCCGGCGCCGAAGGCGTCACGTCAGTGAGGCCCGAATGGGACAGGGCGATCACGATGTCGACGCCGTCAGTGTCACGCAGTTCGTCCACCACAGCCTGGACCGCGGCCGCTTCAGCCGCCTCGGCGTAATCGCTGTTAAACGTCACCGGGGCCGCGCTGGGCACGTATTCATCAGCGGTCTTTCCCAGGAGCCCGATGATGCCGACCTTGATGCCGTTGTCAAGGTCCTTGACCAGTTTGGTGACGATGTCCCCGCTGGTCTGGAGGGCCTCGAGAGCGTCATCATCCCCATCAGTTCCATCAAAAACCATGTTGCTCGCCACAATGGGCACTTCAAAGCTCTCTGTCTGGCTCTGGGCAGCAGTGATCATGGTTGCCAGGCGACCGGGATTATAATCGAACTCATGGTTTCCCAGGGTCACGGCGTCATACTCCATGTACTGGAGATACGCGAACGGGGCCGGGTCTGAGTCCCAGAGAAGGTCATACACCGTACCCATGGTGTAGTCGCCCGAATCAAGGAGCAGCACCGGAATATTGCTGGCGGTCTGGGCGTCGCGAATCTCATCGGTCTTTGCCGCCATGCGCGCGAACCCTCCCAGGACCGAGTCGTCATTGAGGGTATCAGGGGAATATGAGGTGTGCTGGCCGTAACCGGCAACACGGTCATGCATGTCGGTCGTCTGCAGAATGGTCAGGTTAACCCTTATACCTCTGTCATTGTCGTCATCTTCGGAACAGCCGGTGAAAGCGAACAAACCGCAGGCAAGAACAATTACCAGGGGAACAACAATTCCTTTATAGTGAAGTATTTTTTTCATACAGGCCTCCTCTGTGGTGTAAATAAGGCCACAGGAACGCGCCACGCCACAAGCCGTGAACGGTTTCCCATAATGCCGGAGAAGAATAGCTAATTGTGTCCGATAACGGCTGTTTTGTCAAGAAATACATCAATCGTGAAAAGAAAACTCACGTTACCCGACGATAAAGGCGACCACCGAAATCACGGCAAGGACCACGACCACCGGGTTGAGCTCACGGTACTTGCCCGAAACCAGTTTTATGAACACATATGAAACGAAGCCCGCGGCCAGGCCCCTGGTGATTGAAAAGGTCAGCGGCATGAGCGCGATGATGAGAAAGGCCGGGATGCCC
>DAIUKG010000106.1:0-1878 GCA_036848375.1 Spirochaetota bacterium
CGGATATGAGCAAATATGGTTCAACCGTTGAATCGTGCGGTGGATCAGGTATTACTGATAGAAAAGCGAATGCATATATCAATAGAACTAAGTATTACTTACAATTAAAACTCATTGAAGATAGACTCATTAAGTAGGGAGGTTTTTATGAAAAACGATACACGTATATTTATCGTTATTATTTTTACCGTGCTAATTATGCATATACAATTGGAAGGTGGCGAATCAAATATATCAACAGAAAAAAGCACTATGATAATAGATAAGACTGAAGTAAAAAAATTATATCAAGCTAAAGGGAATGAAGAATTCATAAAAAAGATATTAGCCGGATCTGAGTTTTATGGAGGACTTTATTCCTGGTTTAATTTTAAGCAAGATAACACATTCACTCTAAAGTTTGATGATTATCAAGAAAATGAGAAGTTTATTGGAAAAGGGACCTGGGATGTAAAAGACGGGTGTCTTGTTCTAAAATTTATCGGCAAACATATAAAATGGAGTGGTAGTTATAGACTAGATGTATATCGTTTGGCTTTTGATACTGAAGCGAAGTATCGTTATACCATAATGATCTATATCAAGGACAAAACGCCATGGCATGATCAGGCACTGGGACTTGATTTTAATTAATTCTCCCGGATCACGCATCCCGTACCGGCAACGCAGCACTACCCAAAGCTGCGGTAACGCGGCCGGCAATGTTGCTGTGACACGTGACCTGGAACCAACACTATTTTATTCTTGACGCGCAATGCTACATGCATTCATATAAGTGAAGCTATTAATTGAATCCACAGGAGTACAGCATGAAACACAAAGCAGCAGGTTTAATCACTTGATGGCCCTTTTCAGGAATTTTATATCTTCAAGGTCTTTATGTCTTTTAGCCGCTTTTTTGTTTCTAATCAGGTTTTCAAGGTTAATGAAGTAAATCGTGCACTTATCGTTTTTTACGTTGATTGTTTCGGATACCCGGGTTTCCCATGCTTCCTGAAACGAAACCCCGTCAATAACATTTATCAAATCAAGCCTGTTAGGCGGCTGTCCGAACTGAACGATTGTTCCCTGTTTCAGAAAAACATCGGATGAATTGATCCCCGGTATTGATTGGTCCCAGAAATCCAGTAACGCGCCATATAAATTTTGCGCATTTTGAAAGGTTGACTCGTAAAAAAAATCAATATCGCCGGTTAGCCGGGCGTGGCCGTAATAAATTACGGCCTCTCCACCCACAATTACATATTTTACTTTGTACTTGCCGAGAAGAAAAAGGAATTCCCTTATATCATCGGAAAAATATGTTTCCCTCATTTTTTATACAGTTCCCGCACATCAGGACAATTCTTGCCGTAAAACCGTTCTTTAAGGGCCCGGGCCGCGTCCTGGCGCTCCTCTGAACTCATTGCAACCTGCTGGGCGATGTCCCATTCCTCGGCATCACTGAAATTATCGGAGATATTGCAAGTTCTTTCCATGATTTACCTGTCTTAGCAACTAAAGATAGCATACAATACCGGTATTTACTTGTAAATATTTTTTTCAGTACAGTATCAAAGAAGAAATTGTCCCTTTACGCTGCTTCATGACCGCGCGTCGGCCGCGGCTTTGACATCAAGGCCGACACCCATGCCGGGTACCAGAGCGGCTGGGGCGGGGGCATGACCGTGACCAACAACAGCGTGATCAGCCTGAGCGAGAGCGGCAGGCTCACGGGCGCGTCAAGCGTCGGCAAAACCACGTTCCAATTCGACGCGGCAAAACTCAATACCACCTTTGAACGCATAGACAACTGGGTCGACCATGGCGATTTCGAGACCAATGAGGACCTGGGGCTGACGGATGAACGGTATGAAGACTGGGTGAACTACAAGAAGG
>DAIUKG010000107.1:0-1813 GCA_036848375.1 Spirochaetota bacterium
TAAAATGGATAAGGGTAAAAAAAAGCATTTTTTTTGACCGTCTAGACGGTTAATTAAAAAAATATTAAAAAAGAGCTTTTAAAACTCTTTCCGTATGTTTGAATTACTCCATTATCGGATTATTAATCAGGGGATGTCCCTTATTCACAAACTTACTGGTCAGGAAGAACTGACTGTTCAGTTTTTTGTAAATTGACCCATACATTATTTATTGTCAATAAAAAAAAATTTATTGTCAATAAAAAAAAGAGTCAAATCTTTATTTTCCCTGATATCGGCCCGCTAAGTTAAATTATTATTTACAATTTTATTCAACCGGTTATGCTATCCCTGCGATGAATAGTATTGATATGGACACAAATTCATTGTATCAAGATTTTGCAAACCTTTTTTCCAAAATTATTTCCCGATATCAATCGGTAGCAAATTATTTTTAGGGGCAACCGTTTCATAACACATTTTGTTGTCATCCCGGTTTACCGAAGGTAATACCGGGATGACATAGAAAATATTCATGAATTTATCGCGTGAGATTCCGGTATTTGCAAACTCGGAAGATGCAAAACCGGAATGACTAAACTACGTTACCCTCAAAATTATACTGCTACCATATCAATCCCGAAAGGAAGTTGCCCCATGAGAAAAGGAGAACAAACCAAAGAATACCTGGTCGCGTGCGCAGAACGGATCTTTGCCCAGAGGGGGTACCATGAAACCCAGATAGCCGATATTGTCAACCGAGCCCATGTCGCCAAAGGGACCATTTACCAGTACTTTCAGAACAAAGAAGACATTTTCCTGACCCTGATTAAAAAATATTTCGACGAATGGGAAGAAGCTGTTCAGCTTATACTGACGGATTTTTCCGGTGATCACTCGCCGGCGTATTACGCGCAACAATACCTGGTGCACCGCATCAGGCATACGTTCGATTTTTTCAATGAAAACAATGACCGGTGCAGGATCATTCTCAGGATGAGCCTGGGAATCAACCCCTTTATTGAATCCCTTCTTTCAATGTATGAGGAAAAAATCACGTCCATAATTGTCAGTGACATTAAACTGGGCCAGAAGTGGGGCAACATTGATAATGTGATCAATCCCGACATCGCGGGTTCATTTATCATGGGCGCGGTATTGCGTACCGCGTATCTTTTTTTCATAAACAGGAAAAGAATTCCATCCGTATACGATCTTGAGACCCTGGTAGACGACACCACGAACCTGATCTGCAATACCCTTAAAATGGGATGAGACGTTTATAGTGAAATACCCGCGCGAATAAATTTAATGCCCCAGGATATGGTGATCAGGCCCAGTATTGTTGAAAGCACCCGGATCAGGGTGGTGTTGATAAAACGGGCGAGCAGCGCCGATGCGAGAAAAAGCGCCGTGGTAAAAAGCAGCACCAGGGTGACGGCAAGGGCCGGCGCTGCGAGGCCGTAATCCTGTACAACAATTATTATCGTGGTAATGGCGGCCGGGCCTGTCAGAAGCGGGGTGCCGATCAGCGCGGCAATGGCCTGCGATGAAGATTCCTCAATGCCCTCATCCCTTGAGAACGACTCGCCCAGGGACATCTTGATGCCAAGGATACAGAGAATGATCCCGGCAGCGATTTTAAAATCATGGATTTCAGCGCCGAAAAGGCGCAAAACCGAATCTCCGAAAAAAAGAACGGAATACGATATCAGCGAAGCGACGAGTACTGCGAGCAGGGCGGTCTTTCTGCGCTGGCGGAAGGTCAGGTGCGCGGTGGCGGCGGTAAACACGGAAAAGCTTGCGAATGGATCGAATATGACAAAAAAGAGGA
>DAIUKG010000108.1:0-1811 GCA_036848375.1 Spirochaetota bacterium
TTCTGCGCGAAATCAGGAGCGCGCCGGCGCTATTTTTGTCGGGAACACCAGAAACATCCCCAGGCCCTGCGTACAGTGGGCCATTGAATACGGCCTCGACCTCCGCGTATGGGGAAGGGGGTGGGATGAATTTATCGACACGAAATATGTGATGGGCGGCTACATCAGCAACGAAGAGCTCGGCGGCCTGTACCAGCGCTCCCGCTTTACCATCAATGACCACTGGAACGACATGGCCGCGTTCGGATACATCAACAACCGCGTTTTCGACGCACTCGCATGCGGACTGCCGGTGATAAGCGACCATCACGATTCTCTGCAAGAAAAGTTCCCTGATGAAATTTTATATTACAAAAACAGGGATGATTTCTTCCGCTCCCTGGACACGATGCAGAGAGATTATGACTTGATGGCCGAAAAGACCTCCAGTGCAAACAGAACGGTTATCGATGAATTTTCCTTTGAAAAAAGGGCGGCACAGTTGATCGAGCTGATCAATTCAATCGCTAAAAAAACCGTAAGCAGGCCGTCGGTGTCCGCGCGTTTTGCAGACAGAATGTTCAGGCGGGACAAATCTTCCGACAAGAGCCCCGCAACGATAAAGCTATTAGAGAAGAAATTTTCGCATAGAGAAAAAGAGAGGTTCTGCCCGATATGCTTTTCGTATATCGATGCCTTTATTCACATTGAAAACGAACAGTATGACATGCTGCAATGCCCGGTGTGCGCCTCACTGGAACGGCACCGAAATTTCTGGGTTTATTTTTCAAATAAGATTATCCCTTTGATAGAGAGACGAACGATATCGCTCCTCCATCTTGCCCCGGAGAAGCAGGTCATGCATAAATTAGAACCGCTTGACAATGTTGTTTACACCTCGGCTGATCCGTCATCCCCCCTGGCCATGGTTAAAATCGATCCTGGGAACACCTATTTCCCGGATGAGAAATTCGACATTGTTCTGTTTTCCGTGTTGCCTGAAAACATGCGTGATTTTCACGTATTGCTGCCTGAGATACACCGGATAGTGAAGAAGGAAGGCATGGCAGTGTTTCAGGTTCCGGCGTCTGCGGCGGATGATCCGGCTGAATTTGAAGAACAGTATCGCGCGCAGATCAGTGACGCGGGTTTTTCCGTAACGCAGGTCAACATCACCGATGATTTGCCTGATGACCTGGTCCGGTTTCTGGGATTGCGTGATTATATTATTTGTGAATGCGTGAAACCATGATTGATCTGTTGATTATAAAAGCGGTTAAAGCGAAAAAGGCCCTGTCGTCTTTTTTTATAAAGCATATATATGTTCGGGCAGTGCTGCCTCCGCTTCGCCGAAGCCTCGGGTTTGCCGCTGGCCGGCAGCAGAAAGCCGCCCGTGCACGGCATGAGCGCTCTCCGCTCAAAGCTGCGCCGGATACTTTCGCCCTGTGCCGCATTGTGGGCAACGACCTCCCCCCCCGGCACCGGAAAGGCCAGACCCGCGAGAACCTGCGCTTTATCCTGGAACATGAACACGAATTTCCCGGCTGCATTAAAATATGGGTGCTCAACCGGATAATTGACCAGGAAGAAAAGCGCGAGATTGAAGCGCTTCTAAAAAATTATGGAAGTGAGTATATTGACATCCCCTTTGACCGTAACGAATATTTAAAAATAGGGCTTAATGAGCGCGATCTCCCGTCAAAAGGCTTTGTGCGCCGCTATGTGCAGAAGGGGAATGACGAGTGGCTGCGGCTAACGCTCGAGAGCCACAGGCTGAAAAACAAAAACCTGTATCTGATGAACAACAACGGAGCGCGCAACCTGGCCCTGAA
>DAIUKG010000109.1:0-1406 GCA_036848375.1 Spirochaetota bacterium
CTTGACGTGCTGACGAAAAACTATATCGTTGAAAACCTTCACCTGTACGAACGCCACGATTACCTTGACGGCCTTCTCAGGATCACCCTGGTATACAACCAGGGCGGCGTATTCGGCATACTGCAGGGATACAAGAACATGTTCCTCGTGGTCTCGATCATTGTGCTTCTGCTGATGATCGGCTATTTCGTGTACGAAAAAAACAAGACGCTGCTTTTCACCATGTCGCTCTCGTTTATCATATCAGGAGCGGTCGGGAACATCATTGACCGGGTCATTCCCGGAAGGCCCGGTGTTGTCGATTTTATTTCAATCGGCGTTGACGGGGTTTACCGGTGGCCTGCCTTTAACGTGGCGGACTCGGCCATAGTCGTGGGCGCATGCCTCCTGGTCATCGTCTTTTACCAGGAAGAGAAACGCAAAAAAGCGGCGGAAAGCGGGCAGGGCGGGGAATAACTCCCGCAGATCCGCTATTCTACAATTTCAAGTTCACCCTGGGCGATAACGTCTTTTCCTTTTTCAGCTTTCACGCGGAATTTCCCCGGCTGGTAGAACGAGAGCGTGACCGCTTTCTTCTTCTCATCCGGCTTTGTTGCCGCTTTGACCGTGTCAACTTTTTCCTCAAGCGGGCCGTTCACCTGATACACCGCGACATCAATGCTATCAGCTTCAAAGGGCGCCTCTGATTCAACCAGCGCGGTCAGGTCGCCCGTTTCGAACTTGCTGCCGCAGCGCTCGCCGTCCCCGGCTGATGAAACGCCTTCGCAGAACAGCACCCTGTTCGCCTTGCCGCACGCCGTGATCAAACTGAGCGAGAGCATAACCAGTACAAATTTTTTCATTGCCATTCCTCCGTGTTACAGAAGCGAACCCTGGAGATCGTCGTCATCCTCGATTTCGCCGGTTTCTTTCTTTACCGAGACCTCTTTTTTCTCAACCGCGCCCCGGTCGCCTTTCTGGAGAATCTCTATCTTTCTTTCGGCTTCTTCAAGCTTGTCATGGCACAGGCGCGCCAGCCCCATCCCCTTCTCGAATTCCTTTATCGCGTCTTCAAGCCCCAGGTCACCGGTTTCAAGGCGTGAAACGATTTCTTCAAGATTTTCAAGGGCCTTCTCAAAACTTACTTTCGCCTCATGCTCTTTCTTCTTTTTTTCCACTGGTGTCTCCTTTCTGTATTGAATCGACCGTGCACGACAGGGACCCGTCGCGCATGAGAACGTCGATACTGCTCCCCTCGGATGTTTCACTGACGCTGCGGATGACCCTCTTTTCCCGGTCCAGCGTGATCGAGTATCCCCGGCGCATTACGGACAGGGGAGAGAGCTGGTCCAGGGACTGAAGCGCGCGGTTGAAGCGGTGGGTCTTCTCCTGCATGATACGGGAAAAACGCAGGGGGATGTCGGGGA
>DAIUKG010000110.1:0-1406 GCA_036848375.1 Spirochaetota bacterium
CTTGACGTGCTGACGAAAAACTATATCGTTGAAAACCTTCACCTGTACGAACGCCGTGATTACCTTGACGGCCTTCTCAGGATCACCCTGGTATACAACCAGGGCGGCGTGTTCGGCATACTGCAGGGCTACAAGAACATGTTCCTCGTGGTATCGGTCATTGTGCTTCTGCTCATGATCGGATATTTTTTGTATGAAAAAAACAAAACACTGCTTTTCACCATATCGCTCTCGTTTATCATATCAGGAGCGATCGGGAACATCATTGACCGGGTTATTCCCGGAAGGCCCGGTGTAGTTGATTTTATTTCAATTGGCGTGGACGGGGTTTACCGCTGGCCGGCCTTTAACGTCGCTGACTCGGCCATAGTCGTCGGCGCATGCCTGCTGGTCATCGTGTTTTACCAGGAAGAAAAAAGAAAAAAGGCGGCCGAAAGCGGACAGAGTGCGGAATAATTTCAGCTACACCGCTACTCCACAATTTCAAGATCACCCTGGGCGATAACGTCCTTTCCCTTTTCAGCTTTCACGCGGAACTTTCCCGGCTGGTAGAACGAGAGCGTGACCGCTTTCTTCTTTTCATCCGGCATTGTTTTCGCCGTAACCGTGTCAACTTTTTCCTCAAGCGGCCCGTTGACCTGATACACCGCGACATCGATGCTTTCAGCTTCAAAAGGGGCCTCTGATTCAATCAACGCGGTCAGGTCGCCTGTCTCGAACTTCGTGCCGCAGCGCTCACCGTCACCCCCGGATGAAACGCCTTCGCAGAAGAGCACCCTGTTTCCCTTGCCGCACGCCATGATCAGGCTGAGCGAAAGTGTCACCAGTACAAATTTTTTCATCGTCAATCCTCCCTTTTACAGAAGCGAACCCTGGAGATCGTCGTCATCCTCGATTTCACCGGTGTCTTTTTTTACCGAAACTTCCTTTTTCACAACCGCGCCCCGGTCGCCTTTCTGAAGTATCTCAATTTTTCTTTCCGCTTCTTCAAGCTTGTCATGGCACAGGCGCGCCAGGCCCATCCCCTTCTCGAATTCCTTTATCGCGTCTTCGAGCCCCAGCTCGCCGGTTTCAAGGCGTGAAACGATTTCTTCAAGATTTTCAAGGGCCTTCTCAAAAGGTACTTTAACGTCATGCTCTTTCTTCTTCTTTTCCAATGCTGTCTCCTTTCCGTATTGAATCGACCGTGCACGACAGGGATCCGTCGCGCATGAGAACCTGAATGCCGCTGCCCTCTGAGGTTTCACTCACGCTGCGGATGATCCTCTTTTCGCTGTCGAGCACGATCGAGTATCCCCGGCGCATTACCGACAGGGGAGAGAGCTGGTCCAGGGACTGAAGCGCGCGGTTAAAGCGGTGGGTCTTCTCCTGCATGATACGGGAAAAACGCAGGGGGATGTCGGGGA